>NZ_NKIL01000004.1:0-561432 GCF_002256165.1 Ralstonia sp. PBBBR1 | reverse complement strand
AGCCACTGACGGCATCGCTTGAATGCGCGGCCGGAAGCCGACGGGACGTTTGCGAACCTGCCAACCCATGAGCTGGAAGATGCGCTGCACGGTGTTCTTATTGAACCCCAGCAGATACGCGACGGTACGGTAACCGAACGACGGCGACTCTTCGATCATCGCCTTGATCGGCTCCGCGAAGCGGGCCTGGACCTTCGGCTCTGCCTTGACTGGCCGGTAATACACGCTGCGACGCGGTACGTTAAACCACCGGCACAGCTTCGAGATCGAGACGGTAATGCCGTCAGCCTGCAGTCCCTGGCGGATCATCTCGATCACTTGTCGTCCTCGCCCAGCAGGGACTGCAATTTTTTTCTTGCGCGCAACTCCAGCATGGCTTCGCCGTACGCTTCCTGCAGGTCCTTGATCTGCCGCTCGTACTGATCTTTCAGGTCCAGCGGGTTGGCCCGCAGCGCATTCTCCATGCCGCGCTTGCCGTCATCCACCCAACCCTCGACCTCGGAGGGCGACAGGTCATAGGCGCGGCTGGCCTCTGCCACTGTCGTCTTGCCCTGAATGATGTCCAGCACCAACGCGCTCTTGCGCTTGGCCGTCCACCGCTTGATGTCTTCTTCCATCTTCGTGCTCATCGTCTTTTCTTCCATTGTGACGTGAGCAGGTTTTCACTGGGTCATTACAGCCAAGCATTGCATTTCTATGATTTCCTCCGGTCCAGTGATCGTATTCGTATACAAATAAGTCGAACCATCACGGAAGTAAACGGTAATTGAGCCTTGCTCGATTTCGTATCCGATCACTCCGGATTCCCCACTAAGATTCTTGTAGTCTTTCATAGCGTCTCCTATCCTCGAATTTCGAACCCGCTACTGAAATTTCCACTACTGTTCGAAAAAACGCGACAGATCATCTTCACGCGGATCGCCCCATCTGCAACGTATACCGACACCCCACTCGGTAATTGCTGCACCCCCAAAACGCCCCACCCTTCCCATTCCGCGCCACCAGCTTCACCCCACAAGCCGGGCACGACGGCGTGCGGTAATCCCCCTCAAACACCTTCGCCAGCAGCGCGGCCTGTTTGTCTTCGGCCAGCGCGCGGATACGCTCAAGCACCGCCGGCCCATCCAATAGCTGGATACCGGCAAGCTCGGAAAACTCCTGCACCGGGTTGCCGACATAACCCGACAAAGACCAGAACACGCCCCGCTTGACCTTGTGCGCCAGCATGGAGCCGCCCAGCGCCCGCACCTGCTCCACCTTCACGGGCTTGGACCACGCCTTGCACTGGACCACCGCCACGGGCGCGTCCTGGCCGGCCTTGTACAGCGTGGCGTCAATGCCGCCATCCGGGCCGTTCTGCACGGTCTTCACGGCAAACCCCATCTGCTCGTAGTACTGCACGCACAGCAGCTCGAACCGCTTCCACTCAAGCGACTGGATGGCCTCCAGCGTCCAGCTTTGAGGCGTGGCGGGTTCTGCCGGCGTGGCGGCTTGTGGGAGCGTGGGGGTATTGCGAGTCGGATTGGGCGGGTTGGGCGGGTTGCTGCCCGCTGCGTTGCTCGCGGGCTGGGGCGGCGCCTTCCGCGGGCGGGACCGCCCAGTCGGTTCCGTGCGCGGGGGACCGAGCCGGGCATCGGCCTGCCGGCTGCGCTCCCGTAGGTACGACAGCACGGCAAAGAAGCCGAGCAGCAGCGCGGGCATCCAGGCCAGCCCGCGCGCCAGCATCCCGACGCCGCTCAACAGCGGGTTGGCGCTAAACGCCGCCGGGAGGATGTTGTGAAAAATCAGGTAACTGGCCGCCGCGCCAATGGCCAGCATCCACCACGGCAGCGCCAACAGCACGTCGCTGGTGGATGCTTGTTTTCTCCTCCGCCCCATTTACCGCCCCCGGCCGAATGCTTTTTAGATATTTAGGACTAGGCGTTTTCTCTGATAATCCGCTTCAAATCAGGGCGCTGTTTTTAATGGGAAACAGCATAGGCGATGCGTCGGGATTGCGCTGCCCCCGTCGGTGGGGTTTTTGGAGGTTTTTTGGGCGGGGGTTGGATAAAGATCGAAGCCTGGCGCCAGATTTATATTTGGTAAAAATCTGAATTAAAAATAACTCATGTGCGGGGCACGAGCGGCGCCGGGTTGCCGGTAAGCGCTGTTGTGCGGCGGCCTTTGGCTACACGGCGGTTGGCTCTTACTCCCGCAAAAACTGTCGGGCGCGATGCGGCACCTATTGCGCAGAAGATGCCGGCGCGAAGCTCGTGCTGTGCGGCCACACCCATATGCCACGCGCGATAAAGCTGGTGGATGGCCGCTTTATCGTCAACACGGGCAGCGTCGGCCTACAGGCTTACAGCGATGCCTATCCGTTTGCCCACACGATTGAAACCGGCAGCCCGCATGCGCGCTATGCCATCGTGACTGAACAGGAAGGTGAATGAACTGCCGAGTTCCGTGCGGTTGAATACGCGTGGAACGATGCAGCGGCGATTGCGGAGCAGCGGGGCCGGCCGGATTGGGCGGTTGCGCTGCGCACTGGCAAGGTGGAGCCCCGGGGCTAGGGGTGCTCAAAGGCCTAATGAAACCGTTGCCCGCGATGCCAAGATGTCGCGCGAGCAGAATGGGCGCATGTCGCGGGGTGACGTGTCACCCGACAAACTTATAATGTCGCCCGGCTACCCACCAACGCCGCCACCGCCTGCCGCGCACAAAACTTGCGCCGCAGCTGCAGTGGCGCTACTGGCCCGCTACACCATTCGGCCAAGCCCTTTTGCCCAACGCCATGCCCTACCGCTTCCGTCCGTTGTCCGTTTTGTGCGCTGCTGCCAGCATCGCTGCCGCTTTGGCTGCGTGCAGCTCTGCGCCCACGCCGCTCTATCAGCAGGAGCAGTTCGATGCGACGGCAAGCCCCTACGCGCGCACCTTCCACGCCAAGTCCGACGCGACGTGCGAGGCGGCGCGCCGGGCGCTGCTGAGTCAGGGGTATGTGTCGAGTTCGCCGCGCCCGGACACGATCGATGGCAGCAAGAACTTCCAGCCGAGCAACGATTCGCACGTGGTGATCTCGTTCCACGTGGTGTGCGCAGAGGCCAATGCAGACGGCACGTCCAGCACGGCCTATGTGAACGCGGTGCAAGACCGCTACACGCTCAAGAAGACGAGCACGTCGGCAAGCGTGGGGTTGAGCATCCTGGGCTCGGTGTCGCTGCCCATCGGCTCGGGAGACGATTCGATGGTGAAGGTGGCCAGCGAGACGATTCCGGCTGGGGTGTTTTACGAGCGCTACTTCAACCTGGTCGACCACTTCCTGAAGATCGACCCCGCCCGCAAGGACCACAAGGTGGCCAAGGCGGCGGAGAAGGAACACGTGGCCCCGCTGCCCGAACCCGCGCCTACGCCGCAAGGCGAGCCCATGAAGATGACGACGCCCGTGGTGCCCACGCCAGCCGCGCCGCCTGTGCCGGTGGCGGCGCCGGCTTCGGCTCCGGCGGCTACGCCGGCACCGAAGGCGCCTGCTGAAGCTGCACCGGCATCGGCGCCTGCGGTGACTACGCCGCCTGCGCCTGCACCCGCAGCAGCACCGAACCCGGCACCTGCGTCCGAACCCGCCAGTTCGACAACGGGTGGGGCGAGCTGAGAGGCTCTACCAAAAGAACAAAGCCGCCTTTGGGGCGGCTTTTTTGTTGGGGCGTCGTATTAGACGTCGTCTGGCATCTGCAGGGTTTCGGGGCTCGAATTTACCTCCACCGGCTCAGGCTTACCCGCCTTGAGTTTTTGGGAGAGTCGCCTTGCCTTCGCGTTCTGCGGCAAGCGCATCCATTCCTTCTTTCAGTTCAGCAAACAGGTCTCGTTTCATGGGCACGCACTATACGTTCATTGCCTAGAGTTCCAAATGCGTAAATGCTGTTTTGGCGGCATTCATTGAACACTCAACGCGGGCGTCAAACCTACGAGAATCAGTACCCGTCGCAAGCGTAGGAATGTGAGTGCGTGCAAGCCACGGCAGTGGCAAAGGCATCCACGTCACATCACGGGCGCGCAACCTGTGGACCGCCTCGACCGCACATGCCGGCGCCCGCCCGGTGAGGAGACACGCATGGTCAGCAAGAACACGATCTGTCTGTGGTACGACCGCGATGCGCTGGACGCGGCCAACTTCTACGCCCAGACTTTCCCAGACAGCAACGTCACCGCCGTGCACCGCGCGCCGGGCAACTACCCCGCCGGCCAGGAGGGCGACGTGCTGACGGTGGAGTTCACCGTGGCGGGCATTCCGTGCCTGGGGCTGAACGGCGGCCCGCAGTTCAAGCACAGCGAGGCGTTCTCGTTCCAGATTGCCACCGATGACCAGGCCGAGACCGATCGGCTGTGGAACGCCATCGTCAGCAACGGCGGACAGGAAAGCGCCTGCGGCTGGTGCAAGGACAAGTGGGGCCTGTCGTGGCAGATCACGCCGCGCGCGCTCACTGCGGCCTATACCGATCCGGACCACGCAGCGGCCAAGCGCGCCTTCGACGCGATGATGACGATGCGCAAGATCGACATCGCGGCGATTGAGGCGGCGCGGCGGGGGTGACGTTGCCGGGTGCTGAAACCGGAGCAGCGACGCTGCGTGCGGCGCTGTTCCGGGCTGGGTTTTCTACGCCGCCGGGCGCGACACCAACGCACGAAACCGATGCGCAAGCGTGTGATAGAACGACGGCGTCAGCGCCTTCGATACCTGGCTCGACAGCAACGCCACAGCCATGAGCGGCAAGACCATCTCGTGGCCGTCGATCATCTCCATCACGATCACAAACGACGTGATGGGCGACTGCGTGACCGCCGCCAGGTAGCCGACCATGCAGAGCGCGGCAAGACTGGGCAGCGGGATCGCCGATGTCACGAGCGACATGATGTTGCCAAGCCCCGCACCAATGGCCAGCGACGGCGCGAAGATGCCGCCCGGAATGCCGGACAGGTACGACGCGATCAGCGCGCAGAACTTGAGCACCGCGTAGAACGGGGAGAGCGCCTGATGGGTCTCCAGCAGGCCCCGCGCTTCTGCATAACCGCTGCCGAACGTGATGCCGCCTGACACAAGGCCAATCAGAGCAATGGCGACTCCGCAAAGGAAGGCGAACCACACCGGTTGCGCTTGCCGGAGGTCAACCAGCCGCGCAGGCATCCAGCGGGGTATGTTGAGCAGCAGCCAGCAGAACACGCCGCCCGCCACACCGCAGATGGCGCTGGCGGCAATCACCACAGGCACCAGCGCCAGATGAAATTGCCCAATGGCCTGGATGCGTCCGAAGTACAGATAGTTGCCCTGCAAGCCCAAAGCGACCACGCCGGAAAAAATGATGGCCGTGATGAGCGTGCCGCTGTTGCGGGCAACAAAGCTGCGCGTCAGTTCTTCAATGGCGAACACGACACCCGCCAGTGGCGTGTTGAACGCGGCAGCCAGCCCGGCCGCAGCGCCCGCAAGCGTGAGTTGCCGTTCGATATGCTTGCTGCTTCGACGATAGCCCCGCCGCATGGCGTACATGAGCGATGCGCCGATCTGCACCGTGGGCCCCTCACGGCCAATCGTAAAGCCGCAGAAGATGCCCAGGAACGAGACGACGATCTTGCCGAGCATGATGCGCAGGGAGAGCAGCGAACTGGAGAGCCGCCCATCCTCGAGCGTCGCAATCACCTGCGGAATGCCACTGCCCTCGGCACCGCGAAAGAACTGGCGCGTCAGCCAGATGGCCAGTGCCGCCCCCACCGGCGTGATGACGATCGGCAGCCAGAGCGCGTGCGACACCATGTTCCGGAAAAGCTCGAAGCCAACATCGATCAGCTTGGCGTAGGCGACGGACACGAGACCCACGAGAACGGCACCGAGCCAGAAGATGCCGTAGTTCGCCCAGAGTCTCCTGGCCCGACGCGCTGATCGATCTGCGATGTGGAGAGGAGAAAACATGATGCTGGGGATGTGGGGGTCGCGGAAGCGGAGATTATAGGACGGGGCGCAAGGCGGCTTCGTCGTGCGCCTTGATGACACGCAGCGTGATCCGACGCGGCTAACCTTGCGCCGGCCCGCAACGGAAGGCGTGGTCGACTGTGGCCAATCCACACAGGTGCCCGTGATAGAGTCGACCGCCCCCCATCCGTCATCGCGTAGCCCTATGTCGACATTCGCGCTTGTTCCCAAGCAAACGGCGTTGTTGGTCATGCACTACCAGACCGACATCATGGCGTTGTTCCCGTCGGTCGCGCCTGCGCTACTCGCCAACACCCGCAAGCTGTGCGACGCGGCGCGGGCCACGGGCATCAGCGTCTATTTTGCGAAGTTCCACTTCAGCCCCGGCTATCCGGAAGTCAGCCCGTTGAACAAGAACGGGCAAGGCGTCAAGCGGCTGGGGCTGTTCGTTGAAGACCGCATCTCGCCGGAACTCGGCCGGCAGCCCGATGAGTCGATCATCATCGCGCACCGCGCCAGCGTCTTCTACGGAACCGATCTGCAGGTGCGGCTCTCCGCCCGTGGCATCGATACCTTGATCATGGTGGGGGTTGCGTCAACGGGCGTGATGCTGTCTTCCATTGCGCATGCAAGCGATGCGGACTACCGCCTGTTCACCGTGAAGGACTGCTGCTACGACCCGGACCCGATCGTGCACGAGCACCTTTTTGCGACGGCGTTTGAATCGCGCACGACGGTGCTGTCGCTGGCGGATGCGCTATCGATGCTGGGTTGATCGCGACAGGTAGTCGGCACGCTCAGACGCTGACCACCTTGTTCTTGCCGGCGCGCTTGGCCTGATACATGCCGCGGTCGGCGCGTTGGATGGCTGCCATGGGCGGTTCGTTCTTACCGACTTCCGCCACCCCGGCAGAGAAGGTGATGAACAGCCGGGTGTCGCCCGCCGCGAAGAAGCGCTGCGTGAGCGCGCGCTGCAGGCGGACGATGGTCTGCACGCCCTCTTCCAGCAACGTGTCCGGCATCAGGATCACGAATTCCTCGCCGCCAAAGCGGGCGAGCGTGTCTTGCGGTCGCATCGATTCGCGGGCCACCTGGGCCAGGTGCGACAGCGCATCGTCACCAAAGCTGTGGCCGTGCGTATCGTTGATCGACTTGAAGTCGTCGATGTCCAGGAACGCGATGCAGAGTGCCGTGTTCTGGCGGGCCGCGCGGGCAACTTCGCGCTCCAGCGCCTCTTCCAGACCCTTGCGGTTGAGCGCGCCCGTCAGCAGATCGTGACGCGCCGACGCCGATGCCATGTCGAGCGCCTTGCGCAGTTGCGCCACCTCGGCGGCGGCCTCTTCGGCCTTGACCTTCATCGCCGACAGCACGTCGCGGTTGCGGGCCGACTCCAGCGACATCCAGCGGGTGGCCGACAGCGCATCCTGAATGGCCGGTGCAATCTCGGCGATGCTGTTGGCCGATTCAATCTTTTTGGCGCAGGCTTCCATCTGGCGGTGATGCTCGCCCGAGGTTTCAGCGGCAACGGACAGGCGCTCCATGAAGGCGGCCAGCAGCCGCTTCATTTCTTCCTGGGCTTCGATCGACTTCGACTTCAGCGAGCTTTGCTTCTGGATCACCTCCATGAGGCGGCGCCGCAGATCGTCCAGCCGGCGCAGGCTGACGGGGGCCTCGCTGGCCTTCATCAGGGCTTCGATCTGGCCGCGCAGCCAACGGTCGTCCAACGACAGCTCGGCGATGTTCTCAAACACCAGTTGCAGCAGGCTCAGCAGCGCCCGACGGATCTCGCTCTGATCTTCCGCCGCGAGTGAGAGCCGGTGGTTGAACGTCGAGAGCTTGCCGTTCAGGCTGCCAAGGCCTTCGAATTCGGACCGGCAGGCCCGGATCAGCGCCCAGGCCGCGGGGCCGATGCTGGCATCGTCTTCACCGAGCACTGGCAGACAGCATTCGACCGTGCGCGCAAGCTGCTCGCGCAACTCACGCACGAGCGCCATCCGCTCGGCATCCGGGGGGTCTGCGTCGGGCTTGTTGCCGGCGATTTCGTAATAGATCGAGGCGAAGTTGTCTGGCGTGGGCGCCAACCTGCGTGAGGCCAGCAGCTTGAGGGCGTGCCGGGCGGTCTCCGAGGGATTGTTTTCTGTCATTCCGAACTACAGGTTGGCGAGCGGGGTTGGAGCGCGATTTTCCACGGTTCCGGCCCAAGCGAAAAGCCGTCCAAAGGGTTATGTCGCCTTGCGCTGCACGAGTGGATTCCGCCAAATTCGGTGTCGCGGCAAGCATCCGCGCGAAGAGCTTCGCCCCGTCTGGAATGATTGCCACGGACGGCGTTTCGTCGCCCCGAGCATGCGCTGTCAGCAACTATGCGCTGCGCCGCGCGCTGCTTGTCAAAGCGTTTGGATATACCTCAGGAATGCCGGCGATTGGTCTCGAGCTCCATAGAACCGGATGACGCCCGACACGTCGCCGTACTGCTGCACCAGGCTTTCTGCAGCAGCACGAGCGCGCCGAACCCCCAGCACGTTCTTCAGGAAGCATTCCACCAGCGTGGGGTCAAAGTACCGGCCACTCTGGTCTGCCACCGCACCGACCGCGTCATCCTCCGACATCCCTTCGCGGTAAACGCGCGGCTCCAGCATGGCGTCAAACGCATCGGCAACGGCCACGATGCGCGCGGCAAGCGGGACGTCTTCCCCCGCGAGGCCGGCCGGATAGCCGCTGCCGTCGAAATGCTCGTGATGATGGCGCGCGACGCTGGCTGCCAACTGCAGGATCGGGTCGGCCGTCCCTGCAAGCAGGTCGGCACCGATGTTGGAGTGCCGTTGCATGATCTCGTGCTCTGCGTCGGTCAGGGCGGCGGGCTTGAGCAGGACGTCATCCGGAATGCCCAGCTTGCCGATGTCGTGCACGGGCGCCACAAGATAGATGTGCCGCTGTTCCGCGTCGTCCAGCTCCAAAACGTTTGCCAGATACGCCGCAACAGCGGCCGTCCGGACGAGATGGCCCAGGGCAGACGGATAGCGCGACCCGCCAGCAAGCGTGAGGCTGGCGAGAATGATGTGGGGGCAGCTTTGTTGTGCCATGGTGTTGACCTTCTTGGTCGCGCGCCTGTCGACACGCAATGAGGCTCGATGGAGGATTGCACGATAGTCATCGCGCCGGTCGACCGCAACCACCTACGCTGGTCAATTTTGATCTAGCCCATCTGCAACCGCCGCCACAACGTCGTCTTGCTGATCCCCAACGCGGCACATACGGCATCCCGATCGCCGCCGTGGGCGGCGTGGCTTACGTCACTGTGTCGAGCTTATCGACGGCGTCCGCATCGATCCACTTGCTCGCTTATTGACACTTAGCAGGCTAGCCCTTGCAACGCAATAATCAAAACATGAAGAACCAATAACGCCTCAAATGAGCAACAGAATAATTGAATTTTGCAAACAAAAATCCGCTTTTTCGACAGTGCACTATTATCGCCCCCACGCATTTCCGCATCAAACCAAACGATTAATAGGGGGACAAAATGTTCCAAAAGGGTGTTCGCGAATCAATGAACAGGGTTCCAGATTTATTGCAACCAATTCTCACGTGGCTCACTGGGAAACCACTCAAGGAATCAGAAAAATCATATTTCTTTCCAAAGACAGCGGATATTGCAATCACGCCGTTGATTGGCATTCTTGCCATTCAAATTCTCGCTTCACTTGCAGAATGGGATACCCCGGCCGCATGGCCTATTATCTTTGCGCTTTGGATCGTTCTAGTTGGAATTCTGCGCAAATTGCAGGTCACTCACTTGCACCACGCCATTCACAATCGTCTTTTTTACAGCACAGCACTAAATAATGTCTATGCCAAGCTGATTCCTTCGATCATTTTTGTACAAAATGGCCGAGAGTATAAGAAAGAACATCTTGCGCATCATAACGCAGATATTTTCACCACAAAGCAAGACGCGGATGCCGCATTCCTGGCGCAGCTTGGATTTATACCTGGCCGAACGAGGAAAGAGTTATGGCAAACGCTTTGGATCACCGTCCTTAGCCCCGCTTTCCACGCACTCTTCCTTCAAGCACGCCTGAAATCGATTCTGATCCAGAAGAAGAGTTATGAGCTCGCGCTGGCATGGACTATGGTTGGCGTGCATCTTGTGCTCGCCTTTCTGCTAGGTCTGAAGGCGTATCTGATTGCGGTGTTCATTCCCATGACGATTCTGTACCACATCAGCGCCCTGCTCCAGTTCCTAACCGAACACGCGTGGGATGTCGCAGGATCAGCCCCGACCGATTGGGACGCTTATGCAGCCCGTTGTTGGGGACGATTTTGCGGGGAGCTCTACCCCAAGCGGTCCGGCAACGGCCTGATTGGAACGCTGCGCCACACAGCACAAATTGCGATGTGGAGCGTGCGCATGTTAATTGTCCACGCACCTGTCCGGCTTGGGTGCCTTGTCTCGGACTTGCCCGCCCACGATTGGCATCACCTCGCACATCTTGCGGGTCAGAATTCCCGACATTGGCCGCGGAGCCTATACCTGCGTCAAGCCGCAATTGCCTGTGGCGACCGGCCCGGCTTTGCCAAACGGGAATTGTGGGGCATCTCGAACATGATCGAACATCAATTCCGCTGGCTTGAATCCGCACAGCCTGCCCCTTCAAGGTCGGCAGGCAAAACGCCGGCTACACACGCTGATCAACAACTTCTCGTCGCAGCTGAATAAGATGGCATACGCAGACAACACAAGTAAGACCGTGATCGTCGTGAACTCGGAGTTTCCTGGCCCTACGATCATCAATGCCGTCGCGCACGCCGTGCTGGGGCTCATAGGATCGAACAATCGGGACGCATGGAAGCTGTTGGCATATCCGAGCCCGGCCTTTTCGTCGGAAAGCCACATCAGCGAGTTTCCTGCCATCGTACTGCGAGCGAAACGCTCATCGGCCCTGGAGAAGTTGATTTGCGCCCTGCGCGACACAGGCATCCCGCACAACATCTTCATTGACTCCATGATCGGCGCCAGCGCTGAGAGTCAGCAGGCAGCAACGCTGGCTGCGACTCCTGAGCATAACAAGGTGATCTGCATTGCGCTGTTTGGCCGTGAAGAAGCGATTCGCCCGCTTATCAAGTCGTTCTCCCTGTACAAGGAATCGGAGACCTCCCGTGTCGCACCGGCGAAATGAGGGGCGCTCGGCCACGCAGGCATCTGACTGGGGCGTTCTTCTCCGACTGACCACAACAGTGGGGATGGCCTATTTGCCCACAGGATTTGCTTTTGGCGTCCTGGCCACGCAAGCGGGATTGTCACCCGCTGTAGTGATTGCAATGAGCGTCTTTATCTTTGCCGGCGCACTTCAATTTGCGGCGGTGCCGTTATTGAGTGTCGCCACGGGGCTCGGCACATTTGCCATGACCACGCTGCTGATCAACCTGCGCCATGTTCTCTACGCCATCCCGCTGATTGAGCACCTGCCTGCGCGGCCCTGGCACCGGGCCTATATCGTTGCAGCGCTAACCGACGAGAACTACTCCGTTCTTACTACCCTTCCCACAGATAAGCGGCAGCAATTCGCCATGGCAGTGACGTTGATCCATCACGTCTATTGGATCGCGGGAACCGCCCTTGGTGTGCTGCTCGGACAAAAGGTTGCGGATTGGATTCCCAACCTGGACTTCGCGCTGCCGTCACTGTTCACCATCCTCGCCATCGAACAGTACCTATCGCAGAGAAGATTGGCTCCGGCGCTGATAGGCGTACTGGCTTACTTTGCAGCGACGCGACTGGCGACGAACTATCTATTGATCACGGCCCTCGGATTCGGACTGGCGACGCTGTTGGCGCGCGCACTTGTCCGCGGTAACGCAGTGGAAGCATCCTGAAGGAGCGTCACGTAATGAGCAGTATTGAACAATGGATCGCAGTCGGCATCATGAGCGCACTGACGATCCTTCTCAGGGCATCGCCGTTGATGATCAACCGCGATGTGCTACGCAGCCGAGCGGTTACGCAACTCAATCGCGAATTACCGCTCTGCGTGATGGTCATCCTTGTTGCGAACGCGCTTGCAGGTAGCATGATGCCCAGCCAGCTTGGCGTGGAATTGATCGCGCTCTGTGGTGTTGCCTTGACCTATCTGATGTGGCGAAACTCGTTGCTCAGCGTTGTAGCTGGCATCGGCGGGCTGACGTTGCTTCGCTCCCTGCTTTGACACTCTGCATAGCGTCACGTTGACCGACGTGTCGCGGCGGTGCCGGTGGGCAGCGCTGGAGCGAGCGAATTACCGTATCGAAGCCACCTCTTGCAACCGCCGCCACAACGTCGTCTTGCTGATCCCCAACGCGGCACATACGGCATCCCGATCGCCGCCGTGGGCCGCCAGCGCTGCGCGTATCTCTTCTGCTTCAACGCCCCTGCTGCGCTCGCGCAGCGTCAATGCGGCCGGTTTGCCCGGCGTGGCGTGGGCAAACACTTCGGGTGCAATCAGCCGCAGCACGTCTTGCGTGACGGCGCTGGCGTCTTCGGTGTAAGCCAGTTCAACGGCAATCCGCTCGACCACGCTCTGCAGTTCGCGCACATTGCCGGCCCAGGCGTAGCGCCGCAGCGGCTCGGCAACACCGGCCAGCACGCGGGCAGCCTCTTCCGTGTCGGCAATGCGCAGCAGCAGGCGCGGATCGCGGCGCGCGGCCTGCACGAGCAGTTCAACAGCCAGGGGCATCACGTCGTCGGGGCGTTCGCGAAGTGGGGGCAGCGCGATGCTCAGGATATTGAGGCGGTAGTACAGGTCCGCGCGGAAGGTGCCGGCTTGCACGGCGTCCGTCAGCGCGCGATGCGTGGCGGCCACCACGCGAATATCGACGCGGGTGGGCTCGGTGGAACCCAGCCGCACCACCTCGCGCTCCTGCAATACGCGCAGCAGGCGGCTTTGCAGCGGCAGCGGCATCTCGCCGATTTCATCGAGAAACAGTGTGCCGCGGTGCGCGGCTTCAATCAGCCCCGTCTTGCCGCCCTTGCGCGCGCCGGTGAAGGCGCCCTCTTCGTAGCCGAACAGTTCGCTTTCCAGCAGCGCTTCGGGAAACGCGCCGCAGTTGATGGCGACGAATGGAAAATCGCGCCGCGCGCTGAGCTGATGCATCCCCTGCGCGACCATCTCCTTGCCCGTGCCGGATTCGCCCAGCACGAGCACGGTGGCGTCGGATTTGGCATAGCGGCGTATCAGCGTACGCACGCGTTCCATCGCCAGCGATTCGCCCACCAGGTCTTCGAGCCGATAGCGCGCGCTGAACTGCTGCGGGCGCTGGCGTGAGCGCAGCGTGCGGTCCAGCCGCTCCACCGCGCGGGATTCCTGGAAGGTGAACACCGTGCCTTCTGCGGCGCCGGTGCCGGTGCTCGTGAGCGGGCCACGGTGGATGACGTAGTTCACGCCCTGCACGGTGCCCAGCGTGTCGCCGTCGGTATCGGGCAGCAAGCCGAGCAGGTTGGGCGCAATGCTGAGCAGCGGTTGCCCGATGGCCTGCTTGGCCTCGATGCCCAACGCCGTGGCCAGCCGCTGGTTGATGGCCTCCACGCGACCCTGCGCATCCAGCGCGACCACACCGTCACGCAGATGCTGCAGCAGGTTGTCCAACCGCTGGCGGCGCAGGGTTTCGCGGCGCGTGGCCTGTACGACTTCCAGCGCGGTATCGAATGCCGCACGCACAGAGTCCCGCGAATACAGGAACACGGCGTTCATGCCCGCCTGCGTTGCCAGGTCCGTCACCAGACCGGGGCCAACCACCACACCCACGCCGCGGTCGCGCAGGTCCAGCACGCAACTCTCCGCGCCCTGGCGCGAGGTGTACGAGGCAAACACCACGTCCATGCCATAGGCGGCGACAAAGCGGCGCACCTCCTCGGGCGTGTCGCCGTGGGTGACGAGCGCCACCGATTCCGCGTCGCGCCGGGCGCGGGCCAGCGCATGCATCACGTCAAAGCCCGTCGGGTTGATGACGACCACCGGCTGCGACAGGCGCGGCTTCAGATAGGCGCCGTTGGAGCCGCCCGCCACCACCACGTCGGGCCGCTCGGCGCCAGCGGCGTCGATCTCGCGCACGATGTCTTCAAAGCCGCGTGTGATGACGCGCAGCTCGGCGCGGTCGTTGTACTCGGCGGCAATATCGAGGAAGAGATCGCTCAGGCGGCTGATGCCGCAAGCCCAGATGCGGGGGCGGTCGGTCAGGTCGGGTGCAGTGGGGCTCATGGTGCGGCGCGGCTAAAAAACGGCAGTCCCAGCATTATGCGCCGCGCATTTCCATATTGAAATCACATATTTCATCTTTGAAATGGTGTGCGCCCGGGCGGTAACGTCACATCCATACAAATCAAGGGGTTACGTCCACTCGATTGGGTGGCCCGCTTCCTGCTCTCTTAGGCCAATCTTTCTGGAGCCACACATGAGCACAACCCATCGACACCCCACCAGCGCCGGCGCCAAGTTCCGTGCTGCCGTGGCCGAATCCCAACCGCTGCAAGTGGTGGGCGCCATTACCGCCTACGCTGCCAAGATGGCCGAGCAGACCGGCTTCAAGGCCGTGTACCTGTCGGGCGGCGGCGTGGCGGCCAACTCGCTGGGCATTCCGGACCTGGGCATCAGCACGATGGAAGACGTGCTGATCGACGCCCGCCGCATCACCGACGCCGTGCAGATTCCGTTGATGGTCGACATCGACACCGGCTGGGGCGGCGCCTTCAACATTGCGCGCACCATTCGCTCGTTCATCAAGGCGGGTGTGGCCGCCGTGCACCTGGAAGACCAGGTTGGCCAGAAACGCTGCGGTCATCGCCCCGGCAAGGAAGTCGTTTCCACCGACGAAATGGTCGACCGCGTGAAGGCCGCCGTGGATGCCCGCACCGATGACGATTTCGTCATCATGGCCCGCACCGATGCCGCCGCCTCCGAAGGCATCGACGCCGCCATCGAGCGCGCCGTCGCCTACGTGGAAGCGGGCGCCGACATGATCTTTCCGGAAGCCATGAAGACGCTGGACGACTACCGCCGCTTCAAGGCCGCTGTAAAAGTGCCCATCCTGGCCAACCTGACCGAGTTCGGCAGCACGCCGCTCTTTACCACCGACGAACTGCGCAGCGCCAACGTGGACATTGCGCTGTACTGCTGCGGCGCCTATCGCGCAATGAACGCAGCGGCGCTCAACTTCTATCAAACGGTGATGCGTGACGGCACGCAGAAGGCGGCTGTGGAAACCATGCAGTCGCGCGCCGATCTATACCAATATCTCGGCTACCACGCGTACGAAGACAAGCTCGACGCGCTGTTTGCCGCACAGAAATAACGCCTACAGACTCAACGCATCCAAGGAGACCACCACCATGAGCGAAGCCGATAACAGCACGCCGAACGCCGGCGCTTTCAAGCCGAAGAAATCCGTGGCCCTGTCGGGCGTGACGGCCGGCAATACCGCCCTGTGTACCGTTGGCCGCACCGGAAATGACCTGCACTATCGCGGCTACGACATCCTCGACCTGGCCGGGGCGTGCGAGTTTGAAGAAGTCGCCCACCTGCTGGTGCACGGCAAGCTGCCCAACAAGGCGGAACTTGCTGCCTACAAGGCCAAGCTGAAGGCATTGCGCGGCCTGCCCGCTAACGTGAAGGCCGCCCTGGAATGGGTGCCCGCCTCCGCCCACCCGATGGACGTGATGCGCACCGGTGTGTCGGTGCTGGGCACCGTGCTGCCCGAAAAGGACGACCACGCCACCCCCGGCGCACGCGACATCGCGGACCGCCTGATGGCATCGCTGGGCTCGATGCTGCTGTACTGGTACCACTACAGCCACAACGGCAAGCGCATCGAAGTCGAAACCGACGACGACTCCATCGGCGGCCACTTCCTGCACCTGCTGCATGGCGTTGAACCGTCGCAGTCGTGGGTCGATGCCATGCACGTCTCGCTCAACCTGTATGCCGAGCACGAGTTCAACGCATCGACGTTTACCGGCCGCGTGATTGCGGGCACGGGCTCGGACATCTACTCGGCCATCACCGGCGCGATCGGCGCACTGCGCGGCCCGAAGCACGGCGGCGCCAATGAAGTCGCCTTCGAAATCCAGAAGCGCTACGACACCCCGGACGAGGCCGAAGCCGACATCCGCCGCCGCGTGGAAGCCAAGGAAGTCGTGATCGGCTTCGGCCACCCGGTGTACACCGTGTCCGACCCGCGCAACAAGGTCATCAAGGAAGTGGCGCGCAAGCTGTCGAAGGAAGCCAGCAACACCAAGATGTTCGACATTGCCGAGCGCCTGGAAACCGTGATGTGGGACATCAAGAAGATGTTCCCCAACCTGGACTGGTTCAGCGCCGTGTCGTACCACATGATGGGCGTGCCGACCGCGATGTTCACCCCGCTGTTCGTGATCGCGCGGACGTCCGGCTGGGCCGCGCACATCATCGAGCAACGCATCGACAACAAGATCATCCGCCCGAGCGCCAACTACACCGGCCCCGACGACCTGAAGTTCGTACCGATCGGCAAACGCCCGTAAGAGAACGCCACCGCACGCACTCAGACGGTTGGCCTTTGACGTTCCTGCCCTATGCGGCGCCTTGAATTTTTGTTGCAAGGAGGAAAAAAGAAGGGGGACTGTCTGAGCGCAGCGAGTTTTCCCCTTCTCCTCCTTGCGACATAAATTCAAGGAGGGGTCGCCGCATCGGGCGCGCCTTTCTTTGCTTACTTTCTTTGGCAAGACAAAGAAAGTGAGTCAGCCCCGGCAGGGGATGAAACAAGGGATGTACCACTACCATGAACACCACCCACCGCAAACCGCTCCCCGGCACAAAGCTCGATTACTTCGACGCACGTGAGGCTGTGGAAGCCATCCAACCGGGCGCCTACGACAAGCTCCCCTACACCTCCCGCGTCCTCGCCGAGAATCTGGTCCGCCGCTGCGACCCGACCACGCTCACCGACTCGCTCAAGCAACTCATCGAGCGCAAACGCGATCTGGACTTCCCCTGGTTCCCGGCGCGCGTGGTCTGCCACGACATCCTGGGCCAAACCGCGCTGGTCGACCTCGCCGGCCTGCGCGACGCCATTGCAGACCAGGGCGGCGACCCCGCCAAGGTCAACCCGGTGGTGCCCGTGCAGTTGATCGTCGACCACTCGCTGGCCGTGGAATGCGGCGGCTTCGACCCGGATGCCTTCGCCAAGAACCGCGCCATTGAAGACCGCCGCAACGAAGACCGCTTTCACTTCATCGACTGGACCAAGCTCGCGTTCAAGAACGTCGACGTGATCCCGGCGGGCAACGGCATCATGCACCAGATCAACCTGGAGAAGATGTCGCCCGTCATCCAGGCGCACGACGGCGTGGCCTACCCCGACACCTGCGTCGGCACCGACAGCCACACGCCGCACGTGGATGCGCTGGGCGTGATCGCCATCGGCGTGGGTGGCCTGGAAGCCGAAAACGTGATGCTCGGCCGCGCCTCGTGGATGCGCCTGCCGGACATCGTCGGCGTGGAGCTGACCGGCCAGCGCCAGCCCGGCATCACCGCCACCGACATCGTGCTGGCGCTGACCGAATTCCTGCGCAAGCAGAAGGTGGTGGGCGCCTACCTCGAGTTTTACGGCGAAGGCGCTTCCAAGCTGACGCTGGGCGACCGCGCCACCATTTCCAACATGGCCCCCGAGTACGGCGCCACCGCGGCAATGTTCTCGATTGACGACAACACGCTCGACTACCTGCGCCTGACCGGCCGCACCGACGAACAGGTCAAGCTGGTGGAGACGTATGCCAAGACCGCAGGCCTGTGGTCCGACACGCTCAAGAACGCCGAATACGAACGCGTGCTGCGCTTCGATCTGTCGAGCGTAGTGCGCAACATGGCCGGCCCGTCCAACCCGCACGCGCGTGTGGCAACGACCGACCTGGCCGCCAAGGGCATCGCCGGCAAGTGGGAAGAGACGCCGGGCCAGATGCCCGATGGCGCGGTCATCATCGCCGCCATCACGAGCTGCACCAACACCAGCAACCCGCGCAACGTGATTGCCGCAGCGCTGCTGGCGCGCAATGCCAATCGCCTGGGCCTGACCCGCAAGCCGTGGGTGAAAAGCTCGCTGGCGCCGGGCTCCAAGGCCGTGGAGCTGTATCTGGAAGAAGCCGGCCTGAAGCACGAACTGGAGAAGCTGGGCTTCGGCATCGTTGCGTTTGCGTGCACGACCTGCAACGGCATGAGCGGTGCGCTGGACCCGAAGATCCAGCAAGAGATCATCGACCGCGACCTGTACGCCACCGCCGTGTTGTCGGGCAACCGCAACTTCGACGGCCGCATCCACCCGTATGCCAAGCAGGCGTTCCTCGCCTCGCCGCCGCTGGTGGTGGCCTACGCGATTGCCGGCACCGTGCGTTTCGACATCGAGCGTGACAGCTTCGGCACCGATGCCAACGGCAAGCCCATTCTGCTCAAAGACCTGTGGCCGACCGACGAAGAGATCGACGCCATCGTGCGCGCCTCGGTCAAGCCGGAGCAGTTCCGCAAGGTGTACATCCCGATGTTCGAGCAGCGCAGCGCATCCGTTGCCAACGTGAGCCCGCTGTACAACTGGCGCCCGCAGAGCACCTACATCCGCCGCCCGCCATACTGGGAAGGCGCGCTGGCCGGTGAGCGCACGCTCAAGGGCTTGCGCCCGCTGGCGGTGCTTGGCGACAACATCACGACCGATCACCTCTCGCCGTCCAACGCCATTCTGGCCAGCAGCGCCGCCGGTGAATACCTCGCCAAGATGGGCCTGCCGGAAGAGGACTTCAACTCGTACGCCACGCACCGCGGCGATCACCTGACCGCCCAGCGCGCGACGTTTGCCAACCCGACGCTCATCAACGAAATGGCCGTGGTGGACGGCGCGGTGAAGAAGGGCTCGCTGGCACGCATCGAGCCCGAAGGCAAGGTGACGCGCATGTGGGAAGCGATCGAAACCTACATGGACCGCAAGCAACCGCTGATCGTGATTGCCGGTGCCGACTACGGCCAGGGCAGCTCGCGCGACTGGGCCGCCAAGGGCGTGCGGCTGGCCGGCGTGGAGGCCATCGTGGCCGAAGGCTTCGAGCGCATCCACCGCACGAACCTGATCGGCATGGGCGTGTTGCCGCTGGAGTTCAAGCCCGGCACCACGCGCCTGACGCTCGGCATTGACGGCACCGAAACCTTTGACGTGATCGGCGAGCGCAAACCGCGCACCGACCTCACGCTCGTCATCCACCGCAAGAACGGCGAACGCGTGGAAGTGCCCGTCACGTGCCGCCTGGACAGCGATGAGGAAGTCTCGATCTACGAAGCCGGCGGTGTGCTGCAGCGATTTGCGCAGGACTTCCTGGAATCGAACAAGGAGGCCGCATGAGCCACCCCGCACAGGTGAAGATTCCCGCGACCTACATGCGTGGCGGCACCAGCAAGGGCGTCTTCTTCCGTCTGCAGGACCTGCCGCCGGCAGCGCAGCAGCCCGGCGCTGCTCGTGACGCCTTGCTCATGCGCGTGATTGGCAGCCCCGACCCGTACGGCAAGCAGATCGACGGCATGGGCGGCGCCACGTCGAGCACCAGCAAGACGGTCATCCTCAGCAAGAGCACGCGCCCGGATCATGACGTGGACTACCTGTTCGGTCAGGTCTCCATCGACAAGCCGTTTGTCGACTGGTCGGGCAACTGCGGCAACCTCTCCGCAGCGGTCGGGCCGTTCGCCATCAGCAACGGCTTGGTCGATGCAAGCCGTGTGCCGCAGAACGGCACCGCCATCGTGCGCATCTGGCAGGCCAACATCGGCAAGACCATCATTGCGCACGTGCCCATCACCAACGGCGCGGTGCAGGAGACGGGCGACTTTGAACTGGATGGCGTGACCTTTCCGGCGGCGGAAGTGCAGCTCGAATTCCTCGACCCGGCTGCCGAGGAGGAAGGTGACGGCGGCGGTGCGATGTTCCCCACCGGCAACCTCGTCGACGACCTGGAGGTGCCCGGCGTGGGCACGCTCAAGGCGACGATGATCAACGCGGGCATCCCGACGATCTTCATCAACGCAGAGGCCATCGGCTACACAGGCACCGAGCTGCAGGACGCCATCAACGGCGATGCGAAGGCGCTGGCGATGTTCGAGACCATTCGCGCGCACGGCGCCGTGCGCATGGGGCTGATCAAGAGCATTGAAGAAGCCGCCACGCGCCAGCACACGCCCAAGGTGGCGTTCGTCGCGCCGCCGAAGGACTACGTGGCATCGAGCGGCAAGAAAGTCGGCGCAGGCGATGTGGACTTGCTGGTGCGTGCGTTGTCGATGGGCAAGCTGCACCACGCGATGATGGGCACGGCAGCGGTGGCCATCGGCACGGCGGCGGCCATTCCTGGCACGCTCGTCAACCTGGCGGCAGGCGGCGGAGAACGTGGCGCGGTGCGCTTCGGGCATCCGTCGGGCACGCTGCGCGTGGGCGCGGAAGCCAAGCTCGTTGACGGCGAATGGACCGTCACCAAGGCCATCATGAGCCGCAGCGCGCGCGTGTTGATGGAAGGCTGGGTGCGCGTGCCGGGCTGAAGGCTGACCACGCATGCAAAGCAAAACCGCCGCATCCGGCTGACGGCTGGATGCGGCGGTTTCTTTTTTCTCTCGGAACTCAGGTTGCGCCGGTGTTCTTCAGGCCGAGCACCTCGATCGACGCAATCTCGGGCGGCGAGGCCAGCAGCTCGGCCGCGTTGGCCATGAGCGCCTTGGCGATCGGGCCGTCCAGATGCGCTTGGCGGTCTTCCTCACTGGCAAAGGCATCGAAGATGCCGAATACGTTGGGCGCAAGGCGCAGCGCAAACCAGATCGGGGTGGTGGTTTCCTGGTTGGCCATTTGCAGGCCGGCCGAAAGAAAATCGGCCACTGCCTGTTCCTTGCCCGGTTTGGCAATGAGTCGGGCGAACAATGCGTACTGGATCATTGAAGTCTCCTGATACGCGCGGAAGAGCGCGCGGTCAGGCGTACTGTATGCCGAAAGCAGCGGGCCGCGTCATACGAACACGCGTACGAGCCGTTGCGCACGCGGCGGAAATGGCTCGATGACGGGCCAAGCGCACAGGCCGGCCCGCCATGTTGCATCCGCTCAGTGGTGCAACGCGCCGCCTACTGTGGTCAGTGCGCCACCCACAGCGCCCGTGACGGGCGCAAGCGGCGTCGCAGCCCCGGTGGACGTGAGCGAAGTGCCGACGCTGGTGACGAGCGAGCCGACCGGCGCGGTCGCACCCCCTGCCGTCGTACCGCCGCCGGCTGCACCGCCCAAGGCACCCGTCACACCCCCCAGCGGATTGCTGCCGCCTCCCACGCCGCCCAGTGCGCCGGTGATCGGTGCCAGCGGGTTGGCCGCCGTTGCGCCGCCCGGCGTGGAGGTCACCCCGCCCAGCGCGGCCACCGTGTTGCCGGTGGCCGTGACCACACCGCCCAAACCGGAGACGACCGGCGCGTTGGTCGCCGTCAGTGACGTGCCCACATTCGCTACGCCGCCGCCCACCGTCTGCAGCAGGTTGGTTGCCGGAGCGCCCAGGCCTGTCGTGTTACCCAGCGTCTGCGTAGCGGTGGTCACCTGCGAAGTGAGCGGTACCACAGCGGAACTGAGTTGCTGCGTGACCTGCTCTACCGGCCCGGTCGACAGCGCCGTGCCGAGCGTACCGCCCGCGCCGGCCACCGCTTGCCCGACCTGCGAAACCGCGCCACCCACCGGTGACGTGACCGGCGAAAGCGGCTGCAGCGGCCCCGACCCGAGACTGCTGACGAGCGCACCCGTGGCATCGACGGTGTTGCCCACTTGCGTCACCACGTTGCCAGTGCTCGATACCGTGGTGCCGATCGGATTCGGGTTGGTACCGATGCTGCCCAGGCCCGACTGCACGCCGGTGCCCAGAGCCGACACCGTATTGCCTACGTTGTCGACCACATTGCCCAGCGCCGATGCCCCCGGTAGATTGCTGCCGCCGATGGTAGAGCCGAGACCGCTGACGGCATTGCCCGTGGCCGTCAGCACGCCGCCGCCCTTGTTCGCCACGTCGCCGGTGGGCGTGGTGGACGCGGTAGTCGTCGTGCCACCCGAACCGTTGGAACCGGAGCCACCGCCATTGTTGGCCGAACTTCCGCCGCTCCCAGTAGTGCCGCTCATATCGCCCGAGCCCGAACTGGCGCAACCGCCCAGCACAAGCAGGCCGGCCAAGGCCGCCGAAACCAGGGTCCCTCGTTGCAATGTCTTCATGTCTGCCTCCCGTTTCAAATATGCGCTTGATAATGCGCGCAGCCCCGCCCTACTCGGTGTTTTATCGGTGCATCCCACGATTAACCTGCTGGCACGTTCAAGTTCAGTCTATTAACCGAGTCGAAGGCAATTGCAAACATTGTCAAACGCCGAAAACCTCGTCATGACGCCAATCTGCATCAGAAGATGCCCGCCGGACGCGGTGTCACCATGACGCAAAGGTTCGCGCGCTGACGCGCTCGGACGATTATGTTTGAAGGTTTTGCTCTAAATTACCCAAAATGGGTTAAATCCATGACCCGGTGTTATCTCGAAGCCATTCGAAAAACCGGCAGGCGCGGCATTGAAAGCCCTGGGGCGCGCTGCGGCAGCGCGATGCTTTGCGCAATGCCGATCACGCAGCATCACAAGTGAATGACCGGAGCGCTCGATCAACCGCGTGGGCGCCCGCTTTTTGGGGCGCGATGTTTAAGCCGATCAACCGCTGCGCCGCGTCAGCCGAGCCGGACTTGCGTCACGGCTTCGCGCCATTGCGTGAACCGCTGGGCACGCGCCTGCGCATCGCCATCGTCGCGCCCGTAACGCAAGGCGACATAGCCTGCGGCGGCATTGCGCAATGCCTGCGCCGCTTGCGGAAACTGCGCGGCAGCGCGCTCGGCGTAGGCCATCGGGCCCTCCGCCGGCCCACGCGTGCAGCCATGCCGCGCCAGCCGATCACACAGGCGCTGCCACTGGGCCTGCACGGGGTCCGGCTTGGGCTTGCGCTGCTGCCAGAGGAGCGGCAGCGCAGCGAGCAGGAACAAACCCGACACGCCCCACAGCACCGCGCGCGGGTCCGCCGCATCGAGCCCCAGCCACGCGAACAGGCGCGCCTGGCGGTTGCGGTCATAGCCGAGCACCCAGCTGTTCCAGCCGCTGATCAGGCCATCCAGCCCCCACCGCACGCTGCGCAGCCAGCCGGGTTCTTCTGCGCGGCGCGAGCGGAATTCACTCGCGGGCACGGCGGCGGCCAGGCCACGTTCGACGCGTTGCGGCGCGACGGCGGCGGTGGGGTCCACGCGCACCCAGCCGCGCCCGTCGAGCCACACCTCAGCCCAGGCATGTGCATCGGACTGGCGCACGATGATGTCGCCGCTCACGGCGTTCTCCTCACCGCCGAGGTAGCCCACCACCACACGCGCCGGCACGCCCGCCGCACGCATCAGGAAGACGAAGCTGCCCGCGTAGTGCTCGCAGAAACCGCGGTGCGTGCGGAAGAGGAAATCGTCGATCTGCTGATCCTGCAGCGGTTCCGGCTCAAGCGTGTAGGCAAACGGTGCGCTGCCAAACAGCTTGAGTGCGGCAGATACGCGCTCTGCAGGCGGCAGCGCTGCCCATTGCGCTGCCAGCGCACGCGCCTGGCCGTTGCCCGGCGGCAACGCCAGCGCCATCTGCTGCGTGAGCGGGTCGAGCGGGCGGGCGTCGTCGGCGCGATTGCGCTCCGGCAACCGCGAGCGCGCGTGATACCGCACACGCTGGTCGACCGGTTGCGTGCTGATGAATTCGCCGTCGATGCTGCGGCCGGTGCCGTCGCGCGCCTCGATCGACTGGCCGCGATCGAGCGCAAACAGCCAGCGCTGGCGCGTCGGTTCCAGCGTAATGTTGTAGTCGAACACGCCGGGCGCACCGCCGGTTGCGTCCGCAGAATTGGGTACGCTTTCAGCTGCGGGACGTTGCCGCATCGACGCGGCCGTCCATGTCTGGCCATCGAAACGCCACAGCACCATGCCGCGCCAGTAGAGCGTGTCGAGCGGTGGCGGCGCGCCGACAAAATCGACGCGGAAGGCAAGCTCATCTGAGAGGATCAACTGGCCGACGGAGCCGGGCGCCATGCGGTCCGACAGGCCGCTGACGGCGGTGTCGGCAGTTTGCGGCAGGCGCCACAGGGGATGATCCAGCCGCGGGAACAGCAGGAACAGCACCGCCGCGCACGGCAAACCCATGAGCACCAGGCGCGCCAGCACTCGCGCCGGCGACACGCGCGCAAGCGCCTGCGGATGCAGCAGCAACAGCCAGTTGCGCAACAGCAGCGCCACGGTTGCCAGCATGGTGGCGGCCAGCCACGGCGGCTGGTCGAACAGCACCTGCGAGAGCAGCAGGAAACAGCACAACTGCGTAACCAGCACGCCGTTGCGCACCGTGTGCGATTCCATCAGCTTGAGCACGAGAAACGCACCAAGCAGCGCCACCGACAAGTCCCGCCCGATGTTTCCGCCGGTGCGCATGGCGAGTGCCAGCGTCACGACAAGCGTGGCGACGCCCGTCAGCCCCAACACCCATTTGCCAGGTAACGGCGCGCGCCGTACCCACAACAGCGCGCGCCAGAGCAGCAGCACGCCGAACACGGCGCAGGTCACCAGCGGCAGCGCACGCAGCAGCGGCGCGAGCACGACGGCAAGCTGAGCGATCAGCCAGCCATGCTCGCGATGGGTCAGCGCACGGGCGGAGCCAAAGGCGGCCGCTTCGGTGCCGATGGTGGCAGTGGTCATGTGACTTCGCCTTCGGCTTCCGGCATCGCCGGCCTACCCCACAACGCCAAGGCACGCAAACACGCATCCCGATGCGCGACACCGCGTGCCGGGCCGATGACAACGCCAGGCAGGCTCAGCGTGTACTCGGGCTCATCGCCGGCGGGCGCGTGCTCGGCTGCCAGCACCCAGGCGCACAGGCGCGACAGGCGTTGTTCAACGTTCATCGACGGTGGCAGCGCTTCCCACGCGAGCACACATTGCGCGTGGCGCACTTGCTGGCCGGTGCGGCTCATCCATGTGTCGAGCCGCGCGCTGTGCTTCCACGCAATGCTGCGCAGTGCGTCGCCGGGGCGGTAAGTGCGCAACTGGTCGGCGGCTTCTTCGACGTGGGTGCGGGCGGCGCGCGTGTCGTCTTCGTCGCCAGGGTCGGGCGCAAAGCTCGCCGGCAGCGGCGGAGCGGAGGGCTCCGGCGCGGGATAGACGAGCAAGGTCAGCGGCGCATCGGCATAGCTCCACGCGCGAAACAGGCCAAGCGGAAAACACGTCGACACCGTCAGGCGCGGCACCTTGAACCAGCCGCGCGGCTGATCGGCGAAAGACAGCGCAGCCACGATGGCGTCCTGCGCGTCGAGCGATGTTTCCACCGCGGCGGCTTGCGCGGCGCTCACATCCACACCCACGCGCGCCCACGGGGTGACGTTGGCCAACGCCACGCCCACATTCAACGCATGGCCGGCAAATACGGCTTCGCCCGCCGCGCCGCGCACTTCCAGATCCACGAGGTTGCGATGCGTCTGCCACATGGCGGACGCGCCCACGCCGGCCAGCACGAAGGTCAGCAGAAAACCCAGGCTTACGTTGTAGTTGAGCGAGGTGAGCAGCATCACGACCAGCAGCAGCGCAAAGCCGCCGCCGGCCGCGGTGGGCAGGATGTAGACGTGATTGCGGTCCAGGCGGATGCGGCCTTCGCGTGGCGTGCGCGGCCGCTGCAGAGAGCGTTGCACGCGTGCCCGTGCAAAGCGCACGCCGGGCAGCATTGCCAGGCCGGCACCGAGCAGACGCAACGGCGCGAGCAGCAGAGAACTCAATCGCGCCATGGCGCTGCCTGCTTAGGGGATGGCGACCGTATCGAGCAGCCGCTGCGCCAGCGCGGTCGCCGACAGCGTGCCGCCCGTGGGCAGCAACCGATGCGCCGCCACGGCCTTGAATACGGCTTGGACGTCTTCGGGCAGTACGGCATCGCGGGCATCGATGAGCGCCCAGGCGCGCGCCGCGGCCAGCAATGCCAGCCCCGCACGCGGCGACAGGCCCATCTGCACCTGCGCATCTGTGCGCGTGGCATTCACCAGCGCGAGCACGTAGTCGACCAGCGCCGGCGCCACGTGCACGGCATCGGCGGCGGCCTGCAGCGCAACCACTTGCGCAGCCGTCAGCACGGCTTCGATGTCCTGCGGCGCACCGCCCCCTAGATACAGCGCACGCTCCGAGCTTTGATCGGGATAACCCAGCGAGAGCCGCATCGTGAAGCGGTCCAGCTGCGACTCCGGCAGCGGATGCGTGCCGATCTGGTTCAACGGGTTCTGCGTGGCGATCACGAAGAACGGCTCGGGCAGCGAATACGTCGCCCCGTCATGCGTGACCTGCCCTTCGGCCATCGCTTCGAGCAGCGCGCTTTGCGCCTTGGGCGTGGCGCGGTTGATTTCATCCGCCAGCACCACCTGCGCGAACAGCGGCCCCGGGTGGAATTCGAACGCGCCCTTTTCTTTTACATAAATCGACACGCCGATCAGGTCGGTGGGCAGCAGATCGCTCGTGAACTGCACGCGCTGATATTGCAGCCCGAGCGTACGGGCCAGCGCATGCGCCAGCGTGGTCTTGCCCACGCCCGGCAGGTCTTCCAGCAACAGATGCCCGCGTGCCAGCAGACACGCCAGCGCCAGGCGGATCTGCAGCGGCTTGCCGAGCACGATGCGATCAAGCGCGCGTTGCGCCTGCGACAACGCCGCCGGCAAGGTCAGCGGCGTGGCGGGCGTCGTACGAACGGGAGAGAGCGGGACTTGGTTGGGCGTCATCGAGGTGCAGCCGAGGCAACAATGCCAGCGAGTGTAGCGGCATCGCACGACACCCGTGCGCCCATGTTTCGCGCGCGTGAGCGCGCTACAACATCAGTCCGGTTTGTGCGCGGGGATAGCCGCATCGAGTAACACGCGTGCCGTGCGCGGCAGGCTCTTGATGAGGCGCGGCGCATCGGTGCCGAAGGTCTGGCTGGCCGTATAGCCGCCTTCGATCAGGAAAGCGAGGTCGTCGGCCAGCGCATCGGGGTCGGTCGCGCCGGCGGCCTGGGCGCGGTCCCGGAGGCGGGCGAGCAGCAGCGCCTTGTTGCGCTGGACAAACTGCCGCGCCGGATGCGTCATGTCCGGAAACTCCGCCGCCACATTCACGAACGGGCAGCCCCGATAGCCGGGGCGCGAAGCGCGTTCGGATACGTCGATGAAGAACTGCAGCAGTTGCGCGCGCGCATCGTCGGGGTGCTTGGCCACGCTGGCGTTGAAGTAACCCCAGAAGCTTTCGTCGCTGCGCTCCAGGTACGCGATGACGAGATCGTCTTTCGACTTGAACTGCCGGTACAGGCTCATCTTGTTGACGCCGGCCTTCTCCACCACCGCTTCGACGCCCACGGCCCGCACGCCTTCGTAGTAAAACAGCTGACGAGCCGCCTCGAGCAGGCTGGCGTGCGCGTCCTCACCGCTGATGCGGCGCGGAGCCGGTTTCGGTTGATCACCGGTGTCAACGGTGGAAAGTGCGCGAGGTCCGCGACGGGCGGCGGTGGCCATGGTGGTGCTCCTGCAGGCGCGGCGGGAGGCAAACCCCCAGCCACGCCGGTGTCATTCGAATGCTGCTTGACATGTTACCGACCGGTACCTACTATCGCAACCACGTTGTTACCGACCGGTAACGAATGCGATATTGTCGCCCCCACAAGAATCGAATCGAAGAAAGAATCGAAACCATCGGACACCCCATGCAGCGACTTGCCCGCCTCATCGCCCCACGTTTTCACTACAGCTGGCTCGCGCTGGCCGTGGTGTTCCTGATCCTGCTGTGCGCGGCCGGCACGCGTGCCACGCCCAGCGTGATGATGCTGCCGCTCGAGCACGAATTCGGCTGGAGCCGCAGCACGATCTCGCTGGCCATCTCGATCGGGATTGCGCTGTACGGGCTGACGGGGCCGTTTGCTGCGGCATCGATGCAGTATTTCGGCATCCGCCCGACGGTGCTCGGTGCGCTGGCGGTGCTGGTGGCGGGCACGGCACTCTCGGCGATGATGCATGCGCCGTGGCAGATGGTGCTGCTGTGGGGCGTGATGGTGGGCGGCGGCACGGGCGTGGCGGCCATCACGCTGGGCGCGACGGTGGTCAACCGCTGGTTCACTTCGCATCGCGGGCTGGCTATGGGCATCCTGACGGCCAGTTCGGCCACGGGGCAGCTCGTGTTCCTGCCGATGATGGCGGCGGTGGTCGAGCATTACGGCTGGCGCCCGGTGGTGCTGATCGTGGCCAGCGTGCTTGCGCTGCTATTGCCGGTGGTATGGCTGCTGCTGCCGGAATCGCCCAAGAGCGTGGGCCTGCGCACGTATGGCGAACCCGCCGATGCGCCGGAAGCCGCCCAAGGCCCGCGCGCGAACCCGATCACCCTGGCCATGCAGACGCTCGTGCAGGCGGCCCGCAAGCGCGATTTCTGGCTGCTGTTTGCGAGCTTCTTCATTTGCGGGGCGAGCACCAACGGCTACATCGGCACGCACTTCATCGCCATGTGCGCAGACCACGGGTTCTCCGAAGTGAAGGGCGCAAGCCTGCTCGCTGCGATGGGGATCTTCGATCTGGTCGGCACCACGCTGTCGGGCTGGCTGTCCGACCGCTACAACAGCCGCGTGCTGCTGTTCTGGTACTACGGCCTGCGCGGGCTGTCGTTGATCTACCTGCCGTATGCGTTCGGCTTCGAGTTCTTCGGCCTGCCGGTGTTCGCCGTCTTCTACGGCCTGGATTGGATTGCCACCGTGCCGCCCACCGTGCGCCTGACCAACGATGTGTTCGGCAAGGCCGCCGCGCCCATCGTGTTTGGCTGGATCGTCGCGGGGCACCAGTTGGGCGCGGCATTCGCCACGCTGGGCGCGGGCATGATGCGCGCCTCGCTGGGGAACTACACGCTCGCCTCCATGATCTCTGGCGGGCTGTGCGTGGCGGGCGCCTTCCTGGTGCTGCGCATTCACCGCACGCCCAAGAAGGACGCCGAGCGTGCGGGTCAACCGGCTACCGCGTAATCAAGGTTTCAGGAAACCGTACCTGGCCAGCACCGCCTGGCCCGCGGGCGACAGCACGTAAGCCACGAAGTCGGCCGCCTGCTGCGGCTGTTTCGTGCCGGATGTTACGGCGATCGGGTAGGTGAGTGGCACATTCAGCGGCACGGGGCTCGCCACCTTCACCTTGTCGGCGGCGATGGCGGCATCGGTGGAGAACACCAGGCCGGCCTCGACCTCGCCGCGTGACACATAGTCCAGCGCCTGGCGCACGTTCTGCGCCAGCACCGCCTTGGCCTCCATCGGCTCCCACAGCTTGGCCGCTTCCAGCGCACGCTTGGCATAGCGGCCCACCGGCACCGACGCCGGATTGCCGATCGCGACACGCTTCACGTCGGGCCTCGTCAGATCGGCCAGCGCATGTACGGGCACCGTGCCGGTGGCCGGCACGATCAGCACGAGTTGGTTAGCGACAAAGTCGCGGCGCGTCTCCGCCTTGATGACCCTCTCAGCCACCGCCTTGTTCATCGCTTCCTGGTCGGCGGAGGCAAACACGTCAGCCGGGGCGCCCTTCACGATCTGCTGCATCAGCACGTCCGACGCGCCGAAGTTGAGCACAACCTTGGTGTCCGGATGCAGCCTTTCGTACTGCTGGGCGATCGTCTTGAAGGCGTTGGTCAGGCTGGCGGCGGCAGAGACAACGAGGTCCGCCGCCCGGGCTGGCGCTGCAAAACCCAGCGACAGCGCGGCGACCAGGCCAATGGCGCGCACGTGCGCGCGAACCGAGAAACGTTGCATGAAAAATCCGGAAGTGGATGAATAACCGATCGTAATATACGAGTCGATATAACGCCTGGTCAACGCGCGACCGGAATGCCGGATATCACGCGCGCACCGTGGAGGCTTCAGGTGCGTTCGGCGCGGGCGGCTTCGTCAATGCAATCGGCAAGCCGCCCCGCAATGGGCTGGCGGCTATGGCGCGGGCGCTCGATCAGGCCGATCTCGCGGTAGAACGTGGCGTCGCCCAGGCTGACGGCGCGCGTGCCGGACGGCCAGGTGCCTTGTGCGGCGGTTTGCGGGGCCAGTGCCACGCCCTGCCCGCGCGCCACGAGTTGCGTCATGCCTTGCAACTCGTCGAGTTCGATCACGTCGTGCGGGGTGATGCGCTGGTCGCGCAGGAACTGGTCGACGCGGCGGCCGCCGAACGAGCGGCGGTCATAGCGGATGAACGGTTGATGCGCGAGCAGCGCGCGCCAGTCGTCGCCGGGCACGGCGGCAGGCACCAGCAGCACGAAGGGCTCGGCCACCAGCGTGCGCCATTCTAGATCGGCCGGGACCGCAAACGGGGGGCGGATCAGCACGGCCAGGTCGATCTCGCCGGCATCCACCAGCCCGAGCAGGTCAAGCGAGACACCGGGCACGATGCGCGCACGGCAATGCGGGAATTCGCGGCGAAACTGCACCAGCGCGTCCACGAGAAACGACGTCTGCACCGAAGCAATCGCGCCAATACGTACCAGGCCGCGCTGTTCGTTGCCGCCGGCCTGGTCGCCCAGACGGTCGTACAGCGTGACGATGTGTTCGGCCAGGGCCAGCGCATCGCGCCCGGCGGCATTGAGCGTGGCCGAGCGGCCCGTGCGATCGAACAATTGAAAGCCGAGCGATTCTTCCAGCCGCTGGATCTGCGCGCTCACCGCCGACTGCGTGAGGCCGATGCGCTCGCCCGCACCCGCAAACGTGCCATGCCGGGCGACGGCGATGAAAGTCTTGAGTTCTCGAAGCATGGGGCACGCGGATCAGTGAAGAAGCGCAAGGATACGCGCGCCGCGCCGCCTTACTTGGCAAACAGCGACGCCATGTTGGCGAACGCCTTGGTCTCCATCGCATTGCCCGACGGATCGAGGAAGAACATCGTGGCCTGCTCGCCCACTTCGCCCTTGAAGCGGATATGCGGCTCGATGATGAACTCGATGCCGGCGGCACGCAGCTTGTCGGCGGCGGCTTCCCACTCGGCCATGGAGAGCACCACGCCGAAGTGGCGCACGGGCACGTTGTCGCCGTCGACGGCGCTGGTCTTGCGGTGGCCGATTTCATCCGGCGCGAGATGGGCGACGATCTGGTGGCCGTAGAAGTTGAAATCCACCCATTCCGGCGAACTGCGGCCTTCCGGGCAGCCGAGGATACCGCCGTAGAACGCACGCGCCGCGGCAATATCGTGCACAGGAAAAGCAAGGTGGAATGGGGCAAGCACAGGCGTGACGTTGCTCATGTGGGGGGCGCAGGCTGGGGAAGGATTGAATGGGGCAGCACCGGCACGCAGCGGGGGGGCCGCTAACGCACCGGGCCACGCGAATGAGTCTATGCGGATCCACTCATGCACAAAAGCGATGTTTTTTTGCGCTGAGCCCCAACAAATTCGATGATTCCGGCAAAAAAAGAAGCCGCCCAACGGCGGCGAAAGAGACACACGGTAAGCACACCTGCATGGCGAGCAGGCGCGCAAAGACGAATATCAGGCGAAGGCGAAGGGCGTCACGGCCATTTCGGCCTGGGCCAGCGGCAGGCGCACGGTGCAGACGGTGGCGTCGCCAGACACGTTTGCCACGCGAAAACCCGCGTCGCGCGCCAGGCTGATCATGCGGCGGTTGATGGACAACACCTCGCCGAAAACTTCCCGCGCGCCGGACACCCGCGCCGCGCGAACCAGCGTGGCAAACAGGCGTCGCCCCACGCCCTTGCCCTGCCACGCGTCGGCCACCAGCATGGCGAACTCGGCCACACCGTCTTCCACGACGAAGCGGCCATCGGCGATCAGGTCTTCACCGGTGCCGTCGGGGCGCGCCACGCTCACGACCAGCGCCATGTGGTTCACGTAGTCGATCTGCGTGTAGGTGGCGAGCATCTCGTCGGTCAGACGGCCGCCGCCCACCAGGAAGCGCGCATAGCGCGACTCGGACGACAGCCCCTCGACCAGAGCGGCCTCAAGCGGGGCGTCTTGCGGCAGAATCGGGCGCACGGTGGCGATGGAGCCGTCGTGCATGGTCCAGCGGTCGATCCATTCGGCGGGGTAACGGTGAATGGTGTAAAGCATGGGGATCTCCTCACGCGACGGATCGTTGTTATTGCATGCCAGCACGGGATCACCGCCTGACTTTCTAATTTGAAGCTAGATTAGCAGAAACCCTGACTTTTGCAAGTAAAGTCAGAATTGACTATGCTTTTGCCATGAGAATTCCGGAACCTTTCCCCGTCCCAGCGGCATCCGAGCTTGTAACGTCGATGGAAGAGCCGTGCTCGATCGCGGCCGCCGTGTCGATCGTCGGCGAGAAATGGACGCTGCTCGTGCTGCGCGAGGCGTTCTCGGGCGTGACGCGGTTTGATGAGTTTTTGCGCCGCACGGGGTGCTCGTCGGCGATCCTGTCGTCGCGGCTCAAGGCGCTGGTGACGTACGGCATCCTGCGCCGCGTGCCGTACCAGGAGCCGGGCGACCGCGTGCGCGACGCCTACCGGCTCACACGGGCGGGCGTGGACCTGCTGCCTGCCATCGTCGCGCTCATGCAATGGGGCGACCGTTACCTCACGCCGGACGGCGAAGGTCCCATGTTGTTGCGCGACCGCGAAAGCGGCACCCCGATCCACGTCGCGCTGGTCAATGCGCTGGGCGAGCCCGTTGCGCCCAAGAACTCGATGCGCGAGCGCAATCCGCGTTATGGACGGGGGGAAAATCGTGCCGCCACGGCCGCTGATACGCCGCCGGCCAACGGGTAACACACAACTTTACAGGCCCGGCATAACCCCCTATCGTCGGGGATGAATGGGCAAACGGCCGCGTTCGACCCGGCTTTCCAACACATCCCGCGCCTTGCCGCCATCGGCTGATGGTTGCCCCTCCTGATTTCGCCCTGTACCTCTCTGCTCACGCCCGGAACCCCGACTGCCATGCCCGATGCCGTGGTACCGCTCTACCACCAGATCTACGTCGTCCTGCGCCAACAGATTCTTGAGGGCCGGTTCAGCGATGGCCCGATGCCGGGCGAGATCGAACTGGCCCGCCAGTTCGGCGCGTCGCGGGTCACGATGCGGCGCGTGTTCGACTACCTCGTCAAGGAAGGTCTGGTGCGCCGCCATCGCGGCATGGGCACGTTTGTCGTCAAGCCTGATGACCCGGTGACGATGGGCGGCGGTGCCCAGACGCTGCTGCAGAACATCATTGACGTGGGCGAGCGCACCTCCGCCGTCGTCGTCGAATTTGAAGACGTGCTGGCCCCGCCCGACGAGGCCAAATGCCTAGAAATCGCGCCTGGCACGCCGATCAAGAAACTCGTGCGCGTGCGCCACCTGGAAGACACGCCCATGGCGCTCATCACGACGTGGCTGCCGCTGGACGTGACGAGCAAGCTCACGCTCGAACGCCTGGCCAGCCAGTCGCTGCTGCGGCTGATCGAGGGCTCGGGCGTGCGGATCGATCGTGCGTCGCAGGTGGTGTCGGCACGTTTGGCCGATGTGGCGACGGCGCAATATCTGGATGTGTCGGTGGGCGCGCCGCTGCTCTCCGTCCAGCGCATCGTGCGCGAGATGAGCGGGCGCCCCGTGCAACTGCTGCAGGGCCTCTACCGGCCCGACCGCTACGAATACCGCATGGAGCTGTCGCGCGTGGGCGAGGACCGCGCCCGCCTGTGGATCGACAACGCCGGTCACGACGTGCACGGTGGCCACAGCGAGGACGTGGAGGAGGCACCCGCCTCGGCCTCCACCCCCGCCGGCCAGCGCGCCTGACACCACCACCAGCAAGGTTATTGGCCGTCAGCAGGCCCCCAGGAAAGTTGTTAGCATCGCCGCTTCGCTGCGATGCAGCAATTTCCTCATGAGGTTCCCATGTCGACCTCGCCTGCGTCCCCAACGCCTGCCAATACCACCATGGCACCTGCCGCACCTGACACCCGAGGGCTGATCCGCCTGCTCACGGCCGGCGCGGGCATCAGCGTGGCGTGCATTTACCTGAACCACCCGCTACTGGGCCTCATCGGCCGCGACCTCGCCATCGCGCCGCACGCCTTGGGCGTGTTGCCGACGCTCACGGCGGCGGGCTACGCCAGCGGCATCTTTTTCTTCGGCCCGCTGGGCGACCGCTACGATCGCCGCATCGTCATCCTCTGGAAGGCGCTGCTGCTCACATTGGCGCTCATCGCCAGCTGCCTCGCGCCCAACCTCCCACTGCTTGCGGCAGCGGGCTTTGCGGTGGGGCTGTCGGCCACCATCGCGCAGGACTTCGTGCCCAGCGCCGCGGCCATCAGCACCGACCACAACCGCAATCGCAACATCGGCACGGTGATGACGGGGCTGTTGATCGGCATCGTCAGCTCGCGCGTGTTCAGCGGCATCGTGGCGGACCATTTCGGCTGGCGCGCGGCATTTGGCGTATCGGCGGTAGCGATTGTCGGGCTGGCGATTGCCGTGCGCGCCGCCCACTTTGGTGTGGCACCGCCCGCAACCATGAGGCAGCGGTACCTCACGCTGCTGCGTTCGTTGGGCACGCTGTTCGCACAGCACCCGCGGCTGCGCGCGGCGGCCATCACGCAGGCATTCATCGGCATTGCGTTCTCGGGCTTCTGGTCGACCGTGGCATTGCACCTGACGAGTTCGCTCGGCCTGTCGACGGGTCAAGCGGGCCTGCTTGGCCTGGCCGGTGCAGCGGGCGCACTGGGCGCGAGCATTGCCGGGCGATTGTCGGGCCGCGTTGCGCCCGGCCACATCGCTGCGGGTGGTGCGTTGCTCATGGCGGTGACGTTTGCCGCGATGGCACTGTTCCCGCAATCGCTCATCGCCATCGTGATCGGCACGCTCGTCTTTGACGTGGGCGTGCAGGCTGCGCTGGTATCGCACCAGACCATCATTTATGCATTGGCACCCGAAGCGCGCAGCCGTATCAACGCGGTGTTCATGACGGCGCTGTTCATCGGCATGTCGGTGGGCGCATATGGCGCGAGCCTGGCGTGGACGAGCGCGCGCTGGACTGGATTGATGGCGTTCTGCGCGGCGGCGGCGCTGGTGGCGCTCGGGTTGCGCGTGGTGTTCAACGCGCGGCAGGGCGCACGATGAGCGAAATCGACCGGGTACGCGTGTTGGGCGTACCCGTTTCTGCGTGACCTCAGCACGCCTCCTGCACACCTGCCGCAACACACCATCTCACCCATCGGGGCAATTCCGGGCGCGACAACCCGCGACATGTCGCTACAATTCTGAGGTTCAGCTTAGGCTGCCCACAGAACAACCACACCGACCACACCGAGACGCCCTCATGGATAGCACTGCCACCCCGCACGCGGTTGACCCGCACGACACACGTCGCCGTATCTTTGCCATCGTCGGCGCGTCGTCGGGCAACCTCGTCGAATGGTTCGACTTTTACGTCTACGCGTTCAGCGCGCTGTACTTTGCGCCCGCCTTCTTCCCCAGCGGTGACCGCACGACACAATTGCTGAACACGGCAGGCGTGTTTGCGGCGGGCTTCCTGATGCGGCCGATCGGCGGCTGGCTGTTCGGCCGCATTGCCGACAAGCACGGCCGGCGCAGGGCGATGATGATCTCGGTGCTGATGATGTGCGGCGGCTCGCTGCTGATCGCGGTGCTGCCAACGTATGCGCAGATCGGTGCGCTGGCCCCGTTCCTGTTACTCGTCGCGCGGCTGTTCCAGGGCCTGTCGGTGGGCGGGGAATACGGCACCAGCGCGACGTACATGAGCGAGGTGGCACTGCAGGGCCGGCGCGGCTTCTTCGCCTCGTTCCAGTATGTGACGCTGATTGGCGGCCAGCTGTGCGCCGTGCTCGTCCTGGTGATCCTGCAGCAACTGCTGACGACCGCGGAGCTGAAAGCCTGGGGCTGGCGCATTCCATTTGTGGTGGGCGCACTCACCGCGCTGATCGCCCTGTACCTGCGTAAGTCACTGCACGAAACGCAGACCGCCTCGGCGCGCACGGCGGAGCACGCGGGCACGATCCGCGGCGCGTGGCAGCACAAGGGCGCGTTCCTGCGCGTGATCGGCTTTACCGCTGGCGGCTCGCTGATCTTCTACACGTTCACGACGTACATGCAGAAGTACCTCGTCAACACGGCACACATGGAGACCAAGACCGCCTCCAACGTGATGACGGGTGCTCTGTTCGTCTACATGGTGCTGCAGCCCGTGTTTGGCGCGCTGTCCGACCGCATCGGCCGCCGCAATTCGATGCTGCTGTTCGGGGCACTCTCGGTGCTGGGCACAGTACCGCTCATGAAGGCGCTGGCCACGGTGACGACCCCGCTCGCTGCCTTCGGCCTCATCACGGTGGCGCTGGCCATCGTCAGCTTCTATACGTCGATCAGCGGGCTGATCAAGGCCGAGATGTTCCCGCCAGAGGTGCGCGCCATGGGCGTGGGCCTGTCGTATGCGATTGCCAACGCGGTGTTCGGCGGCTCGGCGGAATACGTGGCGCTGTGGTTCAAGCAGGCCGGTACCGAATCGACGTTCTATTGGTATGTGACGGCGCTGTGCGCGGTGTCTTTCGTCGTGACGTACTTCATGCCCGATCCGAGCAAGGAAGGGTATCTGCGCCACACGCCGTAATCGCGGCCCGGCGCTTCAACAACAAGGGCATACCGCGACCACCGATGTCTCAAACGGCGGTCGCGGTCGAGCTTCCTGCATCAGCTTCCGGCTATCACAACGCGCCGAACGCGGCAGCCACCAGGCGACGCTGCTCCGCCTGGTGCGCGCGCACCGACGCATGCGCGCCCGACGGCGTCGCGCTGCGGCACACACTGGCCAGTCGGCTCCCCTCCGGCAGACACGTCTGCAGCGCGTCGCGCACGAAGCGCCATGCGCCTTGGTTGGCGTCCTCCTCCTGCGCCCAGACGATCTCCTTCAGGTTAGGGAATGCCGCCAGCGCGGCCACAAGTGCCTCCTGCGGAAACGGATAGAGCTGCTCAACGCGGACGAGCGCCACATCCGCGCGGGCCTCGCGCTCGCGCTGCGCGTGCAGTTCGTAGAAGAACTTACCGCTGCACAAGACCACACGCGTGACGGTTTGCGGATCGACCGCCGAGGCGTCGGCCAGCACCGGCATGAAACGCCCGTCGATCAGGTCCTGCAGGGGCGAATGCGAACGCCCGTTGCCATGGAGTTCCGTCTTTGGAGACATGACGATCAGCGGCTTGGGCGTCGCCCGCGCGGCGTGCTCGCGTAGCAGGTGGAACCACTGGCCCGACGTCGAGGGCATGACGACGCGCATGTTGCCATCCGCGCAAAGCTGCAGGAAACGCCCCAGGAATCCGTTGGAGTGTTCCGGCCCGATACCCTCGTGGCCGTGCGGCAGCAACATGGCCAACGCAGACTGGCAACCCCATTTGTATTCACCCGAAGCGATGTACTGGTCGATGAAGACCTGTGCACCGTTGACGAAGTCGCCGAACTGCGCCTCCCACAAGGTCAGCCGCGTTCGGGTCTGCACGCTGTAGCCGTATTCGAAGCCCAGCGCCGCCTCTTCCGACAACGGCGAGTTGATGACGTCGAAGGTGCCTTGGCACGGCGCCACGTGCTGCAGCGGAACGTACCGGTCGCCGTCGTCGGACAGTGACGCCTGCGACTGCCACACCGCGTGCCGATGCATGAACGTGCCGCGCCCCACATCCATGCCGGACAGCCGGATGCTGTGCCCGTCTTCCAGCAGCGTGGCATGCGCGAGGTTTTCAGCCAGGCACCAATCGACCGTATGCGCGTCGCTCGAGACCGTAGCGCGCCAGCGCTCGCACAGTCCGCGCACAACGTCGTGCAGGAGCACGTCGTCGGGCGGTGTGGTCAGCGTCTGCGTCAATGCCTGCACGCGCTGCGATGACAACGGCTGAAGCTGGCGGCGCGCCGCACCGTGCGGCAGCGAAACGTCAGCTTCACCCAGCGCAGCGCCAGCGCCTGCGTGCAAGTCGCGCACGGCCGCATCACGCAGATCGGCCAGCCGCGCCGGTTCCGCGCTGGCGGCGTGATACAGCTCCGTGACGGTCGGGTGCGCCGCAATGGCGGCGTGCAGCGCGGGCTGCGTCACTGCGGGCGTGTCGTGCTCAGAATGCCCGAGGCGGCGATAGCCGATCAGATCGATGACGATATCGGCGCCATGCTCCATGCGGTACGCAATGGCAATGCGTGCGGCACGCATGACGGCTTCGGGGTCATCGGCGTTGACGTGCAGCACCGGCGCATCAACCATGCGCGTCACGTCGGTGCAGTAGTCGTGCGCACGCACGTCCATCACGTTGGGTGTTGTAAAGCCGATCTGGTTGTTGACGATCACGTGCACGACGCCGCCTGCCGTATAGCCACCGTGGCGGGTCAGGTTGAGGGTCTCCATGACAACGCCTTGCCCCGCGAACGCCGCATCGCCGTGCACCATCACCGGCAGGCACGGTGTGCCGGGGTGTTCGTCCACATGCGCGCGGGCCATGCCGCACACCACGGGGTACACGCTCTGCAGATGCGATGGATTGGGCGCCAGCACCAGCGCCACCTCGTCGTCGCCCACCAACCGATGCGCACGACCACCGAGGTGATAGGGCAGGTCTCGCTGGGTGAACGCAATGTCCGAATCCGGATTGAGCCGATCGAGCATGCCACGCGCATCAACACCCATCACGTTGACGAGCGTGTTCAAGCGCCCACGATGCGGCATGCCGAGAAACACCTGCCGCACGCCGTGGCCGGCACCTTCCTCAACCAGCGTATCGAGCAGCGGCACCAGGCTCTCGCAGCCCTCCAGAGAGAACCGCTTGGCGTGCGCGAACGTGCCACCGGCAAGACGCTCCCACATCTCCGCCGCCACCAGCCGGCGCAGCAGCCAACGCTTGCGGTCGGGGGCGAGCGGCGGCGCCAGCAGTTCTGCCTCCATGCGGGCGTAGAGCCACGCACGGCGCTGGCGCTTGCGCACGCTGCTGCAATCGAGACCGGTCGTGCCGCAGTACACCCGCTTGAGCTGCCATTCGAGCGCCTGCATCGTCGTCGCAGTGGGCAGGACGGTGCTTGCCGGCTCGCGCTTTTGCGCAGGGTCCAGGCCATGAAACCGCAGGCGAAGCTCGGGCACGTCGGGCAGGGGCGCGCGTGCGAGCGGGTCCAGGCGCGCGCGCCGATGCCCATGCTCGCGATAGGCATCGATCAACTGCGTGACAGCGGTGGATGGGGGCGCCGCCGCGGCAGTGCCGGCCGGCGCGTTGGACGGGTCAAACGCTGCGGCCGAACCCGGGTCGGCCATTTGAGGAGCGTGCGAAGACATGGTTGTTCAGGAGATAAGAGACACCGTGGGTGGGTCCCACCATCGGCACTCCGGCGCACCCGCGCGCGCAATCCTCCAACCAGCACAGCGGTTGCGCAGCAGACACCTGTTCGGCAAATGGCGGGACCGTTCGAAACGCCAAGGCAGGCGCTACGTCGATTCCTTCTGTGACGAGCCGCCTGGCGATGGCCCGTGCCTCCTCCGTTGGACTGCTGACTGCAACATCACTGCGACAACGACAACTACGAATTACGAAAGTGTTTGTGCTCGCGCCCAGCCAGCCTGCGCCACGGTGGCCGTCTCGCCCTGCACGCCATGCGCATGGCCCGGCATGTCGCCATGCAGCCTGAAGGCGCTGACCATCTCGGCCAGCTGATCGGCCTGGTCCTGCAGGGCCTGCGCCGATGTCGCGCTCTCTTCCACCAGCGAGGCGTTTTCCTGCGTGACCTTGTCCATCTGCGTGATGGCCTCGTTGATCTGCTCGATGCCTTCGCTCTGCTCACGGCTCGATGCGCTGATCTCGGAAACGATGTTCGTCACGTTCTGGATACCGGCCACCACGTCGCGGATGATCTGGCCGGCCTCTTCCACCTTGGCGGTGCCGGTGCCGACGTGGCTGACCGAATCTTCGATCAGCGCCTTGATCTCCTTGGCCGCTGCGGCACTGCGCTGCGCCAGGCTGCGCACCTCGCCAGCCACCACAGCAAAGCCGCGGCCCTGCTCGCCCGCGCGCGCGGCTTCCACGGCGGCGTTCAGTGCCAGGATGTTGGTCTGGAACGCGATGCTGTCGATCACGCCGATGATGTCGACGATCTTGCGTGACGACGCATTGATGGTGCTCATGGTCTCGATCGCCTCGCCCACGGCATCGCCGCCCTTGGCGGCCACCAGCGATGCGTTGGACGCCAGGCGGCTGGCTTCCTGCGCGTTGTCGGCGTTCTGCTTGACGGTGGAGGTGAGCTGCTCCATGGCCGCCGCCGTTTCTTCCAGCGAGCTGGCCTGCTGTTCGGTCCGGCTTGAGAGATCGATGTTGCCGCTCGCCACCTCGCGCGATGCGCGCGTGATGGTGTCCGTTCCGCCGCGCACACGGCCGACGATGCCATGCAGGTTCTCGGTCATGTGCTTGAGCGCGGCCAGCAGGCGGCCGATCTCGTCTTGTGCGCCAACTTCAAGACGGTGCGTCAGGTCGCCCTGCGCCACGGCTTCGGCCAGATGCACGGCACGGTGGATCGGGCCGGTGATCGTGCGGGTGATGAAGCCACCTGTTGCAATGGCAAGCAGCGTTGCCAGCACGGCCAGTACGATCATCTGGATCTTCGCGTTGGCACCTTGTGCGGCGGCTTCGCCCACGTCGTGCTCCATCTCGCTGGCCTGGTGATCCACCATCTTGTCGACCAGCACGTAGTACTGGTCTTGCAGGCGGCTCATGTCGCCCTGGTACAGAACGCGTGCGTCTTCGGGCTTGTTGGCATCGATCAGCTCAAAGAACTTGCGCACGCTCGCACCGTAAGCGGAGCGCGCCTCGAACTGTTCCTTGAAGAGCGCCTTGCCCGCATCGGTCGTCAGCATCTTCTCCAGCCGGCCATACGCCTGTCCGTTGGCCTGGCGGATGGCCGCGTAGTCGCTCATGTACTTCGCTTTCTGGTCGGCCGACGTGGCCAGCAGCAGATTGCTGAGAATGCCGTTGGCCTTGTAGCCGTTGTTCTTGATCTGGTTGCTCAGCGCGATCAGCGAATAGCGCTCGCTGACGATCCGGCCCATCTTCGTGTTGTTGTCGTCCAGCCGTTGGATGCCCACCGCGGCAGTCCCGATCAGCAGCGCCACGACAAGCGCGAACGCTGCACCGAGGCGCACCCCGATCTTCATATCCGAGATTCTCATTTGCTTCATTCCTGTTTCAGCGGCGTCAGAGAGAGACGTCATGACCTGGGCAACGCCATCGCCGTGGCCATCTGGCGATGCAATCAGGTGCATGCGTTGAAGCAGGAGCATCTTGAAGACAGGTGCGGCTGTCGTTGACCGATCTTCAAAGCCGTCGCGCCGCAAGATTGCCCAGGCTGCTTTGATGGGAAATGACGGCACGTCAGGAGGAATCTTGAATGCGATGCCAGGGCAGCAGCGCGCTTCAAACCTGTGCTCTCGGCGGAAGGGGTCCGTGCTGATCGTGAGCTGCGTGACGCCAGTATTGGCTTGGCGGCACATCCGAGCAAAACCAAGAGGATGAACGCGCACCAAATCTGCGCTTTTGTGAATCGTGGCGGCGCAAAAACTTTCGATATGAAATTATTTTAATTCTCGTATGCGGATGGAAATCGAGCTACCCAGTGTGCGGTCACGCGCGCCGCCCGGCTGATGATGCACCACGCTGGAAGCGCGCCAACATCATCGGACCGGCCTCCGGTGTCTTGCTGGCTGTGATGTCGGCTGCGTTGATGTTCTACCGGATCCGCATGCGCAAGGTTCAACCTGCCCTGGCCGCGATCTATTCCCAGGTCAACGAACACGGAAATCCGCTGACCGAGCGCGGCCCTCGCGCCAAGCGCGCCGGTAAATCCGTGCGATGTCGTTCTTGAACAGTTAAGGAGATGGGAACGCCGATAGAGCGGCTGTGACGGCGGCCGTGCGAATTGCTGCGGGCGTTCTGGAAAAACCTGGCATTCCCGTCCGTCACGGGAATGCGTCAATCTGTTGTTACTGGCCGTCGCCCCGCCGCTCGATGGCGGCTAACACGTCCCGCGTCTGCGGATCGACATCGCGGCCCCGAGCGATATCGAAACGTTGGCATCAATCGCATCCACCAATCGATCTCAAACATTCGATCTCGACAGTCTGAGAGCGACACGCCACCGTCAGACATTGGCGCATGGCCCTCAAACACTCGACGTTGGCCCGTTGAGGCTGACGTTCCACCGCCCGAGGCTTGAAGCCGGCAGTCAGAGGTCGAAATTTTCGAGCTTGGACTGCGGAGGGCGAGTGTTCGAGGCTCGCACTCCGCCCACAGAGGTTCGAGCATGACTGTTGAAGGCCCACGTTCGGACCAGAAAGGCCCGTCATCGGCTGTTTTTCTGGCTCGCGCACGACTCTTCGATGCCGGTGCGCAATGCGCGACCGCTTTTCACCGGCTCGGCCTGGAGACGTTCGGGAAATCTCAGCCCAGTTCCCCGTACCCGCGCATGCGCGCCTCGCGTGCCATCACGGCGATGGGCCGGTAGTGCGCCATCGTGGTCGGCACGATGTCTTCCAGGCGGAGTCTGGAACGCAGGCCGGCGTCATCGTGCAAGGCTTGGCGCATTGCGTTCCTCACGCGCTGCACCAGCGTGTCACCTGCGCGGCGCGAGGCGATGAAGGGCAGGCCGGCCACATGCCGTGTCGAGCCAATCTGCCGTAGCCCCGCAACCAGGTCTGGCCTGTGCTCAGCGGCAAAGGCCAGCGTCACGCAATCGATGGCGGCAACGTCGGCCTCGTCGTCGGCAACGGCCGCCAACGACCGCAAGTGCGATCCCGTGTGCACGACCGCCCCGAAGAACCGCGCGCCGCGCACCAGTGGCGCGACTGCGTGCCGCAGCGCATTCATACCGCTGTGCGAATCGGGGCTGTTGCAGGCCACCCGCGCGCCCCGGCATGCGGCCAGGGTGGTGGGGCCATCTTTGGCGCGAACCACGATTGCACTGCTATAGGCTTCCTGGTGGCAGCCGGGCACCACAAACCGGGGCGTGCCGATCAGCTGTACCCGCGATGCCAACCCGCGAATCAACGGGTAGCCGCAGGTTTGCGACAGCAATACGTCGTCGCGCCGCCAGAACACGTGCAGCGCGTCGGGGCTCTCGCCCGGGTCCACGGTGTCCAGCATCACGGGCGATGTACCCCGGCCCAGCGCCCGGGCTGTCCGCTCGATCAGCGTGGCCCAGTCGTCCCGCAACGACGCAGAGACGTTGTACATCGGGAGGGCTGCCACCCAGCGCTCACGCTTCGCCATATTCGCGATACCCGCCATAGGAACGCGGCGCATACATGTGCCGATCGGAAGGACCATGGAATAGCGGATGCGCTACCGGCGCCGCCACACGCAGCGCGTAGCGGATCAGCCATTCCCGATACCCGCGGACATGGAAGCCGCCGTTGCGCACGAGGTAGTCGTCAGCGCGCCGACGGTAGACCCATGCCAATGCAAACCACGGTACGGAAGGCAGGTCGTGGTGCACCAGATGGTAGTTGTTGTTGAGAAACAGCAACCGCCACATCAAGCCGGCGTCGTTGATGACGCTGCGGGTGGCGTGGGAATCCGCCGGGCGATGCTCCTGGAAAGAGCGGATCGCCGCCAACGACAGCGCCGGATAAGCCACGCCCAGCAGCATGAGCCAGGCAGGCAGGCCACAGGCCGTCTGCAGCCAGACGAGCAGCACCGCGACCGCAAGCAGGTGGGCCGCCCACATGGGCGCGTCGCGCCAGTCGCCCGAGCGCAGCTTTGCGCAAGCATCCGCTGCAATGGTGAGAATCGAGAACGCGGGTTGCAGCAACATCCGCCCGGCCAGCGTATTGCGCGCGGCATACAGCTTGCGCATTGCCGGACTGGCCGCATGCCAATCGACGGCGTAGAGGAAGTAGCTCTCCGGATCGGTGTCCGGGTGCGTCAGTTCAGCCTCGTGGTGCCGCAGATGCAGGCGCCGGTACAGGCCATATGGCAGCCAGATGCCCAGCGGCGCGGCGCCGAGCAAGGCATTGAGCCACGGCAGGCGCGTGGGGTGACCATGCAGCAGCTCGTGCTGCAACGACAGGTACCACGTGGTGCATAACGTGAGCAGCACGCACGCCAGCGGCAAACCGAGTTGCCGCACATGCGTGGCAACGCCAAACCATGTGGCATAGACCGTGGCAATCAGCAGCCACGTCGGCAGCTCCGTGCGCCACAGCCAGTGACGGGCGGCCTGCGCCAGCTCCGTGCGCTGTCGGTCGTCAAGATAAATGGCCATGCGTGCATGCTTGCGTGGTGGAACGAAAGCACAGCATACGGGCCGGCCCCGCGCGACCGGAACGAAGGATTGCCGATAACGATATGTGGCACTCCATCGGCAGCGCACATGGCGTTTTAACGGCAGACAAAAAAGGCTGTACCAAAATCGTCGATAAAGCGTTGATTTGATTGAGCCGCTCCCACCTTGGCGGAAAGGAAAGTCTGTACCAAGGAGACTCGTCGACGGACAAACAAGAGACACAAATTCCGGCCAACCGCATGGCGCCTCGTTGGCCGGACTATTCAACGCAAATGCCACTATGGAATGGAAACCCCCATGCGCTGGAAGTTGCGCGCAGACCCATTGACTTGTCACGTGTGACAAGGTGAAGCCTTTCTCAGTGATGCATGCGCACTATCGCTCACTCGCGGAAGCGGCTGGACTTACGCGGCCCAGTGGCTTCATACCGGGGCTAAACGGCTCGGCGCCAACATTTCAGCGACCATCGCCCCGAGCCTCTATATAGGCCCAGGGGTTCGGCGCCTTGCCTGACGCAGGGTCTTGGTTGCGGCCGGCGGGCATTACGGCGGGTGTCAGCGTGGCCGTGCCGACAGGTAAGACGTCGAACAACTTGAGCTATGACCCGACGACGCGGCAGTTCAACACTGTAAGGACGGCCAATGTCACCACGGTGCACTGGAGATTCGCGCTGGAGTACAGCACGCTGTATTTGACGGATCGATTTGCGTCAGGCGTGCTCCCCAAGGAGGATCCCCTCCGCCAATGGATTCCCTTGATTGAGTTCGCGCTCGACTCACCACGGGGCAACGCACGCGCGGCACCGTCAACCCAGGGATCCCCTATGTCAGCGATACGTGGCAGGTCGCCGCGGAACCGGGCCTTCCTACAACCCACGGTTCGACGCGAGGTGTCGGCGCAAATATTCAGGTGTTGTTCTTCCTGGATGATTTCCTGCCGTCACTATTCGGCAAGCCGATCCTGGCGCATTAGCGAATTGTCTTGATGCACATGCGAGCCCTGGCATTGCAGTGGTGCCAACCAATGCAACAGCGAATGCGAACGCCTCTCATGCGGATTCTTTTCTGCCGCTCCCGGTTATTTCCCACACGGCCCGCTCTCCCCCTATGATCGCGGACAAATTCAGGCGCTCGCCCTCAAGGTGATCTGTCCTCGTCCATCAGACAAACAAGACCATGCAACAGCCAACCGAGATTGATCTCGACAGCGAAACGCCCGCCATGAAGCGCGCGGCGAAACGCAGCACGCTCGTCAGCGTGGGTGTCAATTTGGCCCTAACGGCTGCGCAGCTGGTTGCCGGCGTTCTTGCCCATTCACAAGCGTTGATCGCCGACGCGATCCACTCGCTTTCCGACCTGGTTTCGGATTTCGTCGTTCTCTTTGCTGGACACCATAGTCAGAAGGAACCGGATGCGGAACATCACTATGGTCACCTTCGATTCGAGACAGCAGCATCCCTGGTATTGGGCTTGCTGCTACTCACCGTAGGCGTCGGAATGCTCTGGGGTGCGGTGACCAAGCTGGAGCATCCGGAGTCGATCTCACATGTGAAATTGGTCGGCTTGTGGGTCGCACTGGGCGCACTGGTGAGCAAAGAACTGTTGTTCCGGTACATGCTGGCCGTTGCGGAGCGCGTACGCTCCAGCATGCTGATAGCGAACGCATGGCACGCCCGCTCCGACGCAGCCTCCTCATTGGTGGTTGCACTCGGCATCGTCGGCAATTTGCTTGGATTCCACCTGCTCGATCCAGTGGCCGCATTCGTTGTCGGGTTAATGGTGGCGAGAATGGGCTGGCAGTTTGGCTCGAATGCCCTGCACGACCTCATGGACAGAGCCGTCGATCAAGAGACAGCCAGCGAAATTCGGGAAGTGATACTCGGCACGCCAGGCGTGCTTGGCGTTCATGACGTGCGGACACGCAAAATGGGCGACATGATCCTGGTTGACGCGCACTTGGAGATCGAAAGCACCGCAACCGTGAAGGTCGGTCACGACATCGCGCTCGAAGCGAGGCGACGCGTTATGCAAAGACGTGATGTTCTCAATGTCATGACCCACGTCGATCCCGTAAACGGGCTCCCAGCCGGTACAAGCTAGCCTTTGAGCCGCGGTAAGAACACGTTGAATGTTGAGCCTTTGCCTTCTTCGCTGGTCACGGTGATCGTCCCTCGGTGCAATTCCACTACCAGCTTCACCAAATAAAGCCCTACACCTGCCCCGACCGTCCCCGCAACGTTGCCACCACGCACATAGCGCTCGAACAAACGCTCGATATCGCGCTCGGGTATGCCCAGGCCCCGGTCTTCCACTGTCACGGATACACCGTCGGCATCGCTGCGCATACGCACGCTGACCGGTGCGCCTGGCGGCGAGTATTTAACGGCGTTGCCGACAAGATTGCTGAAGGCCTGGAACAGAAGCCGGGCATCGCCGAAGAATGTGTTCGGCTCATCAGTCTCTACGCACGACTCGATCCGTGCGCTCGGCGTGCCTTCCAAGTGCATTTCGCAAACCTCGGTCAGAAGCGCTGCAAGCGGGAAATCGGTGCGCCGCATCGCTGCGGGCGTCGTGGAATCCAGCCACTGCGAAGAGTCGAGCAGGTGATCCATCAGGTGCGTCATGCGCTGCACGGCAGCCCGGATTTTCTCGCAGCGCTCTTCCAGCACCTCAGGCGGCAACGCGTCACGCATGCGGATCAGGCGCTGAGCCTGGCCGTCAATCACGCCCAGCGGCGTGCGGAATTCATGCGATGCCATTGAGACGAAATTGCGTTGCAACTCGGCCATGCGACGCTCTTTGTCGAGCGTCTCCTGCAATACGGCGGCTTGGGCGATCAATGCATCCTTGCTGCGACCCAATTCAATTGTGTTTTCTCGAAAACGCGCCACGGCTTGCGCGATGTCACCAATCTCGTCGTGGCGGTCCACGCCTGGGATGTCGATCTGGGTATCGTTGTTGGCAACGCGGTGCATGCGATCCACCAGCGCGGCAATCGGGCGCGACACGGCGTAGACAAGATAAATCACGGCCAACACGACCAGACACGCCGCCACCACGATCGCCCCAACTATGAGTTGCCGCGCATCGTGGTAGGCCTGCGCCTCTCGCTCGGTTTCTGCCGTGGCGCCAGCGACACTGCGTTCGGTCATCACACCCAAGGTGTCGTTGGCCGAGTCGAAAGCATGCTTGGAGTCCGTGTGATAGAGCCGCGTAGCACCCGCTACGTCGCCTGCCTTGGCAGAAATCATCAGCCGTCGCGCAAGCTCGCGATACGTGTTCCATTGGGTGACAAACTGGCTGTAAAGCTCGCGCTCGGGGCTGTCGTGCTCGATCTTGTCGTAGCGGGCCTGGGACGTGGCAATCGCTTTGTCGAGCATGGCGACCTGTTCGTCTGCGGCTCGCAGATCGGCACGTGATGAAGCGATTAGAAAATCGCCTTCGGCCGCGCGATAATCCGAGATGTAGTTGTTGAGGTCGCCCAGAATCCGGCTGTTTTGAAGCCAGCGCCCGCTGATTTGCGCAGATACGCTGTGGAAACTGGCCAATTGGTCGATACTGAAAGCGCCGACGCCGACCACCAGCAGCAAAAAGATCACGAACACCAGCGTCAGCCGGACGCGGATGGGACGCAGGATCGACGGAGATTCGATTCCAAAGCGCCGCCCGTCTGGCGCGGCTGGGGCCCTGTTTGGCGATTGCATAGGTAATGTCCTGCGCAGTTTCCCTGACAATGTCGTGAGCGAAGCGTCAGTCACCATACCACCAGGCGGAATCTCCATGATGCCAGCCAGCCCGAAGATCCTCTGCATTGAAGACGACGTTGAAACCGCCGAGTTGATCACCGAAGAACTGGCCGAACACGGCTATACCGTCATCACCGCGCACGACGGCGAATCCGGGCTGGCGATGCTCCTGCGCGAAGCCCCTGATCTGGTGCTGTGCGACGTGGGCATGCCGGGCATGACCGGCTTCGAACTGCTGGAGCAATTGCGCACGCTTGCGCCACGTTATGCCGAAATTCCGTTCGTCTTTCTGACGGCGATGGCGCAACGCGAGTCCGAACTGCGTGGGCGTCGCCTGGGTGCTGATGACTATGTGACCAAACCGGTCGACTTCGAAATCCTGATTAGCATTGTGCAAACACGGCTCGCCAGACGGCCGCGCACGCATACCGCGCATCCGCCCGTACAACTGAGCGAGCGCGAGGCCGAGGTGCTGGCATGGTCTGCGCGCGGCAAGACATCGGGTGAGATTGCCACGATTCTTGGGCTCTCCAAGCGCACGGTCGATTTCCATATGGACAATGCGCGCGAAAAGCTGGGCGTCGCCACGCGCATCGAAGCCGTGGTCAGGGCTTCCAGCTCGGGCATCATCAAACCGTAGGGGCCGCCGCACGAAGCGGCGGCCATCGCTCAGACCGGCGCTTCCTCAAGGGTCGGCTCTTCAGGCGGCGGCTCCTTGCCGAGGAATACCATCCGCAGGGCCGGCACGATCACTAGCAGCATCAACGGGCCCACCAGCATGCCGCCCACAACCACGGTGGCCAGTGGCCGCTGCACCTGGCTGCCGATGCCCGTGGAAATAGCCGCCGGGAACAGGCCGATACACGCTGACAGCGCGGTCATCAGCATGGGCCGCATCCGCTGTTGCGCCGCATGGAACATGGCTTCCGTGGGCTGGAGGTCGCGCTCTCGGCGCAAGTCGTTGTAGTAGGTGATCATCAGAATGCCGTCCATCACGGACACCCCAAACAACGAGACAAAGCCGATTGCCGCCGAGACGCTGAAGTCCAACCCCGTCAGGAACAGGGCCGCGACCCCACCGGTAATCGCAAACGGAATACCGGCCAGCGCCATCAGGCTATCGCGCAGCGAATTGAACAACCCATAGAGCAGCACCAGAATCAACAGAATGCTGATCGGCACCATGACCGCGAGCCGCTGCTTGGCCTGTTCGAGTTCTTCAAACTCACCTGCCCACTCGATGCGGTAGCCCTGCGGCAACTTGACGTGCTGGGCGATGCGCTGCTGCGCTTCTTCGACCGTGCCGCCCAGGTCGCGCCCGCGCACGCTGAACTTGACCGGAATATAGCGGGCGTTCTTCTCGTGATAGATGTACGACGCCCCCGTATCCAGCGTGATGTCAGCCAGCGCCGAGAGTGGAATGTAGGCGTTGCCGCCGTTCGCGTTCGAGTAGGCGACGCGGATGTTGCGCACCGCATCGATCGTGGCGCGGTACTCCGGGGCCAGCCGCACCGTCAGTGCGAACTGCCGATCGCCTTCCAGGATGGTGGTGGCCTGGGAACCCGACAGCGCCGCTTGGACCACGGTATTCACATCCCCCGTGTTCAGTCCATAGCGCGCGGCCGCCTCACGGTTGATGCGCACGTTCAGGTTCGGTTGACCCAGCACACGGAAGATGCCCAGGTCGGTGATGCCTTTGACGCGGCTCATCTCGCTTTGCACCTGATCGGCCAGCCGCTCCAGCACCTGCAGATCCGGGCCGATGATCTTGACCGAATTCGCCCCCTTCACGCCAGACAATCCCTCTTCCACGTTGTCCTGGATGTACTGCGAGAAATTCAGGCCGACCCCGGTGAACTCACTGGTGAACTCTTTCTGCACCTGCGCGATCAGCTTCTCCTTGGTCATCCCCGCCGACCATTGGTCGAAAGGTTTGAGCGGCACGAAGAACTCGGCGTTGTAGAAGCCGGCGGCATCACTGCCGTCGTCGGGGCGACCATGGGCCGACACCACCGTGCGCACCTCGGGGTGCTTAAGGAGGATTTGACGCATGCGCGAGACCGGTACCACGCCCGATTCCAGCGACGCCGTTTGCGGCATGGTGAGCCGGATCCACAGGTTGCCTTCTTCAAGCGCGGGCAGGAACTCCGTGCCCAGCAGCGGCATGAGCGCCGCGGTCGCCGCCAGCACGACCGCGCCGATCGTCACGGCAATGCGCCGGTTGGATAGGGACCACTTCAGCGCAGGCTGGTAGAGCCTGTGCAGTGCGCGCACGAGCCAGGTTTCCTTCTCTTCAATCTTCTTGGGCAGCAGGTACGAGCACAGCGCCGGCGTGACCGTGAAGGTGGCGATGAGCGCGCCCGCCAACGCGTAGCCATAGGTACGCGCCATCGGCCCGAAGATCTGACCTTCCACTCCCTGCATGGTGAACAGCGGAACGAACGCCGCGACGGTGATCAAGGCGGAGAAGAACACGGCGCGATCCACCTGCAGCGCACTGACGAAAATCATGCGCAAGCGCTCCGGCACACGGAGGCCGAGCACCTTCGCGTCGCGACTCATCAGCAGGCGCGTCTGCTCCGCCGCCGGCATCTGGAAGTTGCGGAAGATGTTCTCGACCAGGATGACGGAGGAATCGACGATGATCCCGAAGTCCACCGCGCCCACTGAGAGCAGGTTGGCCGATTCGCCGGTCAGCAAGAGGATCAGGATGCTGAAGAACAGCGCAAACGGAATGTTCGCGCTGACAATGATGGCGCTGCGCAAATCACCCAGAAAGATCCATTGGATGAAGAACACCAGCAGGCAGCCAAACAGCAGCGCATGCATGACCGTGTGCGTGGTGACGGAGACGAGCTCCGAGCGGTCGTAGTAACGCTCGACCTTCACGCCTGCCGGCAGCGTGCCATCGGTGTTGATCTTGTCCAGCTCTGCCTTGACGCGCGCCACCACGTCGTTGGTCTGCATGGTGCGGTTCATCACCACGATGGCGGTGACGACGTCGCTTTCATTGTCACGGCCGGCAATGCCTAGACGGGGCGCGAAACCGATCTTCGTCTTCGCCACATCCTTGACCTGTACGGGCACTCCATTAGTCTGCGTAAGAACGATCTTGTCGATGTCCTTCACGTCTTGGATCAGACCCACGCCGCGGATGTTGACCGACTGCTGCCCAAAGTTGATCGTGCGCCCGCCGACGTTGATGTTGGCATTGCCGAGCGCCGTCATCATCTGCGGCAGGGTGACGCCATAGGCTTCCAGCTTCTTTGGGTCGACCTCGACGTCATACTCCTTGGTCGTGCCTCCCCAGCTGACGACCTGGGCCACACCCGGTACGGTCTTCAGGCGGCGCTGCAGCACCCAATCCTGCAGGGTGCGCAGGTTGGTCAAACCAAAGTGCGGCGGCCCCTTCAACTGATAGCGCACCACTTCGCCGACCAGGCTGGACGCCTGAATCTGCGGTTGCACGTTGTTGGGCAGGCTGACGTTCTGCTGGAGGGCAAGTGCGGCCTGCGTGTAAGCAAAGTAGTAGTCGATCCCATATTTGAAGGTCACGCGCACGAACGACAGACCGTAGAACGAGGTAGAACGAATGTTCTCCACGCCTGGCGTCGCCGCCAGGCCGATCTCCATCGGCACGGTGTAGTACCGCTCCATTTCTTCGGCCGACAGGCCGGGCGTCTGTGCCGTGATCTCAAGGATGACGGGTGCGGGGTTGGGGTACGCCTCGATGTTGAGCTTGGAATACGCAAACAGCCCTGCCGCCACGAATGCCAGCAGAAACAACAGGATCAGCGGCCGTCGCAGCAGCGATAGCTTGAGAATTGATTTGAGCACGGTGAACTCCCCTCAGTCGGCGCCGTTGAAATTGCCGGCAGCCGCCGTGCTCAGGTACAGCGCGCCTTCGTTGGCGGCCAGTTCGCCCGCGCTCAGGCCTTCGAGCACTTGCACAAAGCCATCCTGTTCCAGGCCAAGCTTGATCACGCGCCGCACAAAGCGCTTGCGGTCCGTCGTGACCCATGCGGTCATGGTGCCGTCGCCTTCACGCACCACGCCGTCCATCGCCAACGCTGGTGATTGGATGGGCGCGCCGGTGGTGATGTCGAATGACGTGAACATGCCGGGGCGCAGTTCGTGCTTCGGATCGTCGATTTCCGAACGCACCAGGATGCGGTGCGTGTTGGCGTCGACCGATGCGCCCACGGTGGTGATCTTGCCGTTGAAGACCCGGCCCGGAAATGCCATGACGTGAATTTTGACCGGCTGGCCAACGTGCAGCAACGGCGCGTCGGCTTCCGGCACGAATGCCTGCATCCACATGGTGGACACGTCAGCCACCGTGAATGGCGCCGTGCCGTTGCCCGGCTGCAAGAGCAAGCCCGGCTGTGCGCTGCGCGCAGTCACCTGGCCCGAGATCGGGCTCACCACCATCAGCAGCGAATCGGTCTTGCGCGTCTCCACGATCTGGTCCATCTGTGCGGGCGTCTTGCCGAACACGGTCAGGGCTTCACGCGCAGCTTTGTAGGCGGCCTCCGCAGCCTGCTGGTCGGAGATAGCCTGGTCCAGGTCTTTCTGCGCAAGGCCCTGAATCTCAAACAACTGACGTGCGCGGGCCAGCGCCGCTGTGGTCAACTTACGCGTGCCCGCAGTGGAGATCAACGTGGATTCCGCCTGCACCAGGTCGGGGCTGTCGATGTCGAACAACGGCTTGCCCTTGGCCACCGTATCGCCCACCTTGGCGTAGGTGTTGCGAATCTTGCCCTGGTACGACGTGAAGACCTGGACGGCACGGTCCTGGTTGAAATCGATGTTGCCGACGGCTTCACGGCGGTTGGCAAAGTCGTGTAGTTCAACCGGCGCGACCTTGATGTACTGGAGCTGACTCTGGCTCAACGTGACGGCTTGGCCATCGCGCGACGCCGTTGCCGGCAAAGCCAGGGGCGCCACTCCATATGACGATGGTGACGACGGAGCGGGCGAGGCTTCGGACCGTTTCTGGCCTCCCAAGCCCCACATCAGGCAGCCAACGACCAGCGCGGCAACAGCGCCACCGATGGCGGCAGATTTGTAATCGACCTGCACGGCAATACCCCAGACGATAGAAATTGGCCCGCATGATGCGGGCCGCCTGCAGATCGGTCTACTGTGATGAATCACAGTTCGCAACAAATCGCCGCTCCCCTAGAATCGCCGCCATTCGTCCAGACTGGGTGCCTGCATGCCCTCCAAAACTGCCTTTGGCACGTCACCTTCTACCTCTGCCTCGCTGCGCCTGACCACCCTGGCGGTGGCCTGCCTGCTGGTCACCGCCTGTGCGGTCGGGCCCGATTTCAAGGTGCCGGACGCGCCCAAGGTGTCCGGCTATACGCCGCAGCCGTTGCCGGAGCAGACGTCTTCTGCCGCCACGCAGGGGGGTGAAGCACAGCGCTTTGTCTCGGGCATGAAGGTGTCCGACCAGTGGTGGAAGACGTTTCAGTCGGACAAGCTGAACAAGACCATTGAAAATGCCTTCGCCGCCAGCCCAACGTTGAGTGCAGCGCAAGCGGCGCTGCGCATAGCGCAACAGCAGACGAGTGCGCAGCAGGGCGCGTTCTTCCCGTTGGTGCAGGGCGCGTACCAGGGTGCCCGCAAGCGCGATGCGGTCGGCACGATCGCCCCGTCGCTCACCTCGAATGCCGAGATCTATAGCCTGCACACGGCACAGGTTACGGTCAGCTACGCACCTGACGTGTTCGGCTTGAACCGGCGTCAGGTTGAGTCGCTCAAGGCCGCAGAGGATGCGCAGTACTTCCAGTTGGAGGCCGCCTATCTAACGCTGGCCACCAACATCGTGGCGGCAGCGGTACAAGAGGCATCGCTGCGGGCGCAGATCGATGCGCAAAAGCGCATCGTGGCCATCAACACACAATTGGTCGGCAACCTGCGCAAGCAGTTCACGCTGGGTGCCGTCACCGGTCTCGACGTGGCCGCCGCACAATCAGCGCTGGCGCAGGCCGAGCAGGCGCTGCCGAACTTGCAAAAGCAACTGGCCGTGCAGCGCGACTTGCTGGCCGCGCTGGCCGGCAAGCTGCCGGGCGACGGCATCGCGGACACTTTCACATTTGCAGATTTCACGCTGCCGCAAGCGTTGCCCTTGTCGCTACCGTCTGATCTGGTGCGGCAGCGCCCCGATGTTCGCGCTGCGGAAGAACAACTGCACGCCGTCACTGCGCAGGTAGGCGTGGCCATTGCGAACATGCTGCCCCAGCTCACTCTGTCTGCAACCCGGGGCGGAACAGCCTCTCAATTCAGCCAAATGTTCCAGCAGGGCAATGTGTTCTGGAGCCTGGTTGGCGGCGTGGCGCAGACCTTCTTCGACGGTGGCACGCTGCTGGCCAAGAAACGCGCCGCCGATGCGGGCGTCGACCAGGCCGAGGCCCAGTATCGTGGCACGGTCATCTCCGCCTTCCAGAACGTCGCCGATACCCTCCATGCGCTGGATGCTGATGCCGACGTGCTCAAGGCCGCGCTAAAGGCCGAGCAGGCCGCCCGCACCACGCTGGACATCACTGACAAGCAGCGCGCCATCGGTCAGGTCAACATCCTCGCCGTGCTAAGCGCCGAACAGGCCTACCAGACGGCCCTGCAAGCCACGATAGCGGCACGCGCCAACCGATTTTCCGATACGGCCGCGCTATTTCAGGCGCTCGGGGGCGGGTGGTGGAACCGGCCCCACGCTGATATCGCACAGGGCGGAAGTCAATGAGGCGCGAGGCTTCGCGCGAAGGGTCAGTGCCCCGACCTGACGGTCAACTCTGTGGGATTTCACAAATGTGCGCCTTCAACGGGTCAATGCAACTTATTGATGCCAACGTTCCGATGGCGTATCGACGTTTAGAGTTTTGCGCGGACGCTAATTGAGCCGTCTTGCGACAGCATTGAGCTTAGCCTGCGCATCAGGCCCTTCTTGAAAATGTGAGCAGTCCCTAGCGGGTGTGCGCAGCGGTAGTTGTCTTGCAACTGGCCTGCCTTGCATCCAGGTCCGCTTCGGTGAACAGCCCTTGCGAGACCAGCGTTGCGTGTTCGCTGGCCGAGAACATCGCGCACGTGGCCACCGTTGCCAGCAGCATCTGGGTTTTGGGCTGCGCCGGCGTTTTCATCAGTCCGAAGTTGGACTCGGCAGCGTTTTTGCCGGATTCGTCATACAACTCGTAGAACTCGGCGCCCTCGATATTGGCGTCGTTCTGGTTCAGCAAGTAGCCGATGTGCGTTTTCAGGCTGACCAGGGCCTTCGCGTCGTCATACGGTTGGCCTCGCAGCGGGGCGTAGATTTCAGCCGCGTTCAACTCGTTGACGATAACGGGCTTACCGATCTTCTTCATCTCGGCAAAGACATCGATCGTTCCCCTTGCGACACTGACCCGGTAGGGGTTGGTGCCGGCACCGTAGTAATAGTGGTACGCCAGTTTGTCGACCCGCGCGCCCTGCGCTTCCAGGAACGGAATCAGGCCGAAGTCTGCGTAGACCGTGTCGACCACCGTGCGTAGCGGCCGGCCAGTACGGGTGCCGACATCATGCACGGCGCGCGACATGCCGCGCAGCACGGTTGCCCATTGATGCGCCAGCGGCGTCGCGTAGTCGCTGGCGGTGGTGCCCGTCCCGCTCTTGAAGCCCTGGCGCAGGCTCAGCTCGTTCTGCAGCTCCCAGTCGCGAATGTCAGCAGCGAACCGCAGGACGATCGGCGCCACGCGATCGTAGCCCTGCGCTTCGAGCCCGGCGTCTGAGTCGGGATACCGGCCGTTGTCGGTCGCATCGCCCCAAGTGAAGGGCACGTACAGGATCGGGTGCAGCGTGATGTGGTGCGCATGGGACAGCGGCACCAGCGCCTGCAGCAATTGCGTGGCGGCCGAGCCATCCCTCGTGAGCGGCACGTCGAAGCGATAGCTCTTCAAGCCGCGCTGCTCCAGCGTAGCGAACTGTGTGGCGTAGTCGCTCCAGAGTGCCTGGCTCGGGCTTGGATGCCCACAGACGCCCCAGGTGAAGGTCTGGGCGGCCGCAGCGCTCGTCAGCCACGTTGCGGCCAGGACAAGAAGGACAGTACGGATGCACCGAGTTTTCATGGTGGGGGCGGACAAGTGAACGATGGTTGTTCTTGGGCCTCGGTGTTGCCACCGCAATGGTATCCGTATGGCGGAGGGGCATGCCTGTCAGGATACGACTCATGCCGTTCCTCGAACCTTTTTCAGAGATTCGTTTTCGTGCGGGCAACTCGTCGATCTGACTGAGCCCGAAGCGGTAGCCTGCACAGTGACGTCATGGGTTGGCTCGCGGCCAAGATCGACCTCTTCGATGCTGTTCGGATACCCTCGGTGCCGGTGACGCGGTGCCCCTGCCACGAGCAGCCTCATTGAACGCATAGGGCGACGCAAATTGAAGAGATGTAAATCCGCGGCCAGGGAACGTGTATGCGGAGCGGATACAGTGGGCGTTGCGGAGCTCCTTACGCCATTTTTTCTTGTGGCGCGTAGATGCCAACTCTAGACTCCGGCTAACTCGCCCGGCCAAGTGGCCATTGATTCGCCTGAACGGCAGAGGCCGGATTCGGTCACCGTCCTCTGCCTGGTGAAACAGGGGTGTCGGGGTTGGTTGAGCGGACTGGCGTCAACAGTCTCCAAACCCCCGCGGTTGCTACAGACATTTTTGTACAGGTACGGACGCTTTTGTGTCCCATCAGTTCGCGGATCGCCCTAATCCGGCACCACCGCCGTCACCTCGATCTCCACCTTCGCGCGGTCTTCGACCAGCGCTCCCACCTCCACCGCCGTCATCGCAATGCTGAAGCTGCCGATCAGTTCGCGGAACGCCTTGCCGATCTCGGGGTAGGCCGCCACGTAGGCCTTCTTGTCGGTCACGTACCACGTCATGCGCACGATGTGCTCGGGCTTGGCGTCGCCGGCGGCCAGCACGTCGACGATGTTCTGCAGCGCCTGCCGGACCTGACCGGCCAGGTCATCCGTGTGGAACACGCCCTGCGCATCCCAGCCGATCATGCCGGCCACGAACACCATGCGCCCACGCGCGGACACGCCGTTGGCATAGCCCTTCGGACGCGGCCAGTTGGGGGGGAGCAGTACTTCCATAATGCAATTCCTTCCAGTTCTGTTGCGACTACTGTTGAACGCTCGCCTCGATCGCCTGCCGCACATCGGGCGGCATCGGCATCGCGCGATGCGTGTTGAGATCGGTAAATACCAGCACCTGCTGGGAGCGCACGCGCAGTTCGTCGCCGGACCAGCAATCCAGGCCCAACGTAAGCGACGCATTGCCCAGCCGCTCCAGCTTCAGCTTGAACTGCACGTCGTCGCCCATGCGGCTGATGGCGCTGAACTCGCAATGCAGCTTGACGATGGGCAGGCCGATGCGGCGCGGGCCCAGCATCTGCGCATACGAAACGCCCAGGCCGTCGGTAAACCAGTCTTCGACCAGGCCATTGAACAGCACGAGGTATTGCGGAAAGTAGACGATGCCGGCCGGGTCGCAGTGTGCAAAGCGGATGCGCGCGGCGCGCTCGAAGTGGTAGTCACTCATGATTTGTCGTGTTCGCGCAGGCGGTAGCGCAGCAGCTTACCGACTTCACTGCGCGGCAGGCTCGCGCGAAATTCGATGGCACGCGGATACTTGTACGGGGCCACGGTCTGCTTCACGAAGTCCTGCAGCGTCTTGACCATCTCCGGCCCCGCCGAATGGCCCGGATGCAATACAACGAACGCCTTGACGATCTGCCCGCGCTCTTCATCGGGCTCGCCGATCACGCCGCACTCGGCTACGGCCGGATGCTGCATCAGCGCGTCTTCCACCTCGGGCGCGGCAATGTTGTAGCCCGACGAGATGATCATGTCGTCAGTGCGCGAGTGGTAGTGAAAGTAACCTTCCTCGTCCATGACGTATGCATCGCCCGTGAGGTTCCAGCCGTTGCGCACGTAGGCGCGCTGGCGGTCGTCGGCCAGGTAGCGACAGCCGGTCGGGCCCTGGACTGCCAGGCGGCCCACGGTGCCCGGCGGCACGGGGTTGCCGGCGTCGTCCACAACCTGTGCGACATATCCGGGGACGGCCTTGCCGGTGGCGCCGGGGCGCACGTCGGCGTCGGCGGCGGAGATGAAGATATGGAGCATCTCGGTCGCGCCAATGCCGTCGATCAGCTCGATGCCGGTGGCGTTCTTCCACAGCGTGCGCGTGGCCACCGGCAGCGCTTCGCCCGCCGACACGCAGCGGCGCAGCGGCGTGGCGCGCAACTCGTCTCCGCGCGCCGCGATGTTGCGGTACGTGGTAGGCGCCGTGAACAGCACCGTCGCGCCAAACGTGCGGATGCCATCGACCAGATCGTTCGGCGATGCCTTCTCCAGCAGCACCGTCGATGCACCCACGCTCATCGGAAACAGCAGCAGGCCGCCAAGCCCGAACGTAAATGCCATCGGTGGGCTGCCGATGAAGATGTCGTCCGCGCGCGGCTTGAGCACATGCGGCGGCCAACACGCGCAAATGGCGAGGATGTCGCGATGAAAATGCATCGTCGCTTTCGGCACGCCCGTCGTGCCCGACGTAAAGGCAAGCAAGCACGTGTCATCCGCCGCCGTATCCACGTTGCTGAAGGTGACCGGCTGGCGGGCCATGGCAGCCTCCAGCCCTTCCGGCGTGTCATCGTGAAAACACAGCATCTGCACCGGCTTGGCCGCTTGCGTCACGGCATCGCGCAACTCGTCGACGAGCCGCGCGTCGCACAGCGCGAAACCGATCTCGCCCTTGCCCAGGATCTGACCCAGCTCCTTGGCGCGCAGCAGCGGCATGGTCGTCACCGCAATGGCGCCCACTTTCATCACGGCAAACCAGCAGGCGGCCAGCATCGGGCTGTTGGGCGAGCGCAGCAGCACGCGGTTGCCCGGCACGACGCCCATCTCGTTGACCAGCACATTGGCGATGCGGTTCGCGTGCTCCTGGAAATCGGCGTATGTCCAGCGGATGCCGGGCGCCTGGATGCAGAGGCGGCCGCCCTCGCCTGCGGCAACGCGGCGGTCGAGCAGTTCGGTCGCACAGTTCAACTGCGGCGGAAACTGCAGCGCCGGCAGATCAAAGCGATACACCGGTTGCAGCTCCGCCGGGGGCAGCCGGTCGCGGGCGAAGGTGTCGATATGGGCGCTGGGCATGGCGAGCTCTCCGTCTCTGGGCTGGGCAGTGTCAGTGCGCTGCCGGCGTGGCCGCGCGCAGGAGTTCGCGCGCGATGATGAGTTGCTGCACTTCCGTCGCGCCTTCGTAGATCCGCAGCGAGCGGATCTCGCGGTACAGGCGCTCCACCGGCTGCTCGCTCACCACGCCCAGGCCGCCCCACATCTGCACGGCGGCGTCGATCACCTGCTGCGCGTTTTCGGTGGCGGTCAACTTGGCCATGGCAGCTTCGCGCGTCACGTTGCGGCCCTGGTCGCGCTGCCACGCGGCGCGGTACGTCAGCAAGGCGGCGCTGTCGATGGCGGTGGCCATTTGTGCGAGCTTGGCCTGCGTGAGCTGGAAATCGGCCAGTACGCCGCTGAACATCTTGCGGGTGGTGGCGCGCGCCAGCGCTTCGTCCAGCGCGCGGCGCGCAAAACCCAGCGCGGCTGCCGCCACCGACGTGCGGAACACATCCAGCGCGCGCATCGCCACCTTGAAGCCCTCGCCCGCCGCGCCCACGCGCTGGCTGGCCGGAATGCGGCAATTGGTAAAGCGCAGGCGCGCGAGCGGGTGCGGCGCAATCACGTTGATGCGCTCTGCAATATCAAAGCCTGGCGTACCGGCCTCGACAATGAACGCGCTGATGCCGCGCGAGCCCGGCGCCTCGCCGGTGCGGGCAAACACGACGTAGAAGTCGGCGATGCCGCCGTTGGAAATCCACGTCTTCTCGCCGTCGAGCACGTAATCCGTGCCGTCTTCACGCGCGGCGCAAGCCATGGCCGCGACATCGGAGCCGGCATCGGGTTCGGACAGTGCAAACGCAGAGATGGCCTCGCCGCGCGCCACCTTCGTCAGATAGCGTTCGCGCTGCTCAGGCGTGCCGTGCAACGAGATGGCGCCCGAGCCCAGCCCCTGTATCGCAAAGGCAAAGTCGGCCAGGCCGGAATGGCGTGCCAGCGTCTCGCGGATCAGGCAGATGGCGCGCGTGTCGATGGTCTCGGCCGCGCCGCCGTGCGCCGTGCCGCCCACGGCGTGACGCAGCCAGCCGGCTTGCCCGAGCGACTTGACCAGCGCGCGGCATTCGGCATCCACATCGGGGCCGTGGTCGTGGGCGATGTGCTTCGTGGCCCAGGCGTCCAACTCGGCTTCGAGCTGGCGGTGCTTGTCGTCAAAGAAGGGCCATTGCAAATAATCCTTGTCGCTCATCTCAATTGCCCTCGAATACCGGTTTCTGTTTGGCGACGAACGCGTGATACGCCCGCGAGAAATCTTCGGTCAGCATGCAGATGGCCTGCGCCTGCGCCTCGGCCTCGATGGCCTGCTCGATCGTCATCGTCCATTCCTGGTGCAGCATCGTCTTGGTGATGCCGTTGGCGAACGTCGGGCCGGCGGCCAGATCGGCGGCCAGGGCTTGCGCTTGGCTCAGCACCTCGGCCGGTTCGCACAGGCGGTTGAAAAAGCCCCAGCGCTCGCCCTCTTCACCGCTCATCGAGCGGCCGGTGTAAAGCAACTCGCTTGCGCGGCCCTGGCCGATGATGCGCGGCAGGATCGCGCAGGCGCCCATGTCGCAGCCGGCCAAGCCAACGCGATTGAAAAGGAACGCCGTCTTGCTGCGCGCCGTGCCCAGACGCAGGTCGGAAGACATCGCCAGGATGGCGCCTGCGCCGGCGCATACGCCGTCAATTGCAGCGACGATCGGCTGCGGGCACGCGCGCATCGTCTTCACCAGCTCGCCCGTCATGCGCGTGAACATCAGCAACTCGGGCGCCCTCAGTTGCACGAGCGGGCCGATGATCTCGTGCACATCACCGCCGGAGCAGAAGTTGTCGCCCGCACCGGCCAGCACGATGGATTTGACGTCATCCGCCCACTTGAGCTGATGGAACAGGTCGCGCAGTTCAGCATACGAATCGAACGTGAGCGGGTTCTTGCGCTCCGGCCGGTTGAGCGTAATGGTGGCAACGCCGCCTTCCACGCTCCACAGGAAATGCTTGGCTTGATAACCCGCCAGCGGGCGGCGGTTGCCGGCCAGCAGGGCCGGGTCCACAGGGTGATTCGGGTCGGTCATGATTGGGTCGGGTTCGTTCAGGGTTGATCTTCGCGGGCGTCCAGCTCTTGCTCACGCTGCGCGAGGTGGACGCGCAGGTGGCCAAGCTGCGCATACAGCGCGTCTTTGTTGGCGACGCCAAGGCCGTCGAACATCTCGATCAGCCAGCGTTCGTGCTCGGCGGCCATCTCGGCAAAGTGGCGGCGGCCGGCGTCGGTCAGCAGCACGCGAAAGGACCGGCGATCGTCCGGATCCGCCTCGCGTCTGACAAGCCCTTCCTTCTCCAACTGGTCAGTCAGGCCGGTGACGTTGCCGCCTGTCACCATCAGGTAGCGCGACAGCACGTTCATGCGCAGCCCGTCCGGATGGCGATCGAGTTGTGCCAGATAGTCGAAGCGCGGCAGCGTGGTGTTGAAGCGCGTGCGCAGGCGCTGGCGGATCTGCTGCTCGATCTGCGTGCTGCAGGCCAGCAGGCGCAGCCAGATCTTGACGTCCATGTGGTCGTCCACATGCGCGCGCGCTTCCAGCCCGATATGTTCGTCGCCCAGCGCCTGCACGACGGCGTGATGGCCGGAGGCACGCGTGGCGAGTGCGGTTTTGCGCCGGGTGCGTTCGGTGCTCACATCACCTCCCCGCCGGATACCGAGATGGCCTGACCCGTGACCGACGACGCGCCATCGGAGCACAGCCACACGACCGCGTTCGCCACTTCGTCGGGCGTGATGAGCCGGCCTTGCGGGTTGCCCTTCACCAGCTCGGCCCACGCTTCTTCTGCGCTGCGGCCGGTGCGGGCGACGATGCGGTCGATGCTCTCGCGCACGATGTCCGTTTCCGTGTAGCCCGGGCACACCGCGTTGACGGTGACGCCGCGCGCGGCCAGTTCGAGCGCCAGCGAGCGCGTGAGCCCGATCACGCCATGCTTGGCCGCCACATACGCCGACACATACGCATAACCGCGCTGCCCGGCCGTGCTGGCGATGTTGACGATGCGGCCGCGGCCCGACGCCTGCACATCGGCCAACGCCGCCTGCGTGCACAGGAACGTGCCCGTCAGGTTGACGGCCAGCATGCGCTGCCATTGATCGAGCGTTGTCTTGGCAAACGAAGCGCTCTCCGCCTGCCCGGCGTTGTTGACGAGGATGGAGATAGGGCCGAGCCCCGCGCGCGCGGATTCGAACGCCGCCGACACACTCGCCTCGTCGGTCACGTCACACGTCACGACCTGCGCGCGTGCGCTATCGGGCAACGTCTTGGCGGTGGCTTCCAGCACGTTGGCGTTACGGCCCATCAGCGTGAGCGTGGCGCCATGCGCCGCGAGTTGCGCGGCAATCGCAGCGCCAATCCCGCGCCCTGCACCGGTAACAACGGCGTGGTGCCCGGCGAGCATTGCAGAGGTCGCCATCTCAAACCCCCTGCATGCGGTTGGCCTGCTCCAGCGGTGACAGCCCCGCCGCCTGCGCCGCCATCGCGCGCTCGCGCTCCAGGTTGCGCTCCAGTTGCAGCTTGCCCGCGCGGTACTGCTTGGGCCAAGGCATGTCGAGATAACCGATGCGGGCGGCTTCGTTCAGCGTCCAGGCCGGATTGGCCAGGTGCGGACGCGCCACGGCGCACAGGTCAGCACGGCCGGCGGCAATGATGCTGTTGACGTGGTCGGCCTCGGAGATGGCGCCCACAGCGATGGTGGCGATGCCGGCCTCGTTGCGAACGCGGTCGGCAAACGGCGTCTGGAACATGCGGCCGTACACGGGCTGCTCCTTCTTGCTGACCTGGCCCGACGAGCAATCGATCATGTCGGCGCCTGCGGCCTTGAAGATGCGCGCGATCTCGACCGCATCGTCCGGCGTGATACCACCCTCCACCCAGTCGTGCGCGGAAATGCGCACCGACATCGGCTTGTTGCTCGGCCACACCTCACGCACCGCGTGGAAGACTTCGAGCGGAAAACGCAGCCGGTTTTCCAGCGATCCGCCGTATTCGTCGTTGCGCTGGTTCGTCAGCGGCGAGATGAACGACGACAGCAGATAGCCGTGCGCGCAGTGCAGCTCCAGCCAGTCGAAGCCGGCTTCGGCCGCCAGCCGCGCCGAATGGACGAAGTCGTCACGCACGCGGTCCATGTCGTCGCGCGTCATGGCGTGCGACCACTGGCTTACGCCATCCAAATACTGCTGGGGCGATGCGGAGATCAGCGGCCAGTTCTGCCCGTCTTCCAGCGGCAGATCGATGCCCTCCCACGCCACGCGCGTCGAGCCCTTGGCACCGGCATGGCCGAGCTGGATCCCGAGCTTTGCATCGCTGTTGGCATGCACGAACTGCACGATGCGCGCCCAGCCGTCGCGCTGGTCGGTGTTCCACAAACCCGGGCAGCCGGGGGTGATGCGGGCATCGGGCGATACGCACGTCATCTCGGCCATCACCAGGCCGGCACCGCCCATGGCGCGCGCGCCCAGGTGCACGAGGTGGTAGTCCGCCGGTTGGCCGTCTTCGCACGAGTACTGCGCCATGGGTGACACCACCACACGGTTCTTGAGCGTGACGCCACGCACCGTGAACGGCGTGAACATCGGTGGCACCGGGCCGTGTTGCGGGCCGCGCTGGGCTCCAGCCTGCTCGGCAATCCAGTCCTCAAACGATTCGAGATAGCGCTTGTCGCGCTGGCGCAGGTTTTCGTGGCTGATGCGCTGGCTGCGCGTGAGCAGCGAATAGGCAAACTGCTCGGTCGGCAGGCTGGCGTAGCGGGCCACGTTTTCAAACCACTCGGTCGAATTGCGCGCCGCGTTCTGAATGCGCAGCACTTCCACGCTGCGCACCGCCTCGTAGTGTTCAAGCGCGGCACGCAAATCGCCGGGGTACTGGCCGATGCTGCGCGCGAGTTCAATCGAATCTTCCAGCGCCAGCTTGGTGCCTGAGCCGATCGAGAAGTGCGCCGTGTGCGCCGCATCGCCCATCAGCACCACGGGCGTGTTGTTCTCGTTGGTGTGGACCCAGTGCCGGCACACCACGCGCGGGAAGCGAATCCACTGCGCCGAACCGCGCAGGTGCGTGGCGTTGGAAATCAGCTTGTTGCCGTCGAGATACTTGGCGAAGAGCCGCTCGCAGTATGCGATGGCATCTTCCTTCTCCATGGTTTCCAACCCGGCGGCGCGCCATACCTCTTCAGGTGCCTCGACGATGAAGGTGGAGGTCTCGTCGTCAAAGCGGTACGCATGCGCCTGGAACCAGCCGTGCTCGGTCTCTTCAAACGCAAACGTGAACGCCTCGAACAGCTTGTGCGTGCCCAGCCAGACAAAGCGGCAGCGGCGCGTGTCGATATCCGGTTGATACGTGGCGGCGTACTTGGTGCGGATGCGGCTGTTCAGGCCGTCGCTGGCGATGATGAGGTCGGCATCGGCGTAAGCCGTGTCATCCTGCACGTCGGTTTCAAAGACGAGTTTGACGCCCTCTTCCTCACAGCGCGCCTGCAGGATGTTCAGCAGGCGCTTGCGCCCGATGCCGCAGAAGCCGTGGCCGCCCGAGCGCACGACCTGCCCTCGGATGTGGACTTCAATGTCGTCCCAGTGGTTGAAGGCGTCGAGGATCTGCGCGGCGCTCTTGGCGTCGGCGCGCTGCAGGTTGCCCAGCGTCTGGTCGGAGAACACCACGCCCCAGCCGAACGTGTCATACGGGCGGTTGCGCTCCACCACGGTGATGTCGTGCGACAGGTCCTGCAGCTTCATCAGCAGGGCAAAGTACAGGCCGGCCGGCCCACCACCAATACAGACAATCTTCATGACAACGGCTCCGCGTTTGATGCGGTATTACCTTAGTCATGAATAGTTTAGTTGTAAAGTAATTTGCTGAACCGGCGCCCCGGGGTTTACACCGAAGCGGGCGGCGCCAGGCTCACACCCGCATGTGAGTCCCCACTCAGCACAGGCGCTGCCGGAAGAACGCCAGGATCTCGTCGCGGGCCCCCAACGTTGGCTCGCCAGCCGCGTCGATCAGGTGGGCCGTCACCACGCTGTGCGGACAAGGCACATGCCGGGCAAAGAACGAGGGCGGGTTCGGGTGCGCAGCGCTGTCGGGCAGCACGCGCGGCACAAAGCGAGGGCCCAGCGCCTGTGCATATGCAGCGAAGCGCTCGGCGCGGCAGAAGCGGTCGCCCTCAAACCGATAGGCCAGCACGGTCAGGTCTTCCTGCTCCAGCCGCTGGCGTACGGCGGCCGCTTCCTCTGGCGCGATCTCGATCCCGCCCCGCGCGTTCAATGGCAAGGACGGCTGGCACAGCACGGGCGCCAGCATGGCCGGCTCCAGCATCATCGTCAGCGCGAAATTGCCGGTGAAACACATGCCGATGGCACCCACCCCGGGGCCACCGCACTCCGCATGGGCCAGCCGCGCCAAGCTGCGCAGCCACTGCGTGACCGGGCTCGACTGGTTGGCCGCAAAGGCACGGAACTCCGCACTCACGCACGCATGGCGGAACACCGCGGCACCCGCCTCCGCCTCGGGCACCGCGCCATCCCGCCCGAACAACGACGGCATGTAGACCGTCAACCCCGCATCGCGCACCCAGCGTGCAAACCGCGCCACGTGCGGGCTGATGCCCGGCATTTCGGCCATGACGATCACGCCCGGCCCGGTGCCGGTCACATACACGGTCTTGGTGATGCCATCCAGGGTGATCTGGCGGCGCGTGAAGTCTTCCAGGCGGTCGTCTTGCGGGATGGGGGGCGTCATGCGGTCGGCCTTGCGCGGAATGGAGATGCCCCCATTGAACGCCTCGGGCCGCTAGACTGGCAGTGTCGATTTCGACATCTTTCGGGCAACTTTGGTCATGGCGGATTTCACCCTCCTCGTACTCTCCGGCGCTTACGCCACCAGCGTGGCGGCAACACTGGACATCCTGCAGGCCGCGTCGACACTCGCCCCGCGTGTGAAGGCCCCGCGTCCAACCTGGCGCGTACTCTCAGCCGACGCGCCCAGCGCGCAACTGAGCAACGGTATGCAAGTGGAGGCCACCGCCCTGCCAAAGCGCCCCCGCCCCGATGGGGGCACCTGGATCGTGCCGGGCCTGGGCCTGGATCATGCGGGCGTGATTGCCACGCGCCTGGCGCAGGATGATGCCCAGCGAGCAGCGCGCGCCCTGGCCGCGCAGGTCGCAGCGGGCGGGCAGGTGGCCGCATCGTGCTCGGCGGTGTTTCTGTTGCAGGCGGGCGGCTTGCTGCACGGGCGTTGCGTCACCACGTCTTGGTGGCTGGCCCCGACGCTGCAGCAGTGGGAACCCGCATGCACGGTCGACGCAGACCGCATGGTGTGCGCCGACGGCCCGATCGCCACTGCCGGCGCCGCCTTTGCGCAAACCGACCTGATGCTGCATCTGCTGCGCACACGCTTTGGCGTGGCGCTGGCCGACGCCGTGGGGCGTGTGCTGCTGATCGACGGCCGCCACGCGCAAGCGCCGTTTGTGGTGCCCGCCATGCTGGCCAACGGCAACGCGCTGATTGCCCGGCTGGTGGCACGCATTGAAGCCGCCCTGCCCAACCCGCCCAGCGTTCAGGCGCTGGCCGACGAGCTGGCCATGTCGCAACGCACGCTGTCTCGGCACGTGCGGGAAGCGACCGGCAGAAGCACGCTCGCCCTGGTGCAGAGCGTGCGCCTGAACCGCGCCCGCATGCTGATCGAATCGAGCCGCATGACCATCGACAGCGTGGCCGAAGCCGTAGGCTACGAAGACGCCACCGCGCTGCGGCGCCTGATGCGCAAAGTGTCGGGCACCAACCCCAGCCAATACCGCCCGGCAGCCTATGGTTACAGGCGGTTACACAAGAAGCTGCCGGGCCTTAATGTTGGTTTAAGACTTGGCCCCTAACTTGGTCACGTCGCATCCACCCAGACAGGACTACACACCATGTCCCCGCAAGAACAGCAAGCGCTGGAAAACTTCCTGGCCCAACTGACGCAAGCCCGCGTTGGGGCCAAGGACCCGCAGGCCGAAGCCCGCATCCTCGACGCCGTGGCCCGCCAGCCGGACGCGGCCTATCTGCTCGTGCAACGGGCCATGCTGCTCGACCAGGCGCTGGCATCGGCGCAAGCGCAGATCGCCACGCTGCAGAGTCAGTTGCAGACCGCGCAAGCCGGCCGCAGCACGTCGTTCATGGACTCGGCCAACAACTGGGGCAGCCACGCCAGCAGCCCGGCGCCCAACCCCGCCTACGCCCCGCAGCAAGCCGCCCCAGTACAGATGCCGCCACAGCCCCAGCCGGCCCCTGCGCAACCCGCGCGCTCGGGCTTCTTTAGCGGCGGCCTGGGCAGCACGCTCGGCAGCGTCGCCACCACCGCAGCCGGCGTGGCCGGCGGCGCGCTGCTGTTCCAGGGCATCGAGAACATGTTCCACCACAACAGCGGCGGTGGCGGCTTCTTCGGCCAGCAGCCGGTGATGGGCGGCACCACGGAAACGGTCATCAACAACTACTACGACAGCGACAGCAACAGCGGCACGACCAACACGGCGTCGCGCGATGACAGCCTCGGGCTGATCGACGACAGCGACCTCGGCGGTAGTGACTATTCGGATGACGATTCGATGTTGAGCTAGTCGCGCAAGGCGCGCCGCGCATCGGCAGACCGGAAGGTCTCCCCGCCCGGCCCGCCCTTGATGTTGCGCAAGAGAAGGATGATGGCGCCGCCCCAGCGGCGCTCAGTCAAGATAGGGCTTCAACAGCCCTTCGATCCAGGCCATGAAGACCCGGACGCGCGGCGACAGGTTGCGCCGATGGGCCACGACAAACGACGCAGGCAGCGGCTCAGGGCGCAGATCGGGCAGCACTTCCACCAGAGCACCGCTCTCGATATGTGGCGCGAGCGCGGTGTATCCCGCCTGGATCAACCCAATGCCCGCGAGCCCGGCGGCGTGATACGTCTGCACGCTGTTGACCTGCATGGCGGCGGGCAACGGAAGCCACGCATAACCATCGCCATCGGGGTATTGCCACCCCGCGTGCCTGGCGCCAAGCGTGAGCGTGTAATGCACCATCTGATGCCCCTGGCTGAGCAAGTCTTGGAGCGTATGCGGGACGCCATACCGTGCCAGATACGCGGGGCTTGCCGCATTGGTCATGCGCAGCTTGCCGAGCGGCCGCGCAATCATGGTTTCATCGGTGATCGGCCCGAACCGGATCACGCAGTCGAAGCCTTCCTGGACGAGATCGACGCGCCGGTCCGTGCTGGAAAGCTCCAGTTGCAGCTCCGGGTGCGCCGCCATCAGCTGCGGCAACGCTGGAACCACGACACTGCGCGCCAACTCGGTCGGCAGATCGACGCGCAGCCGGCCGCGTAACGGCCCGCCGTTCGCCAGGAACATCGATTGCAATTCCTGCGCTTCGGCCAGCAGGTCGCGGGCGCGCGCATAGAATTCGCGGCCGTCTTCAGTCAGCTGCACACTGCGCGTGGTCCGATGCAGGAGCGCAACACCCACATCCCGTTCGAGCGTGCGGATCACCGTTGAGACGCGTCCCTTCTGGATGCCGAGGCTTTCCGCCGCGCGCGTAAAGCTCGTCATTTCGGCCACACGGGCAAAGATCAACAGCGCGTCGAGGTTTTGCATTGTTCACCCGGGGAAGAACAGAACGTTCAAATTGGCGTCATTTATCACGCCGTCGCTGCTCGCTAAAGTGGCCTCCCATGTCGTCCACAGCGGACCACGTTCACGACAGGAAGCCACCATGACTGAAATCACCACCCAAGCAAAAACGGCCGTCGTCTATCACTCCGGCTACGGGCACACCGCCAGCATGGCAAGCGCTGTTGCCGAAGGCGCAGGCGCGGACCTCGTCGCCATCGACGCCGAGGGCAATATCGCCGAAGACGCCTGGGCCACGCTTGCCCGAGCCGACGCCATCCTGTTCGGCTCGCCCACCTACATGGGCGGACCCAGCTGGCAATTCAAGAAATTTGCAGACGCATCGTCAAAGCCCTGGTTTGAAGGCGCGTGGCAGAACAAGGTCTTCGGCGGCTTTACCAACAGCGCCAGCATCAATGGCGACAAGCTCAACACGCTCGAATACTTCGTTCTGCTCACGGGGCAGCACGGCGGCATCTGGGTCAGCATGGATATCAAGCCTGCGAACGTAAAGGCCTCCAAGCGCGACGACCTGAACCGCATGGGATCGTACATCGCGCCGATGGCGCAAACGCCCGCCGATGCGTCGCCGGAAGAAATGTCGCCAGGAGACTTGGAAACCGCACGCTGCTATGGCGCACGTGTGGCGAAGGTTGCAGCGCAGCTTCGCGCGGGGCGGGTTCAGGCACGTTGAAATGATCGAAGCGGACCTGCCGCCACTTCGAGCTTCAAATTTTCGACCTCGGAGAGCCTCACTCCAGCCTCAGTCAGTCGATCGCCACGGTTGGAGGCTCGCGCTCGGCAGTCTGACCCTGGCGCACGACTCTCGGAGGTCGAGATTTTCGAGCGAAGACAGCGGCATTGCACAGTTTGGGTGCCGTGCGTGAGCCTCCCACAGCGGAACACGGGCCCTTGAGGCCCGAATGCCGCCTTCAAACCTCCACGCCCGGCTAGGTGTCGGTGGCCGCCCGCTGTCGCGCCATCATCGATTGCAGGGCGTGCTGCAACTGATCGAGCGTGTAAGGCTTGCGAAGCGCCGTCCACCTGAACGCAAAGCGATCGTGGTTGGGAATGGGGTTGCCGGAGGCAAAGACGACCCGCAGTTCCGGATGCAGCGCAAACGCGTGCTGCGCGAGTTCAATCCCCGACATGTCCGGCATGATCAGGTCCGTAAACAGAACGTCGAACGCCTCCGCCTGCAGGGCTTCGAGCGCCTGCGCGCCGCTGGCCGCCTGCTGGGGCGTGATCCCGATCAGCATCAACAGCTCGCACACCGCGCCACGCAATGAAGCGTCGTCCTCCACCACGAGGATGCGCAAGCGCGCCGGCTCCCACACCGCGCCCGTGTCGAGATCGGGCGGCGTGTCGCCTTCCTCGGGTCCGCTCGCTTGCACCGCGTCGCTTCCGAGCACCTGGCGAATCTTGAAGGCGAGCTGCTGGCGGCTGTACGGCTTGCTCAGCAGCTCGACGCCCGGATCGAGCCGCCCACCGTGCACGATGGCGTTCTGCGTGTAGCCGGAGGTGTAAAGCACCTTCAGCGCGGGCAGTGTCTGAACTGCTCTCTGCACCATCTCCGTACTGCGCAGGGCACCCGGCATGACCACGTCGGTGAAGAGCAGGTCGATATGCACACCGCTCTCGACCACGGCCAGCGCCTGCTCTGCATTGTTGGCCTTGAGCACGGCATAGCCGAGGCCGCTCAGCAGATCGACGACGGTCTCGCGAACCTTTGCGTCGTCTTCCACAACGAGGATCGTCTCGTTGCCGTGCTTGAGCGCTCCAGCCTTGACGCGTGCGGGCTCGACCGCCGTACCGGTGGAGCGGGGCAGATAGACGCGCACCGTCGTGCCCTCTCCGACCTCGCTGTAGAGGCGAATATGGCCGCCGCTCTGTTTGACGAAACCGTAGGCCATGCTGAGCCCCAGGCCCGTGCCCTCGCCTTCGCGCTTGGTGCTGAAGAACGGATCGAAGGCGCGCTCCATGACTTCCGGGCTCATGCCCGTGCCCGTGTCCGTCACGGCCAGCATGACGTACTGCCCGGCCGGCACATCGGGCAGCGCTGATACATAGCCGTCGTCGAGCGTGGCGTTGGAGAGTTCGAGCGTGAGCTTGCCGCCTTCCGGCATCGCATCCCGCGCGTTGATCGCCAGATTCAGGATGACGTTTTCCAGCTGATGCGGATCGACCGCGGTATTCCACAGTCCGCCCGCGACCACCGATTCGATCTCGATCGCCTCGCCCAGCGCGCGCCGCAGCAGATCATCCATGGCGCGCAGTTGACGTGCAGGGTTGATCACAACGGGTGCAAGCGGCTGCTGGCGACCGAAGGCCAGCAACTGGGCGGCAAGCTTTGCACCCCGGTCGACGGCATCGATGGCGTTATTCAGCCGCTCGGCGCTCCAGGCATCGCGCCCATGCCGGCTTTCGAGCAGTTCGAGGTTGCCCCGCAGCACCTGCAACACGTTGTTGAAATCATGCGCAACGCCGCCCGTGAGCTTGCCCAGTGCTTCCATCTTCTGAGCCTGGAACAGCGCTCTTTGCGTCTGCTCAAGCTGCTCGCCTGCGCGTCGTCGTTCCGTGATGTCGCGCGTGACCTTTGCAAAGCCGACCAGTTCGCCGTCTTCGTAGATGGCATCGATGATGACGTGCGCGAAGAAGCGGCTTCCGTCGCACCGTACGCGCCAGCCTTCGGCTTCGAATCGCCCGTCGCGCCGGGCCGTCTCCAGGCCCCGGAACGGCACGCCGGCCGCAACATCCTCGGGCGTATAGAAACGCGAAAAATGCGAACCGATAATCTCGGCCTCGGTATAGCCCTTGATGCGCCGTGCCCCGGCATTCCAGCTCGTGATGTGCCCGTCGGTCGACAGCATGAAGATGGCGTAGTCCGTCACGCCCTGAACCAGCAGCCGAAAATTCCGCTCGCTTTTGAGCACAGCGTCGTGAGCGGCCTTCTTGTCGCTCATGTCGCTGATCACGGTACCGAACCCGATCAACGCGTTGTTGCCGTCGCGCAGCGCCGTCATGGCGACGTTCGCCCAAAAGGGCGTGCCGTCCTTGCGGGTGCGCCATCCCTCCTCGACGTGCCGCCCTGTCTGGGCGGCAGCATGCAGCGCGGCTTCGGGCGCACCCAAGGCCCGGCTCTCCGGCGGATACAAAAGGGCGAGTGGCTGACCAATAATCTCGTCCGGCCGATAGCCCTGCATCCGTTCGCCGCCAGGGTTCCACGTGGCGACAACGCCGGGGCGCGATAGCGCGAAGATGGAGAAATCCGAGGTGGATTCGGCCCACAACCGCAGCCACGCAAAACCGGACTCAGAAGACAAGAGATCGTGATTCATTGAATTGGCAGATCAGCGCGCAACCGCAGGCGTGTCGGGAGCGCATAGCAATGAGTGGACCGCGCCCGCATCTTTACCGAAACCGGCGCGATGGGCGACTGAAACGCCACTCCATCGAACCGGTCTGTCTGGCCAGAGGAACGCAGTTTGCATACCTTGTAGCCACAAGCGCAGCATTGGCCGTTCCCGCAACAATCGGGATGACAGCGGCGCGGCGCACGAGACGGCTTCCCGACCATGGCTTTCGCCACCATCAAGGAAACCCATGAACCTATCCGACTTCATCGAGGCAAACCTCCCGGGCCTCATCGACGACTGGACGGAATACGCGCGCAAGCTCGATGGCAGCCGCTCCCGTCTCTCCGATCAACAGCTGCGCAACTCGGCGCGCGACCTTCTCCGGCGAATTGCTGCCGATATGCGCGAGGGGCAGACGTCTGCACAACAGCACGCCAAATCGTGGGGCGACCGCGCACCTTCGGAATCGGGCTTCAATGAAGCCGCCCACGAGCACGCCGACGACCGCCTCTCGCACGGGTTCGACATCAACGATCTGGTGGCGGAATACCGCGCGTTGCGCGCCAGCGTGCTGCGCCGGTGGCAGCAAGATCCGCAGGCTCACGCCCTGGCGTTGCAGGAGATGATCCGGTTCAACGAGGCCATCGACCAGATGCTTGCAGAATCGGTGCGCCAGCATGCCCAGCAAACCGAACGCATGCGCGACCTGTTTGCCGGCGTGCTTGCCCATGACCTGCGTTCGCCGCTCGGCGCGATCCTGGCGTCCGCAGAAACGCTGCTGCACGACGATGGCCTGTCTTCGCGCAGCGTTCGGGCGATCGCATTCATCCAGCGCGGTGCGATGCGCGTGCAGCAGATGATCGACGACCTTCTTGTTTTCACACGCACACGCCTGGGCGATTTCCTGCCCACGAGTTTCAGCACGCAGGATATGGGGCGACTGTGCAGCGACGCCATCGACGAAGTGTGCGCGTCGTACCCCGACGCGAAGATCGACCTGCGCCTGGCGGGCGAACTGCGTGGCAAGTGGGACGGCAGCCAGATCGGCCAGTTGCTGGTCAATCTATTGGCCAACGCGGTGCGCTACGGGTCGGGGCGGGTCGCCATCGAAGCCGCCGGGCGCGACGGGCAGATGACGATTGCCGTTTCGAACGAGGGCAACCCCATACCGCCCTCCGCTTTTCCCACCCTGTTCGATCCGCTGACCCGCGCAACACGGCCGGACCACAGCAGGAGCGCCGCCGGCATCGGGCTTGGCCTGTATATCTGCCGCTGCATTGTGCAGGCGCATCGCGGGACGATCGATGTGCAATCGTCGGAACACGGCACGACCTTCACTGTGCGGATTCCCTTTTCGGTGGCTGCTTGACCTTGTCGGTCGCCGTGCAAAAAAAGCCGGCACCCTGAGGTACCGGCCCTTTCTCTTCCTTGGGCGAATCGCAGCGTCGATCAGCCCGCCTGACGCAGCGCAGCGGCTTCCTCCCCACGCTTGCCCATCAGCAACTGCACCACCACCGCCACGATGATGTTGAAGGCCAGTGCTGCCAAGCCGGTGTAGATGGTGTACTTGTCGCCGCCAATCACAAAGGTGTGCACGGGCTTGATGCCGTCGGAGAAGGCCAGCCAGCTGCCGCCGATCATGCCCGCCGCCCAGCCGGCCAGCAGCGCCGGTGCGCGGAAGCGGTTCGAGATGTTGAACAGACCGAACACCACCGACGGGAACGTCTGCACGATCCACACGCCGCCCAGCAGTTGCAGGTCCAGCGCGAACTTGGTCGGCAGGAACAGAATGAACACCAGCGCGCCCGCCTTGACGATGAGCGAGATCACCTTGGCAACCTTTTCCTCACCGGCGTGCGAGAGGTCCGGCGCCACGTAGGGCTTCCAGAAGTTGCGGGTGAACAAGTTGGCCGCACCAATCGACATGACCGCCGCCGGCACCAGCGCACCAATGGCGATGGCCGAGAACGCAAAGCCCGTGAACCAGCTCGGGAACAGCGCGTTGAACAGCGCGGGCACCACGTCGTTGTTGTTGGTGACCTTGATGCCCGCGGCGTAGGCCATGAAGCCCAGCAGCGCAATCAGGCCCAGCAGCACCGTGTAGGCCGGCAGGAAGACGGCGTTCTTGCGGATCGTGTCTGCACTGCGCGCGGCAAAGATGCCCGTGAGCGTATGCGGATACATGAACGCCGCCAGCGCCGAGCCAATCGCCAGCGTGGCGAACGGCAGGAACTGCGCAGGCTTGAGCGTCAGACCCGTAGCACCGCCCTTGATGGCAAACGCATCGTGCGCGCTCGCAAACACCGCACCGTAGCCACCGAGCTTGGCCGGCACCAGCACCACCGCCACCAGCACCACGATGTAGATCATGATGTCTTTGACGAAGGCGATGAGCGCAGGCGCCCGCAGGCCAGCGGAGTACGTGTACAGCGCCAGGATGACGAAGGCAGCCGCCAGCGGCAGCTCGCCCGTCAAGCCCAGCGCCTTGATCACGACTTCCATGCCGATGAGCTGCAGGGCGATGTAGGGCATCGTCGCCACCACGCCCGTGAGCGCCACCGCAAACTCCAGCGAGCGCGAGCCGTAGCGGCCGTACACGGCATCGGCCGCCGTGACGTGGCCGTTGGCATGCGCCACCTTCCACAGCTTGGGCATGATCAGGAAGACGATCGGGTACACCAGGATCGTGTACGGCAGCGCGAAGAAACCGTACGCGCCCACGGCATACACGAGTGCCGGCACGGCGATGACGGTGTAGGCGGTATAGAAATCGCCGCCCACCAGGAACCACGTGATCCAGGTGCCGAAGTTGCGGCCGCCCAGGCCCCACTCTTCAATGTGGGCGCCCTTGTCGGAGTTGCCGCGCTGCCAGCGCGAGGCGATGAAACCCAGCACCGTGACCAGCGCGAAGAAAAAGATGAAGACCGCCAGCGCAGTCCAGTTAATATGTCCGTCCATCATTCTTCTCCTTTGCTCTGGCCGTTCTTGAAGACGATCCAGATCAGCAGCGAGGTGATCGGCACCCAGAGGAACTGGTACCAGTAGAAGAACGGAAAGCCGAAGAGCGCGGGCGTTTCCTGGTTGTAGAACGGCACCCACAGCAGGCCGATGAAAGGCAGTGCGAGCAAGAACTTCATGGGTTGTCTCCTGGTTCGGGGACTTCGGATGTTGTTTTGAACAGGTGAGGTGCCACGCCCGATGCGTGACCAGACGGATGTCTGACGGATTGCTTTCCGCCTTTGTTGTTATCCGGCGCACTGTGATCGCGCGCCTTCTGGAAGACCATCCGCACCTGTACGCAGCAGCCACACGTAGTACTACGTAGTAAGCGTAGACTTTTCGCGTGAAATAACCAATCGCTAAGGTGGGCGCGGGTTTCCTAGGGTTTTCACGAATTCCTGTCATGACAGACAGCCGCCGAATGCGTGAGCAAAACTCGCTGGCCACCACGGTGCCGCATGGCACCAAGCACAACGGGGAGCCGCAGTGGCTCCCCGTTGACTGTTGTGACGCAGCATAAGCCCTGCCGTGCCCAGGGTTTCTGCCGGGTGCAGCGCTGCCGCGTTGCGAATTCCGGGGGGGCCAAACGCGCCCCGAAATTCGGCAAATGCAATTGCCTGCTCGTGCAAAGGTCTGCGTGCCGAGGGACTCCTCACGCCAACCGATCCGATCGAATCAATAATTAAAGACAGAATTGATTTGATTAAATTATCAAAATTGAATTAAACCAATCAAAGATTTTTTATTCGCATTTTTCCGCCTTTCTTTAGTCTCTAGGCCGCGATTTTTGTATGTATTCCATCTAACGGAAATCGTTTGCCCGCAACCCGCAAATGGCGTGATCATCAGGAAAAACCCGGACACGGATTGCTATTCAAGCACCCGTTTCTTTAGAGCAAACACTCAAAAAAGTGTGGTGTTTTGAATTTTTTTTCAATCTGATTGAAAAAATACTTGTAAGGTAGTTCCATCGTGCGCATTCACATCCCACTTAGCCCGGCAATCCCCTCGCCGGGTTTTTTTTGGGCGGTGCATCCGATGGCCTCGTCTGCGGCAATCCATCGTGAACGCTGGGGACATTGCAAAGCGCTCAGGGGCGCTGGAACACCTCGCGGCCACCCCCCCCCGCAGCAGCCGTGCGGCGCGCCACACCCAGCCCAAAGGCGCGCGAACTCGGCTTCTGCCGCTGCTGCTACGACCACCTTGCGGGGCAAGTGGGCGTGGCCGTCACGCAGGCGCTGCAATCACGCGGCCATCTGCTGTCGATGCCCGACAAGCACTACGAGATCACGCCCGCCGGCGTCACGTGGTTTGGCGATGTGGGGCTCGACGTGCGCGCCATTCGCCCGACACGGCGGGGGCTGGCGCGGCAATGCCTGGACTGGATCGAGCGCACGCATCACGTGGCGGGACCGCTCGGCGTGCAGTTCCTGCGTCGGCTGTGCGATGTCGGCTGGATGCTGCGCGCACGCGATTCACGCGCGGTGCTGGTCACGCCCAAGGGCTGGCAGTAGTTGCATCAGCGCCTGGGCGTGGATGAGGCGACGGTGCGCAGCGAGGCCGAACACCGTCACGCATGACGCCGTCGATCAGTGCCCGGCAAAGGCCAGCACTTCCGGCAGGCGGGCAAGCAGCGCATCGCGCGAGCGGATGCCGCCCGACGTCGGCTCAACCTTATCGTCCTGGATCAGGTTGGCAAACACGTACGTCTTGTCGCCCTTCCTGGCCCAGCCGACAAACCAGCCGTAAGCGTGCGCCTGGTCCCACGTGCCATCGGGCGACGTGTTGCCCGGCGCAGGGCCGGCAGTGCCCGTCTTACCCTGCACCGCCCAGCCGCCTGGCACCTGCCAGGTCTGCACGGTACGGTCGACCATCTCGTAGGTGCGCGCAGACACCGACAACTGCCGGTTGACGATCCTGCGCATAAAGCCGACCTGCTCCTCCGGCGAAATCTTCAGTGACGAGGTGATCCACGAGCGGTCCATACCGTTGTTCTTGCCTGGATCGCCGCTCACATCCATGTTGCCGTAGCCGAGCTTGCGCACGTACGCCTGGAAGGTCTGCGCGCCCATCGCATGCGTAATGCGCTGCGAATACCAGACCACCGAATACTTGAGCCACAGCGCCGGGTCGATGGGCTGGTGCCAGGCGTCGCCGCCCCAGTCGGGGTCTCCGCGCTTGAAGTGCTCAACCGGGGTGTGCTCGTCTTTGAGGAAGCCGTGGTCGAAGCCCATGACGGCCAGCGCGAGCTTGAACGTGGAAGCGGGCGTCACGCGCTCGTCGCACTTGCCTTCGTGCAAGACGGCCTTGCCCGTGGCGGCATCGGCCACGATCGTGCAGATCGGGTGCTCGGCGCGGGCAAAGGTTGCAAGCGCGGCAAGCAGGGCGCCGATGGCGGCGTGGCAGCGTTTCATTATCGATCAACCTCATGTTGGGGGAATGCAGAGAACTGCGCGGCAGCGTAGCAGCGAGGTTGCCGTCCTGCAGACCGCCACACGCGTAACGGCTGTAACGCGGGCGCAACTGCCAACCAGAAAAGAGGGGCTTGCAAATTTTTCGGCGGTCGGTAAAATGCGCCGCTCACCTAGCCCAGGTGGCGGAATTGGTAGACGCACTAGTTTCAGGTACTAGCGGGTAACTCCGTGGAGGTTCGAGTCCTCTCCTGGGCACCAGACACAGTCCCAAGCAGTTCAGGGGCGACAAAAAACCCGCGTGGCGATGAGCCTCGCGGGTTTTTTGTTGTCCGGATGGATGCAGCGCGACGAAGCGGTTGCGCCCCGCACCAGCGAATCGCCAGCAAAGCCACGGCACCGCTCCCGCCAATGTATCGACAGGTTTGCGCGATCAGCCCCCGCTCCGATTCGGCAGCGCCGCTCAGAACGCCGCCATCGACAGCGCGACAACACCCCCGGCAGCGACGATTGCGTGGGGTGTCGTCACCAAACGCCGAATACATCAAGCCTTCCTGGCCGTGCCAACCTGACGCCGTAATGGGCGCTGCTTGCGTTATTGACACACCGTGCGGACGGGTCACCAGCCGTGGAACCGCGCCCACGTCTGCACCACACCCCGCGACGACACCGCCTGGTACTCCGGGAACTGCGCCCCCGTGGCGCACGCATGGTTCGGCAGCACACGCAACTTCGCGCCGACAGGAAAGCGTGCCAAGAGGTCTTCACGCGCCGAGCCATCGCTGGCCGCCAGAATGCCGTGCTCCTGGTTCGCGCCGATCAGCGTGAGCCCTTCGAGCGGCGTACCGTCGAGCGTGCACGGCTGCCCGTAGCCAAAGTCATGAGACTGCTTAGCGGTGCCGCGGTCTCGGCTCATCGCCATCCATCCGGCGTCGACAATCACCCAGCCTTTGTCGGGCTGATGGCCGATCACGGTGGTCAGCACGCTCAGTGCGATCTCGTCCATCGCGCACACCCCAACGTTGTGCATGACCAGATCGAAGAACACATAGACGCCGGCGCGCACCTCCGTCACGCCTTCGAGGTGCTCGGTGGCCAACGCGGTGGGCGTCGAGCCCACGCTCACCGCCGCACACGGCACGTCGGCATCGCGCAGGCGCTGCGCTGCGCGCACGCAACCGGCGCGCTCCTGCTCGGCCAATGCGGCCAGCGCGGCGCGGTCGTTCAGATCGTAGCTGGACCCGGCGTGCGTCATCACGCCGCCCACGTCGATGCCGCCGTCTTTCAGGATGCGGCCGACTTCCAGCAGCGCGTCCTGCTCGGGCGTGATGCCGGAGCGGTGCCCATCGGTATCGACTTCGATCCACACTTCGCAGCGCTCGCCGTGTGTGCGGGCGTAGTCGACGACCGCATGGGCGGCCTCGGCGTTGTCAACCACGAGCTTGAGATCGCAGCCACGCTTGCGCAGCGCCATCGCACGCGGCAGCTTGGTGGCGACAATGCCCACGGCGTACAGGATGTCCTTGATACCGGCGGCAAAGAAGGCCTCGGCCTCCTTCAACGTCGATACGGTGATGCCCTGCGCGCCCGCCGCCACCTGTGCGCGCACGACGTCGAGGCACTTGGTGGTCTTCACATGCGGGCGGAATTTCACGCCCAGCGCGTTCATGCGGTGCTGCATGCGGGCGATGTTGTGCTGCATGCGCGGCAGGTCGATCAACGCTGCGGGCGTGTCGATGGTGTCAATCACGTGTGTGTCGGTGGTCATGGCTGCATCCTCATGCGGCAAAACGGCGGGCCCAAGGCAGCAGGTCGACCAGTGTGGGCGAGGTGATCTCCGGCAACTGGGCGCCCTCCACAGGCGTCAGGCCGATCCGGTTGTGCCAATACGTGCGCAGGCCGACGGTCGCCGTGCCGAACATGTCGTAGCTGGAGCCCGCCACAAATGCCGCGTCGGCCGCGTCTACGCCAAGTTGCTCGAGGGCCATGCGATACGGCTTCGGGTCGGGCTTGTACACGCCCGCCTGCTCGGCCGTGATGACGACATCCCACGTGATCGGCAACAGCGCGGCGGCTTGCCGGCCCAGCCGTTCCGAGCAGTTGGTGACCACGGCCAGCTTGCAGCGCGGCTGGAGCTGGGCCAGCGCTTGCGCAGCGCCACTCCACGGTGCGAGCTGCAACCAGTTCGCTTCCAGCGCTTCGGGTGCGGAAGCCGGCAAGCCGACGTTCTGCGCGGCCTGCCGCACCATCGCTTCATAAGGAACGTACGTGCCACAGCCGTACGTGAGCCGCAGATACTCGGCGCGCCACGTGCGGCCTGCCTGTTCGGAGCCGGCAGCGCGGTTCCAGAGCGACCACGAATCGAGCAACGCGGTCAGCAGATCGAACAGGATGGCCTTGGGATAGCCGTTGTCGGGAGAAACGGTGGAGGCGGTGGAAACGTTCACGCTGGTCACCTGCAAATCGGTAGGGATCGATGCAGCCGATTGTAGGTACCCCGCACCGGCTTTCGGTGAAGCTGGCTTGAATCTAAGATTCAGTATCACTACATCAGGCGCGCCACGGCGGCTGCGGCTTGAAACGGCCTTGCAGCGCCTGCATGAAGTGACGCGTGCGTTGCGGCAACCCCGCGCGGTTGTGCGTGAGCGCGATCACGTTGGCGTCCGGCGCCTTCCAGCCGGGCAGCAGGCGTACCAGCCGGCCCGCGCGCAGGTCGTCGGCGACATCCCATTCCGAGCGCAGGATCACGCCGCGCCCTTCGCATGCCCAGTGGCGAATGACATCGCCGTCGTTGCAGATGAGCCGTCTCGGCACGCGCACGCTGCGGCTCGTGCGGCCCTTGCTGAAGTGCCAGAGCGACACATCTTCCTTGTTCTCGCGCAGCACGATGCAAGGCAGCGCGGCAAGGTCATCGGGCGTTTCCGGCAGGCCGAAGCGCTTCACAAACGCGGGCGACGCGCAGACAAAGCGTGCGTTCGGCGCAATCGCATGGCCGACCAGATTCGACACCTGCAATGCGCCGATATGCACCACCACATCAAAGCGGTCCGCCGCCTCGACAAGGGGTGCATCGGACAGCGCCAGTTCGATGTCGACATCAGGATGCTGCTGCTGGAAATCCGCAATGATGGGCGCCACGTGGCGCCGCCCAAACCCCAGCGGCGCATTCACCTTGAGCGTGCCCACGAGGCCGCCCCGGCGCGTGTGCAAATCCTCCGACAGTGCATCGAGCTGGCGGATCAGCTCTGCTCCACGCTCGCACAGCAGCGCGCCCTCTTGCGTAAAGCGCAGGCTGCGCGCGGTGCGATCGACCAGCCGTGTGCCAAGCTTCTTCTCCAGTTGCTGCAGGCGCTGCGACACGGCCGATGGCGTCAGGTCCAGCGCCCGCGCCGTCGCCACCAGGCTGCCGTTGTCCTGGATGGCGAGCAGGAAGCGCAGGTCGGCGGAATCCGTCATGGGTTACTTGCCGGCAAAGCGGTCCGTTGCGGCCAGCAGCTGATCGAGGATGCCCGGTTCGGACCATGCATGACCGGCACCTTCGATCAGGTGGAAGTCCGAATCCGGCCACGCCTGATGCAGCGCATACGCATAGCGCGCAGGGCACGGCATGTCGTAGCGTCCATGTACGATCACGCCGGGAATACCCGCCAGCCTGTGCGCCTCGCGCAGCAACTGGCCCTCTTCCAGCCAGCACTGATGCGTGAAGTAGTGGTTCTCCAGCCGCGCGAAGGCCAGCGCGAAATGGTCGTCGGCGTGCTTGGCGCTGTTGGCGGGGTCGGGCAACAGCGTGATGGTCTCGCCTTCCCACACACTCCACGCGCGGGCAGCTTCGATCTGCTTGGCGGTGTCGTTGCCGGTCAGCACTTTGCGATAGGCCGCAATCATGTCGCCGCGCTCGGCCTCGGGAATCGGCGCCTGAAAGCGTGCCCATTTCTCGGGGAACATCTCCGACACGCCGTACTGGTAGTACCAGCGCAGCTCGGCATGCGTGACGGTGTAGATGCCCCGCAGCACGAGTTCGCTCACATGCTGCGGATACTTCTGCGCGTAAGCGAGCGCCAACGTCGAGCCCCACGAGCCGCCGAAGACAAGCCAACGGTCCGCACCGGCGATGGCGCGCAGTCGTTCGATATCGGCCACAAGGTGCCAAGTGGTGTTCGCCTCCAGGCCCGCGTGCGGCGTTGACCGCCCGCAGCCGCGCTGGTCGAACAGCATGGCGTCGTAGCGTGCCGGATCGAACACGCGGCGGTGATCTGCCGAAACACCGCCACCCGGCCCGCCGTGCAGGAACACCGCCGGCTTGGCACCGGGCGTGCCGACGCGCTCGTAGTAGATCGTGTGGCCATCGCCCACGTCGAGCATGCCGGTTTCATACGGTTCGATGGGCGGATACAGCGTGCGCAGTGCAGACATGGTCGGTCCTGTCGAGAGGTTGCCGTGGGAATGGGCTGATTCTACAGACGGGTTCCCGCTTGCACATATTTTTGAACGACGTATAAAATTGCACCTCGTTTAATAATAGCGAGCCCACCATGTCGTCCAGTCCGTCCCCCATCGAAGCCGGCCGCCGCGAACGCAAGCGCACCCAGACGCTGGACCACCTGGCGGCCACGGCCTTTTCCCTGTTCGAGCAGCACGGTTACGACGCCGTGACGATGGAGCAGATTGCCGCGCAGGCCGATGTGTCCAAGGGCACGCTGTACAACCACTTTCCAGTCAAGGAAGCCCTGCTGGCGCACCAGTTCCACGCCGAGCTGGCGGCAGGCGGCGCGCAATTGCGTGGGCAGATCGAGGCGCAGCCGGATTTCGCCTCGCGCCTGGCGGTGCTGCTGTCCGCCTCGGCCGACTGGTGCAACGTGCGCCGGCCCTATCTGGCCGCGTATTTCCGCTACCGCTTTGCCAGCGCCGACCTGGCTGCCCGCGACCGTGACGCAGACAAGCGCAGCGGGCTCGAAGCGGTGTTCATGGCACTCATTGACACAGCGCAGCACTCGGGCGAACTCGACACGCGGCTCGATGCGGAGCACCTCGCGGGGCTGTTCGAGTACTTGTACCTCGGTGCGCTGATGCGCTGGCTTGCGCGTCCGGACACCGACCTGCACGCGGGCTTCTCCGCTGTCATCGATCTGTTCCTGCACGGCGTGGCGCGCAAGGAGGCGTGATGAACACGCTCGTGCTCGATTGGCCGGCTGCGGCGGCGGCCTGCGCCGCAGTGGCCGGCGGCAAAGGCTGGCAGCTTGGACGGATGGCGATGCTCGGCGTGCCGGTGCCCGATGGTTTTGTGCTGGTGGCAGATGCCAGCCGCGGGCGCAGTCGCGGAGATGGCGTGCCCGACGCCGTGCTGGCTGCCATCACCGAAGCGCTGACGGCGCGCGGCTGGCAGAACGCGCCACTGGCCGTGCGCTCGTCCGCGCCGCAGGAGGATTCCGCGCAACGCTCGTTCGCGGGCATCCACGAAACACGCCTGAACGTCATCGGCGCGCAGGCGCTGGCAGAAGCGGTACGCGCCGTGTGGGACTCGGCGCACGCACCGCAAGCGTTGGCATACCGCGAGCGCTTTGGCATCGACACCGCCGACCTGGCGATGGCCGTGGTCATCATGCCGATGTTGCCGGCGGTGGCCGCAGGCATCGCGTTCACAGGCGACCCGCTGACCGGCCGCGATGACCACATCGTCATCAACGCGCACTGGGGCCTGGGCGAAGCGCTGGTGGGCGGCCACGCCGATGGCGACGTCGACCGGCTCGAAGTGGCGCCGCAAGACGACACGCTGCTCGTGGTCGAACGCCAGATCGGCACGAAGCGCCACATGACGCGCGCGCTGACCGAAGGCGGCACGACACTCGCCGACACCGCGACAGAAGACGCCCGCCGTGCCGTGCTGGACGACGCGCAGCTCATCGCCTTGGCCACGGTTGCACGCGACACGGCCCGCGCGCTCGACTTTGCCCAGCCGCGCTACGACATCGAATGGGTGTGGGACGGACAGCGCTTCTGGATCGTGCAGGCGCGCCCGATCACCGCGGCCGCCCGCTCCACCTACCCCGCCCTGCAAACCCAACCGACGTTCTGGACGCGCGGCAACACGCGCGAGATGTTTCCCACACCGCTGTCGCCCATCGACTGGGCGCTCTATGGCCACGCGGCCAACCGGATGCTGACGCTGGCGTACTCGCTTGCGGGCTACTCGCTACTGCCGGGCCTGGAGCGCGCCAGGCTCTTCGGCGGCCACGTGTACCTGGATGTTTCGTTGATGCAGTGGGAGGCGTTTGACGCGTTCGGCATTGCGCCCGATGCCATCAACCGCATGCTGGGCGGCACGCAGCCCGAGATTGCGCTGCCCCGCACCACGTGGGCGCAGCGGCTGGCGCGCGGCGCACGGCTCGTGCGATATCTATTGAGAGCAGGCGCTGCGCGCCGCCATGCGCAGAGCGATCTGAACCGGGCCCGCAAGCAAGCCGCGCAATGGCGTGAAGACGCGTGGCCGGAAGCGACCGCCGAGCTGGCCACCTGCCTGCGCGAGCGCTTCAACATTGTGCGCCGCGCAGACAGCCTGTTCTTCCTGCAGGGCTCGGCGGGCGGCGCCGTTTCGGGGCTGGTCGACGTGATCGAAAAACAGTGCCCCGGCGAGGGCCACGCGCTGGCCGCCGCGCTCATGGCCGGCACAGAACCCAGCGTCACCGCACAGCAGAGCCATGACCTGATGGCGCTGGCACAAACGGCCGCCACCGATACCGAAGCGCTCGCCTGGCTTCGCGGCGACAGACGCATCGGCACGCAGTGGACGCAGCAACTGCCGGCGCACAGCCCGTTCCGCCTCCACTTCAGTACGTTCGTGGAGCGCTACGGCCACCGCGCCATTGAAGAGAGCTACTTCCGCCACCCGCGCTGGCGCGAGCAACCGGACTACTTGCTCGACCTCGTGGTCGGCCTGATCGGCACCGATGCCAGGGCGGGGCGGCAAAGGCAGCAGACGGCGTCTGAGCGAGCGTGGGAACGTCTGCCGTGCTGGGTGCGGCCGATCGTGCGGGGCATGCTCAAGGGTGCCGTGCGTGACAGCAATCAGCGGGAGGCCGCGCGCAGCGCGCTCGTGGCATATCTGGAAGCGCTGCGCATCGGCCTGCTGAAGCTGGCGGACAGGTTGGTCGGCAAGGATGGACTCGATGCGCAGGAAGACATCTTCAACCTGACACTGGACGAATGCGTGGCTGCAGGCACCGGCGCATTGCCGCTGCGCTTTGCGGCCCAGCGTGCGCGTGAACGCCGCCGGCAATTGAACGATTGGGCTGCTGCGCAGGAGCCGGACATCATCGCCGAACATGGGGAGGTGCCGGTCGCGGCCACTGTGCCGATCGCCCTGGCCGCAGACGCCTGGAGCGGCACAGCCGTCGGCGCAGGCTCGGCACAGGGGCTGGCACGGCTGGTCGACCACGCTGCCGCCGGCACGGCGCTGCAAGCCGGCGACATCCTGGTCGCGCCCAGTACCGACCCCGGGTGGACGCCGCTCTTCTTGAAGGCCGGCGCACTGGTCATGGAGACCGGCGGCTACCTGTCGCATGGTGCCATCGTGGCGCGCGAGTTCGGGATTCCGGCGGTGGTGAACGTGCCCGGCATCCGGGCCCAGTTGAAAGACGGCGAGACCATCCGCGTGGATGGCAACACCGGCACGGTCAGCAGAGTGGCGGGTTAGCCACCCCAATGTGGTGATGAGGCGACACTGGCGAATCCAAATTGCTGCGGCGCAATATTCGGACTAACATTCGGGTATTCCCTAGTAGGGTTATCCCTAAATCAGTCTTCAGAAGGAATCGCCATGAACACCGTCGCTCTCAAAGCCGCTCCCGCCTCGCGTTTCGCCCGTTTCTGGCAAATCGTGCGCCGTGAAGCCAGCCGCGCCGTCGCGCTGCACGTGGAAAGCTGCGGCATGATGGCCGAGTTGTATCGCCGTTCGGGTCGCTAAGCCGAACCGACGGTTCCGGCATTTGTTGCGTCGCACCGTCTCCGGTGTGGCGCTGACACGGCAAGCGTGCCATCCCGAAAGATTTCGAGGGCGCAGCCCCAACCGGCAAAGCGTACCTATTTCTGCGTGCCGTCTGATGGCGCTGGAAGGTGCTGGGCGTCGTCTCCTGCGTCCTGACGATTGCGCGCCAGCGCGCGCGCATACACCGACGGCGCACCCGCTGCATGTGCCGTCACATAGCCGGTAATGCAGGCCAACATGAGCGGCAGCACCACCTGGTAGGACAGCGTCATCTCGAAGATCATCAGGATCGACATGAGCGGTGCATGCGTGGTGGCGGCCAGCAGTGCCCCCATGCCGACCACCGCGTAGCTGACGGGCACCGGCGCCGCATCCGGCAGCAGCGCGTGCATGCCCGTGCCGTAAAGCAACCCCAGCGCCGCGCCACAGAAGAGGGTGGGCGTGAATACACCACCCACTGCACCCGAGCCCGCGCTCGACGCCGTCGCCACCACCTTGCAGATCAGCACCAGCGCCACCGTCTGCCACAGCCAAGGTTCGCGCAGAAAGGCATTGACCACACTGTAGCCGTTGCCCCAGACCTCGGGCACGCCCGTGGACAACGCACCGACAATCAATCCGCCAGCGGCCAATTGCAGCGTGAGCGGCAGCTTGGTCTGTGCAAACGCGTCGCGCGCGCGGTCAATCAAACCCAGCAGCAGTGGTCCCACCATCCCCGCCGCCAGACCCAGGCCCAGATACGTCAGCACTTCCCAGCCGGAAACGAAATCGAAGTGCGGCATCTCGTAGACGGCCCCATAGCCGAAGAATTGGCGCACCACGATGTCGGCGGTGACCGCCGCCACCAGCAGCGGCCCCAGCGTCGCCGTGGTGATGACCCCGAACACGATTTCGCAGACGAACACGGCGCCCGAGATGGGCGCGTTGTAAGCAGAGGTGATGCCAGCAGCCGCGCCGCATGCCACCAGCAGACGCAATTGCTCGACTGGTACGGGCGTCCAGTGCCGCAATACGCGGCCGACCAGCGAGCCGCACATTGCTGCCAGTTGCACCATCGGCCCTTCGCGCCCGATCGACGCGCCGCTGGCCACCGAGCACAACGACGACGCACTGCGTACCAAACTCTGCCGCGCGCTGAGCACGCCATCGCCCACCGCAATGGCCTCCATATAGTCTTCAGCGCCTTTGCGCGGGATCCACTTGAGGCCCACCTGCAAGGTGATGCCTGCCAGCAGTCCACCCACGGTCGGCACCAGCAGGCGCGCCCCCCAAGGCAGCGCCCGCGCCGTAGCCACCAATCCTTGGTCCGTACCCGAGAACCACCATTGCAGATGACGCAGGCACTCGCGAAACAGGATCGTCGACAAGGCGCCCGCGCAGCCGATCACGCCGGCAATCACGAACACCAGATGCTCGCGACCGAAGGGCAGTCGGGCAATCGCGCGCCGCCACCATGGCTGGCGCGGCATATCCGGTTGAGGCGGCGGCGTGTCGGTCATGTCGATTCACATCAGGACGGATCGACATGATAGCGGCGGCGCCGCACCGGTTTTAGGTCGATGTCGCAACCACGGCGTCTGGCAACCACGCCTGCGGTACGTCTGCGCTGCGACGATTCGGGTCCCAGGCAATGACGCGCGCCTGCACGAGGTTTTCGATCACGAAAGGGTCGCGCGCGAGGATGGCGTCGATCTCTTCGCGAGAACCGGCACGCGCCAGGATGCCACCGCCCTCACGCGGGAAGAACGGTCCCGACATCAGGAAGTGGCCGCTCGCATAGTGGGCATCGAGATGCGCGCGGTGCGCAGGCAGCACGCGGTCGAGTGCTTTGAGCGGTGCGGTGTAGTTGAAAAGAATCAGGTACAGCATGCGATGGCTCCTTATCGGATGAGGTGACACCTTCGAAACACGAGACCCGGCAACGTGAAACAACAACGCCGAGCGTCCCGCAGAAATGGGTACGCTTTGCATGGAAACCCTGCGCCGCGCAGGGTTCTCAAGGGCGTAGGAGCAACGCACCCGAGGTCTGCCCGGCCTCCAGCGCGGTGTGCGCGGCGGCCGCATCTTCGAGTGCATAGGTACCGCCCACCGGCACGCGCACGCCATCGAGCATGCGCTGCAATGCTGCCTGTGCCCCCGTCCGGTAGTTCGACAGATCGGCCATGTAACGGAACACGCCTGGCCGCGCCAGCGCAATGGAGCGCGCGGGCCCAAGCGCCGCGAGATCGACGACGTTCGTTTGCGCGTTGCCGACATCGCCCGCCTGACCGATGCTAGCCACCATCCCGAACGGCCGCGTCACCGCCAACGAGGCCGGCAGCATCGCGCCGCCAACGCCGTCGATCACGTAGTCGACGCCTTCTCCACCAGTGAGTTGCAGCACGGCGTCGCGCACATCTTGCTGGCGATACAGTACGACGTGGTCCGCACCGTGCCCAATGGCGACGGCGGCTTTGGCTTCGCTGCCAACCGTGCCGATCACGTGCGCACCCTGGCGCTTGGCCCACTGCACCAGCAATACGCCCAGACCGCCGGCTGCCGCGTGCACAAGCACCGTATCGCCGGCGCTCACCTGCCGTACCCGCGTCAGCAGCATGTGTGCGGTGATGCCGCGCACCAACGTGGCGGCCACGGTTTCGTCATCCAGCGCATCGGGTAAGGCCATCGCGCGTTCGGCCGGGATGTTGCGGTGGCTGGTGTAGCCGCCGGGCGCGCCATCCATCAGGCCGGCCCAGGCCACGCGCTGGCCAACCACAAAGCCGCGTACATCCGTACCCACGGCTTCCACCACGCCAACGCCCTCAACACCGAGCACCGCCGGAAATGCCGGCACCGGATACAACCCGGCACGGTGATACACATCGACAAAGTTCACGCCGATGGCGGTGTGCCGCACCGTCAACGCGTTTGGTGCGGGCGGCGGCAACATCAGGCTGGCGGGCCGCAAACCCAATGCTGGTCCTGGTTCGCGGAGTTGGATCACCTTGGCATGCATAGCAAATGTCCTCGCAGAAATGGGTACGCTTTTTGGATTCGTCGATGACGGGTACTACGTTCGTCACGTTGTGAAACAAGCGTAATCCGTTCAGAATCACCCGGGAATCCACAAAAACTGACCACCTTCTGTGCAAAAAAGCTCAGACTGGCCGAAGAAAGTGCGTGCGCTTGCGCGTGCGGCAGCGGCCGAACCTTCTTCTTCCTTGCAGTGGGATGACGTGCGCTACTTTCTCGTGCTGGCGCGTGAAGGCAGCTTGTCAGCCGCAGCGCGGCGGCTGGCGGTGGAACACACCACGGTGGCGCGGCGTGCCGATGCCTTGGAGCAATCGTTGGGCGTGCGCCTGTTCGACCGCCTGCCGCGCGGCTGGCGTTTGACCGCCGAAGGCAACGCGCTGGCCGAGCGCGCTGAACGCATGGAGCAGGAAGCCGCCGGCTTTGCGCGTGCAGCCGCCGGGGCCGGTAGCTTGCGCGGGACGGTGCGTATCTCCGCGCCGCCCACGGTGGCCAGCCATATCATCGCGCCAAACCTGGCGACCCTGCGCCGGCAATGGCCTGGCATCGACCTCGTGCTGCTGGGTGAAAAACGCAACGCCAACCTGATGGCGCACGAGGCCGACCTGGCGGTGCGCCTGTCGCGTCCAACGTCGTCTGCCTTGGCGACACGGCCGCTGGGCGACCTCGGCTACGGTCTGTACGCCACCGCAGAAGTGCTCGCACGCCCCGAATCCGAATGGGAATTCATCGGCTACGACGAAAACCTGCGCCACGTGCCGCAGCAGCGCTGGCTGGACAACTACGCAGGCGAACGTCGCGTGGTCTTGCGCTGCAGTGATCTGGCAGCAATGCACCAGGCAGCGTTGGCCGGACTGGGTGTCGCCGCGCTCCCGCACCTGCTCGGCGCGCCCGCAGAAACGGGTACGCTTTTGCGTCGATTGCCCGTCGACGACCCTGCGCTGCATCGAGAAATCTGGTTGGTGATCCACCCCGACGTTCGACGATCACCGCGCGTGCGGGCTGTGGCCGACGCGTTGATCGCGTTGTTCGACGCACAGCGACACGTGTTGGCGGGGTTTTGAGCGTACGCAGAAACGGGTACGCTTTTGGGTGAAAAAGAACCGCAAACCCAATGGATATAAGGTTCTTACGCCTCGGCAATATTGCATGCCGAGGCGCGTTCGGAACACTCAGCCGCCCAGGTAGGCTTCGAGCACGCGCGGATTGCCCAGCAGGTTTTTGCCGCTGTCGGCCAGCACGATCTCGCCGGTTTCCAATACGTAGCCGTGTTGCGCGATCTTCAGCGCCTGGCGCACGTTCTGCTCGACCAGGAAAATCGTCAGGCCCTCGGCATTGATGGTGCGCAGGATGCGGAAGATCTCCTGCACGATGATCGGCGCGAGGCCCATCGACGGTTCATCCAGCAGCAGCACGCGCGGGCGAGCCATCAGCGCGCGGCCGATGGCCAGCATCTGCTGCTCGCCGCCCGACAGGTTGCCCGCCAAGCCGTCGATGCGTTCCTTCAGGCGCGGGAACAGGTGGAACACGCGCTCCAGGTCGGAGGCGATCTGCCCCTTGTCCTTGCGGGTGTAGGCGCCCAGCTCCAGGTTTTCGCGCACGGTCATGGTGGTGAGCGTGGCCCGCCCTTCTGCCACCTGCACGATGCCGCGCTCCACACGCTTGTGGGCCGACCACTGCGTGACGTCTTCGCCTTCGAACAGGATCTGGCCGCGCACATCACCCTGCGACTTCGGAATCAGGCCCGAGAGCGCCAGCAGCGTGGTCGATTTGCCCGCACCGTTTGCGCCCACCAGCGAGGTGATCTCGCCGGCCTTGAGCGCAAAGTCGATGCCCTTGACGGCTGCGATGTGCCCGTACGACACATCCAGCCCTTTCACTTCCAGCAACGTGGTCATGCCGTCTCCTTCTGCGCGGCATCGCCGGTCGCTTCATCGTCATCATCCCGGCCCAGATACGCTTCGATGACTTGCGGGTCGTTGCGGATCGCCTCTGGCGGCCCCTCTGCGATGATGCGGCCGAAGTTCAGCACCGCAATGCGCTCGCACAGGCCCATCACGAAACGCATGTCGTGCTCGATCATGAAGATCGTGTAGCCGCGCGCCTTGATGTTTTCGATCTCGGCCATCAGGTCGACCTTCTCCCCCGTGTTCATGCCGGCGACGGGCTCGTCGAGCAGCAGCAGCTTGGGTTCGGTGGCCAGCGCCCGCGCGAGTTCGAGCTTGCGCTGGTCGCCATAGGAGAGGTTGTCGGCAATGTCATGCGCCTTGTGGTCCAGCTTGACCCACGAGAGCAGCTCCAGCGCACGATCGCGCGCGCGGCGCTCGGCAGCGCGGTACTTGGGCAGCGAGAGCAGCAGGCCCGGCGCGCCGTAGTCCAGATGCCGGTGCATGCCCACCACGACGTTTTCCAGCAACGTCATCTCCTTGAAGATGCGGATGTTCTGGAACGTGCGTGCGATGCCCATCTGTGTGATCTGGTGCGGCTTCTTGCCGACGAGATCTTCGCCGTTGAATGTGAGCGAGCCGCCCGTCGGTGCCAGCAGGCCTGTGATGAGGTTGAAGACGGTCGTCTTGCCGGCGCCGTTCGGGCCGATCAAGCCGAAGATGCTGCCTTGCGGCACGTCAATGTTGACGTCCTGCAAGACCGACAGGCCGCCAAAGCGCTTGGAAATGGAGGTGAGTTTGAGCATGGCGGCCTCAGTGCGATTCATTGGAAGCAGCCCGGGTATCGCCCGTGCCCGGCATCGTGCCGCCGCGCTTCACGCCAAACCAGCGCGCGAAACGCGCCGGGTCCCAGATGCCCTTGGGCAGGAACAGCACGATCACCATCAGGGTCAAGCCGTTGATGACCAGTCGGAAATCCTTGAACGCACGCAACAACTCCGGCAGCAGCGACAGGATCAGGCTGCCGAGCACCGGCCCCGTCAGGCCGTTGGTGCCGCCCAAAATCGTCATCGTGAGAATTTCCACGCCGCGGTCGAAGCCGAATTCGTTCGGGCCGATGAAGAACGTCAGGTGCGCGTTGAGTGCGCCCGCCAGCCCGGCAATGGCCGCGCCCAGCGTAAACGCCAGCAGCTTGGCGCCCGCCACGTTGATGCCCATGAGGCCCGCAGCGGTTTCGTCTTCCTTGATGGCCTCGAATGCGCGGCCGACCTTCGAGCGGCGCATGCGCGCCAGCACGAACAGCGTGGCCAACACGGCCACCGCCACATGCCACCACTGGGTCAATTGAGGAATGCCGTTCAGGCCCAGCGCGCCGCCGGTCCAGTTCTCGGTATTCAGGATCAGCACGCGCACGACTTCGCCGAAACCAAGCGTGGCCATGGCCAGATAGACGCCCGAAAGACGCAGCGTCGGCCGGCCGATGACGACGGCCACCACGGCCGGTGCCGCCATGCCGCCCAGCAGCGCGACCGAGAACGGCATCTCCGCATTCATCGTCAGCAATGCGGAGGTGTACGCGCCGATGCCCATGAAAGCCGCGTTCGCCATCGCCAGCATGCCGCACGACAGCGTGAGGTAAATGGACAGCGCCAGCAAAGCATTGATACCCAGCGTGAGCACCAGGTTGCTGTAGACCGACCAGAAGTTGTCGAACCATTCCATGTCGGTCTCCTTATGCCTTGCGTTCCAGCACCTTGCCGAACAGCCCTTGCGGCCGCACCAGCAGGATCAGGAACAGCAGTCCGAACGCCACCGCGTCGCGCATGGTCGAGCCGATGTAGGCCACCGACAGCACCTCGGCAAACCCGAGGAACAGCCCGCCGAGCATCGCACCGCGAATGTCGCCCAGGCCGCCCAGGATGATGACCGCGATGCCCTTGTGCAGCATCGGCTGGCCCATCAGCGGGAACACGGCGTTGGAGTACAGGCCGATCAGCACGCCCGACAACCCGCCCAGCGCGGCGGCCGCAAACGAGGTCAGCAGGAACAGCCCTTCGACATTGATGCCGAGCAGCGCCGCGGCCTTGGGCGACTCCGCAATCGCCCGCAGCGCGCGGCCGAGTTGCGTGCGCTTGAGCAGCAGCATGAGCGCCGCCATCAGCGCGAACGACAGCACGATGATGCCCAGCTCCAGCGGCGTGAGGTGGATGCCGCCCAGGTCCAGCGAGGCATCCGACACGAGCCCGGCCGGGAAGCGCAGGTTCTCCGCCCCGAACACACCTTGCATGGCGTTGTTGATGGCGATGCCCGCGCCAATGGTGGCGATCATCGGAATCAGGTGCGGCGCGTTGCGGCGGCGCAGCGGGCGCAGCAGCAGGACGTCGATGATGAGACCGGCCACACCGCTCACGACAAAGCCGACGGCCAGCGCCGCCCACAGCGGCAGTTCGAAGTGGAGAACGACCTGCAGCGCCGCATAGGCACCGAGCATGAAGACCGCGCCGTGCGACAGGTTGATCACGCCCAGGATGCCGAAAACCAGCGTGAATCCCAGGGCGAACAACGCATACACGCAGCCGAGCGACAGCGCATTGACGAGTTGCTGTTCCAGCATGATGAATCAGAGTGAGGTGCGGCCGGACGAGACCAAAGCAGTCACCAGGCAGCCACAAAAAAAACGATGGGGCGTAGGTTTAGCTACGCCCCGCCTGTCTCGTTCAAAGGGTTTCAACGAGAACCGAAGATTACTTCTCGATCGTGTACTTGCCGTTCTTGGTCACGCTCACGATCGGCGTCTGCACAGCGTCGTAGCCGGCCGGCTTGCCGCGTGCGGTGACTTGGCGGAACGCAAACGCGCCGGTCGCGCCGGTGTGCTTGACTGCCGGCAGTGCATCGCGGATCGCCTTGCGGTCGGCTTCGAGGTTGCCGCTGAACTTGACCGTCTTCAGCGCCTTGCTCGCGATGTACATGGCGTCATACGCCTGCGCCGCAAACTGATCCGGCGCTGCCTTGTACTTGGTGGTGTAGGCAGTGATGAACTTGCTGTTCTCGGGCGTGTGGTTCTCGATTGACCACGGGCTGCCCACCCACAGGTTGTCGGACTTGTCGCGGGCGAGGTCGAACACCTTGACCGAGTTCATGCCATTGCCGCCGATGACCGGCACGTTCAGGCCAAGCTGGCGCGCCTGCACCATGATCGGACCGCCCTCCGCAATCAGCGCGGACAGTACGATCGCGTCCGGGTTCGTCGCCTTGATCTTGGTGAGCTGGGCCTTGAAGTCCACGTCGCCCTTGGCGAACGTTTCGGTGGTCGTCACCGGGATCTTCAGGTCTTCAAGCGCCTTCTTGAAGTTGTCGTAGCCGCTCTTGGTGAAGACGTCGTCGTTGCCGTACAGCACGGCCACCTTCTTCACGCCGGCCTTCTTCACAACGGTCTGGATCGTGGCCGGCAGCACGTCGGCTTCGGTCACGGAATTGCGGAAGACGTAGTCGCCGATGCTGGTGATGCCGTCTGCGGTGTTGGAAGTGCCAAAGGCAACCGTCTTGGACCCCTGCGCAATCGGGTCCGCCGCCTGTGCCGAGTTGGACAGCGTGGGGCCGAACACCATCGCCACCTTGTCCTGGAAGATCAGCTTCTTGAAGACGTTGATGGCTTCTTCCTTCTTGCCCTGCTCGTCTTCGATCACCAGCGCGATCTTGCTGCCGTTGATGCCGCCTGCGGCGTTGATCTCATCAGCAGCCAGCTGGAAGCCGTTGCGGATGGCCACACCGTATTGGGCTGCGCCGCCCGACAGCGCTTCGGCCACACCGATCTTGATGTCCTGGGCCGCGAAAGTCGTGCCCGTTGCGATTGCCGCCCCCGCAGCCACTGCCGTCAACAGCAGCCGTTTGATCATTTTTTTCATGCGAACCTGCTCCTTGTTTGTCCGTCGCGATTGCTTGAATGCGATGCGTCTCGAAGATGCGCTGGCCCAACACCGTCGCTCCCCCGCATGCGCCCTGCATCGCGTCCGGACGCTCGCCTGCCGGCGTTCGCGCCACGAAGACAAACAACGTTGGCGAAACAGCGGAAGACCTGCCGGGCGAGCGATGCCGGATCGGGCATGCGTGCACCGGGAGTGCGTCGGAGTGTGAAGCGAAGGCGCCATGGGTACAGCGCTCTTGTGCGCCGCGCCAGGGTCGCCGGCGCGTGCAGTCAGTCGCGGGACTTTACCGGAAAGCGCACGACCGTGCGATAGGGGATTGTCCGCCGCCCGGCCTGGAGGGCCGATGTTGCGCCGCAATATTGCCTGCGCAATACTGTCAAATCGACGTGGAGCGTACCCGTTTCTGCGTGCCTTGCGGCACTGCGAAAATCAGCCCGCCGATAGCTCGTCGGCGCTGACAAACAGGCCCTTGCCGCGCGATTTCGCTTCGTACAACGCTTCGTCGGCAGCTTCGAAGACGACGCTCTGCGCCAATGTGCGCGCGTCAAAGGTCGCGATACCGATGCTCGCGCCCACCTGCACCATCGCTTCGCGCAGGCGAAACGGCTTGTTGCATGCGGCCAGGATATTGGCGGCAACCGTCTTCGCGTCGTCCGGGTGCGACAGGTGCTCCAGGATGACGGCAAACTCGTCACCGCCAAACCGCGCCACGCCGTCGTACGGGCGCACGGCCCGCGCCAGACGCTGCGCGAAGGTACGCAGCAGGGCATCGCCCAGAGCGTGCCCGTACGTGTCGTTGACGACCTTGAAGCCGTCAAGGTCAACCAGCAGCAGTGCGCCGGTGGAACCATTCACACGCGCCTGGTCAAGCGCCGCCAGCAAGCGCTCTTCAAAGCCGGCGCGGTTGGCCAGGCCCGTGAGGTGGTCGGTAGTGGTGAGCGCGCGCAGGCGCAGCTCCTGTTTCTTGCGCTCCGTGATATCAAGGGTGACAGAATGCACACCCGCCACGCGGCCTTGCGCGTCGAACTGCGGAAGGTAGCTGACCTCTTCGCAGCGGTACGGATCGCGGCCGCGGAGTTCGCGCTCGAAGACCATCGTCTCGCCGCCCAGCGCGCGCCGCAGCGCATCGCGAAGGATGCTGTAAGCATCGTCACCCACGACTTCACGCACCGTCTGTCCGAGCATGCTCGCGGCCGCTCGTCCATACGCCTTCTCGTAGGCGGCATTCAGGAAGCGGAAGCGCTCGTCGGTGTCGATGAAGGCCACCAGCGCGGGCAGTGCATCGGTCACGGTTTGGAGCGTTTCGCGGCTGCGCTGCAGTGCCTCCTTGGCAGCCCTGTCCTGCGTGACGTCGCGCATGACCGATGAGAAGTACTCCATACGCCCAGCGGGATCGCGGTGCGCAATGATCATGTGGTTGATCGGTACGACCTGGTCCTCGGCACCTCGCGCGGTCGTTTCGCCAATCCAGACGCCATCGCGCGCCGCCGCAGGCACGGCCACCTCGCGCAGCCAGCCCATCGTCTCGGGTGGGTAGAAATCCGCAACGGTCAGGCCTTGGAGATTGGCATCCAGCGCAATGCCGGCAAAGCGGCGGCCGGCCGGATTCATATAGGTGACGTTGCCCTGTATGTCGCTCTGCGCAACAAAGTCGGTGGTGGAGTCGAGGATCTTGGTCAACACGCGCGACGCCTGTTGCGCCCGTGCCCGGACGGTGATGTCTTCCATGGCCCCAACGTGGCCCACGACCTCGCCGTCCACTCGCACCGGCGCGGTCGTAACGACGAGCAACCGCTCGCCAAGGCCCGGCACGATCACGCGCTGCTCGGCGTGGTAGCCGGCCCCCCGCGCGAGCGCATCGCGCCAGCCGGCCATGATGGCATCGCGGTCGTCCGGATGCAGGCGCGCAAGCCACACGTCGGCCAGTGCCTGTTCGTGCGTGGCACCGAGCAGGCGGCGATACGCCTCGTTGGTATAGACAGTCCGGCCGTCCACATCCGAGCGAAACAACCCGAGTGGCGAGGCATCGTTCACGGCTTCCAGTTCGGCGCGCTGGCGAACGACCTCGCCCATCAGCTTGTGAAACGCCGTCGACACCGCGTCGATTTCCGCTGAAGCACCGAGCCGCTCAAGCGGCGGCGCATTGCGCAAGTCCGTGGCAGAGAGCTGCGTCATGGCGGCATGCAGCCGGCCAAGCGGGCGCAGCAGCCACAGCATCGCCGCCCACACCGACACGCCGATCAGCGCCGCCAGCACCAGCAGCGACCAGCGAAAACGCTGCCGCATGAGGAAGAGCTGCCGGTTGGCTTCGGCGCCGGGCAACACGGCAGCGAGGGTCCAGCCGGCCGCGATGATGTCTTGCCTGGTGGCCACGTCGCCGCCACGCTCAGGCAGCGCATCCGGGTCTGCGCGGAAGGCCGCGGCCGCCGTCGGATCGGCATCGAGCGGCGCGAGCGTCTTGTCGGCCTCGGGGTGCACGATATAGACGGCGTTGTCACCTCGCGTCGCCAGGTAGACGTGGCCGGTCTGCCCCACGCGCATGTCGCGCAGGTCGCCAAGAAAGTTCGGCTTGAGCAGGTACAGCGACGCGCCGATCAGCCCGACGAGATTGCCGTCCTGATCATGCACGGGCGCGGCCAGGATGACGATGGGCTCGCTGCCCACGCGGTTGCGCAGCGGCGCGGAGATTGTCGGCTGGTCAACCACCATGACCTGCCTGAAATAATCCCGATCGGAAATGTCGATGCCGACCACGCCTTCGCGGCGCACCGTCGCGGCTGTCACCTTGCCCTCAGCCGAGGCCAGGAACACGCCGTCGAACAGGCCGCTGGCCGGCTGGATGGATTGGTAGAACGCCGCTTCCTGCGCGGGCGTGTCGAACCGCACGGAGTGCATCTGCTGGGCGGTGCGTTCGAGCACGCCCAGGTACGTGTCCAGGCGCTTCTGGAGGTCTTCCGCCGACTCCTTGACCAAGGCTGTCTGCTGCACCTTGATCTGCGCCATCACTTCGCGGCGGATCGGCTCGCGTTGCGACCAGCCGAACAGGCTCACCACCGTCACGCTGATGACGGTCGCCATGATGGCCGCCTGCGACTTCAGGGTCAGTTTCATCGGACCGTCGGCTGACACCGGCGCCCCTCGCGTCCGGTGTCGTGTTTAGTGGGAGGGCAGACACCATAGTGCTATGCCCGCCCGGCATTGTCGAGCCGCCGCGGCGTCTAGCGACGGCCGCAGACGTAGGCGGCGGAGCGTGCAGCGAGCGTACCGGGGCGGATGCGCATCCAATGCGCGCCGGCTGCGGTATCGGTATCGAGCGTGGCGCCGTCGGGACCGCGCACCACGTAGTCGACCAGGCGAATGCGCTGGCGGTGGCAGTCGATCTCCTGGCGCGAGAGGATCACCGTGCCGGGCCGGTAGTGCGCCCCATGGGCGCGGCGTTCGCTGCGCCTGAGCACGGTGCGGGCCAGAAAGGTCTTGTGACCGGTACGGTTCGAGCGCAGCGACGTGCGATCGATGGAAGCCACGACGGACGTCGTCGTCAGATATTGGTGCCAGCGCGCAGCCTGGGCAGGCACCGCCAGGCCGAGGGCGCCCACGCCGACACTGCATATCCAGATCCACCGCCACATCATGCGTTTCACGACCGTCTGTCCTGCCATATCAAGAAACCAAGAAGCGGCACTGCTGCCGCAGGCACCTATTGTAACAATTGGCCCGCAAGACTCGCGCCTGCGCCCTCAGGTAGCATGCCGCCAACCCGATCGCCCCGACTACCCCATCCGCCATGCCCACCGTTGCCCTGCCTGCCCTCGTTGCCCACGCCGTCGCGGCCTTGCTCATCGCAAGCGTGCCCGTCGCGGCGTGGTTCTGGCTACGGCGGCGCTTTGGCCTGGCGTGGCGCGACATCGGCGTGGGCGCGGCGGTGTTTGTCGTGTTTGCGCTGGTGCTGGAACGCACGCTGCACCTGTATCTGCTGCAGCTCAATCCGATCACGGCGCATTGGCTGCGCATGCCCGTGCTGTTCGTCATCTACGGCGCGCTGATGGCCGGTTTGTTCGAGGAAAGCGGGCGCTGGATCGGCCTGCGCTTTCTCGTGCGCAAGCCTGCAGACGCCGCCACACCCGTCGCGTACGCGCTCGGGCACGCCGGCATCGAAGCCTGGCTGGTCGGTGCGGCATCGCAGGCGCAGATGGTGATGTTCGGCATTGCCGCCAACCGCGGCGAGCTGGAATCGCGTCTCGCGGCCAGCGGCGCCGCGGCCATGGTGGGGACGATTCACGCCATGCTCGCGCAGCTCTCGCCGTGGCTGGCCCTCGGTGCGGTGAGCGAGCGTGTTGCGGCGATGTTGATCCAGTTCACGCTCACGCTGGTGGTGTGGCACGCGGTGCGCCAGCGGCGTTTTGTGATCGTCGTGCTGGCGGTGGTGCTGCATGCGCTGGCGGACTTGCCCGCTGCGCTGTACCAGGTGCATGTGCTGCCGCTGGCCGTGACTGAAGCGATCTACGCCGTGGCGGCCGTGCTGCTGGCAGCAACGTGCTGGCCGCCGCAGGGTGGCCGCAGGATCGGCGAATCCTCGCTGCGCTAACTACTGCGGAACCGGTCCGGCTCGATGCCGTGCCGGTTGAGCTTGTCGTACAGCGTCTTGCGCGGCACGGCGAGCAAGTCGGCCGCGCGGGCAACGTTGCCCTCCGTGGCGCGTAGTGCTTCTTCGATGGTGGTGCGTTCGACCGCCATCATGCGGCCGGCCAGGGAGTGCTGGCTCGCATCGGACGCCACCAGGCCATCGTCCAATCCGAGGCAGAAGCGCTCCGCCACGTTCTTCAGTTCGCGCACGTTGCCGGGCCAGTCGTGGTGCTGCCAGCGCATCATGTCCTGCGCAGACCAATCCGGCGCGGCGCGCTCGTAGCGCACCGCGGCCTGCTGCAGAAAGTGGGCCATCAGCAACGGAATGTCTTCGGCACGCTGACGCAGCGCAGGGAGCGCAATCGACACGACATTCAAGCGGTAGTACAGGTCTGCGCGGAACTGGCCGTGATCGGATGCTTCCTTCAAATCGACCTTGGCGGCGGCCACAACACGGCAATTGACCGGCACGCTCGCGTTGCTGCCCAGCCGTTCGATGCTGCGTTCCTGCAGCGCGCGCAGCAGCTTGGCCTGCAGCGACAGCGGCATCGATTCGATTTCATCGAGGAACAGCGTGCCGCCATCTGCGTATTCCATCTTGCCGATGCGGCGGCGGTTGGCGCCCGTGAAGGCGCCCGCCTCGTGGCCAAACATCTCGCTCTCGAACACGGATTCCGGCAACGCCGCGCAGTTCAGCGCAACGAACGGCCCGCGACGTCGGCTGCCTTCGTGAATGGCGCGCGCGAGCACTTCCTTGCCCGAGCCGGTCTCGCCCGTGACGAGGATGTCGGCATCGGTCGGCGCCAGCGCGGTGACGAGCCGGCGCACGTTCTGCATGACGGCGCTCTGGCCGATCAACGGGTACGCCTGCCGTCCCTGCAGCGCTTCACGCAACCGCAGGTTTTCGGAAGTGAGCCTGCGCTTTTCCAATGCGCGCCGCACCACGTCAACCAGGCGTTCGGAGTGGAACGGCTTCTCCATGAAATCGTAGGCGCCGGCGCGCATGGCAGCCACGGCCATCGTCACATCGCCATGACCGGTGATGAGGATGACCGGTAACTGGCGGTCGTGCTGCAGCATCTCGCGCAGCACGGCCAGGCCGTCGCGGCCGGGCAGGCGCACGTCGGTGACGACTACGGCCGGCGTTTGCGTAGCAAGCGCAGCCAGCGCGCTTTCCGCATCGGCAAACGATTGCACGGGCACATCCGCCAGCGTGAGCGCCTGCTCGCAACCCAGGCGCACCACGTCATCGTCTTCGATCAGGAAGACGGGCGCGTGGTCAATGGGGGAAGAATCCGGCGTACCGTGTTCAGTCATGTGGGTTTCACAACGCGTTCAAGCTCGATGATGAATTCTGCGCCCGGCGTGCCGTCACCGGCATTGCGACCTTCTAGCCGGCCGCCAAAATCTTCGATAATCGCCAGCGAAATCGCCAGCCCCAACCCCAGGCCCTGACCATCGTCCTTGGTGGTGAAGAACGGCTCAAACAGGCGCGGCAGCACGTCGGCGGGAATGCCCAGGCCGAAGTCGCGCACGGTGATGCGTACCCATTTCTCGATGGGCTGGACGCTCACACGCACGATCGCCGATTCGGCTGCGGGCGCCTCGGCGGTGGCATCGATGGCGTTGCGGATGAGGTTGACGAGCACCTGCTCAAGCCGCACGGCATTGGCCCAGACCGCAAGATCGGTCGGCACCGGCTCGGTCACCACGGTCACGCCGGCCTGCCGGCGACGCGTCTCAACCAGCATCAGCGCCTGGCGGATGGCTTCGTCTACCGACACGGCAGCGCGTGCCCCATCGCCCTTGCGCGAGAACGCCTTGATGTGTGAAACGATGCGCCCCATGCGTTCGGCAAGCTGGCTGATGTGCGTGAGATTGCCGCGCACTTCGTCGATGCGGCCGCGCTCGGCAAGCTGGTTGGCGTTGTCGGACAGCGTGGTGAGCGCGGTGAGCGGCTGGTTGAGTTCGTGCGTGATGCCGGCGGCCATCTGGCCGAGTACGGCGAGCTTGCCGGCCTGCACGGCGGCATCGCGCGTTTCGCGCAGGATGCGTTGCGCGGCGTCAAGCGCCTCGACCTTGCCGGCGAGTGCGGTGTTGGCGGACGTCAACTCGGCAGTGCGCTGGGCGATGCGCGCTTCCAGATCGCGCTGGACTTCGCGCAGCGCGGCGCGCGCGCGGTGCTGCTCTTCGCGCCGGCGCTGACGCAAACGCAAAGCGACGAGCACGGCAAAGATCAGCGCCATCGCAAACGCGGCGCTCGCACCGGCCACCAGCGCGGTGCGCTGCTCATCGCGCGGATCGATCAACACGGCGACTTGCCAGCCGAGCAGCCCCACCGGGCGGTACTGCACACGCAGCGTCGATACCGATTTTCCGGGCAATGCCACGCGCACGGTCTGCGGGGGATGGTCCGCAGAAAAGGGTACGCTCGCGGCTCGCCCATCGTTCATGCCGAGCGGGGTGAGGATGTGCGGCGCGTACTGGCGCGTCGCGTCGAGTGCGGCGCGCTGGTTCGCGCTCAAGGTGCCGAGCGTGCGGTATTTCCATTCGGGTACGGACGACAGGAAGATCACGCCGTGCCGATCCACCAGCAGCACCGTATCGCCGCTGCGCGACAAGGTGGCCTCGAACGCGTCGAGGTTGACCTTCACGACCACCACGCCGATCGGCTTGTTGTCTTCGCGCACGGGGGCGGCGACGAAATAGCCGTTCTCGCCGGTGGTGTTGCCGACGCCGTAGAAGCGGCCGAGCCCTTCGCGCATGGCTTCGACAAAGTACGGGCGGAACGCGTAGTTCTGGCCGACGAACGAGGTCGGCAGATCCCAGTTGCTGGCCGCAATCGTGAGACCGGTCGTATTGATCAGGTGAGCGGCGGCCAAGTCGGTGGCCGCCTGGACTTCTTTCAGATAGGCGTTGGCTGCACGGCGCGGAACGGCGTCGCCGGCCTCGGGGTTCTCTAGAAGCGCGACGTGCAGCACGTGTTCCAACGCCGCCAGTCTCGGCAATGATTCATAGCGCGCCAGTGTGCTGCGCAGGTTCTGCGCGTAGAAGGTGGTGCGCTGGCCGGCCTCTTCGGCCCGCGTGGCAACGTAGCGCTGCAGGGCGACGGCGTAAGCGCCCCATCCCGCTGCTGCGCAGCATGCCGCCATGGCCAGCGCGACAGCCACGCGCCAGCCGCGCCCGCGTGCGGGTGGAGCAAGGTCCGGGTGGCCGTCTGTTGGCGACATGGGTCAATGTTCGATGCGGGAATGCTTGCGAGTATCGCGCATGAACACGTACACCAACAGCGACAGGAAGATGGTGCCCGTCACGTACCAATAGAACAGCGACTCGTGACCTGCCTGCTTAAGCCACAGCGCGATGTACTCGGCCGTGCCGCCAAAGATCGACACCGTAAGCGCATACGGCAGACCCACGCCCAGTGCACGAACCTCGGCGGGGAACAACTCCGCCTTCACCACCGCGTTGATCGATGTGTAGCCCGAGACAATCACCAGCGCCGCCATGATCAGGAAGAACGCCGTCCACACGTTGGTGGTCTGGCTGATGCCGGTCATGATGGGCACGGTGAACAGCGTACCCAGCACGCCGAAGGCAATCAGGATCGGACGACGGCCGATGCGGTCGGACAACCCGCCCACGATCGGCTGCAGCATGGCGAACAGCAGCAGCGTGGCGCCGGACACCAGCGTCGCCTTGTCCTTCGACAGACCGACCGTGTTGGCCAGGAACTTCTGCATGTAGATCGAGTACGTGTAGAACGCCACCGTACCGCCCATCGTCAGGCCCACGACCGTCGCAACGGCGCGCGGATGCTTGGCCAACTCTGACAGCGTGCCGCGCTTCTTGTTGGCCTTCGCGGCGGTAAAGGACTGCGTTTCCTCCATGTGCGAGCGCATGGCCATTGCCACCAGCGCACACAGCGCGCCGACAAAGAATGGAATGCGCCAGCCCCACGCCTCAAGCTGCGCCGGCGACAGCACGAACTGCTGCAGCGCGATCAGCAGCGCCAGCGCCGTCAGTTGGCCGGCGATGAGCGTGACGTACTGGAAGCTCGAGTAGAAACCGCGGTTTTCCTTGTTGGCGACTTCGCTCAGGTACGTGGCCGAGGTGCCGTATTCCCCACCGACCGAGAGCCCCTGCAGCAGCCGCGCCAGCACGAGCAGCACCGGCGCCGCAACGCCGATCGTCGCGTAGCTCGGCGTGAGCGCGATGATGAGCGAACCCGCGCACATGAGCACCACCGAGAAGAACAGCGCGCGTTTGCGGCCGTAGCGATCGGCGTAGATGCCCATCAGCCAGCCGCCCACCGGACGGGCCAGAAAGCCCACCGCAAACACGGCCGCCGTATTGAGTAACTGCGCGGTCTGGTCTCCCTTGGGGAAGAACGACTTGGCAAAGTACAGCGCAAACGCCGAGTAGACATACCAGTCGTACCACTCGACCAGATTGCCAATTGAACCGGAGAAGATGGAACGCAAACGACGGCGTACGTCTGCGGGAGTGTCTTTGGTGGGGGCCTGCGCGGGCGAAAACTCGCCCGTGATGGCGCCAGCCTGAGGCTGCGTCATGGTGTCTCCTTGGAGCGTTGGCGGCGGCCTTTGCTTGTGACATGTCGGCACAACCAGCTGCGTGTGCGACGTCCGAGCGGTCCGCCGGTTTATGGGTGGTCGCTCTTACTCAAGAAGCATTCCATGCGAAAAGCAGACTCGCCGATCCGCCGCAAAAGCCCGTGGCGCGAGGCTTTGCGGGAAATCGGCGGAACGGTGGACGACAGGAGAAGTGTGCGGTTTCTCAGAATCAGCCGAGGCAACCTGTGCGGAAACCCGCACGGCCGATTCGATTCTGAAGGCGGCGATGCTCAGGCGGCCACGCTTAACGGAATGGCGTCGCGGACCAACGATTCCACCTCGGCAGACAAATCTTCACGCGTGTGCGACAGGCCAAGGCGGTCATGCAGATACGCCTCGAAGTCAGCACGCACTTCCGGATGGCGCAGCGCGAACTCGACGGTCGCCTGCAGGTAACCGAACTTGCTGCCGCAATCGAAGCGCTGACCACGGTAGCGATAAGCCAGGATCTGCTCTTCAGCCAGCAGGCTCTGGATGGCGTCCGTCAATTGCAGCTCGCCGCCGGCGCCCGGCTTCAGATTGCGCAGATGATCGAAGATGCGCGGCGTCAGGATGTAGCGCCCGACCACGCCCAGGTTGGACGGCGCATCCTTCGGCGCGGGCTTTTCGACGATGCCATCGAGCTTGACCAGGCGGTCATCCCATTCACGGCCAGCCACTACGCCGTACGAGCGCGAGGCTTCCGGCGCAATCGTTTCGACGCCGACGATCGAGCAGCGGTAGTGATCGTAAAGTTCCGTCATCTGCTGCATGACTGGCGGCTGGTTGTCCAGCAAGTCATCGGCCAGGATCACAGCGAAGGGTTCGTCGCGTACCAGTTTCTGCGCACAGAGCACGGCGTGCCCCAGCCCCAGAGTCTCGGGCTGGCGCACATAGAAGCACTCGACGCCCGCCGGCTTGATCGACTGCACCATCTCCAGCAACGCCTGCTTGTTCTTGGCAGCCAGTTCAGTTTCAAGCTCGTACGCCTTGTCGAAATGGTCTTCGATAGCGCGCTTGGCGCGGCCCGTGATGAAGATCATCTCCGTGATACCCGCAGCGGCAGCCTCTTCCACCGCATATTGGATCAGCGGCTTATCGACGATCGGCAGCATCTCTTTCGGGCTGGCCTTGGTGGCGGGTAGAAAACGTGTACCGAGCCCCGCCACGGGAAACACGGCCTTGGTGATCTTCTCGTTCATGACAACTCCATTGGTGAGACGTAGCGTCATGAGCAAGTCATATGCCAGCGTAAGCCCCCGGGTCCAACCTTTGGTGGCGCTCGATCTGGCGTGCCCCGCGCAACGTGGCGGGCACTGCGTTGCCGCCTTTCCTACAACCGGTTGCAACGCCGTCGCATCAACTTTCAGCGCCGAAAGTTGAAAAAGCGTACCCAATTCTGCGTACCGGTTTACGCCAACTTGCGGCTGGCCGGACTAGTAAGCGCCCGCTAACAGTGCGTCAAGAAATCAGGAAGATGGCTTGACCCAGCCGCGCGAGACCGGTGCGGTGCGCTCGGGCGTGCGCCGATAGGCGTCGATCTGGGCGTTCAAATGCGCGACCTCGGCTTCGAGGGTGCGGATGCGCTGGCGCAATTGATCGGCTTCATTTTGCGTTTGCTGGCGTACCGCGTCGTTCTGCAAGCGCAGAAAGCGCTCCGTCCCCGCCAGCGCGCTGGCCGCCCCCTCCAGGCGGGTCACGGTTTCCATGGTCTGCTCTAGGCGCTCTAGCGTTGCGTCGGTCAATTTGGGGGGCACGGCAGGCGCCGTGGCAAGCGCCTCGCCGAGACGACGCTCCAAGTCGGCCATGGCGGCCTGCAATTGCCGGTTACGCGCGGCTTCGTGTTCCAGCGCGCGCTCCGCCACCTCTGCACGAATGCGCGCTTCCATCCATTCGGCGCCCGCACCCGGCGCGCCAATGGCGCGCGAGGCGATCCGGTTGCGCTCTTCACGCGCCGAAAGCGTACCCGTTTCTGCGTGCGCCAATGGGATCGGCCACGGCTCTACCGCGTCCGCTGCGGCACCGGCTGCAGCCGGCCCGCGCCCCTGCGCTCGATCGACCGCTTTCTGTAGCGTCGTATTGCTCGGACGTCGGTGTACCCCCGCCTCCGCCAACCACTGCACGTAGCGTCGAACGCCATAAACACGACGCGTCACAGCCTGGACAGCTTCGATCACTTCATCCAGGAACACGGCGTTGTCGTGAGGGAAGGCGATATCCAGCCGCCGGATCGCTTCAACGATCCGCTGCTGCTGCTCTGCCGAGAAATAGAGACCGGGACGTGCCATAAGGGCTAACAAGTGTCCATATAGTGTACACAGAGGGTTAAAAACCTCAAAGCTGTCTTAATAAACTTCATTATTTTAATATCGGCATAATCTATTTGCAGTCGAATTCACAAGGGCCGAGGTACCCCCCGGGTGCCGAATCTGCCCGTTTCGAGGCACCTTCAGCAGTGAGTTGAGCCGTTCTGTAGACGCACCCGCCGTAAGTGGGCGCGCGCAGAAACGGGTACGCTTCAGCACGCTGGCAGGCTTCTGGCGCGCGAAATTGAGGCAAAAAAAAAAGCGCCCCATGGGCGCTTATGGCGAAGAGAGCTGCGGCGAAATTACAGTAGGGCGACGTCCAGGCCAAACCGGCTTTTTAGCGCCTCGACGAGCGATTCCCGCGCACCACGGTCTCCCAGCTTCACATCAAGCATGACGCGTCCGGAATCCCATTCCTTAATTGTGCCTAGAAGATCACCTTCAGCGCTTCGGATCTTATACTGGCGGCTGACTTCCTTGACCTTGCGGGTACGCCCCTCCTGGGCCACCTTGCGGATCTGCTCCACGTCTCGGCTGGAGAGGCCCTCTTCCAGTACGCGATGCACCAGCTCGCGCGTGCGGTCTTCGCCAGCGCTCTTAAAGTACAGTGTCAGCTCATATCCTGTTGCGATACCAATTCCGGCCGGCCGCTCCTTCATCACTTCGAGCACTGACTCGGGCAGCTTCAACAGCGCCAGTGTCTTGTTGACTGTTCCTGCGGATACGCCGGTAATCTCGCAAATATCTTCTTCTTTTTTAACTTTTCCTTCGTCCAGCAGCTGTCGCCAAGCGATTGCGTTGTCCAGCACGGACTGGCCGGACCGCTGCTCGTTCAAGACGAACGACAGACGGTAAAAATCAATGTCCGACAGGCCGTCCTCGATGAAGCAGTCCATCTCGGCCTTCCCCGCAGCCGCCAAGGCCCGCTTACGGTAGTGGCCGTCGATCAGGACATACCAGCCCGGCCGCGCGGGGTCTGGTGCTGCCAACCCTGGCGTCTGCTGGCCGTGTGTGGCGATGGATGCCGCCCGCTCCTGAACGATCTGCGGATCGTAGATGCGGCGGGCGTTGAGCGGATTTTCCTGCAACCGTTCAAGCGGAACCTTGATGACCCGGCGTTCGGAGGTATTCGCAGGTGCGGGACTTTCAGCGCTGAAAGCGGAGACGGGAGCCGCTTGGCCAAGCAGGCCGCGGGGATGCGATGTAATCGCTTTTTCTGCCAAAGCAAAGCGATCGACCGGTGTCGCCTTGGTTTTCTCCGCGGCTATACCGGCCAGCATGCCATCTTTGAGCGATTTCAACTTCGCGCTCATACACGTTCCTCCTGCAACAACTGCAACACCTCGTCGATCAAGATGTCGACTTCACTCACGGCTTCCCGGGCGCCCGACACACCGTGTACTGTCGCGCCGATGGCCTGGCACTCACGAAATGCAGACCGCGATCCGATCATGGAATCCATCAAAGGAATATCTCCATCATCACCAAGAATTTCAATTGCTTGCTTGGCTAGCGAGACACGCCGCTGCACCATGTTCGCCAGCACGCGAATACGCAGCGTCTCGTTGGTGACTTGGGCCTGCTGAGCCAGGGCTTTGGCAGCCACTGCAGCCCACAGATCAGGCGGTGACGGCACCACGGGGATCAGCGCAATGTCGGAAATCAACAGCGCGCTTGACGACGACGGTGAGTGGACCGCCGGAGGGCAATCGACCACGATGTAGTCGTAGTCCGCGACAAACTTGCGGACCTCCCGGTGCATGGCGCCACCGGAAGGCGCCAAACCAATCACCGAAGCCGGGAAGGGCTTGTCTTCGGGCGCTTGAGCGGCCCACCGCGTGGCCGTTCCTTGCTCGTCCATATCGACCAGCAGCGTCTTACTCCCCCGCAAACCAAGGGTTCCGGCGATGTGCATGCTGACCGTGGTCTTGCCACAGCCACCTTTCTGATTGAATACCGTTACGATCTTGGCGCTCACTGCTCCTCCACTTTCAGCGCTGAAAGTCAGCAGCGCTCATCTTAGGGAAGGCGGCATGAAAACACAAGTTCGATAAAATTCAATTCATACAAATTTCACCGAAATAGAGAGACCGCAGACATGACGGAAAGGCGGTTTTCAATTCACCTAAATTGAGATGTAAATGCGGTCTTTGGCGCATAACTTTATGCGTTCAACCCGGCATTTACGGGCTTCCTAGGTGTTTACCAGTGAGATGCATAAAAGCGACATTTCGGAAAAATGCCGGCCATCGACACTCCGCTCCAAACTGGTTATGATGCTCAGACAGTCGTCTGAAGACTTTGTCTACGCAAGATTCGGAATCAGCCGGTTCTTCGTGCGATGTCCGGATCGGCTGGACGACGTGTTTTTTGTTATTTAAAGGAATTTTTGCATGGCCACGGGTACTGTCAAATGGTTTAACGAAACCAAAGGCTTCGGCTTCATCACTCCGGACGGCGGCGGCGCGGATCTGTTCGCGCACTTCTCCGAAATTCAGGGTTCGGGCTTCAAGACCCTGAAGGACGGCCAGAAGGTCACTTTCGAGGTGAAGCAAGGCCCGAAGGGTCTGCAAGCCTCGGCGATCAAGCCGGAATAAGTTTCGGGCTGATCGCCTGAGATGAAAAAGGGGAGCTTCTGCTCCCCTTTCTTTTTGCCTGGCGCTTCTTGCTGACTTCAGGCCAACTTCCGTACGCTCGTACGCGAAGGCTGCAGAATCAGCGCCTTGGAAGAGTCTGCATCCACCTTGGCGTCCGGATAGACAACCAGCACGTCCTTCAGCGCCTTGCGGAACAACGCACGGAATTTCCGCTCGCTTTCCGTTTCGGTACCGAATTGCATCTGCAGCGCTTCCCAGGGGATCTCGGTACGCTTCTGGATCGTAAAGAAGCGGTATGTGAGCCAGGAATACACATCCAGCGCAAACGGCGATTGCTTGAGCGCCTTCAACGCACGCATATCCACCGGCACCGGCCGATTCACGAGCTCGTTGAAGAACGGTTCAGACAGCACCACGAAGCTCTCGAACATTGAGCCCTGGCCCGGCTGCATCGGATCCCACCAGGTGGACAGCTGATCGGCCAACAGATAACCGATGCGATCGATCGAGAGCGGTTCCTGGTTCTGATTCTGGCTGCTGGGCGCCGACTTGTTCTGCACGATGGCAATCGTGGCAGAGAAGAGGCGAATCATCTGCTGGCGCACCAGCGTCATGGTGCCCCGCTTTCCGCCCGTGGCCATCGGGATGCCCAGGTTGTACATGAACTCGGACAACGAGTTGCCCAGCGAAATGCGCCGATCTTCCACCGTGCCCTGGAATTCGCCGCGCTTCTTTTTGGCCATGATCTCCTTGCCGATCCAGGCCAGCATCAGGCGAGGGTACGAGCCATATGGGTAGCCGAAAGAGACGGTCTCGGAGACGATGCGCTGCCGCCCATTGCTGGCCCGCTCGGAGCGCTGCTGCGTGAAGTAGCCCGGCTGGATCATCAGCGAGATGTTGCCGCTGGAACGCGTCCAGACCGGCGGTGCACCTTTGGGAGCGCGATAGGGAAGGGTGACCTGCACGCTGGCGCGACTGAGGAAGCCGACCTCGCCGCTTTGCCAGGCGTCTTCTCGTTCCATTGCCTGTGCTTCGTCGAACAGGCGCTGAAACTTCTCCGGCGCGGCAATGACTTGCCCTCCCGAGGGGACGATGATGCGGCCGGGCGAATTGTCGTCCGGTTTCCCATTGGGTGTGAGGCGCTTGGTGACCATGGTGGGCAAGAATTGTTCAGACCCTTTGTACTAAAACGCCTTCGCCTTGTCACGCAGAATTGGGTACGTTTTCTGAATTTTGCTCGTTGTCGCGGGAAGGGCATCGGTGGGCAACCGTTAAGGTTGTCCACGGAAGACCTTTCCTTACTACAAGCTATATATACCTTCTACGTTTACTACAGGTAAACCGTATACGCGGCCCGCAAAGCCTTGTCAGCGCTTGGTTCAGAGGGGTAAACCGAACCAGATTCTGCGAACGGCCGAACCAGATTCTGCGCGATGGCGTACCCGCTTCTGCGCGAAACCGTACCCGCTTCTGCGCGTTGGGCGTACCGGAATCTGCGGGGACAACATCATGTTGTCCACAGTGTTATCCACAGAAAAAAGGGGGAGAGCCGCACGATTCGGTCCGCTTTTGCGAGTGCGTACCCGTTTCTGCGAGGGATTCGTCGATTTTTTGGGCTCCCTCAGCCTGATAACTGACGAAGCGTACCTGTTTCTGCGTGAGTAAGGGCGTTTTCGCACGGACTACCCGTACCCAAATCTGCGTGCGTGCCGATCCACGTGACTTCCTGGCTCTTATTCTTGCGCCATCTATAAGAAAGCGAGCACACGCTTCGAATTGCTTGGTTGCACACCCTGCGTACCTGTTTCTGCGTGGCGGCGGGTAAGCTTGATGTGGCTGCACGTCATCGAGCCTTCCGCCTGACCTGTGCATTCTGAACTTTCATCGCTGAAACCTGGTTGAGGGAAGGCTGCTTGCCGATATCTCAAGGCTTGGGCGTTCTACACCGCGTACCTGTTTCTGCGGGTAAAAAGCCTTATTGGCCAAAGGCTTGGCGTGAAGGCTTGCAGACACGGCGAACCTGTTTCTGCGAGAGGTCCCGCAGAAACAGGTTCGCCCGATTCGAGGCCGTGGCCGCAGAAACAGGTTCGCTTTGAGCTGAGCCCTGGGCGCGATCGTGCGCAGAAACGGGTACGGTTTCGTTTTTCAGTGGCTCGCAGAATCGGGTACGCCCCGCATTGTCATTCCGCCCCACTCATTTGTAGAAATTTGTACCCGTTTCTGCGGACGAGGGGCGCAGAAATGGGTACGCCTACGGACGCGCAGGCCACGTGCCATCCGGCTCTCGCAGAAACGGGTACGGTCAGTGGGTGGGTGGGGGGACGGGCTCTTCGCTGCCAGCGGGAGGCGGCCTGTCGGGCGAGTGCATACGCCCGGCGTTTCGGGCATCATGCGCATCCCGCGCGCCGGCCCGGCTCTTGGTTGGCCGTCGCGTTTCCATCATTCGATTCACATGAACAAGTATTTGGACCGTGCAGCCTGGGGGCGCCGGAATCTTGCTAAGAGTAGCCTCGCCCCATGGTGGGCGTGCATCAGGGGAGCCAAGCGCAGGACCGCGCCGGCCGGCGATGACACTTCACAACAAGAGGAGACAACCTGAATGACCTGGCTTGCGCGCACCTTCAAGCTCGAGGAACACCAGACCGACGTCCGCACGGAAGTGCTTGCCGGGCTGACGACGTTCCTCACCATGGCGTACATCATCTTCGTCAATCCGAACATCCTGGCTGACGCGGGCATGCCGCACGACGCGGTATTTGTCGCCACCTGCATTGCCGCGGCGATCGGCACGATCATCATGGGGATGTACGCGAACTACCCGATCGCGATGGCGCCAGGCATGGGCCTGAACGCCTACTTTGCGTACGCGGTGGTCAAGGGCATGGGCTTTACGTGGCAGGCGGCGCTGGGCGCGGTATTCATTTCCGGCTGCCTGTTCCTGCTGGTAAGCGTGTTCCGCATCCGCGAGATGATCGTCAACGGGATTCCGCATTCGATTCGCGTGGCAATCACGGCGGGTATCGGGCTGTTCCTGGGCATCGTGTCGCTGCGGGGGGCTGGGCTGATCGTCGGGAATCCGGCGACGCTCGTGACGCTGGGCAACGTGCACCAGCCTTCGGTCATCCTGGCGGTGATCGGCTTCTTCGTGATCGTCGCACTGGACCATCTGCGCGTGAAGGGCGCCATCCTGATCGGCATTCTGTCCGTGACGGCAGCGAGCTTCTTCTTTGCGGGCAATACGTTCCACGGTGTGGTGTCGATGCCGCCGTCGCTTGCGCCCACGCTGATGCAGCTCGACATCATGGGGGCGCTGTCTGTAGGCATCCTGAACGTCGTGCTCGTGTTCTTCCTGGTGGAGCTGTTTGACGCGACCGGCACGCTGATGGGCGTGGCCAACCGCGCGGGCCTGCTCAAGCAAGGCAAGATGGACCGCCTGAACAAGGCGCTGCTGGCGGACAGCACGGCCATCATGGCGGGCTCGCTGCTGGGTACGTCGTCGACCACCGCCTATATCGAGAGCGCTTCGGGTGTGCAGGCGGGCGGCCGGACGGGGCTGACTGCGTTGACGGTGGCCGCGCTGTTCCTGCTGTGTCTGTTCTTCTCGCCGCTGGCTGGCGTGGTGCCGGCTTACGCGACGGCGCCCGCGCTGTTGTACGTTTCGTGCCTGATGTTGCGCGAGCTGGTGGACCTGAACTGGGAAGACACCACCGAAGCCGTGCCGGCCGTGCTGACGGCGCTGATGATGCCGTTCACGTATTCGATCGCCAACGGCGTTGCGTTCGGTTTCATCACCTACGCGGGTCTGAAGCTGTTCACCGGCCGCATGCGCGAGGTGCCGGTCATCGTGTGGATCATCTCGGCGGTGTTCCTATTCCGCTTTTTCTATCTGTCTGGCGGGCACTGAGCGCCAGGGGCTCCACGCGATCCACAGCGAACGCGGACTTTTGGGTCCGCGTTTTTTTTTGGAGCATTTGCGCCAAAGCGTACCCATTTCTGCGTGCGATTGCAGCGCCGGGCGTACCCGTTGCTGCGTACCATTGTCGCCGTTTCGGCAAGTGAGCGTACCCGATTCTGCGGACGAGGTAAGTGACAACTGTCGCGCAAATCGCGGCGACAATTGGTTTCGACAATGCGTTGATACGGCACTCACGCAGGCGGTGCGTACCCGTTTCTGCGCGATGTGTGGAGGAATGTCAGGCGGACGGCACGGCCAGTTTGCGGGCTGCGTCGGTAATGCTGGCGGCCAGATCGGCTTCGCGCGCACGCACGGCGACGCTCGGCAGGGCAGCAAGGCCGAGCGCGTGGGCAACGTCGGCAGCCGGCTCACCGGTGGCAAGCCGCTCGCGTAAATGGGCACCGCGCACGCTACGCAGCGAGGCATTCGCGAGGCGCACAGCTGCGTCGGCGCGACCGATGGCGCGAGCGTATTCAGCGGCTTCGCCAAGCATGGCCTTGACGATGAGCAGCAGTTGCGAGCGTGAGCCGATGCCCTTGCGCTCGCCGAAGTCGCGACGCAGGGCGGGGGAGTCGATGATGGTGCCGTCTGCACGTCGCGGCGAGCGCTTGCGCACCGACAGCAGCAGCGGCGTGGCTTCGTTCGGCAGCGGCAACGGCGAGAGGCCAAAGGCCGCGCGGTACTCGCGCAGCGCAGGCATCAGCGCATCGCATGGCAGCCAGCGCTGCGAGCGGCCTGTGCCGACTGCCAGCAGCCAGACCGACGCCGGCAGCAGCGCGTCGGATGTCACGCGCGCGGCCGGCACGGCGTGCAGCGCCACGTCTCCCATCCGTGCGCTTACCAGCTCCGATACCCGCATGCTCGCCTGCGCGAGCAGCACGGCGAGGAAGTGGTCGCGCGCCTGGCGCAAGCGCGCTTCACGGCCAAGCGCGACACGCGCGCGCACGGCATCGATCATCAATGCCATATCGGAGGCGCCAAGCGCGGTGTCCGGTTCGGACGTTGCGACCGACCTCGGTGCGGGCGCGCTTGGCGCCGGTACGGTAATGACGATCGCATCGTCATCGAGAAACGGGTTCGCGCGCAGATAGCCCGTGCGCAGCAGCCAGCCGCAGAGGTTCGCCGCGATGATGCTGCTCTGTCGTGCGGAACGTGCCGAGAGCCGGCCGCGCAGCGGCGTCCAGTTGGCATCGTCGCGTTCAATGCCGCGCGCACTGATCGCCCATGCAGGCGGTTCTTGCAAAAAGCGCAGATAGGCCGACGCGTCGTCGCGTTTCCAGCTTGCGATCGGCTTACCGAACGTGCGCGCGTACCAGCACACGCGCTCGGCTTCCACGCGGTACTGCGACAGCGTGGAAGCACTCACCGCACGGGCGCCGGAAGCGCGCGCAGCGAGCCACGCCTGCACGCGTTCACGCTCCTGCGCGAAAGCCTGCAGATCAGCCTCGGAAGCGGCGTTATCGGGAAGGGGCACGGCGTCTGCCGGGCGCGGTTCGAACATGCGGAGCGTGTGTGGGCACGAAGACAAAACGGTTCGCGCAAGTATAGCGATCCGCATCCGTACCCAGGCGCAGGCACCGCATTCGAGCGGATATTCAACCGCGATGGGCACGCCCCATGCTCAATGAGGGAACGTCGCTTCGTGTGTCGGACGCTTCCGACAAAACGATCGGAACCAGTTCGATAGGCACGCTGCACGCGCGTGGCTATCTTCGGCTCCACAAGTCGACAACAACGTACATGGGCGTGCGATGCATGCGGCCCGGTTCATGACAGGACTCTCCCTCCGAGGTGCAAGATGAAGATACAGATCAGGAAGATCGTCGCCGTGCTGGCGCTGGGTTCGTTGGGTGTGCTTGCCGGATGCGGCGGCGGTGACAACGACATCGGGCAGATCATTGGCACCAGCTCGCCGCAATACCGCACGGTGCACGCCAACCCGTTCATCGGCAACGTGGACTTTGGTGTGAACGGCACCACGAAGATCACCAATGTTGGTTTCAAGAACGTCAGCAACTACTTCGGTATTGACGCGACGGCCAGCACGGCCACGGTGTCAAACGCGGGCAGCAGTACGCCGCTGGCCTCCACCGGCTTCACGCCGGCAAATGGCCACCGCTATACGGCGCTGGCCATCGTGGGCTCCAACGGCTCGGCCACGAGCCTGGCGCTCATTGATGATCCGTATAACAAGTCGATCCTGTCAGACAAGGCGCGCGTGCGCACCTTCAACGCCTCGTACAACGCCCCCAACGTCGACGTCTACGTGACCGCGCCGAACGTGGATCTTTCGGCCATTGCGCCGACCATGAGCGGTGCCGCTTATGGCGGCGCGTCGCCGGCCAGCACGCAGGATTCGATCTACGTCGATGGCGGCACGTACCAAGTGCGGGTGGCGACAGCCGGGACGAAGAACATCATCTTCACCTCGCAACCGTTCAGCCTGGCCAACAACGCCGACTGGCTGATCACCACGCTGCCGGCCGGGGGCGTCGGTGCGGTGACGCCGAACGCGATTCGCGTGTTGGTGGCCCAGGCCAACGGTGCCTCGCAGACGGCTTCTGAATTGCCCTCGCAGTAACTTCGCTTCACGCCCTATGATGCGGTGCTGCGGCACCGCATTTTTTTCGCGGCGGCCCCGGGAATGAAAACTGCTAGCGAAGGGCGCAATGAGTGAATCCGTAACGGGCTGGTCGGCACCCGTGCGCGCAGCGCGCGAGACGCATGCTGCACCGGCCGCCAAGAAGCAGGTTGATGTGTTCTGGGTAGACGATCCGTTGACGGGAACGCGTCTGCACGTGAGCGCCGGGGCGCAGACGTGGGGCGTGCAGCCCGATTCTTTGTGCGGTATCCGTGACCGCTGGCTCGTCCATGTGCATCCGGATGACCATATCGCGCTGCGTGCCGCCTGGGAGGGCCTAGCGCGGGGGCAGGAGTTTGCCCTCGAATACCGCTGGCTCGGCACCGACGACGGCCAAACGCGCGAATACCGCGTTCGCGAACGCGGCTACCTCCTGCCACGCCTCGACGGTGCGTCCGCCCATGCCGTGGGCGTGGTCGAAGACGTGACGCAGGGCCAGCAGACCCTGGCCGCACTCACCGAGTCGGAATTCCAGTTGCAATGGCTGACTGAAAGCGTGCCGTTTCCGCTCGTGCAGATCGACCCCGAGCACCGCGTGCGTTTTGCCAACCGCGCCTACGCGCAGCGCTTGGGCTTTCGGCACGAAGACGTGCTGGGCCGCCATTTGCGCGACCTGATGGGTGAAGCAGCGTATGCCCGTGTCCTGTCGCACCTGAACGACGCATTCGCGGGGCAGCGCGTCGAGTTTGAAATGGAATTGCAGTATCGGGCCGATGTTGGCCGTCGCTTCGTGCACGCCGCGTACTCGCCGCAGCATGGGCCGGACGGCAGGGTACAGGCGCTCGTCTGCGTGGTGGAAGACATCACCGAGCGCAAGGAGGCCGAGCACGAGCGCTTTCGCCATCAGCGCGAATTCGTCACGCTGGTCGAGAACGCGCCCGACGTGATCGCGCGGCTCGATCGCGAACTGCGCTGCATGTATGTCAACCGCGCGGTCACCGAAGCCTTTGGCGTGACGCCTGCCGTGATGATTGGCAAGACGCTGACGGCATCGCCGCTTGCCGCCGAGGTCACGCGCCCGCTGGAGGACGCCGCCCGCCACGCGTTCGCCCTGGGCGCAGAACAGACGCTTGCCTTGCATCTGGACGTGTTCGACGGACGACCGCGCATTGCGCACTACAACGCGCGCGTGATTCCGGAAGCGGATCGCAACGGCGCGATGGAATCGGCGCTGCTCATCATTTACGACGTGACCGAACGCACCGAGGCCGAGCGCGAGCGCGATGCGCTGCTGCTGCGCGAACAAGCCGCGCGTGCGCAGGCAGAAGCCGCGGCGCGGGCGCGCGATCAGTTCCTGGCGGTGGTGTCGCACGAGCTGCGTTCGCCGCTCAATGGCATCCAGAACTGGGCGTATGTATTGGAGAGCCAGATCGCCGGCGGTGCGCCGCTCATGCAGCGTGCGCTCGCGGGCATCAAGACGGGCGTCGAGCAGCAGGTACGCCTGATCGAAGACCTGCTGGACGCCACACGCGTGATGAGCGGCAAGCTGCGGTTGACGCGTGAACCGTTCGTGCTGCGCACGGCGCTGGAACGCGCGCTCAACAGCGTGCACGCGTTGGCCGCCGAACGCCACATCGCCCTGCACATCACCATCGACCTGGACGATCACGAAATTGACGGCGATGCCGATCGTGTCGAGCAGATCGTGTGGAACCTGCTGACCAACGCCATCAAGTTCACGCAGGAAGGCGGTGATGTCTGGCTGTCGGCCGATCTGTTGGGCGAGGTGGCGCGCATTGTCGTGCGCGATAACGGCCGCGGGATTGCGCCGGCGTTCTTGCCGTATCTGTTTGATCCATTCCGCCAGGCCGACGGCGCGCACACGCGGCGCACGGGTGGACTGGGGCTTGGGCTCGCGTTGGTCAAGCGCCTGACCGAGTTGCACGGCGGGCGCGTGTATGCGCGCAGTGAGGGCGACCAGCATGGCGCTGCCTTTACCGTGTACCTGCCGCTGCATGCCGGCGCCGATCTGATCACGCCGCTGGCCGAAGACCCCGAACGCAGCGGGCCACTGCCTTCACTGGCGGGCCTGCGCGTGCTGCTGGTTGACGACCAGCAGGATGCGCGCGACGCGCTGGCGACATTGCTCACGCAGGTCGGTGCGGAGGTCGGCAGCGTGGGCTCCGGGCACGAGACGATGGCGCTGCTCGACCTCTGGGGCGCACGGGGTGAAGCAGGCCGCCCGCAGGCCGTGGTGTGCGACATCGCGCTGCCCGATGAAGACGGCTACGCGATCCTGCAGAGAATTCGTGCTTGGGAACACGAACACCTGCCCACCGGCGCGACGCCGATGGCCGCCATCGCGCTGACCGCATTTGCGCAGCCGCACGATCGCGCTCAGGCGCTGGCCACCGGTTTTCAGGAACACCTGATCAAGCCTGTGTCGCCGTACGATCTGGTGCGTACGTTGCGGATGCTGGCGATGCCTGCTGCTTCCGTGTCATAGCCCGCCAGGGCACGACTTTTGCGCAGAGAACGGAGAACCGCATTCTCTGCCATGCCAGCCGAACCGACTCCACCCACCACGCCGCTGGAACCCTTGCACGGTAGCCTGCTCGACGGGCTGCGGCAGCCGGCTTGGCGCGTGGCGATGGTGCTGGTGGCCATTGGCGGCACGTTGGTGTTTCTGCAGTGGGCGCGAGCGTTCCTGGTGCCGGTTACGCTGGGTGTGGTGCTCGCGTTTGCGTTGAACCCGGTTGTGGTGTGGCTGCGGCGCTGCTATGTCCCGCGCCCCATAGCCGCGGGCATCGTGGTGCTGGGCTTGTGGATTGCCGGTGCGATGCTGGTCTTCGGAATGCAAGACGGCGTGTCGGCCATGGCGGACCGGTTGCCCGTTGCGGCGGAGCGCATGGCCCAAGCCGTCGACGGTATGCGCGGGCACATGGGCGGCGCGTTCGGCAAGATGCGCGATGTGACCGTCGCGCTCGAGCATGCCGCCGAAGGCATGCAGGGCAAGCCGGCACCAGCACCTGCCAAGCGTTCGCCCGCGACCCCGGCTTCCGCGCAGCCGGTGCTGCCGCTGCGCGAGTTTCTATGGACAGGCTCCGCCAACCTCTTCGCGCTGGCCGGGCAACTCGTCGTGGTCTCGTTTCTCGTCTACTTCCTGCTCGCTTCGGGCCAGGCACTCAAGCGCAAATGGGTGCGTGCAGTGGGCAACACCTTGAACGAGAAGAAGCGCGCGGTGCGCATGATGGCGGTGATCGGCACGCAGATTCAGTATTCGCTGCTGGTGCTGTTTGCCACCAACATCATGCTGGGCGTACTGACCACGGTGGCCTTTGTGCTGCTCGGCATGGAAGACGCGGCGGTCTGGGGTCTGGCGACCGCTGTGCTGCATTTCGTGCCGTATCTCGGTTCGGTGGTGATTGCCGTGGCCAGCGGCATTGGCGCATACCTGCAGATGGGCGCGTGGTCGGATGCGCTTGTCGTGGCAGGCGTTACGCTGCTGCTGGCCACGCTGGTCGGCACGCTGCTCGTGACGTGGCTGCAGAGCCGGGCGTCCAAGCTCGACCCGTGTGTGGTCTACATCGGCCTGCTGCTGTGGGGCTGGCTGTGGGGCCTGTGGGGCTTGCTGCTTGGGACATCGATCACGGCGATGATCAAGGTGGTGTGTGATCACGTCGACCGACTGCGCCCGCTTGGTACGCTGCTCGGCACCACCGATGCGCCGGCCGGCGTGTCGCAGCGGCTGCTGGACCGACTGCGCGGCCGTTCCACACGGCGCCTGGAACGCGTGCACCGCCCCCGCTGATTGCCTCTCAATCACCTGGCGCAGCAAGCGTTACAAGCGCGCATGTAACCCTTACGCAATGATCACGCCGCGACGCCGGCACATGCATGGTTAATCCGCACCGTCTGCACCGCGTGGTTGTGCAGCAGCGGTGCAGGTCTTGTCCCTTGCATGATGTGAGCGTGCGCTGTGGGCACGTCGGTTGCGGTGCGCAAGGCAACCAGATCACGTCCGCAGGAGGGCGCCATGAACCGACTACGCCCCACCTTACGGGGCCCGCATCAGCGCGGCGAACGGCCGGCAGGCATGACACCGCCGCGTGCGCCAGGCGCGGGCCGAAACGCTGAAAACATCGACAAGATGCTCGGCAAGCCGGAGCAAGGCAAGCCGGAGTCGGGCTCGGCAGATCGGCTGCCGCACGAGCGCGACCAGCACCTTGAAGAGCAACGTTCCGCCCCGCGCAGCGATGTCGAGCAGGCCGCGCGCGACATCGAAAGCGGTCAGCTCGACACCGATCTGCACAACACCCCGGGCGTGGAGCGCGTCGTGCGCGAACGCCATGCGGCCAATCGCGACGACAGCGATCGCCAAGTCGCCAATCGCAGCGCAGATGACCTTGCCCACAAGCGAGGCCAGACGGGCGGCCCTTCGCACAGCCGCGACGAGCACAAGGGTTGATCGGCGCATGCGCATCGCTTATGTGACCGAAACCTGGCCGCCGGAACTCAACGGCGTGTCGCTCACTGCCGCGCGCACCGCGGCGTTTCTGCAGGCGCGCGGGCATGACGTGATGGTGGTGCGCCCGCGCCAACGTGCCATCGACGCCGGCAAGTCTGCACTGGCGGATGACACGCTGCGCGTTCCTGGCGTGCCGATTCCGCTGTATCCGGATTTGCGCATGGGGCTGCCCGCGCGCCGGCGCCTGCTTTGCGCGTGGGCCGCCTATCGGCCCGACCTTGTGCATGTCGCCACGGAAGGGCCGCTAGGCTGGTCAGCCATCCGCGCCGCGCGGCAACTCGGTCTGCCGGTGACGTCGGATTTCAGAACCCGCTTCGACGAGTACGGTCGCCACTATGCGTGGGAAGGTGCCGTCACGCTCGTGCGCGCCTATCTGCGCGCATTTCACAACCGTACCGATCGCACGTTTGTCCCCACGCGCGAACTGCAGCGGCAGTTGAGCGAACTCGATTTTGCGCGCCTGACCGTCAGCACACGCGGCGTCGATGCACACCAATTCACGCCACAAGCCCGCAGCGACGCATTGCGCGCGCAGTGGGGCGCCAATGCCGATACGCCGGTCGTGCTCACGGTTGGCCGTCTGGCGTTGGAAAAGAACCTCGATGTCGCGCTCGATGCGTTTCATGCGGTGCGCAAGCGCGTGCCCCGCGCACGCCTCGTCATGGTGGGCGATGGCCCGCAGCGCAACGCACTGCGCAGGCACTGTCCCGATGCCATCTTTGGTGGAACGCAGCATGGCGAGGCACTGGCCGCGCACTATGCATCGGCTGACGTGTTTCTCTTTCCGAGCTTGACCGAGACCTTCGGCAACGTGGTGGTCGAGGCGATGGCCAGCGGTTTGCCCGTGGTCGCGTTCGATACCGCAGCGGCCGGCATGCTCGTGCGCAGCCAGGAGAACGGCTGGCTCGCGCCCGTCGGTGATACCGCGTCATTCACGCAGGCGGCCGTCGCGCTCGCCACCGATGCCGGCTTGCGGCAACGCCTCGGGCAGGCAGCGCGGCTGACGGCGCTGGGCCTGGATTGGCCGCGTGTGCTCGAACGCTTTGAAGCCGCGCTCATTGCCGTGCACGACGCTGCCACCAACGGGGAGGCCTACCATGGCGACGCACGCCTGGCCTGACTGGAAGCGCTGGCGCGAGCGCGATCGGCAGCTCGCGGTGGCGCTCAACCACGTGGCGGGCAATGCCTCGGCCATGCGCTTCTATCGTGGTGTCAGCCGCCTTGGTGACGGCATGCTCTGGTATGCATTGATGGCCGCGCTGCCGGTCGTGGGCGGTGAGGCCGGCTGGGAATGTGCCAAGCAGATGGGGCTCACGGGGCTGCTCTCGCTCGTTATCTACATTGTGCTCAAGCGCGGCGTGTGCCGTCCGCGACCCTATCTTTCCTGCAAAGAGATCCACCTGTGCGGGCGCGTGCTCGATCAGTTCAGTTTTCCATCGGGTCACACGCTGCATGCGGTGTCGTTCAGCATCGTGATGGCAGCGTACTACCCGCGCATGGCGCTGGCGCTGGTGCCGTTCACGCTGATGGTCGCCATCTCCCGCATCGTGCTCGGCCTGCACTATCCGAGCGACGTGCTGGCGGGAGCCGGGCTTGGGATGCTGATCGGCGGGTTGTCGGTGTGGCTGTTCTAAGGCCCGCGCTCAGTACGACGTTTGCGCGTGCCCGGTGACGGTGGTTTCCGGGCCACCCATCCAGGCTTGCGCCAGGGCCTGCGCAAAGCCGTTCTTGGTGACGGGGGTGCGCGTCTCCAGGCATGTGGCAAGCAGTTCCTGCCAATGGCGAATGACGTCGGGATGCGCCGCGTCGGCCGGATGCAGGCCCAGGCGCAGCAGCGGCGCGTCGGCGTGCCGCTGTGCGAGCCAACGCAGGTAGTACCGGGACACCAGTCGGCGCGCCGGCGAGCGAACGCTATACGTCAGACACGGTGCCTTGAGCGGGCGGCGCGGGTGCAGCAGGTAAAAGCGCTGCAGCGTGGTTGTGTAGCGCAGTGGCAGCCCGTCGAGTGCTTCCCAGGTGGCCGGGTTCATCAGCCACGCCGGTGCGACAAAGCCATGCAGCGGCCAGCCGTTGGCGGCAAACCACGCGGCGCCGGCTTCGATGCGCGCACGCGCTGCCGCCAGCGGAATCGCCGAGAACTCGCCTTCACCGGCGGTATAGCGCGTGCGGATCAGTTGATTGATCAAGCCGCCCGGAGGCTGGTCATCGAGGTGCGCATAGCCATGCAGCACAAGTTCATCGCCCTCCGCCAGGCATTCGCTCATCACGCGGCAGAAGCGCTCGCTGTTGCGGGCGGTCGGGCCGCGATAGAAGTTTGGAATGACCAGCAGCGATTTGGGTACGCGCGCCACCTCGTCCAACGCAGAGAGCAACACCTTGCACGCGGGCCAGGTGGCGGGCGTGACGTCGTGCATGGCGAGGATGAGATAGCGCGACATGATGATCAACTAAGCGACTGTGGTCTGGGCTAACGGCTGCGCAATGCGCGCACGCGCTCGCTAGCCGGTTCGAACGTTGCTGCGGCGGTGCCGGCTTGCCGGCCGAGCAGCGCCAGATAGCGGTGGAGCAGCTGCGGCAGCACGGCCCGCCAGTCGTACTGCATCGCATGGCGGCGCGCGGCGTGCGCGAGCGTCACCGGATCCCGTTGGCGCAGCGCCTGGAGCGCCTGGGCAAAATCGTCCGCGATGCAACGTGGCACGGCATAGCCGACGCGCTCGTCCACCAGCTCGCTCAAGCCGCCCGCTGCGCACGTGACGACCGGCACGCCGCTGGCCATCGCTTCCAACGCGACGAGGCCGAACGTTTCCTGATCGCCTGCATGCACGAAAACATCGGCACTGGCCATGGCGGCGGCCAGGTGCTGCGCATCGCCTTCATAAGCGAGCGCGCGCACGTTCTTGCCGCGCGGAGGGGTCGGGCCCGAGCCGATGGTGACGAGCACGCTTCCGTCGTCGAGCTTGTCTACCGCGTCGCAGAGCACGTGCAGGTTTTTCTCCGGCGCATAGCGGCCGACGTATAGCAGCACGCGGGCATCACGCGGCAGGTCCAGCTGTTCGCGCCAGCGCAGCGAGCGCCGTGCCGGGTGGAACAGGCGCGTGTCCACGCCCAGCGGTTGCAGCTCAATGCGCTGCACGCCCAGGTCGGCCACCTTCTGCGCGATGTAGCGGCTCGGCACGAACACCGTATCGAAGTGCGGATAGAGCTTGCGGGCGTACGCCGCTGCGGCCAGTTCCGCGGGTGGGCCGCCCAGCCGGCGGAAGAACGCAGGCAGATCGGAGTGGTAGAACGCCGCCACCGGCACCTGCAGCCGCGCGCCGGCATGCACCGCCGCCCACGACAGCCGATAGGGGTCCCCGGCTTCAATCAGGTCCGGCGACAACGCACAGAGAGCACGCACCGCTGGTCCGGTGCGCAGCGGAATGCGATAGCCGTGCGAAAGCGGCAGCGGCACGCCGGGCACCACGGCGATCTCGTTGCTGGCGTCGTCTGCCGTGCCGGGTACAACCAACGTGTGCCGCCAGTGCGTGGAGCGCAGGAAGTCGTGCTTGGCCCGCAGGTAGCGTTTGACGCCACCGCTTTCCGCCGCCCAGAACATCGTGACGTCCGCCAGATGCAACCCGGCGGCCGTGGCATCGCCGTCGTGGCGATGCGGGTAGTGATCGGTGGGCAGCTTGCGCACGGTGGTCAGACCTGGCGCCGCATTTCGGCGGGTGCAATGCGCATGAGGCCGCGGTACTTGGCGACCGTGCGGCGCGCAACGATCACGCCCTGCTCAGCCAGCATCTTTGCGAGCGAAACATCGGAGAGCGGGGCGTCCGCGTCTTCGGCTTCGATCATCTCCTTGAGCAGCGCCCGCACGGAGGCCGCCGAGCATGCGCCGCCTGTGTCGGTCGCCAACTGGCGCGAGAAGAAATACTTGAACTCGAAGATGCCGCGCGGCGTGGCCATGTACTTGTTGCCCGTGGCGCGCGAGATGGTCGATTCGTGCAGGCCAAGTTCTTCGGCCACATCACGCAGCACCAGCGGCTTCATGGCCACCTCGCCGTATTCCAGGAAATGCTTCTGGTGCGCGACGATCGCCTCGGCCACGCGCTGGATGGTGGCAAAGCGCTGTTGCGCATTGCGGATCAGCCAGCGTGCTTCCTGCAGTTGGTGCGCCAGTGGTGTGCGATTGTGGCCCCGCGTCTGGGCAAACAGCTCCGCGTAGACCTTGTTGACGCGCGCGCACGGTGCCACCGCCGGGTTCGTCAGGGCAATCCACTTGCCCTTGATCTTGGCAACGATCACGTCGGGCACGATGTAGCCCGCATGCGCCTGCGAGAAGCGCAGCCCCGGGCGCGGGTCCAGCATGCGGATCAGCGCGCAGGCATCGCGCAACTCCTCTTCCGTACAGCCGAGCGCGCGACGCATCTGCGTGAATTCGCGCTTGGCCAGACGGGGCAGGTGGCTGCGCACGATGTCTTGTGCGATCTCCTGGATGCGCTCTTCGGCTTCGGTATCCGCGGGGCGCGCCTCGATCTGCAGGCGCAGGCACTCCGCCAGATCGCGCGCGGCCACGCCCGGCGGGTCCAGGCTCTGCACGAGCGCCAGGGCAATCTGCATTTCCTTCTCGGTGGGGGGCGGCTCCACCGGTGCCAGCGGAGCCAGCTCGGAGAGCAGCTGGCGCAGGTAGCCATCGTCGTCCAGCGCTTCGATCAGCGTCTGCGCGAGGAGGCAGTCGCGGTCTGACAGGCGATAGCTGCGCAGCTCCTGATGCAGATGCTCGCGCAGGCTCGGCGTGGAATGCACCCACTCGCCTATGTCGCTGTCTTCACCGTCGCCGTGGTGGGCGCCGCCGTGGCTGTAATAGGTGCTGAAGTCGGTGGGGAAGTCTTCCGATGCCGCTAGCGTCGCATCGGTTTCGATGGCGCTGGTGGTGGTTTCCAGCGGGGCGTCGTCTGCAGGCGTGTGATCGGCCGCGGTGCCGTCCAGATCGGCGGAAATGGCAATGTCGCCGGTCCGTGCGGCATCGGGCTGCGCACCGGCTTCTTGTTCGACTTCCTCCAGGAACGGATTGCTTGCGAGCGCTTCTTGCATTTCCTGCGCAAATTCGGTTGCAGACAACTGCAGCAGCTTGACGGACTGCTGCAGTCGCGGTGTTAGCGCGAGATGCTGCTTCGCACGCATTTCCAGAGCGGCCTTGACCATTCGCCTTGCCTCCTTTGGTGAGTGGGTGTCGACATTTCCGTCGACCGGTCACCGCATCGATGCAAAGGGTATGCCATGTCCACAAAGCCAGTCGCCACAAGGCTTCACGGGCGGCTGGCACGCCGTTTCTACATGGTCATGTCGTTTTTATATGCGAAGTGTTGCCGGCACATGACAGCGCCGGCGTTGCTAGCGGGATTGCCCTGGCAGACGCGGATGGGTGGCACCGCAGGTACATGCGTTGCTGCGGTGGGAGGCGGGAGACGCGCCGCAGTGCGCTTCCATTGCCTTCTTATCCAGCATCACATCCCAGGAGAAACCACATGCGAACACGTTTTCTGACCGCAGCGCTTACCAGCGCGATCTTCGGCCTTGGCGTGGGCACTGCCATGGCCCAGACGACGGCCGCGCCGGTCGACAACCAGGAGTCCAGCAACCCGACCAAGGCGCCGGGCAAGCGCACCGATCCGCCGTCGTCCACTGCCGATCGCACCGCGAATACACCGATGGCCGGCGGCGAGGCGACACCTGCTGCGGGCGGCAGCGACACCAGCAAGCCGATGCACAAGAAGCAGCGCCATCACAAGAAGTCGAAATCAGAGTCGACCGTGCCGGGCGGTACCAATAGCGCGGGCGACATGTCGCATTCGGGCGTGCAGGCCGGCGGCAACGATGCCGCGACGACCACCGGGAATTCCTATCCCGGTAGCTCGAAGCCAGGTCAGTAACCTCGAAAAAAAGGAAAAGGGCTCGTCATGCCGATGACACTCACCATTGCCGTCCGCACGGGCCCGCGCGCCCGCGCGGAGACCGAACCCGCACCCCGCCGCCGGACGCCGGAACCGCAGGAACGCCGCCGCCACGAGCATCCGGGCGAACGCGCGCACGCGCATCCGCGCTAGAACGTCAGCGCGGATGCAGCGGGTACAACATGGGCGAAGGCGGTGGAGCGCTGAGAAGCGCCTGCGTCAGGCCGCCATGGCGGCGGCCGCGGTGCTTTGGTAGAGGTCGAGGCGGTTGTACAGCGTCTTCAGGCTCACGCCGAGCGTCTTGGCAGCCTGGCGCTTGTCACCATGAAAATGCTCCAGCGTGGCCAGGATCATCGCGCGTTGCGCGTCGGCCAGCGTCACGCCCACCGACAGGCTGAGCACACCTTCCTTGACGGTCGGGCGCGCAGGGCCGCGCGTGGATGCGAGCGGCGCAGCCAGTTCGACGGTTTTTTCGCCGAGGATGTAGCCGCGCTGCACGGCGTTGCGCAACTCGCGCACATTGCCCGGCCACGGCTGGCTGCGCAGGGCCGCCAGGGACTGGCGCGAGAACACCTTGTCGGTCTGGTGTGCGGCGTTGAACTGGGCCAGGAAGTGCAGCGCCAGTTCTTCGATATCGTCATCGCGATCGCGCAGCGGCGGCACCTGCAACGGCACCACGGCCAGGCGATACATCAGATCTTCGCGAAAGGCGCCATCACTCACCGCTTCCAGCAGGTTGCGGTTGGTGGCCGCGATGATGCGCGCGCGCGTCTGAATCGGCTCGGTGCCGCCCACCCGCATGAACACGCCGGTCTCCAGCACGCGCAGCAGTTTGACCTGCATCTCGACCGGCATCTCGGTGATCTCGTCGAGGAAGATCGTGCCGCCGCAGGCATGTTCGAAATACCCGATATGACGCTGGGCAGCCCCCGTAAAGCTGCCTTTCTCGTGGCCGAACAGTTCGGACTCGATCAGGTTGGGCGAGATGGCACCGCAGTTCACCGCGATAAAGGCCTGGTCTGCGCGCGGGCTCATGTCGTGCACCGTGCGGGCAATCAGTTCCTTGCCGGTACCCGATTCGCCCATGATGAGCACGGTGGCCAGGGTGCCGGAGACCTTGCCGATCTGATCGTACAGCGCACGCATCACCGGCGAGCGGCCGTAGAGGTGACCGAAATCCGGCTCGGCGATCGGTTGGGCAGGCAATGTTTCGGCGTCGGACGGCACGCGTTCGGTGTCGTCAAAGTCGGCCAGGGCAGGGGGATAGCTCAGGCGCCCGACGGACACTGCACGATCGTCGGCGAAGGCTTCGCTCAAGGACATGGCTCCCTCGTGGTTGGTCGCAACGGGGACGTCCTGGCGAGCGGCTGCATCTTCAGCGATGCAGTCTTCGGAAGGCAGGGTACGTCGTCATCCCGTCACATTGTGTTGAAAAGTTGAGCCATTATCAGGGCCGCCCAAGCGCGTTGTATGTCGGGCATGCGCTGACGTTTCTTCCATCCTGTCGGTCAAACGCTGACAAGAAACCGGCCTGAGACGCAGATGCCGCGCGGGTTTCACATGGCCATGCGACGTACGGTGTCCATTTCCGCCCGCAGGTGGCGAAGCGCCGGTCTTCTCAACTATGCTGACTCCTGCGTAGTACCAGCGGTCCGCCCTGGAGTGATGTATTCGATCCATTTCTTGCATGCGTGCGTGTAAAAATTACCAACATCCATATCGCCGACGTGGGTTTGCCCGTGCGATGCCCGGGTTGTATTGGATGGAACGCTTTTTGCACCTGCCGCCGGTTCTGCCGCCAAGCGCACCGTTGCGCCATGCATGACCGCCGGCACCTGCCGGCTCATCCAACCGAATCGAGATGCCACATGTTCTGATTGTCGAAGACGATGCCAACGCACGCGCTGCTCTGGGTGAGCTGGTGGGTGCCGAAGGCTTCACCACCGCGCTGGCCGGGTCGCTGCGCGATGCGCGCATTCAGATGTCGCGTCACAGCCCCGATGCCGTGCTGATCGACCTCGTCCTGCCCGACGGCAACGGCATGGATCTGATGGAAGACATCGCGCCGCACTCCGGTACCGAGATCATCGTCATGACCGGCCACGCCAGTGTGGAAACCGCCGTGGAGGCACTGCGCATGGGCGCGGCCGACTACCTGGTCAAGCCCGTCAATTTCCAACGCTTGAAATCGGTGCTGGCGCGCATCCCGCGTCCAGGCGATCTGAAAGCCGAGATCGGCAACCTGCGCGGCGAGTTGCGGCGCCTGGGCCTCTTCGGACAGATGCTCGGCAACTCGACGGCGATGCAGACGCTGTATGACCAGGTCAGCCGCGTCGCGCCCACCGAGGCGACTGTGCTGCTCATCGGCGAGTCGGGCACAGGCAAGGAACTGGCCGCGCAGACCATTCACGACCTCAGCCTGCGCCGCAAGCAACCGTTCCTGCCGGTCAACTGTGGCGCCATCTCGCCCAACCTGATCGAGTCGGAAATGTTCGGCCACGAGCGCGGCAGCTTTACCGGCGCCGACCGCCAGCACAAGGGCTACTTCGAACGGGCCAACGGCGGCACGCTGTTCCTGGATGAAATCACCGAGATGCCGATCGAGCTGCAGGTGAAACTGCTGCGTGTGCTGGAAACCGGCGTGTTCATGCGCGTGGGCACCAACCGCGAGATCGACTCCGATGTGCGCGTGATTGCCGCCACCAACCGCGACCCCGAAGAGGCCGTGGCCGACGGCAAGCTGCGCGCCGACCTGTATCACCGTCTGAATGTGTTTCCGCTGCAGCTGCCGCCGCTGCGCGAGCGCGGCAAGGATGTTGAACTGCTGGCCCAGCATTTCCTCGATCAGCTCAACGCGCAGAGCAATACCAAGAAGGCATTCCTGCCGCCGGCCATGGAGACCCTGCGCGGCTACCACTGGCCGGGCAATGTGCGCGAACTGCGCAATTACGTGCAGCGCGCGTACATCCTGTCGGACGACGCCGGCATCGATACGGCCAATGTGCCGCTGCAGGTGTCGAGCACGCAGGTCTCGTCCGGTTCCACGCTGACGATTTCGGTCGGCACCTCACTGGCGAGCGCTGACAAGAAGATCATCCTCGCCACGCTGGAGCAGTGCGGCGGTGTGAAGAAGCGCGCGGCTGAACTGCTCGGCATCAGCCTCAAGACGCTCTACAACCGGCTGGAGGAATACGGCAACAGCAATGCCGACGACGGCGGCGAGGGCAACAACACCAGCAACGGCGCCGGCTCCGGCCGCGCGCATGCCACCGAGGCGTAGCCGGATCTCCTGGCGCGGTACGCGGCTTGCTGAAGCAGTGGGGTATCCGCCCCATGGCGGCAAGCTCACTCAACTGCACAGGAGGTCACCATGCTGCGTTATGCAGTCGTCTTTTTCATCATCGCCCTGATTGCGGCCGTGCTCGGGTTTGGCGGCATCGCTGCCGGCGCAGCGAGCATCGCCAAGATCCTGTTCATGATTTTCGTGGTGCTATTCGTGGTCAGCCTCATCTGGGGCTTGGTCGCGGGCAGAGGATGACGCCGGGATGAAGCGCACAGCTTTCAACCCGGCTTTCACGATGCCACGCAACTCCAGGAGCGCTGACTGATGGAACCGTCTCAAACCAACCCGTTTCCCAAATCCGATGCCAACGGCAACCTCATCCGCGGCGACGTGGCGCAAGCCGCCGAGCGTGCGAAGGCGACCACGGCACAGGCCATCGACCGCACTGCCGACGCAGCGGCCACCGCACTTGATGAGGCCGCTGCCAAGCGTGATCAATGGCGGGCCTCGCAGCAGCGCTTGATGCGCGATGCGGCGGACTGCATGCGATCGCACCCGCTTGCGACGATCGGCCTGGCATTCGGCGCAGGCTTCCTGATCAGCCGCCTGCTGGGCAGCGATAACGACTGAGGGCGAACACCCTCACGCTTCCTGCCAGCCACGGTCGCGCTTGCGCGCGTGCCGCGTGCTGACTAGGCTCAAGGTCGAGGCCGGCACCGCGCTGGCCGCGTCGCTTTGAAAGGACCCCCCATGCGCCTGACCGCCTGCTTCGACCGCAACCTGCTCAAGCGATCTGCCCAGGTCCTGATGGGGGCAGGGCAGCAGTGGTCTGCGCATCGCGCCGCGAGCAAGGGCGCGGCGTTGTCGTTCTACACGTTGTTCTCGATGGCACCGGTGCTGGTGCTGGTCATTTCCATCGCCGGCTTGTTCTTTGGCGAACAGGCCGCCCGCGGCGAAATCTTCGGGCAGATCCAGGGTCTGGTAGGCGCGCAGGGCGCGTCTGCGGTGGAAGCCGTGCTTGCCGCAACCCGGCGCTCGGGCAATGGCCTATTCGCGGCAATTACAGCCATCGTGCTGTTGTTGGTGGGCGCCACCACGGCGTTCTCCGAACTCAAGGACAGCCTCGACGAGCTTTGGGAGGTGCCGCCGCGCCAGCAGCCCGGGATGTGGGGCTTGCTGCGTTCACGCCTGCTGTCATTCAGCCTGATCCTCGTGCTGGCGTTTCTCCTGCTGGTGTCGCTCACCATCAACGCGGCGCTGGCCGTGGTGGAGCGCTTTTGGGGCGCGTTGTGGGCGGGCTCCACTTCGGGCATTGCGTTGCTGGTGGCGCAGGTGCTGTCGTCGGCGTTTTCGTTTGCCGTCGTTTCGCTGCTGTTCGGCACCATTTTCAAAATGCTGCCCGAAACGCGCGTGGCCTGGCGCGACGTTGCCCTGGGCGCCATCGTCACGGCGCTGCTCTTCACGCTCGGCAAACACCTCATCGGCCTGTATCTCGGCAACAGCGCCGTCGCATCGTCCTACGGGGCGGCGGGCTCGGTCGTGGCGCTGATGCTGTGGATTTACTACTCGGCGCAGATCTTCTTCTTTGGCGCGCTGGTCACGCGGCAATATGCGTTGCAGTTCGGCAGCCGTCAGTACGAAGGCGCGGGCCGGGCCACTGCCGCCGCGCAGGCGGCGTTGCTCAACCCGGCGATCGCGGCGAACCTCTCCAGTGGGGTGGCCGGGGGCAACGCAAGCGCAGCCCGCGAGAGCCGCTAAGACGCCCCCGCATCAATCCCGGGTCAGTTGCTCCAGCAGCATCCCCGCCACAAATGCCAGCCCGATGGTAATGACTGGGTGCTGACGTACGGAGCCGCTCGCCTGTTCGGAGACATTCGCGTGCAGGTTCTTCAACTGTTCGGTGCGCTTGTCGAACTGTGTGAGCGCCGTGCAGAGGACGCTCGCCAGCCGGTCGATGCCCTCGGCCGTGGCATCTTTGACGCGCTGCGCGGTGTGATCGATTTGCGGATGGAGCGGGGTGACGATCGCGCCGTTGGCGCCATTTGTGCCGGTGGTGCCATTGCTGCTGGCGGGCGGCTTGGGGGTCAGTTCGGTCATGTCGGCCTCCTGAGCTGAGTCATGTCAGTCAGTCACAAGCAACCGCCATGCCCCCAATGTTGCGCGACGCGCAAAAGAAAAGGGCCACGACTGTGGCCCTCGACACGGTGAGGAACTGCGCGGCTAGCCGACCGTCACCACGGTCTTGCGCACGGCCCAGATTTCAGCTTGCAGGGCCAGTGCAGCGAGTGCCTGCAGGCTGTCCTGCGGCAGGGCCTTGATCCGTTTGCGGCGATTGGCGGCACGCTGCTGACGCGCCGCGCGCACGCTTTGCTCGTCGAGTTGCCACGCCTTGCGGGTGGTCTCGATGATGCGTTGCACTGCCGGATCGACAGGGATTCGACTACGCACGATGTTGGACTCCTTGCTTCTTTGCTTCTTTCAATGTCGCGGCGTACCCAAAGGCGGGTTTCGCGACGGACTCCACAATACGGGAGCTTCATGACAACTTCGATAACACCCGCTCCGAAAGGGTTGTCAGTGCATTCCCACAACGGGTTGGTCTCGTCCGTCTGGGGGACGGTTCCTAGGGAGTTTCCCGCGCTTGCGGCCCGGATCAGTTGATCCTAAGCAAGGGCGCCGATCGCGTACAATCTCGGCTGCCCCGGATTGACAACGCCGTTCGGGCAGTCCATCGGCCGCCGGGATGACCCGCCAGCCAGCGCACTTGCCACGTGCGCAACCATCCGCATTTTTCACTCCTTCCCTTTCGGTTTTTTGCCCGTGAGTACGCTGCAGCAGGAGATCCGGCGCCGCCGGACGTTCGCCATCATTGCCCACCCGGATGCGGGTAAAACCACGCTGACCGAGAAACTGCTGTGGTTCGGCGGCGCCATTCAGATGGCTGGCGCCGTGCGCGCACGTAAAGCCAACCGCCACGCCACCTCCGACTGGATGGAGATGGAAAAGCAGCGCGGCATCTCCGTTACGTCGTCGGTGATGCAGTTCCCGTACCGAAACGAGGGCGGCGACTACATCGTCAACCTGCTCGACACCCCCGGTCACGAAGACTTCTCGGAAGACACGTACCGCACGCTCACGGCCGTCGATTCCGCCGTGATGGTGATCGACTCCGTCAACGGCGTGGAAGCGCAGACCATCAAGCTGCTCAACGTCTGCCGCCTGCGCAGCACGCCCATCCTGACGTTCATCAACAAGCTCGACCGCGAAGGCCGCGCGCCCATCGAGCTGCTCGATGAAATCGAAAGCGTGCTGCAGATCCAGTGCGCGCCGATGACGTGGCCGATCGGCATGGGCAAGTCGTTCAAGGGCGTGTACCACCTGGTCAACGACACGGTGCAGCTGTTCGACCCGAACGCCGACAGCGAGAAGGGCGCCACCGCCGGCCTGATCCAGGGCCTGGACAACCCGGAGCTGGACCGCGTGCTGGGCTCGCAGGCGGAAGAACTGCGCATCGACATCGAACTCGTGCGCGGCGCATCGCACACGTTCGACAAAGAGGCCTTCCTGGCCGGCAAGCAGTGCCCGGTGTATTTCGGTTCGGCGGTAAACAACTTCGGCGTGCAGTCGCTGCTCGATGCGCTGGTTGACCAGTCGCCCGAGCCGCTGGCGCGCCCCACCGAAACGCGCGAAGTCAAGCCGATGGAAGAGAAGTTCACCGGCTTCGTCTTCAAGATTCAGGCCAACATGGACCCGAAGCACCGTGACCGCATCGCGTTTGTGCGCGTGTGCTCGGGCCGCTTCGAACGCGGCATGAAGCTGCTGCAGGTGTCGACCGGCAAGACGGTCGCCATCAACAATGCCATCACGTTCATGGCGCAGGACCGCAACACCACGGAAGAGGCCTTCGCCGGCGACATCATCGGCGTGCCCAACCACGGCACGATCCGCTTGGGCGATGCCTTTACGGAAGGCGAGGCGCTCAAGTTCACGGGCATCCCGTCGTTTGCGCCGGAGTTCTTCCGTCGCGCGCGCCTGAACAATCCGCTTCGCCTGAAGCAGTTGCAGAAGGGTTTGCAGCAACTGGCCGAAGAAGGCGCCACGCAGATGTTCCGCCCGCTGGCATCGAACGACCTGGTACTGGGCGCCGTCGGTATCCTGCAGTTCGACGTGGTGGCGCATCGCCTTGAACACGAGTACGGCGTCGATGCCATCTTCGAACCGCACGAGTGCTCCACGGCCCGCTGGCTGCGCGGCAAGCAGGAAGATATCGACAAGCTGATCGACAAGGCCGGCCACAACGTGGCCCTGGATGGTGCGGGCGACTACGTGTACCTGGCACCGAGCCAGGTGAACCTGCGCCTGACGCAGGAGCGCTTTCCGGACATCCAGTTCATGGAAACACGGGAAATCGTCTAAGCGGCGAGCCGCCAAAAGGAACGGGGCCATGTGCCCCGTTTTTTATTGATCCGTTCTGCGCGACACCGGGCAAACCGCTTCAAGCTGGCGGGCACCGGTGTCGGCGTTTTGCGGTGAGAGCTGCAGAAGCTGCAGAGGCTGCGGGTCTGCGCCGGTCACTTTGACCGTGATTGGGGTGCCTGTATGGAACAACGCGTAGAAGCGCGCCCGCGACTTCACGTCACCCACGGCATACGCTTCCATGTCGGACACTTCAAGGCGCGCCGGGATCGCTAAACGAAGAGGGCCGGAAGCGAATTGGATGCGGAGGGCTGTTCCGTTGTGCTCCGATTGCCCACTCGTGGATACCGCAACGGAGAGCCGCTCGTACTCGCAGTTGGCGTAAAAGCTCAGGCCTTCGGTTTCGTAGCCGCCGTAAGTCAATGACTGTGCGACGTAGTACCAGCTTGCGAGTTCTTCTTCGGCGGTTTCCGTGGTGGCCGCCAACGCGGAGGTGGCGAACAAGGTGGCGATGGCGGCAATGCACAGGACGCGCAATTCGGGACCTCTCACGAGCGATGAAATGTGGCGCGCAACGATGCCGGAATGCCGCTGAAAAGTCCATGACCCAGATAATTCAAAGGCCGTCCCCGCGGCGCTGTCGCTGTATCCGCACCCGCACCGCATCCCGCCCGGCGCCTGCATCCAGCACCGCACCGTCCGCAAACACACCTTGCGCCAGACGCGCCAGCGTGCCGCCGCCCGGCACCTCCACCGCCATGCGTGCGCCGCGTTCCAGCGCATGCCGCAGCGTGTCATGCCACAACACCGGTCGCGCCATGTTCCACGCCAGGTCTTCAACGATGAGGTTCGCGCGGAATAGCGCCCGCGCGCGACTGCTGCTGACGTAGGTGAGTTGCGGCGCGTGGACGGTGATGTTTGCGGCAGCGGTCGCTAACTCTGCAGCCTGTGCGTCAAGCAACGGGCAGTGCGACGGCACCGCCATGCACAAGCGCGTCGCCTTCGATGCGCCGTGGGCCAGCGCGCGTTCGGCGACCTGCGCGAGCGCTGCGTCGTTGCCGGCCACGACGATCTGCCGTTCCGCATTCACGTTGGCGACATAGGCCGGCGTGTCGGTGGTGTTGACTTGCGCAACGATGCCGCTGACCTCCGGTTCGGCGAGGCCGATGATAGCGACCATGCCGTACCCGCTTGGGTAAGCGTCTTCCATGAGCTGACCACGCAGACGGACGAGGCGCAGCACATCGCTGAACTCCAGCACACCGGCAACGACGGCCGCAGGCCACGCGCCAATGGACAGGCCCGCCACCATGTCCGGCCCTGCGTCCTGCCGAGCCAGCGTGCGAGCCACGGCCACGCCTGCAATCAAGAGACAAAGCTGTACGGCCACCGTCGACCGCAACGCCTCTGCGGTGTCGAGCGTGAGCGGATTGACGCCGAGCATGTCGCCGGCTTCGGTCAGCGTCTGCGCAACGGCCGGGTCACCAGGCAGCGCATGCAGCATGCCCGCGCGCTGGCTGCCCTGGCCGGGAAACATGAACAGGATGCTCATGCCGCGTCGCTCCATGGGTCTGCGACGAGCCGGGGGCCGTGGTCGGTCTTGAGCAACGTTTGATGCGGCGACGCCAGCCAATCGCGTAACGCGAAGCCGCCGTGGCCGGTGTCGATCTGCAAATCGACGCGGCACTCGGTATCGCCCAACAGGCGAGCGAGCTGATCGCGTTGCGCAGTCGACGGGGCACGCGGCATGCGCACAAGGAGATCGAGATCACTGTCCGCATGCAGCACTGGCAAACCACTGGCTAGCGTAAAGCCTGCGCCGCCCGTGGGGCCCCACGCCCAGCCGAGTGCGTCGAGTGCGGGCGCCAGCGCGCGCAAGGTGCGCAGCGCTGCGAACGGCGCGTCGTGTGCGATGGAGACAGCGGCAATTGCCAGCCCCTCGGGCGAGACCACACGCGTGATGCTGTTGGCGGCTACCGTCGCTGCGCAGCGTTCATGCCGCGCGCCGCCGCGCAGGCCGACCGGCACGGAACCGTCGCTGCCGCGCGGTGCACGGCGCACCACGACAGGCGCGCCTTGCCGATATGCCGTGACGGCCCAGTCCGGCAAGGGCGCGCCATCCATCGCCACGGGTGTCTCAGACACCCACAGCAGGTCGTGCGCGCGCAGCGGCGTGGATGTCATCGCAGCAGCGCTTGTGTGGCCAGGAACAGGATCGATGGTCCGAGCAGGCAGCCGAGGCCCGTATGGAACGTGGCCACCAGCGAGCCGTACGGCACCAGGCGCCGATCCGTGGCGGCCAGGCCCGCCGACACCCCGCTGACCGTACCCGCCAACCCGCCGAACACCATGGCCGCGCGCGGGTTGTTCAAGCCCAGCGCCTTGGCCGCGAACGGCGTGCCGACCATCACCAGGATCGCCTTGACGAGCCCCGTGGCAATCGACAGCGCCATCACATCGGAGGTGGCACCGAGCGCCGCACCGGTGACCGGCCCGACGATGTACGTGACGGCACCCGCGCCGATGGTGGTGACGCTCACCGCATCGGTGTAACCGAAGGCGTAGGCAACGCTGGCACCGACGATGAACGGCAGCACCGTTCCGAGCAGCAGCGAGATGGCGCCGATCATGCCGGCCTTGCGTGCTTCGGTCACCTGCACTTCAAAGGCCGTGGCAACGATGGCGAAATCGCGCAGCATGGCGCCGCCCATCAGGCCGATGCCGCCGAACAGTTTCAGGTCGGCCAGGCCCCGTTCGCCGCCTGTCTGCATGCCGCCCCAATAGGCGAGCACCAGCCCGATCATGATGGCGATGGCCGAGCCGTGCACGCGCCCAAACGTCAGCTTCCTGGACACCCACATCGACAGACCCATGACGATGCCGACCAGCGCGAACGCCGCGACCAGCCCGTTGTGCTGCAGAACTTTCTCTAGCATTGACAGCATGGTGGGGCTCCTTAGGCGCGGGCTTGTTCGGTTTCAGGCAGCGGGGGCAGCGGGCGCCGGTCTTCCGCGTTGCCCGTGCGGTTGATGAGTGCAATGCAGACACCGCACACCAGCACCGCACCGATGGCGCCGAGCAGCGCAACCGGGCCGCCGCGCAGTGCCGTGACGACGTTCTGTGTGGCCGCCATGGCGACCACTACCGGGATGTACATGGCGCCCCAGAACGAGACGCCCGCCTCGGTGGCGGCCGGCATGAGCCCGTGCCTGTGCAGGTAGAGCCGCGCGAAGATGAGCAGCAGCATGGCGATGCCCACGCCGCCCACATTGGCCTTTACGCCGATGGCCTGGCCGAGCAGGTCGCCCAGGAAGAGGCCGGCGATATGACAGAGCGCCAGCAGGGTTGTACCGTAGATGATCACGTCTTTGTCTCCTGAAGGAACGGCGATGGGTCGCCTGTTGTGTGGTGTGGTGATCGAGGTTTGAAGACTGGTTGTTTTGCGTTGATTGCGTTGGTGGTGCATCCCTTGTTTCATCCCCTGCCGGGGCTGACTTACTTTCTTTGTCTTGCCAAAGAAAGTAAGCAAAGAAAGGCGCGCCCAAGATGGCGACTTCCCCTTGAATTTCTGCAACCGGGCGGGGAAGGGGAAAACTCGCTGCGCTCAGACAGTTCCCCTTCCTTTTTCCGCCCGCTTGCAAAAATTCAAGGCGCCATCTAGGGCAGGTACGGCCAAACCATCGGGGCGCATGTGTTCGCGCCGTGATGTGTCTCCTATTCGTTATGCGCTTTCTGGCTGCGCGTTCCATTGCTCGCGCAGGCGTTTGCGAACTTCCGACGATGCGCCGCGCAGCGGCGCGCCCAGGCGGCTTTCCAGCCCGCGCGACGGGTCGACTGCGATATCGGCCAGCGCCGCCGCGAGCGCCGTCTGCACGGTATCGATGTCAACTGCATCGGGCGCGTCGGCAGACTTCACCTTCAGCAGGTTCCACAGCAAGCCGAGCGAGGCGAAGCTAGCGATGTCGTACGCCATGGGCGGAACCTCTTGTGCGAGGCGTTCCAGGTCGGCGACGGAGCGCAGCGTCACGCGCGCGGCTGCAGCCTTGCCCATCGCGTGCACCATCACGTCGGCATCGTCCAGGGCGAGCAGGCGGTTGGCCTGGTAGCCGTGCGCCAGCAGCGCGCCCGACATGGCACGACCGACGATGAGGCCGATGACGGGGTGGCCAGCCAACCTGGCAGCCGCGTAGGCATCCGCCGCCGCAGCCAGTGCGAGGTGGATGCCGTAGGCCTCCTCGCGGCGCCCGTAGGCTTGGCTTGCCACATCGATGACGGCGACGATGGCGCGCTTCTTTTCCTGCCCTGCATCGGCACGCATGGCATCGCGCACGGCACGCGCAAGCTGCCAGCCTTCGATGAGACCGACTTCACCGTTGCGTGCGCGGGGGAAGCGGTTCCCGGCGTCGGGCACGATGGCGATGTAGCGAGCGGGCCGTCCCGCCAGCGCGGCATCGACGACTTGCAGCGTGCTGCCGTAACCTGGCACCGGCGCGCCGCCGGCAAGCACGCGCATCCAGGTCGCGCCGCGCGTGGAAAGTTCGTTCTGGCTCATGCGACGTCCTTTGCGTAGTGCGTGCGCACATCTTCTGCCGTGGCTTGACGCGATGTGTCTACAGCGGCGAGTTGTGCGAGGTAGTGGTCGATCTGTTCGCTGCGTTGGCGCGCGGGTGCGCCGGCACGCAGCCACTCGATCACCTGCGCGCGGATCGTGATGGAATCGTCTTCGATGCAGACATCGGCCAGCCCCGTGGCGGCGCGTTGTTCGCCCCCCGTTAGGCTCCAGATGAAAGGGCGATCGCGCGAGTCGTATTCTTCAATGCCGGCTTCCTGCTCGATCACCTGCGGGCCGTTCAGGCCGAGGCGTGCTTCGCGCGTCATCAGCAGGTAGCTGCACAGGCCAGCGGCGATGCTCATGCCGCCAAAGCAGCCGACCACGCCAGCGGTGATGCCGATCACCGGCCCATACTCGCGCAGCGCGCGGATGCCGGCGTGGATCTCGGCAATGGCGGCGAGGCCCAGGTTGGCTTCCTGCAACCGCACGCCGCCGGTCTCGAAGACGATGACGGCGCGTGTGGGAATGCCGTTGCGGTTGTCTTCTACCGCCAGCTCCAGCGCGCCGGCAATCTTGGCGCCGGACACCTCGCCCATGCTGCCGCCCTGGAAGGCGCCTTCAATGGCAAGCACCACCGCTGGCTGCCCGCCCAGCGTGCCGCGCGCCACCACGACGCCATCATCGGCCTGCGTGACGATGCCCTGACGCGGCAGCCACGGCGAGGTCAATTGTTCGAACGGGTCCAGTAGTTCACGGAAGGTGCCGGGGTCGAGCAGCGCAATCGCGCGTCGGCGCGCATCGCGTTCGATAAAGCTGTCGCGTTCAATCGGGTTGCGTGACATGGCTTCTCCTCAAGATTGCGCGAGCGCGTTAAGCGATTCAAGCGCCTGCTCAAGCCGCAACCGCACCACGGCCGGTGTCGCGCCGAAATCGTTGATGATGATCTTGGCCGCCGGCCACGGGTGCGAGCCGAACACGCGTGCAAGCTGCGCCTGCCACGTCGCGCTCATGCCATTGACGGACGTGGTGATGGCCACGTCGATCTGGCCGGCGTTGCCCGGCGTCAACAGCACTTCGAGGTCGCCCGAGCCGACCACGCCGGCATACGCACGGCGCCCGGCGGGCGCGCCGCCGGTGAACTGAAAATCAAGATGCTCCATGTTCGGTTTCCTGATGAGCGGTTTCGGTGTCGTACCCTGCCTGCGCGCTTGCGGGCAGGCGGTCGAGGAACAGCGCGGCAGCCAGCAAGTCGGCCGCGCCGCCGGGTGACACGTGCAGCGCCAGCATGTCTTGTTCAAGCGTGCGGAAAGCGCGGCGGCCCTGCGGTGTTGCCAAGCCGCCTTCTGCACGCACGGTGGCCGCGCCCGTTTGCACAACGCGCAGTGCTTGCGCGCCGCCGCGTGCAAGCACGCAGGTGTCATCCAGCGCGGCCATGACGGCAAGCAATGCATCCACGCGTGCATGGTCTTCGCGGATGCCGGCTGCGCGCGCCTGGCGCAGCGCCGGCAGCGCCACCTTGATCACGTGCGGGAAGCCGGCGCAGGCCTGGCCCTTGGCCCCGCCGACGCCGTAGTCATTGCAGGCGCGCTCGCCTTTGTGGCCAGTCGAGACGGGGGCAAAGCGGTCGGGAATGTTCGCCAGGCGCGCGGCGCGGCGCGCAACAGCGGCTGCGTCCACTGCAGGCGGCGTTTGAGCTGCAGCCGTCACCAGCAAGCCCAGCGCCCAGATGGCGCCGCGGTGCGTGTTGACTCCACCGGTGGCGTCGAGCATGGCCGCTTCGCCTTCGCGCCCCAGGCGGCCGATGCGCTCGCGCAGGGCGAGTTGTGCGCCGGCTTGCGTTTCGATCTGCGCGCCGGCCAGTGCCATGGCTTCAAACGTGGGGCGCAGGGTTTGGGCCGAATGCACCATCAGCGTCCAGTCCAGATCGTGATGCGCGCCGTTGCCGCGCACATCCACCAGGCCGGGCTTGGGCGACAGCGTCACTTCGTCGATGAGGGCAGACTCGACCAGCGCGGCCAATCGCTTCGCGCGTGCTTTCGGGCTGGCCGGGAGGGGCCGTTGCAATGTCTTCTCCATTACCAGCTCCGGAAGCGTGCAGGCGGGTCGTACAGGCCGCCGGACCATTCGACCAGGTCGGCGATGCTCTTGGCGGCGAGCAGTTCGCGGCCGGCGTCGCTGCGGCGCACGTCGAGGTCTTCGGGCAGCGCGATCAGGCCGTCGCGGCGCATCTGTTCGGTCTTGGTTGGGTCATGCCGCAGGCCGATCGATGTGACACCCGCTACCGCCGCAATCATCGCGCGCCGCTCTTCCAGCGAACGGGCCTTGTACAGATACGCGATGCCGTCTTCGGTTAGCAGGTGGGTGACGTCGTCGCCGTAGATCATGATGGGCGCCAGCGGCATGCCGCTTTGCCTGGCCACGGCCACCGCATCCAGCGTGTCGACGAAGGTCGGCTTGCCGCCTTCCTGGAACGTTTCGACCATCTGCACGACGAGCTTCTTGCCGCGCTCCAGCATCGTCACCGGTTCGGTCATGTCGAGCCACGCCGGTGTGGCGTGGCGGCGGCCGCGCGGGTCGTGGCCCATGTTGGGCGCGCCGCCAAAGCCGGCCAGGCGCCCGCGCGTGACGGTGGACGAATGCCCGTCGCCATCCACCTGCAGCGTCGCGCCAATGAACAGGTCCACAGCATATTGGCCGGCCAACTGACACAGCATGCGGTTCGAGCGCAACGAGCCGTCTCGGCCGGTGAAGAACACATCGGGGCGTGCGGCCACGTAGCGCTCCATGCCGAGTTCCGTGCCGAAGCAGTGCACGCTTTCCACCCAGCCCGATTCAATGGCGGGAATGAGCGTCGGGTGCGGGTTCAGCGTCCAGTTGCGGCAGATCTTGCCCTTGAGGCCCAGGCGCTCGCCGTACGTCGGCAGGATCAGCTCGATGGCGGCCGTGTTGAAGCCGATGCCGTGGTTGAGCGACTGCACGTTGTGCCGCTGGTAGATGCCGCGAATGGCCATCATCGCCATCAGCACGTGCACGGGTTTGATGAGGCGCGGGTCGCGTGTGAACAGCGGCTCGATGTAGAACGGCTTGTCGGCCTGCACGATGAAATCGACCCACGAGCCAGGGATGTCGACGCGCGGCAGGTCGGCCGGATCGTCGACGATCTCGTTGACCTGCACGATGACGATGCCGTCGGAAAACGCCGTGGGTTCGACCAGCGCGGGCGTGTCTTCCGTGCTCGGGCCGGTGTAGATGTTGCCGTCGCGGTCAGCCTTGAAACCGGCCACCAGCGACACGTTCGGAATCAGGTCCACCACCAGCCGCGCATACAGCTCGATGTAGGTGTGAATGGCGCCCACTTCCAGCAGCCCGTCCGCCAGCAACTGGCTGATGCGCAGACTCTGCGGCCCGGCAAACGAAAAGTCGAGCTTGTGCGCGATGCCAGCTTCGAAAATGTCGAGATGTTCGGCGCGGCTCACGCTGGGCATGATCATGTGCAGATCGTGCAGGCGCTCGGGGTTCACCTTGGCCAGCGAGCGCGACAGGAAATCCGCCTGCTTCTGGTTGTTGCCCTCCAGCACGACGCGGTCGCCCGGTGCGAGCAGCGTTTCGAGTGCGGCGACGATATCGCTGGTCGGAATGACCTTGCCGTTGGCGATGCGGCGGGCTGCAGCCAGGCGGCGTTCCTTTTCGTCGCGCCGCCGGCGCCATTGAGGCGGGATGGGTGCGTTGACCCCGTTTGCCGATTGGGTGGGCATCGGTTGCATTGGGTGGCGTCTCCAGCCTTGATTGATTTGATGGGCTGTACCGTATGCCGTAAGAACGTGCACTTCAATCAACCTTGGCGCCGTTTCGTTAACTTGAAGTTAATGAAACAATGGGCAATTCTGATAGCAGCGCGCCAACAGAACGCGCCCGGAGGAGACCCTGCCATGGCAATCGATGACGACATCACCCTGAAGAAGCTGGAGGTGTTCCAGTCCTTCATGACGCTGGGCAACATGGCGCGCGTTTCGGAAGCGCTGGGGCAAAGCACGGTGAGCGTGCACCGCGCGCTGCATTCGCTGGAAGAAGGGCTGCGCTGCCCGCTGTTCAAGCGCGACGGCCGCAAGCTGATTCCGCTGTCGACCGCCTATGTGTTTGCCGAGCACGTGGAGCGCATCCTGGCCGAATGCGAAGCCGGCGTGCGCCGCACGCGCGAAGCGGCGGGGTTTTCGTCAACCACGCTGAAGATCGGCGGGCTGTATTCAATGACGGTGGGCACGCTGCCGCGCATCTTTGCGGGCCTGAAAACACGCCGCTCCGCGCTCGACATCGAACTCACGCTGGGCTCGAACCGCAGCCTGCTCGCCAAGCTCGAAGACGGGCAACTCGACGCCATCGTCATCGCGCTGGGCGAGCCGCTGCGCAATCCCGATCTGCTGACCGTGCCGATGTTTGACGACGAGATCCTCTTTGCCGCGCCGCTCGGCTCGCCGTATGCGTCGTCAGCAGAGATCGATTTGCAAACCGTGCGCAGCGAAAAGTTCGTCGCGCTCGGCGACGACTTTGCGACGTATCACGACTTCATGGCCGCCTTTGACAAGGCCGGCTTTGCGCCGCAGATTGCGCTGCGCGTGGGCGACATCTTCTCGCTGATGAACCTCGTGAGCGGTGGTATCGGCTACGCGCTACTACCGCGCCGCGTGGCCGATTTCAGCCCCAAGGTGCAGCTGATTCCGCTGGCCGCACGCTATGCCATCAGTCAGCACATCGTGCTGGTGATGCAGCGCAATCGGGAGCGCGATCCGAATCTGTTGGCGTTGTCGGCGGAGTGTCGGTTGCTGGGCGCGCGATAACGTGGATCATGTGTGCCGCACCACGTGAAAGTCTTCTTCCGCTGTGGGCGCAACGAAGTGGCGCGTGATCTCTTCAAACTCCGTGTCTCAGTCCTTCATGCTGAAGCATCAGCGGCGCGCTTTTCGCTCATGTGCCATACCCGACGTTCGAATTCTTGCGGCGGAACCGGCGTCGAATAAAGAAAGCCCTGCGCAAAATCGCAATCGACAGCCTTGAGAAAATCCCGCTGCTCGGCGGTCTCCACACCTTCGGCAATGACTTTGAGCCCCAATTTGTGTGCCAGGACGACCATTGCCTCGCACAGCGCCTGGTTGTCTTCGTCAAAGCTCAGGTTGTAGACGAATGAACGATCGATCTTCAGGTAGTCAATATCGAAGCGCTTGAGATACGCAAGCGACGAGTAACCGGTTCCAAAGTCGTCGATCGAGATCCCGATGCCCGCGCTGCGCAAAGTCAGCAGCGTCTCGTCCGTCCGCGATTCGGCCTGCAATAGCAGCCCTTCCGTGATTTCCACCATCACGCTCTGAACCGGCAAGCCTTCGCGCGTAAGGAAGTCGGACCATCGCGCGCACAGTTGGCCATCCTGGCGCATCTGCACCGGAGACATGTTGACGCTGATCTGGAAAGACGGATGGAATTGATCGCGCCATTGGCGCGCCTGTTGCACCGCCTGCTTGAATACCCAATCGCCGATGGGGACGATGAGGCCCGTGTCTTCCGCCACGGAAATGAAATCATGCGGGCTGATGGTGCCGCGCTCCGGGTGCAGCCAGCGGATCAGCGCCTCGGCTTTGCAAACCTCGCCCGTGGCGAGCTCCACGATGGGCTGGTAGTAGACCTGAAACTGGCCGCTGGGCAGCGCGGCGCGCAAATCGCTGGTGAGCCGCAGGCGCTGTTCGGCCTCCACCTGCATGTCGGGCTTGAAGTAACTGAAGCGATTGCGCCCGGCGTTTTTGGCCGCATACATGGCTTGATCTGCGTTCTTGAACAGCACGTCAAGATCGTGGGCGTCGTCGGGGTAGAAGGTGACGCCAACGCTGGCAGAAATGAAGGCCTCGTCCGTGCCCAGTTTGAATGGCTCGGCCAACTTGCCGATGATGGTCCTGGCGATCCGTTCAACGCTCTCCGCGTCATCCAGATTGGGCAGGATGACGGTGAACTCATCCCCGCCCAGACGGGCGACCGTATCCGATTGGCGCACGCACGAACCGATGCGCTTGCCGGCCTCGATCAGTAACGTATCTCCCCTGTCGTGCCCGAGCGAGTCGTTGACTTCCTTGAAGCGGTCGAGATCGATCAGCATCAACGCCATGCGCCGCCCGATATGGCCTGGCTGACTGGCTTCCTGGGCGAGGCGCTCATGGAACATCTGGCGATTCGGCAGGCCCGTCAGTGCATCGAAATTGGCCTGTTTCCAGATGGTGGCCTCAAACGCCATCCGGTCGGAGAGATCACGACCGACCGCCAACACGGAATGCACATTGCCGGCTTGGTCGGTCTCCGGCGTGAGGCGGACGTGCGAGCATTGTTCCTGCCCATCCTTGCCGGCCCATCTCAGTTCGAATTGCGCGCTTGTGCCGCTTGAAATGACGTCGCTGATGATCTTTTCGTAGACGCGCGCGTTGTCGCCGCCGGGGAGTTCCGAGGGCCGCTTGCCGAGCGCTTCCGTAAGGCTGCAACCAGCCAGGGCACAGAACGCAGGGTTGGCGTAAATGCGGCGGGACTCGCGGTCATAGCGGGCAATCGTATCTGGGGAGTTCTCGATCAGTGTGCGCGACTCCCGCTCCCGCGTGACGAGCTCTGCCGTCCGTTCGATGACGGTTTGTTCGAGCGAGGCATTGATCTCGTTGATCTTCTGGATCTTCTGCTTGATCGCTTCGCGCATTCTCTCGAAGCGCTGCGCGAGCCTGCTCAGTTCGTCCTTGGCGCGGGCCCCGGCTTCCTCGTGCTTTCCTTCGTCGACCTGGGCGCCGGCATCGTCGCCGGTATCGTGCACCTTGCGCACCAGCTCCCTGAGCGGCGCAGAAATGCTGTGCGAGATGAAGTAAGCAAGGAAGATCGACAGCAGAACCCCCGAGATGCCGACCAGCGCGATCTGGTTTCGCACCGCTTGTGCCTCGGCCGTCAGTTTTTTCTCCGCAATGGTGCTCACCACGAACCAGGTCGTGCCGGGGATTTTGGCGTACGCAGTCAAATAACGTCCTCCGCGCTTTCCCTCGACCGCAACAAAGCTTCGCGCCTCGCCCGATGTCGCGTTGCGCGCGAGGTTTTCGAGCAGGCCGGGTTCGGGTAGTGCGCCGATATCATTCGAGGCGTCGGCGGCCCGGATGATGACCTCGTTACTCGCATCGAGAATGTAGATTTGCGTACCGCTGCCCGTGGCGACGTCGTTGAAGATGGTCGAGAAGTATGCGGGGCGGACGATCAGCACCAGATTGCCGAGCTGGCGGTTGCTGTTCTTGTCGATGATGGCGCGCACCACCCCGACGTTTTGCTGTCCAACACCGTTGTCGTAGCTGCCCCAGTACGTGTGCGCATGCTCGTCCTGAGCGCGTGAGACGAGGCGTGTCACACCCTGGGTCAATTGCGTGGCGGCCTGGGTGTCGAGAATCCGGTTGTTCTTGTCGAGCAGATACTTCTGGTTGATGAAATCAACCGATCCGTAATGCTCGAGGAGCAGCCGCGCCATGTCCTGGCGTGCCTCGCTTTGCTCCTTGCCGTTGCCGCTCGCGGCCCTGGCAAGCGCGCCTTGAACCCGATTGGAGAGCACCAGCAAGTTGCTTTCCGTCTCGATCTGCCGCATGCGCAATTCGATGTTCCTCGAGACTTGCTTGACCACCTCCTTCGAGAAGATCTCTGCGTTCTCCTTGATCGCCGCGATCGAGTTCACATACGAAATGCTGGCCGAAATGCAGATCGGCAGCAGAGACAGCAGGATGAACGCGGCAACCAACCGGTGGCGAATCTCAACGCGGCGAAGCAGGTCCTGTGAGAGATAGTCGAAAGCGCGCTGCAGCAACCGTGGGATCGAGTTCATTTGTAGTGCATCTTCGCTTCATTCTTGACCGATTCGTCGAGTCGCTTCGCCGCTTGGCTGGGCGACATCTTCTTGAGCAACACGTCCTGCATCAACCCATGCAGCGACTCGAGCGTGTTTGAAGGCAGCGTCGAATAGTACGGGCTGGCAGTCACCAAATAGCGGCTGACCGTATTCGTGTAGTCGACGATTTCCGGGTCACTGACGGCCGTTTCCGCGTCTTGCTGGAACGGGGAGATGTTGTGGCGCTTTCTCTGCAGAATCGGGAAGCCTTTGCCGGCGATGAATTCCAGAAAGCGCATTGCAGCTGCCTTGTTGGGCGTCTCGCATACGGCAAAGCCGGTCTCGCTGCCGAGCACGGGCACCACCTGAGCGCCGCGCTTGTTCCATGGCGGGATGAACACGCCGACCGCAAAGCGATTGCCGTGCAGCAGCAGGCCCGCCGCCCAACTGCCCTGGATGGCCATCGCCACCTTGCCTTCCTTGAAAAGACGCATGCCGTCGTCGTAGCCGGTTGCCATGAACGACGCCTGGACGTAGCCGCGCTCCGGCAGCAGTGCCATCCTGGCGAAGATATCAGCGACCTCGGGGGTGTCGAGATCCAGCGTGCCCTCGGCCATCTTGCTTTTCCAGTTCGGCTCGTGCGCGATCACATTGTTGGCGAAGCCCGAGGCAAACGGTCCGTTTCCGAGCATGTTCGGGAATGCGCCGTTCAACATCATGGGCGTGAATCCTGCGCGTTTGAGTTGCGCGCAAACGCGCAGGAACTCGTCGAAATTTGCTGGCAGCTTGTCGATGCCCGCTTTTTCGAACATCTCGCGGTTGTAGTAGATCATCGTCGTTGCGACACCGCCCGAGATGCCGAACCCTTTGCCGCGGCGGCTGGTCCAGTCCCGCTTGAGCGGGGCGAGCATGTTCGTCCACGCCAATGTCTGGCTGACATTGGCAAGGACGCGCTGATCGGCCAGTTCGGCCGAATAGGCATTTGGGTTGACGCTCAAAAGATCGGGCATCGTGCCGGCAGCGACGCGGGGTTTGATGTTCTCTTCGACCGAATTGCCGATCATGAATTGAACGTCCACCTGCACATCGGGATTGAGCTTGCTGAACTCGGCAGCAATCTGAAGCATCTGCTCGGGCCAGTCCGGTGCCCAGATCAATGCCGTAATGCTGGTTCGGTGCGGCGAGGGCGAACTGGTGATGGGGGCGTCTTGCTGGTGGCAACCGGACAGAATCAGCAAACCGATCAGACCGGATAGCAGCCGGGCAAAGTGGCTTTGTCGCATATCACGCTCGCTTTCGGTTCGGTATGAGCCGGTTGGGCTCGCGAAGCAGGGAAGACTTCTCGCGGCCGCCCGTCGATCGGGGCGCTCGATATTGCTGAGCATTGATTGCCTGGAGATGACGGCATGCGCCAGCAGCGCCCGCCACGCCCGGCAGATCGGGAAACCCATGCGACAGCCAGAATGCGGATAGTTGGGCATGACGACGAATAAGCTGATTAACCGCAACAGACGCAATCTGTTCATCGGCAGCCCACATGAATCCTTTAATGGTCGCGAGGCGCGGGCGTTTGTTTCCCATGTGGCTCAGCGCCTCAATGAACTTGGCACCTCGACGAATGGCAATCGGCAAACGTTTGGCTCATGACGAAGGCGTTGCCTGCCACCACCAGCGCGACCTTGGTGATCCTGCTCGCAGCGCGAGCCGAACTTGCATCCAATCACCCGCAGTTAGCGGGCAGGCCAATCGGCACCTATGGGCGCAAGCCAAACAACCCCTGCCAGAACGACTCGAACGCACGCCGCGGCACTGCAGATTCGTCGATTTTGGAGGCCGCGTCTTCGGGTGCGGGCGCTGGCTGCGCGTCGGACACCTCCGTTGCAGGCTTGGGGGAGCGCCGTGCTTCCTGCAAGGCCCACACGCTGTCGGCGATGCGTGCGGCGAGTTCTGCATCGCAGTCCCTGCCGAGCAGCACGCCGAACAGGACGTCGCGATGGTGGCCATCGTCGGCAAAACGCATGGCGATGGCGACCATCTTTTCGTAATGCTCCTGCGCAAGGCGTTCGCGCTCGCGTTGCGCTTCGCGCTCCTGTGCTTCCTGGGCATCGCGCTCCGCTTGCCAGCGCTGCATTTCCTGTGCGAATACCTCGTCGTAGACACGGCGCTGTTCAGCGTCGGAGAGGATCGAGTAGGCTTCGCGAATTTCCTGGAACGCCGCATAGGCCTCGGCTTCTCGGCCGGGGTTGCGGTCGGGATGCCACTTCATTGCGGCGCGGCGGTAAGCGCGCTTGATTTCGTCCAGGGTGGCGTCCGGCTGCACGCCGAGGGTCGCGTAGATGGTCGTCATGTGCTGTGTGGCGGCTGCCGGGGGGGGGGAGGTCATCCTAGCATGGGTACGTGTGCATGCTGACCGGCCGCCCACCTGTGTCACCACACGCTGTTGAACCTTGTTGCATCAACGCATTCTCGCGTATATAGTTAGCCAAATGGATAACAATGGAATTGCGCTAGACGCGGTATTTCACGCGCTTTCGGACCCAACGCGCAGGGCGGTTATTCAACGGCTCGGTGAAGGGCCCGCGTCGGTAAGTGAACTGGCGGAACCATTCGACATGGCGCTGCCGTCCTTCATGAAGCACATGCGGGTGCTGGAAGGTGTCGGGCTGGTCCGCTCGGAAAAGAGCGGCCGAATCCGGACGTGCACGCTCGAGCGCAAGAAGCTGGCTGCCGCCGAGCGCTGGTTTGAGAAGCAGCACGCGATCTGGGCGAGCAGGTACCGCAATCTGGACAACCTCTTAGAGAAACTCCAAGGAGAAGGCAATGAAGGCTGATCTTCGGTTTGATTTCGTGGTCGACATGCAAAAGAGCAGCCTCACCGTGAGGCGAGAGTTCGCGGCGAAGCGCCAGCTCGTGTGGGATTGCCATACGAAGCGCGAACTGCTCGATCAGTGGTTTGCGCCCAAGCCGCTCACCACCAAGACCAAGCATATGGAATTCAAGGAAGGCGGCTACTGGCACTACGCCATGATCACCCCCGATGGACAGTCGTTCTGGAGCCGCCTGGACTATCAGAAGATCAACCCGATCGACGGCTATGCAGCGCTCGATGCTTTTTCTGACGAAACCGGCGCCGTGAATCCGGATCTGCCCCGCGCCCGCTGGGATGTCACCTTTGCCGATGCGAAGGAACGCACCCTCGTCACGACTGTGGTGTTGTACAACTCGCCAGAGGACGTGCAGAAGGTCATCGACATGGGGTTGAAGGACGGGATGACCTCCACCATGGAGCGGCTCGACGAACTGCTGCTGACCCTGGCCGAGCGGGACGCGCTGGCTTAAGGCGGCGCTCGCAGATGAAAACGCCCCGAACAGATCGGGGCGTTTTGCGTTGGGTATGCGGCGTTGCGCTTCAGGTGACGGTTAACGTCCCATTCATCGTCTCGTGGCCCGAGCCGCAGAAGATGTCGCACAGGAAATCGAACGTCCCCGTCTTGTCGGGTGTGAGCGCCAGCCGGACGGTCTGCCCCGGCACCACATCGGCCCGTACGTTGAAATCCGGAATCGAAAAACCCATCAGGATGTCCTGTCCGGTCAGTTCGAACACCACGGGCACGCCGCGCTTGAGCGTGATCTTGTCGGGCGTGAACGTGAACTTGCGCGCGTGCACGCGGATGACCGTCGGGCCCTCGCCGTGCGCAACGCAGGCGAGCGCCGCACCCGCCGCAAGCACGGTTAACTGACGCAGCGCCAGCCGGCGCTTGGGGTTGTGTGCGATGAAGGCGCGCATGTCAGGTGGTCTCCGGGGTTTTGGTGGCAGTGGCTTCGCTGTTGGGTTGGATCGGCTGCTCGGCCAACGCCCAGGTGGCGGCATCCTGCTTGCCGTGCTCGGCGATGCTGCGCCAGCCCAGGCCGCGGTACGGTGCGGCAGCATCCCACGGGATCGGGTTGCGCTTGGCCTGCGAGCCCGGCGCGGGCAGCGGGAACATCAACGAGCGCGCGGAGTGGTGCGCGATGTGCCCGGTCATGTGGTGATGTTCCTGATGGATGTGGCCGTAGAACACCGTCACGTTCGGGTGCGGCATCAGCAAGTCGATGACCTGCTGGCCGTCGCGCGTGGCCCAGTCCCATTGCGGGTACAGGTCGAACAGCGGCCGGTGCGTGAACACGACGATGGGTGTGTGCTCAGGCACGGAACGCACATCCGCCGCCAGCCACGCGAGTTGTGCATCGCCCACACGGGCGGACGGGTCGGACACGTTGTCGATGGCGATGAAGTGCACGCCCTTGTGATCGAACGAGTAATGCGTGCGGCCGAAGAGTTCGATATAGGCCTCGCCGTTGTCGAGCGAAGCGTCGTGCTCGCCCGGCATGTAGTGCACAACCGGCACCTTGATCTGCGCGGCAATGTCGCGAAACTCGGCCAGGCGCTTGCGGCGCTCGGCAGGGTCGTCGCTGATGTGGCTGAGGTCGCCCGTGAAGATGACGAAATCCGGCGCCGGCGACAGCGCATTCACCGCCGCAATCGCCTTGGGCAGCGTGCCTTGCGAATCCGGGTTCGGCGCGCCCTTGAAGCCCCAGTGCGTGTCCGATAACTGCACGAAATAGAAATCGTCTGGCTTGGCGCCGGCGGCGCGCGTGGTGGCCGCCATCGCCTGCCAGCCGGGCAGGCCGGATGCGTACACCAGACCGCCGACCGCGGCCAGTTGCAGGAACTGGCGTCGTCCGGGTTGCTTGCTCATGGGTGTCCCCTGCAATAGATGGCTGAGTATGGGAAGTGGGCCCAGCGCGATGGAAATGGAGGAAGCGCCGGTCCTGCCTGTCATACCGGCCGGCGTGCCCGCGTATTCCACAAGATTCGCGTTTTCACAAAATTTCTTCGGGGCGGGAATAAACTGGATTGCACCCAGGTATACGGAGGTCAACCGCCTCCAGGCTGCCATGCCCGACCTGCCAGACCCCATGCTCGATCTGCCCACCGACGCGCAGCGCTTTGCGCAGGCGGTGTTGCCGCATGTCGACGCCGCCTACAACCTGGCACGCTGGCTCTCGGGCGACGCGCAAGACGCCGACGACATCGTTCAGGAAGCCTGCCTGCGCGCGTTCCGGCTGTTCGGCGGGTTTCGCGGCGGCGATGGCCGTCCGTGGCTGCTCGCCATCGTGCGCAACACGTGGTTCTCGGAATGCGCGCGCCGCAAGCAGGCCCCGGCCCAGCCATGGGATGACGATGCAGCAGGCCAGGCGAATGACGACAGCGCCAGCTACGGTGTCGACCCCGCCGCGCTGCTCGCCCGCATCGACGATGTGCGCCGCGTGCATGCCGCGCTGGCGCAGTTGCCCGTGCCGTATCGCGAGGTGCTCGTGCTGCGCGAGCTGGAAGACCTGCCGTACCGCGACATTGCCGCCGTGGTCGACGCGCCCATCGGCACGGTCATGTCGCGGCTGGCACGTGCGCGGCAGCAACTCGCACGCCTATTGACGGAAGACAACGCGCCACCGCGCACCAATGTGACACCCATCCGCGCATCGGGCGGCATGGGAAACAGCACCAAGGAGGCCCGCCATGAACTGTGACGACATCCGCGCGCTGCTGGCTGCCCGCGCCGATGGCGAACTCGGTGCGGCCGACAGCCTGCGCATGGAAACGCATCTGGGCACGTGTGCCGCCTGCACCGACATCGCAGTGCGCCACGATGGCGTGGTGCGTGCGCTGCGCCAGGGGCTGCGTGCGCCGGCGCTGTACATGAAGGCGCCGGCGGGTTTGAGCGAACGTGTATTGCAGGCCGTGCAGGCAGAGTCCGGCGTGCGACCCGAATCGACCCGTGCGGGCGCGCCGCGCCGGACGGAATTTCCATGGCAGCGCTTGGCCAATTGGTTGATCACGCCATCGCGGGGGCTCGGCTTGGGATTGGGCGCAGCCGCGCTCGCTGCCGTGGCACTCGGTGTGGGCGTGCTGGTTGGCCGACCCGATACGGCTGCGCTCACCGCGCACGACATCACCGCAAGCCACGTGCGGGCGCTGCTGGGCGCGCGGGAGACGGATGTGCTGTCATCGGATCGCCACACGGTCAAGCCGTGGTTCAACGGCCGCATCGACTATGCGCCGCCCGTGACTGACCTTGCCGAACGCGGCTTCCCGCTCATCGGCGGGCGGCTGGACTACATCGACGGTCGCCCCGTGGCGGTGCTGGTCTACCGCTCGGCGCAGCATCCCGTCGACCTGTACGTACGCCCCGAAGCGGGCATTGATACCGAGCCCGCGCTGCGCACCGAGCGCGGCTACCAGTTGATGGTCTGGCGCAGCGCCGGCATGGGCTACTGGGCCATCACCGATGCGTCTGCCGATGTGGTGCAGGCCTTTGCGCGGGCCGTGCGCGGCGGCTGAAAGGCGGTCAGGTTTCCGCAAGGTGCTGCCTTTTGACCACAAAGGCTGCAAACGCTGCCGGCGGCACCGGCGGGCAGAAGAGGTGGCCCTGGCCGTAGTCACAACCTGCCGCCACCAGGATCGCCTTCTGCTCCTCGGTTTCGATGCCCTCCGCGATGACCTTGATGCGCAGCGCGTGCGCCATGCTCACGATGGCGCTGCACAGCGCGATGTCCTTCGGGTCATCTGCGAGGCTGCGCACGAAAGACTGGTCGATCTTGATGTAGTTGATGTCGAAGCGCTTGAGATACGACAGCGACGAATAGCCCGTGCCGAAATCGTCGAGCGCGATGTCAACACCCGCGCGCCTGAACTCGTGCAGGTGCTCGACCACCTCGGCGCTGTCGGCCATCAACGAGCCTTCGGTAATTTCGACGACCAGGCTGTGCGGTGGAAGCCCCCGGCGCTCCACCACCTTGGGCCAGGACTCGTTGCTCGACTGGTGCGCGCGGAACTCCAGCGGCGATTTGTTGACCGACACCTGCAGCGTGTTGTCGAGCGTGGCGTGCCATTGCGTGAGCTGATCCAGCGCCTGGTTCAGCACCCACTTGCCGATTTCGACGATCAGCCCGCTGTCTTCGGCCACCGGTATGAAATCCGCCGGATCGATCTCGCCCCGCACGGGGTGCGTCCAGCGGATCAGCGCCTCTGCCTTGCGCACCTTGCCCGTCAACAGATCGACGATCGGCTGATAGTGCACCGCAAGCTGGCCCTGCGTGAGCGCCACGCGCAAATCGCTGGTCACGCGCAGGCGTTCCTGCTCGGCGCGCTGCAATGCCGGGGTAAAGACGGCCCATTGATTGCGCCCCGCGCTCTTGGCCGCAAACATGGCCTGGTCTGCGCGCACGAGCAACGATTCCGCGCTGTCGGCATCGCGCGGGTACAGTGCCACGCCAATGCTGGCCGATACTTCCACGCTTTCCTCACCAAGCTGCAGCGGCGCCGCAATGCGTGCGAGCAGGGCGCGGATGATAGGCGTGGCCGCGCCGGCATCAGGCAGGTCCGGCAGGATGATGGTGAACTCGTCGCCCGCCAGCCGCGCGACCGTATCGGTGCCGCGAACGATGGCCGAGATGCGCCGGGCGATCTCCTTGAGCAGGACGTCGCCCTGGTCATGACCGAGCGTGTCGTTCACTTCCTTGAAGCGGTCAAGATCGATGAACAGCAGCGCGAGCTGTGTAGATGCCTGACGCGCTCGCGCGATCTCGTGGCGCAGGCGGTTGTAGAACATGTGCCGGTTGGGCAGATCGGTGAGCGCATCGAAGTTGGCCTGCCGCCAGATGACCTCTTCGGCCCGCTTCTTCTCCGTCATGTCGTGGATCAGCACAACCCGGCGCGGCTCGCCCAGCGTGCTGTCGGCAAACGTGTCGATGGTGAGCAGCGCGGGGAATTCGCTGCCGTCCTTGCGGCGGATCAGGTACTCGCCGCTCCACGTGCCCTTGGTTGAGACACCCTCGCGCATGGCGTCGATCACGGCGCGCTCGTTGCATTCGGAGCGGATGGCGTCGCTGGACTGGCCCTTGAACTCCTGCGCTGAATAGCCGGTGGTGACGGTAAAGGCGGGGTTCACGTCGATCACGTGCCCGTCGAGGGACGTCACCATCATCGCCTCGCTGCTCGACGCATAGACCATGGAGGCCAGGCGCAGATCTTCGATGTGCCGCTTGCGCTCTGCACCCCGGCGACGCAGCGTGAAATACAGCAGCGCGAGGAGCAAGGTGGAGGCGGCCGCCTCGACCAGCGCGGTGCGCCGATAGCCGTCGTAAGGCGCCAGCACCGAGGCCACCGACTCGCCCACCAGAAAGTAGAGCCCGATCTCCGGCACATGGTGATAGCCGATGATGCGCTCCACGCCGTCGGTGCCCGACACCACGCGGTAGCTGCCCGTTTCCAGCGCGCCCGGCTGGTTGAACTGGCGGCGGCGCGGCGGCTTTTCGATACCCGCGGTCGGGTTGGGCACGCGGGCCAGGACCTGACCTGACTCTCGGATGATCGTGGCCGCCCCGTCCTTGCCCACGGCCAGCGTATTGGCGAAGCTGGCGAACTGTTCCGGGCTGACCGACACGACGACGACGCCGGCAAACTGCCCGGCCCTGAGGATGGGCCGTGTGAACTGGATCGACCACTTTTTCGAGACCTTGCCTTGCACCGGGTCGCTGATGAAGAGCACATCGCGTCCGCCCGAATCCTTGTGGACGCGAAAGTGCTCGCGCTGGCTCAGGTCGACGCGTTCTGTTGTGGGGCCGATGCTGGAGTAGAGCAGCATCCCGTTCTCGTCGATCACGGAAACCTGGAAGGTCAGGTCGCGCACGGTCTCCTGCCGCTCGCGGATGACATGCTCGAATACTTCGCGGCCGGCCAGCCAACTCGCGCGCAGATCGAGCAAGAACTCCGACACGCGCCGCACGCTGCCAAGCGAGTATTCACCAAATGCCCGTGCCTCAACCTGCGTGCGCGCCTGCGCATCGCGTATCAGCCTGTCGTGCTCTAGGGTGAGTTGATGGAACGTGAACGACCAGATGAACAGCAGGCCCACGACCGCACCGATGTTGAGCGGCGACAACAGTTTGCTCCGCCATCCTTGCCGTGGCGGGGTATCTGTCGTGCCACCAGAAGAGGCCTTCGATTGCTCTGCGGGCATCCCCACTCCATCGGTTGCGTGTCCAGTTGCCTAGGGCACGCGTGCCGCGTGCCTGGGTGTCGGCAATTCATGTGCATCTCACTCTATATCGGAGCGGGCCGCATGTGTCTTAACCCGACCGTGGAAGCAGGGCAGCAGGAGCGCAATCGTTTGCTTTTGGCAGGCAACACCCGGACTTACCGTGGGTTGCTGTTTGTGCGGCGCAACGCCTGCGGAGAGAAGCGCCGCGCGCAGGGGGCACGCGGGCGCCGGCGGGTCAGCGTTCGTAAAACGCGGCGTGTTTGTCTGCCATGTCGCGCAGCAGGGCTGGCGGCGCGAAGCGGCGGCCGTGCTGCGCAGCCAGCCGATCGCACAGCTCGACAAATGCGCTGACCCCAACCCGATGGATGTGCGAAACCGGCCCGCCGCGGAATGCCGGGAATCCCCAACCGAGCAGCGCACCCACATCGGCATCGCGTGGATCGGTCACCACGCGTTCATCGAGGCAGCGTGCGGTTTCCACGGCCTGCACGGTGATGAGCCGATCGACGAGCGTCTGCACGTCGGGTTGCGCAGCCGCTGCGGGGTACTCGTTCGCCAGCCCCGACCATAGCGCCTTCCTGCCGCCTTCCGGATAGTCGTAGAAGCCCTGGCCGGCCTTGCGGCCGATGCGACCCAGCGCCACCATGCGCTCGGCCACGGCTTCGCCCGGGCGCTCGATGTAGGCGGCGCCCAGGTCCGCGCGGGTCTGCTGGTTGACCTTGTGGATCAGTTCACTGGAAACCTCATCGATCAACGCAAGCGGCCCCACCGGCATGCCGGCCAGCAGCCCGGCGTTTTCGATCAGCGCAGGCGCCACGCCTTCGGCAAGCATCGCCAGGCCTTCCAGCACGTAGGTCGAAAACACGCGGCTCGTATAGAAGCCGCGGCTGTCATTGACAACGATGGGCGTCATGCCGATCGCCTTGACGTAATCGAGCGCTTGCGCCAGCGTGGCGCGCGTGGTCTGCCGGGCGACGATCACCTCCACCAGCGGCATCTTGTCGACCGGCGAGAAGAAATGCAGCCCGATGAAGTTGCCCGGACGCTGGCTGGCTTCGGCCAGACCCGTAATCGGCAGCGTAGACGTGTTGGACGCGAAGATGGCTTCCGGCGACAGCACGGCTTCTGCCTGGCGCGTCACGTCGGCCTTGATCTCGCGCTGCTCGAACACGGCTTCAACGACGAGGCCCGCGCCATCCAGGTCGGCGTAGGACGTGGTGGGCTGGATGCGCGCGAGCAGCGCTTCGGCCTGGTCGGCATGCAGGCGGCCACGCTGTACCTGTTTCTCGACGAGCTTGCGGGAATAGTCCTTGCCGCGTTCGGCGGCTTCCTGCGTGGCGTCGAGCAGCACGACCGGCAACCCCGCCTTGGCGGTGACGTAAGCGATGCCGGCGCCCATCATGCCCGCACCCAGCACGCCCACCTTGGCGTAGCGGCGCACCGGCACATCGGCGGGGCGCGCGGCCAGCTTGTTGGCCGCGTTCAGGCTGAAGAAGAGGGTACGGATCATCGCGCGTGCCTCCGGCGACAGCACGGCCTGCACGAAGTAGCGTGCCTCAGTCTTGAGGCCCATATCGAGATCGGTGATGAGCCCCTCGTACACGCACGACAGGATGCTGGCCGCTGCCGGATAGTTGCCGTAGGTCTTCTGCCGCAGCATGGCGTTGGCCGCCGTGAATAGCTGCTGCACGGCGGGGCTGGCGATGGCGCCCCCGGGCACCTTGTAGCCCTTGATGTCCCACGGTTGCTGCGTGCTGGTCTGGCCTTCGCCCAGCAGCCACGTGCGCGCAGCATCGGCTTCTTCCCCCGCGTTGACGACCGCATCGACAATGCCCAGCTTGAGCGCCTCGGCCGCTTTGATGCGCTTGCCCTCCAGCAGCATCGGCAGCGCCTTCTGCACACCAATCAGGCGCGGCAGACGCTGCGTGCCGCCGCCGCCCGGCAAGAGGCCGAGCGTCACTTCCGGCAGGCCGAAGCGCGCGCGGGCGTTGTCGGCCGCCACGCGGTAGTGGCAGGCAAGCGCAATCTCCAGCCCGCCGCCCAGCGTGGAGCCCGGCAGCGCGGCGGCCAGGGGTTTGCCGCACGTTTCCAGCTTGCGCAGCATGCGGTGCAGCTCGCACGTACGTTCATACAACGTGGCTGCGTCGTCGCTGGCCTGCAGCCATTCGAGGTCGCCGCCGGCAATGAAATCCGCCTTGGCGGAGGTGACGAGGATGCCCTTGACGCTTGCATCCGCGCATACGCGGTCGATGGCGGCAAAGAAGGCGGCGCAGGTTTCGCCGTTGAGCACGTTCTGTGCACGGCCCGGCTGGTTCCATGTGAGCGTGGCGATGCCGTCGGTGTCGATGGTGATGTCGATCATGTCAGCACGCTCCTTAAATGCGTTCGATGATGGTGGCGGTGCCCATGCCGGCACCGACGCACAGCGTGGCGAGCCCCGTGCTCGCCCCACGCCGTTCTAGCTCGTCGAGCAGCGTGCCGAGAATCATGGCGCCCGTCGCACCGAGCGGATGGCCCATCGCAATGGCCCCGCCGTTGACGTTGATGCGGTCATGCGGCACGGCCAGCACCTCCATGAAGCGCAGCACGACCGAGGCGAAGGCTTCGTTCAGTTCGTACAGGTCGATGTCGGATGCAGACATGCCGGCCCGCTTGAGCGCCTTCTCTGCTGCGTACGAAGGCCCGGTCAACATGATCGACGGCTCCGAGCCGATGCTTGCAAAGCTGCGGATGCGCGCACGTGGCTTGAGGCCCGCGCGCTTGCCGGCCTCGCGGCTGCCGATCAGCACGGCCGCGGCGCCATCGACGATGCCCGAGCTGTTGCCCGCGTGGTGCACGTGTTCGATGCGCTCCAGTTCCGGATAGCGCTGGCGGATCACGGCGTCAAAGCCGTATTGCTCGCCCAATTCCGCAAACGACGGTTTGAGCTGCGCGAGTGTGTCCACGGTGGTCTGCGGGCGGATCATCTCGTCGCGGTCGAGGATGGTCAGGCCATTCTGGTCGCGCACCGGCACGATGGAACCTGTGAACCAGCCGGCCGTGCTGGCCGCATGCGCACGGCGGTGGCTCTCTGCGGCATAGGCGTCGACATCGTGGCGGCTGTAGCCCCACTTGGTGGCGATGGTGTCGGCCGACACGCCTTGCGGCACGAAGTACAGCGGGATGGCGGCCGCCGGATCGACCGGCCACGCGCCGCCGCTGGCGCCCATCGGCACGCGCGACATGCTCTCCACGCCGCCGCCGATGGCAAAGTCGCTCTGCCCGGCCATCACCTGCGCGGCGGCCATGTTGCAGGCCTCCAGGCCCGATGCGCAAAAGCGGTTGATCTGCACGCCGGCCGTCGTCTCGGCATAGCCGGCGGACAGCACTGCCACGCGGCCGATGCACGCGCCTTGTTCGCCCACGGGTTCCACGCAGCCGAGCACGACGTCGTCCACCAATGCCGTGTCGAGCTGGTTGCGATCGCGGATGGCGCGCAGCGCGGTCGCGGCCAGGCGCAGCGGCGTGACACCGTGCAGGCTGCCGTCTTTCTTGCCCTTGCCGCGCGGGGTGCGCACGGCGTCGTAGATATAGGCTTCCATAGCGTTGCGTCCTGATGGTCGTGCTCGTTAAAGGGTGCGGGCGATCAGCTCTTTCATGATCTCGTTGGTGCCGCCGTAGATCTGCTGCACGCGCGAATCGGCCCACGCGCGGGCGATGGGGTATTCCCACATGTAGCCGTAGCCGCCGTGCAGTTGCACGCAGCGGTCCATCACCTTGAACTGCAGGTCGGTGGTCCAGTACTTGGCCATGGAGGCCGTGGCGGCATCGAGCTTGCCGGCGAGCTTGAGCGCGATGCACTGGTCGACGAACACACGGCCAATCTGTACTTCGGTTTTCAGTTCCGCCAGTGCGTGCCGCGCGGTCTGGAAATCGAGGATGGATTTGCCGAAGGCCTGGCGCTCGCGCACGTAGCGCAGCGTCCATTCAAGCGCGCCTTCGGCTGAAGCGATGGCCGTGATGGCAATTTGGAGGCGCTCCCACGGCAACTCCTGCATCAGGTAGGCAAAACCGCGATGTTCCTCGCCGAGCAGGTTGCCGGCGGGCACACGCACGTTGTCGAAGAACAGCTCTGCGGTGTCCTGCGCCTTCATGCCGACCTTCTTCAGGCGCTTGCCTTTGCTGAAGCCCTCCATGCTGGTGTCGACGACGAAAAGGCTCGTGCCCTTGGCGCCGCCGTCCGGCGTGGTGCGCGCCACGACGATCACGACATCGGCGTGCCAGCCGTTGGTGATGAAGATCTTCGAGCCGTTGAGGACGTAGTGGCTGCCGTCGCTGCTGCGCGTGGCGGTGGTGCGCACGCCTTGCAGGTCGGAGCCGGCGCCAGGCTCGGTCATGGCAATCGCGCCGATCATCTCGGCGCTCGCAAGCTTGGGCAGGTAGTGCTGTTTTAGCGCCTCGCTGCCGTAGTGCAGCAGATACGGCGCGACGATTTCCGAGTGCAGACCAAAGCCCAGGCCCGTGGCGCCCGCGCGGGCAATCTCTTCGATCAGCACGGTGCTGTAGCGGATATCGGCACCCGCGCCGCCGTAGGCTTCCGGCATGCTGGCGCAGTGGTAGCCAGCGGCGGCCGCCTTCTCCCAGATGGCGCGGTCGACGTAGCCCTGGTCTTCCCAGCGCTCGTGATGGGGCAGGACTTCGGCGTCGATAAAGCGGCGGACGGATTCACGAAAGGTGTCGTGTTCGGCATCGAACAGCGTGCGGGCGATCATGGCGGCTCCGGACTGGTGGCGGATTGGCAGCGAATGGGTTGCCGTATTTCAACAAGGCCGCGACAATTCCGGTTGATCCGGATCGCCACCTTCTTGATATGAAGCGCCAGCCGAAAGCTGCCTCCAAACGCCCCGGTCTGCACGCGCGGGCGCGTATCGCCATCCTGCTGCCGCCGCGCCTGTTTGCCGGATATGTATTCCTCACCCAGGAGATGCTGCTGGTTGCCGGCACCATGCAGGCGCGCAGCGTGGATGTGATGGGCAGCCGGCTCTTCGATATCGATCTGCTGTCTGCCGATGGGGCAGCCGTCCAGAGCTTTGGCGAGATGGCCGTGCCCGCCACCGCCGCGTTGACCGATGCAGCCTACGACGTCGTGATCGTGCCCGCACAGTTCGCCCCCGAGGCGGCATTGGATGCGGAAGAGGCGCACATCGCCGATTGGCTGCGCAGGCGCTATGAGGCTGGCGCCCTGGTCGTTGGCATGAACGCGGCGCCGCTGTTCGCCAAGGCTGGACTGCTTGATGGTTGTAGAGCGACCGGGCTGGCGAGCGAGCGCGCCTGGTTTGCACGGCATTTTCCCAACGTGCATTACACGCCCGACCGGCCCCTGGCGGTGGATGGCCGCATCATCACCGTCAGTGGCATCAACCCCGCTGTGGACGCCTGCGCGTACGTCATCGATCACTGCCGCGGGGCGGGCGCATCGCGGCGGATGCTGCGCACGGCGCTCACGCAATCCTTGCCGTCATACGAACACATGGCCGTGTGGACGGCTCAGTTCAAGCGCCACGGCGATGTGGCCATCCTGGCCATCCAGGAGATCGTGGAGCGGGAACTGGCGGCGCCACCTGCATTGGCGGAACTGGCCGCCCAGGCAGCGATGAGCGAGCGAAGCTTGACGCGCCGCTTTGCCGCCGCCACCGGCAGCAATCTGCGGCGTTACGTGGCGATGCTGCGGCTGGAACTGGCGGCGTTTCTGCTGCGAACGGGCCGCCAGCCGCTCGATCACATTGCCGATGAATGCGGCTATGGCAGCGTCAGCGCACTGAGTCGCGCGTTTTCTGCCGACCGCAGTTGCAGCCCACTGCAATACCGGGCGCAGCACCGCACCCGCTGAAGCTTCATGGACGCAGCAGATCGAAGCCGGCCAGCAACACCACACCCGAGAGCGCGGTCAGCGGCAGCGAATGTTGGCCAAAGTACAGCAGCGCGGCGGCCAGCCAACTGGCCGCGAAGAAAGCGCTCATGCGGTTCATGATTTCACCTGTTCTTTAGTTGGTGGGAGAGACGCGATCGGCACATTTATGCGTGCTGGTAGCGGTACTCCTGCGTCTTGCCGCCGTAGCCGTAAGCTGCGGCGCGAACGTCCTGCACATAGATATAGCTCTCTTCGTGCAGATTGCCGAGCAACTCAGCAAAAGCCGTGAACGCCTCGGCGATGTACTGCGCCTTTTCTGCCTTGGTATTCGTTTCGTCCGTCACCTTGATGTCGAAATAGACGCTGTTCTTGCCTTGTGCGGCCAGCGTCTGCCCACCGACGACCCAGTCTTCCGGGTCGACATAGTCGATGGCAATGGCCGTGACCTTCGGGTCCTTGCCGAGGATGCGGGAGGTAAGTTCCAGCAAGGTGCTGGCGATCTTCTGCGTCATTTCTGCCGAACGTTTGGCGCTGACTTTGACGTTGAGGATGGGCATGATGTTTCTCTTTTTAGTTAGCAATGCAACTACGTGGCCAAAAAAATGACGCTCATGTCAGGGTGGAGCGCACACCGCGGATCTTCGTCACCGTATCGGTGAATTCGGTACTGCCCAGCACACGCTTCAACCTTGCGGTGACGGCGCCGCTCGCCTCGTTCAACGCCGCACCGATCTTGACGGCTTCCCGCGTCGGAAAGATGGCGGTCTCGCGGCCGTCGACTTCCGTCTTGCGGCGTTCGATCAAGCCCTTGCTTTCCAGGCCATCCAGCGCGCGCGTTGCCGTGGGGCGCGTGACGGACATCGCTTCCGACAACTCGCTTTGCAGCATGCCCGGGCGGTCGACGATCGCACGGAGCATGAAGCCTTGCGGCGGCGTGAGATCAAACGGCGCGAAGGCGTCTGCCCAGACCCGGTCGAGCTTGCGGGCCAAGGCGGTGGTGTTGAAGTAGAGGCAGTGGTCGAACATGGTGAATTGATGGTAGGTGAGGATGGTTAGATATGCAACTTATTTTTGTGTTGGTGGCCCATCCCTCTTTCGTTCGTGCTCAATGTAACAAGCAAGGCACGAGGGCGCGTTGCGATTGGGGGAATTGACGTGCCGCCGTGAGTGCAGGCGTTGGCCATGCCGTGCCCGCGCCATGGGTGGCGGGCGCGGCAGGTTTCACCGGGGGTTACTGCTGCAGGACCTTGTATTCGATCTTCTTAAGCACGCCGTCCGCATCGTCGAAGTAGAACGAGGCGATCTTCTTCGAACCGATCGGAATCCCGACAAACACAACGCCGATCGCCGCGTTTCGCGCGTAACGATAGTCCCAGATGTCGAGACCGCCGGGCCTGGTCGAGACGCCGTTTCACCATCGCGGCATCTCGCCGTCAGCCCAAGCGATGTATGACTTTGCGGCGGGCACACCGGCTGGCCGTGTCGGCAGCGCAGAGGAAATGGCAACCATCGTGGCCTCCCTCGCTTCGGATGATGCGAGCGTTGTGTCGGGCTACGCCTTGGTGGCCGATGGCGGTGACTCGGTCGCTTGATGACGACGGTCTATGCGGCGGGGCGCTCCGCCTCGCCACACATCTGCCGTCGATAGCGCTCGGGCGAAACCCCAACCTGCTTGCGGAACATCGCAATGAACGCCGACGGCGTTCCATAGCCGAGCGCGAGCGCAATGTCCTGCACCGATCGATCCTCCTTGAGCCACACCAGCGCGCGAAGCAGGCGCACGCGATTGCGCCATTGCACGAAGCTCATGCCGAGTTCGGTCTGGAAGCGGCGTGCAAGGGTGCGTTCGGTGCCGTGCACGCGCTCGGCCCATTGTTGCAGCGTGATGGTGTCTGCGGGGTCCAGGCGGATGGCTTGCAGGATGGGCTCCAGCTGGCGGTCGGTGCTGTCGGGCAGGTAGCTATCGGCGTGGCCGGCACGCACCAACGTTTCGACCAGCAATTCGAACTGGCGCAAGTCCCACTCGTCAGCCATGCCGGTGACGCGGCGCGTGGCGAAGTCTTCGAACAGCGCACGCACCAGCGGCGTTTGCGGAATCAGGCAAGCCATGGGTGGCAGCCGCTGCGCAAGCGGCTCCGCCATGTACAGCGAGAGGAAATCCGTCGCTTGCCGGATCGATGCCGAATGCGGCTGGTTGGCCGGCACCCAGATCACGTATTCGGCGGGCGCCGTCAGCCGGCGGCCATCGACCACCACCTCCATCAACCCGAGGCTGATCCGGTTGATCTGGCCCCATGGGTGCGTGTGCGGCTCGATATCGGTTTCAGGCTCGAAATGGTCGTAGCGAAAGTAGAACGGAGCGCCCTTGGGCACCCGCAGATCGGCTTCGCGGAAGGCGGTGTACACGGTGTCAGCCACGGTTGTCGCTTTCGAGGGGTGAGGTTGTCTGGTTTGAAGTATATGTTTTGAACCAGACATTACTACACTGCCGTCTTCGGGTGTTCGAGGAGGCCGTCGTGCCTGTGCTGTATCCCTTGCTGGCGGTGCTGATCTGGGCCGCCAATACAATCGTGTCGAAGGCCGCGGCCGGCGTGGTTGACCCGGCGGCCATTTCATTCTACCGGTGGTTGTTGGCGGCCATCGTGCTCACGCCGTTCTGTGCGCGGCCGCTATGGCGCCAGCGTCATGCCGTGGTGGCGCAGTGGCGCCGCTTTGCGGTGCTCGCGCTGCTGGGCATGGTGATGTACCAATGCCTGGCGTACTACGCCGCGCACAGCACGAGCGCGACCAACATGGGCGTGATCGGCGCCCTGATCCCGATGCTGGGGCTGACCTTGAACGTGGTGGTATTTCGTCAGCCGGTCGGGGCGCAGGCGGTGACCGGTGTGGTGGTGTCGCTCCTGGGCGTGCTGTATCTGCTTGGACGCGGAGAACCAACCAACCTGTTCGATGGCGGCATCAACCACGGCGACGTGCTGGTGCTTGCCGGCGTCACTGCCTACGCGCTGTACAACATCCTCTATCGCCGTTGGGCGTTGCCGTTCGGGCAGTGGATCAACCTGTACGTGCAGGTGTTGATGGCCGTCGTGATGCTCGTTCCGGTAGCCATGACGGCGCACAGCCTGGCCGTGCCGGCCAGGGGCATCGGGCTGGTGGCGTTTGCGGGTATTGCCTCGTCGATCGTCGCGTCGTATCTGTGGATGCAGGGGCTCAAGCGCATCGGCAGTGAGCGTACGGCGGTGTTGATGAACCTGATGCCAGTCTTCACGGCCGGCATGGCTGCGGTGATGCTGGGGGAGACGGTGCACGGGTATCACTGGATCGGCGGCTGTCTCGTTCTGCTGGGCGTGAGCTTCGCCCAAGGCATCATCCGGCTGCCGATTGGCCGTTCGGGATTGAGCGCCCGTTAGTTTTTTTCGGCCGCGCCGCGTGGGGGTTGGCGGTAAAATCGAACACGTTGGCGGGCGCATGATGGCGCCCGTTCCGTGTTTCAGAACCACATTCGCCAGACCATCGTCAGACCATGAAGCGCAACGCCGGAGCTGTCACCGTCGATGATGTTGCCGCGCATGCGGGCGTGTCCATCAAGACCGTCTCGCGCGTGCTGAATCACGAGCCCAACATCAGCGAGAAGACGCGAGCGAAGGTGGTCGAGGCGATGCAGACGCTCGACTACCGGCCCAACCCGGCTGCCCGGCGACTGGCCAGCAAGCGCGCCGACATCATCGCGCTGGTCTACGACAACCCCTCCGACAACTACATCGTCAACATTCAGCATGGCGCGCTCGAAGCCTGCCAGGCGCTCGACTACAGCCTGCTGCTCACGCCGTGCAACTACCGCGATCCGAACCTCGCCGACCAGATCATCCAGAGTGCGCGCCAGCGTGCCCTGGCCGGCATCATCCTGACGCCGCCGGTGTCGGACGTGCCGTCGCTGATCACGGCGCTGGATGAAGCCGGCATCGACTACGTGCGGCTGGCACCTGCCGATCGCGAGCACAAAGGGTTGTCCGTCAACACCGAAGACCGCGCCGCCGCACGCGACATGACGCGGCACCTGATCGGCCTCGGTCATCGCCGCATCGGCTTCGTGGTGTGCGACCCCGCTCACGGCGCGGCGTATCAGCGCGTATTCGGTTATCGCGATGCGATGGCGCAAGCCGGCATCGAAGTCGACGAACGACTGGTCGAGCAGGGCGAGCACTCGTTCGAGTCGGGTGTGGCCTGCGCTGAGCGGCTGCTGTCGTGCGAGCCGCGCCCCACCGCCATCTTTGCCGGCAACGACGATATGGCCGCCGGCGTGCTCCGCGTGGCGCAGGCGCGGGGCATCAAGGTGCCGGAAGAACTCTCCATTTGCGGCTACGACGACACGCCGCTCTCACGCCAGCTCTGGCCGGCGCTCACCACGGTGCGCCAGCCGATCCAGGCGATGGCGCATGCGGCTGTGGAACAGCTCATCGCGATTCATCGCCCGCACCTGCCGGGGCTGAAGCCGCATTCGGTGCACGAGAATTTGCAGTATGAGTTGGTGATTCGGGAATCGACCTGCGCGCCCGCGCGTTGACTTAGGCGGGCTGCCGGATCAACCCATACAAATCATCCTGAGGCTCATACCCCAGCAACTCGCGCCCCGTCTCCAGACCCCAATCCATTCCACGGTTGTTCGACACGCCGTTCACGACGATAGCCGGCGCGGGCCAGCATGCCGGGTCTGCCGTGACGGAGCAGAGGAACAGCCGGCGCAGATCCCCATTCGAGAGCCACATGTTGCGGAACCAGCGCAGCGCGATGTGGCTGGCTTCATCGGGCAGTTCGGTGGGGACGGGTGTGTCAGCGGTGCCGGAATAGTTGATGTCGTTCGGGTCGTTCTCGTCGGGCAGTGCCCAGCCGATGCGCAGCGACACGATCGACAGCTTGCCCCCGTTGGCTGCCGAGACGGCGCCCACCGCGCTGCAAAGCCGTTCGCCCATTGCCTTGGATGTACCGTAGGCGAGCGAGTAGACGTCTTCCGTGCCGTTGTTCCAGCGCGTGCCCGGGGCGGGCGGAAGCTCGGCGGTGAGTTTGCCGGGGCCGATGGTGCCGGCCAGGGGTTGGTCCTTGTATGCGCCCATCGCGTGGTTGGACGAGGCAAACACGAAGCGGCGCACGCCGTGCGTGGCCGCAGCCTGCAGCACATTGAGCGTCATGCCGTAGGAGGCCAGCGCCTGCTCCCACGTTGCGTCCGGCGTGGAGTGGATCGCGGCCAGGTGGATGACGGCATCGACGTTGCCCAGCAGATCCGTCCATGCGCCGTCGGCTTGCGTGAGGTCGGCCTTGACCCATTGAAAACGTTCGGCTGCTTGCGGCGAAAACTCGACGTTCTGGGCAACCCAGTCAACGCCGATGATGGACGTGCACCACGGGGCGGAGGCCAGTGCCTCGACGACCTTGCGGCCCAGGTTGCCGGCCACGCCGGTCACAAGAACGCGAGCAGGGGTTTGGTAGTCAGCCACGATGTCGAATTCCGTTCGGGATGAGGAGAAAAAAGGACGATCGGCGGCCGGCGCTGCAACGTCGCGCGCCGCCGTATCGTTCCGGGATCAGGGAGGGGAGCCGGATGGGCCCCTGGAGTGATGTGAACCGAGCCGCCGTCAGCCCCGATTGGAGCCCGACAGCACGTCGATCAGCACCGCGACGACCAGCACCACGCCCTTGACGATCATCTGCCACGAGGCGTCGACGTTCATTTGCTGCATGCCGTTGTCGAGGCTCGCCATGACGAGCGCGCCGATCAGTGCGCCGTACACGGTGCCCGAGCCGCCGCGCATCGACGTGCCGCCGATGAAGCAGGCGGAGATGGCATCCAGTTCGCCGCCCACACCGGCGGAGGGCGACCCCGCCGCCGAACGTGCGGTGGTGATGATGCCCGCGAAGGCGCACATCAGGCCCATCAGCACAAACACCAGCAGCTTGACGCGGCCGACGTTCACGCCGGACAGGCGTGTGGCCTCCATGTTGCCGCCCACCGCATAGACGTGACGGCCGAAGACGGTTTGTGTCGCGACGTACGAAAAGATGGCAAGCAGCACGAGCAGGATCAGCACCGGCAGGGGCACGCCGCTGGCCTGGTTGAGTACGGCGACAAAGCCGAACGAGGCGGCCGCAATCGCCAGCAGCTTCAGTCCGTCAGCCCAGATCGGCGTGAGCGAGAGCGACAGGCGGGTGCGCTCACGACGGCGGAGCACGGTCAGCACAACCGAACCGGCAACGATGACGGCGGCCAGCGACCACGCCAGCCATGCCGGCACGAAGCTCTGCGCGAGGTTGCCGAGGTCATCGGGCACCGGGGCGATCGTCACGCTGTCGGTGCTCCACTGCAGCAAGCCGCGGAAGGCCAGCATGCCGCCCAGGCCAACGATGAACGAGGGCACGCGCAGCTTGGTCGTGATGAAGCCGTTGACCACGCCGATGGCCGCGCCTGCCACGAGCACCGTACCCACGGCCAGCCAGGTGTTCCACCCCAGGTTGACGGTGAGGATGGCGACCAGCCCGCCCAGCAGGCCAAGCAGCGAGCCGACCGAAAGATCGATCTCCCCCGCGATGATGACGAACACCATGCCGCAGGCCAGCATGCCCGTCACCGACATCTGCAGGAACAGGTTGGAGATGCTGTTGGGCTTCAGGAACGTGCCGTTGGTCTGGAAGTAGAAGAAGACCCAGATGAGCGCCACGGCCAGCAGCAGCGCAAGCACCTTGTAGCGCACGAACAGTTGCTGGATGGCGCGGCCGTCCAGGCGCGGACCGCCATTGCCGCCGCTTTGGCGGGCGAGTTGGGATTGCAGGATATTGGACATGGCAATTCAAGCCGCTTGGCGGCCGGGTTCAGCGTTGATTGCAGCAGCCAGGATGCGCTCCTGGGTCAGGCCTTGATTGACGAAGTCGCCACGCAACTGGCCTTCGCCGATGACCAGGACACGATCGCTCATGCCAAGGATTTCCGGCATCTCGGAAGAGACCATGATGATCGCCACGCCGCTGGAGGCCAGGTCGGCGATCATCTTGTAGATGTCGTACTTGGAGCCGACGTCGACACCGCGCGTCGGTTCGTCGAGGATCAGCACCTTTGGCATCGCCAGCACCATCTTCGTGACCACGGCCTTCTGCTGGTTGCCGCCGGAAAGGCTGGCGATCGCCAGCGCCGGGCTGGCGGTCTTGATGCGCAGGCGTTTGATTTCGCGGTCGACGGTGGTGAGTTCGGCGCCCTTGTCGACACGCAAGCCGCGCGCGTATTGCGCCAGCGTGGCGAGCGTGATGTTTTCGCCCACGGCCATCAGCGGGACGATGCCGTGGCGTTTGCGGTCTTCGGGCACCAGGCAGATGCCGTTGGCAATCGCCTGTGCTGGCGTGCTGACCTTGACCGGCTTGCCGTCCATGATGATCTCTGCGCTGGAGCGGCCGGGGTAGGCGCCGAACAGCGCGGACACCATCTCCGTGCGCCCGGCACCCACCAAGCCCGCAATGCCGAGAATCTCGCCGCGGCGCACGGCAAAACTTACGTTGTCTGTGCGCTTGCGGTTGGGGTTGGTGACATCCCAGCAGGTGACGTTGCGCGCTTCCATCACCACGTCGCCCACCGTGTGTTCGACCTTGGGGAAGAGCGATGTCATTTCGCGGCCGACCATCATCGTGATGATGTTGTCGATGGTCATGTCGGCGGCGGGGCGTGTGCCGATGTGCTTGCCGTCGCGGATGACGGTGACGGTGTCGCACACGCGCTTGACCTCATCGAGCTTGTGCGAAATGTACACGCACGCCACGCCGCTGCGCTTGAGGTCCTCAATGATGGACAACAGCACCTCGATTTCCTTGGCGGACAGCGACGAGGTCGGCTCGTCCAGGATCAGCAGACGCGCATTCTTGGCGAGCGCCTTCGCAATCTCGAAAAGCTGCTGGTGGCCGCTGCCGTAGTTCATCACGGGCGCGGCCACGTTCACGTCGGTCAGGCGCAGGCGGGCGAGGAGTTCTTCTGCCTTCGCATGCATGGCGTCGTAGTCCATGCGGCCCCCCGGCTTGGTGATCTCGTTGCCGAGGAAGATGTTCTCCGTGACGGAGAGCTGCTGCACCATCATCAGTTCCTGATGGATGATGACGATGCCAGCGCGCTCGCTGTCGCGCACGGAATGCGCGTGCAGCGGCTCACCTTCCCACAGGATCTCGCCTTCGAAGGTGCCGTAGGGGTAGACCCCCGACAGCACCTTCATGAGGGTCGATTTCCCGGCGCCGTTCTCCCCGCACAAACCGACGCACTCGCCCGGCCTCACTGCCAGGCTGACGCCGTCGAGCGCGCGCACACCGGAGAACGACTTCACGATGTTGCGCATCTCGAACAGGGTGCCGTTACTGCTCATGGCGTTCTCCTACTGACTACGACTGACCACTGCATCGGCTGCTTACTTGCCGAAGATCTGCTGATGCGTATAGAAGCCATCCTTGACAACGGTGCTGTCCAGGTTGTCCTTGGTCAGCAGCGTCGGGGTCAGCAGCACGGTGTCGACATCCTTCTTGCCGTTGTTCAGCTTGGTGTTGAACTTCGGCGCCGTGCCCTTCACGAGGTCGACGGCCATCTCGGCGGCGGTGGCGGCGATCTGCTTGATCGGCTTGTACACCGTCATGGCCTGCGTACCTTCGGCCACACGCTTCACGGCGGCCAAGTCAGCGTCCTGGCCAGACACCGGCACCTTGCCCGCCAGCTTCTGGCGTGCCAGCGCCTGGATCGCGCCACCGGCCGTGCCATCGTTGGAGGCAACGATGCCCTGGATGTTGTTGTTGTTGGCGGTCAGCGCGTTCTCAACAATGTTCTGCGCCTTGGAGGGGTCCCACTCCGGCGTCCACTGCTCGCCGACGATCTTGATGTCGCCCTTGTCGACGTACGGCTTGAGCACCTTCATCTGGCCTTCGCGCAGCAGGCGTGCGTTGTTGTCGGTCGCGGCGCCGCCGAGCAGGAAGTAATTGCCCTTCGGCGCGAGCTTGACCACGCCCTGCGCCTGCAGCTCGCCCACCTTCACGTTGTCGAAGGTCACGTAGCCGTCGATGTCGGCGTTCAGGATCAGGCGGTCATACGACACCACCTTGATGCCCTTCTTCTTGGCGCTTGCGATGGCGTTGCCCAGCACCTTGGAGTTGAACGGCACGATCACAAGCACGTCGACATTCTGGGCGATCAGGTTTTCGATCTGGGCGATCTGCTTGGCTTCGTTGGCGTTGGCCGACTGCACGTTGACGGTCGCGCCCAGCTTCTTGGCCGATTCGACAAAATAGTCGCGGTCGTGCGTCCAGCGCTCGACGCGCAGGTCGTCGATCGAGAAGCCGATCACCGGCGCTTCCTTGCTGGCGTGGGCCGAGGTGGCGGCGAAAGTCAGCACCGCCGCAGCGGCGAGGGTGTTCAGTACGCGGGAAATCATGAAAGGTCTCCTATTGTGCGCAAGTGCATTCTTAGAACGTGACGCCGGTCTTCAGGCCGACGACGAAGGCATTCTTGTTTTGCGAAGTGCCGCCCGGATGAAGGATGTACTGCAGATTAGGACGGAAGTACACAGACTTCACCGGCGACCAGCTGTAATACAGCTCGCTCACGTATTCGTAGCCGTCACCCACCACGGTATTGGCGCCGGTGCGTGCGTTGGTTTGACGGACAAAGTCGGCATAGCGGCCGTTATTGTGCGTGGCACCCACGGCAAAGCCGATGGTGTCGGCCAAGCGATCGAACGGCCCCTTGTACTGCACGCCCACCGAAATCTGGTGGTCGGTCTGCGCGGTGTTGCGATCGGCTTGCGAGAAGTTCAGGAACACCGTGGCGCCGCGTCCGTCCGGCGCACCCGTGATCTGCTGCTGCAGGTTCAGGTAGACGCCGTACTGGCCGCTGCGTTGCTTGGCGTCCAGGCCGGTGATGCCGCGGGCGTTGCCGTTCACGTCTTCATACAGGTCTTTGCCGTTCGACGTGTTGTACCAGACGCCTGCGCGGTACGTGCCCGGGCGACCCTCGATGGTGGGCATCCAGCCAAACTCCAGCGGAATCAGCGCGCCCGTGGTGCCGCCGGGGTTGTTCAGCTTCCAGCCGTTGCGGCGGGCCCAGCCGTCATCCACGTAGTTCGGGTTGACCTGGTACACGCCGATCTGCGCATAGGTTTCGGCCGAGGTGTGCACCTTGGCGCGCGCGCCCCACTGGCTGGTCGGCCAGTTCACCCAGTAGCCGCCCACCAAGTTGCCCGGTTGGGAGCCGCAGAACGTCAGGTTCTGGAAATCGCACGAGAACGAGAAGAAGTCTTCGCCCACCGTTACGCGGCCTGCCTTGATTTCCAGGCGGTCGTTGAGCAGTTTCTGGTTCAGCCAGAACTGCGTCAGGTGCCAGGTCTGGCCGCGGCCATAGACTTCCTGGATCAGCATGTTGTTGCCGATGTTCGCGTCGCTGCCGAGGTTGCGGCCGTTGCGGTCGGTGACGGTGGCCTGGAACGTGGCGCCTTGCCAGCCGACGAGCTTTTGCAGGTCCAGCGCCGTACCGATGACCCATTGATCGGTGTAGCGCGTGAGGTGTTCGGTACCGCCGCTGAAGTTGTGCGCAACTTCGCTGCCGTAGCCGAGGTTGAAGGTCACGCCCTGTTCGGCCAGACGGGTGCGCAGGCCACCCCAGTCGCCGGTCAGATACGGGCTGGTGGTGATGTCATACGCGTGGGCACTGCCTGCGCCCAGCGCGAGGACGGCGGCTGCAATGGCCGACGCGCCGACGCGTTGACCAAAGCGCGTGTTGCGGGATTGACGACGTGCGGCCGGACGTGCGGCTTCAAGCTCCATGGACTGTCTCCTGATATTGGACCGGCTGCCATGCATGACAGCGGTGTCAGCGTTCTCTTCGGAATCGTGTGGCGTGCCGACGGACGCAAGAATGGCCACAATTGACAGCGCTGTCAATCTCGGGGTTTGCCCTAGTTCGAGTTGTACCCACAACGCGTTGAAACGGTTGCCGGACGTATGTTGCGATGCGGAAATTTTTACATCGGGCGCAAGCGTCGCCACGGGCGCTGAACTGCGTGCATGGCATCCACCTTGCTTATGCTGCGCGCCGTTTCCTCAACCCATCGAAGGTGCCGATATGCAACGCGAAGATGTGACCGAAATGATCGTCCTGCAGAAGATCAAGAAGCAATTGACGTGGACGCAATTGGCCGAGGTCATCGGCCACAGCAAGGAATGGAGCACCGCTGCGCTGCTCGGCCAGATGACGCTGACTGCAGCGCAGGCGCATGCCGTGGGCGCGGCGCTGGAGCTGTCCGAAGAGACCATCGCGCTGCTGCAGGTGACGCCGTACAAGGGCTCGCTTCCCACGGCAGTGCCAACGGATCCGCTGATCTACCGTTTCTACGAGGCGATCAGCGTGTACGGCACGACGTTCAAGGCGCTCATCCACGAAGAGTTTGGCGACGGCATCATGAGCGCGATCGACTTCAACATGGACCTCACCCGCGAGCCCGACCCGAAGGGCGATCGCGTGCGCATCGTCATGAGCGGCAAGTTCCTGCCCTACAAGACTTACTGAACCGTCACGCGCCGTCGTCGCTGTGGTCGCTGTCGTCGTGATCGTCGATCAGCGGCCGATGGCGGCGCGGCATCTCGGAATCGAGCACGAGGCGGCCGTGAACGCGGCCCTTCATGCGCGTGACGTGATGCGTGCAGTCTTCCATGTGCGTGCTCATGAGTGCGCGCACGGTGTCGGCGTCGCGCGCGCGGGCCGCATCCAGAATCTGCCGGTGGAACTTGACGTTGGACGCGCCGAACTTGGCATGGTCCTTCGGCGAGGTTTCATTGCCGAACACCACAAGCTGCCGAATCATTTCGTTGATCAACTCGCAGCAGAACCGCAGCATCGGATTGGGATTGGCCGCGGCCAGGATGTCGTGAAAGCTCAGGTCTTCCTGACGCTGGTCGAGCGGCGCAGCGGCTTTGGTCGACGCTGGGTCGCACAGGTCGATGGTGTGCTCAAGCGCGTGGAAATCATCTTCGGTGAGATGCGGCACCGCGCCCGCGGCCAGTTCAGGCTCAAGCAGGCAGCGCACGGTGTAGACGTCTGCAATGCCGATGTCCTTGAAGAACAGATAGTTCTGTATGAGCTGGAACGTGCGGTCCAACGGCACCTCGACGATGGTGCCGCCGCCGGCGGGCCCCGTGCTCACACTCACCAGGCCCTGTACCTCCAATGACTTGAGCGCCTCGCGGATGGTGCCCTTGCTCACCCCGAAGGTCTCCTGCAGCTTGACCTCCTGCGGGAGTTTGTCGCCAGGCTTGAGGTTGCGCTGCGTGATCAGCCGCTTGAGTTCTTCGGCAACGAGGTCGGCGCGCTTCTGCTTGCGAATGCCGATCGACGCCGTCTTGCCTGCTCCGAGTGTGGCCATGGATGTCCGTTCCTAGTTGCGCGCATTCTAACTGCGAGCTTGTGCCGCCCGGGCTGCCCGAGGTGGTGCATGCATGCCCTTCGATCGTGCGTACGCACCGCATTCCCGCATCGTCGCCCGGCACCTCAATCCCACACACCTTGGCGTAAACACCGACTTCGTCGTCGTTGACGCAGCGTGGAGGCGGATTCTATGATGATTTCGCCTATTTATCATAACAAATATAAGAAACTGGTCTGGTTCTTGCTCGACGCTACCGTCGGCGAAAAACCTCGCCGGTCAGGCTAGGAGGAGGCCGCCGCAGGTGGCTCCAGGCGCTTGTTGTGTCCCATACACGAACCCCAAGGAGTGCGCTTTGAATCGTCGAGATTTGCTCAAACTGGCGGCGCTGTCCGCCGTGCCTGCGTCGGTGCTGCAGGCCCGTTCTGCGTTTGCGGCCGATGCCATCGAACTCGGCTGCCCGGTGCCGATGTCCGGTCCGTTCGCTGCCAATGGCAAGTTTGCCGACCTCGGCATGAAGCTGGCCGTGGAGCAATACGGCAAGGTGCTCGGCCGGCCGCTGGCGTATAGCGTGCTCGACACCGAGGGCAAGCCAGCCACGGCCGTGCGCAAGGTCCAGGAACTCGCGCAGCAGAAGAACGCGCGCTATTTCGCGGGCGGCATCCTGTCTTCCGAATCGCTGGCCATGGGCAAGGAGGCGGAGAAGTTCGGCGGGGTGTTCATCACGACCGCGGGCGCCGATGAAATTACCGGCAAGGACTGCAACCGCGCGACCTTCCGCTGGTCGGTGCCCACATACGGCGCCATCGAGCGCACCGTGCGCCCGCTCATCGAGTCGATGCCTAAGGCCAAGCGCTGGTACACCATCACGCCGCAATACGTGTTTGGCGACGGGCTGCTTTCGGCGGCCAAGAACATCTTCAAGGAAAAGGGCATCGAGCATGTGGGCAACAGCTATCACGCGCTCACCGAGAAGGAATTCAGCGGCTACCTGACCAACGCGATGGCCGCCAAGCCCGACGTGCTGCTGATCCTGAACTTCGGTTCGCAATCGTCCGACACGCTGCGCCAGGCGGTGAGCTTCGGCATGAAGAAGAACACGACGATCCTGGTGGCGTGGGCGTCTGGCCTGGAGCAGTTCGAATCGCTCGGCGCCGACCTGTGCGATGGCGTGTACTTCGGCGCGCAGTACTGGCACGACGTGGATACGCCCGCCAACCGCGATCTGGTCAAGCGCACGCAGGCGGCGTTCAAGACCAACCCGAACTACAGCCTGGCAGGCTCGTACACCTGCACGAAGATCCTGCTCGACGCAATGGCCAAGGCCGGCAGCGCCGATCCAAAGGCCGTGATCGCCGCGCTGCAGGGCATGAAGTACGACGGCCTGACCGGCCCCGAAGAAATTCGCGCGGCGGACCACCAGGTGCTCAAGAACTACTACCTGCTCAAGGGCAAGCCCAAGAACCGCATGAAGGACAAGGACGACTTTGCCGAAGTGGTCGCCGTCGGCAAGGCGTTCCTGCCGGTGGAGCAGACGCAGTGCAAGCTGGCCTGAGGGTCTGATCTGCCGCTCGCCCGCCTTCGGCCACTGAAGCGCGGGCGCCTGTCTTCCTGAGTGCCATTTCGGTCAACGCAATGAACGTCTACCTGCTCCAGGTCGTCAACGGCGTGGGGATCGGCATGCTCTACTTCCTGCTGGCGGTAGGGCTGTCGATCATCTTCGGGCTGTTGCGCTTCGTCAATTTCGCCCACGGCGCGTTTTATGCGCTGGGCGCGTATCTGTGCTTTCAGGCCCTGCAGATGGGCATGGATTTCTGGTTGGCGCTTGTGCTCGCGCCCCTCGTCATCGGCGCGCTGGCGTGGGTGACGGAGAAGGTGCTGCTGCGGCACGTGTATGCGCAGGCGCACGAATTCCACATCGTCGTCACGGTGGGGCTGGCGCTGGTGGTGCAGGAACTCATCATCGTGGCGTGGGGGCCGCTGGGCGTGGACGTGCCAGCGCCCGATGCATTGCAGGGCGTGGTGATGTGGGGCGATTTCGTCTATCCGAAGTACCGGCTGTTCGTGATCGGTTTTACCGCCGTGCTGGCGCTCGGGCTGTGGTGGCTGCTGGAGGGCACGCGGCTGGGAAGCGCCGTGCGCGCGGGGAGCGAATCGACCGAGATGGTGTCGCTGCTCGGCATCAACGTGTTCCGCCTGTTCAGCCTGATGTTCGCGCTGGGTGCGGCGACGGCGGCGGTGGCCGGTGTGCTGGCTGCGCCGATTCGCGGCGCGGAGCCCTTCATGGGCGTGGAGGCCCTCGGCGTCGCCTTCGTGGTTGTGGTGGTGGGCGGCATGGGCAGCTTTGCGGGGGCGCTGGTCGGCGGCCTGCTGGTGGGCATCGTGCAGAGCCTGATGAGCACGCTGTGGCCCGAGGGCGCTCGGCTGATGATCTACGTGGCGATGGCGGCCGTGCTGCTGCTGCGCCCGCACGGCCTGCTGGGGAGGGGATGATGCAAGCCGCATTCCATGGAATTTCGCGTCATCGCTTCTGGTGGCTGGCGCTGGGCGTGACGTTGCTGCTGCCGCTGGTGCTGACGTCCGGCACGTTGGCCACCGAAGTGCTCGTCTACGCGATGGCCGTGATGGCCTGCAACGTGCTACTCGGTTACACGGGGCTGCTGTCGTTCGGGCAAGGCATCTTCTTCGGGCTCGGCAGCTATGCCGCGGGTATCGGCCTCACGCAACTCGCGCTGCCGATGCCGGTGGCGCTTGTTCTGGCCGTGGTGGTGGGCGCGGTCGTGGCGGCGGTGGTCGGCTGGTTTGCCATCCGCCAGCGCGGCACGTACTTCGTCATGCTGACGCTGGCCTTCTCGCAGATGTTCTATTTCCTGGCCTACACCACGCCGTCGCTCACAGGCGGCGATAACGGCCTGCTCGATATTCCGCGTCCGGCATTTGCGGCGTCGCCGTGGGCGTTCTACGCGTTTGTCGCGGCGCTGTTTCTCGTGGTGTTCTTCCTCGTGCAGCGTGTGACGGAATCGGTGTTTGGCCGCACGCTGCTGGCCATTCGCGACAACGAAGAGCGCGCGCTCGCCGTCGGCTACAACGTGCGCGCATTCAAGCTGCTGGCGTTTGTCATCTCCGGTGCGGTGACAGGGCTGGCCGGCGCCCTGCACGCCATGCTCACGGGCATCGCGCCGCTGGCCAATATCGACTACCACGTCAGCGAAATGATTCTGGTGATGACCGTTATCGGCGGCACGGGCAACGTGTTTGCCTCGGTGTTGGGTGCGGCGTTCTATGTGTTGCTGTCGGACTGGCTTTCCAGCTTGTGGCCCCGCTGGCTGATGTTGCTCGGCTTCCTGCTGATCGCAGTGAGCCTGTTCATGCAGCGCGGGCTGTTCGGGCTCGGGCAGAAGCTGTGGCAGCGTGTGCGCGCACTGCGTCACGCACCGGCGGTGCAGGAGGAGCGTGCATGACCACCACCCCCATCCTCCAGGCCACCGGCATCGTCAAGCAGTACGGCAAATTCACCGCACTGGGCGGCGTCGATTTGCGTGTGATGCCCGGCACGGTCCACTCCGTCATCGGCCCCAACGGCGCAGGCAAGACCACGCTGTTCCACATGCTCACGGGCACACGCATGATCACCAGCGGCACCATCGTTTTCGATGGCCACGACGTGACGCGTGAAGCCGACTACCAGCGTGTGCAGCGTGGCATTGCGCGTTCGTTCCAGGTGACGAGCCTGTTCCCGAGCCTTTCCGTGCGTGAGAACCTGCGCCTCGCCGCACTCGGCACCACGCCGCGTCGTGCCCTGCACGGCTGGCGCCTGCCGCAGGGCGAGCTGGCCTGCGCCGACACGGTCGACCGCGTGCTCGATCGGCTTGAATTGCCGCGCCTGGCCGACACGCCGGCCGCCGTCCTTTCGCACGGCCAGCAGCGCCGGCTGGAAGTGGGCATGGCGCTGGCCGCCAACCCGCGCGCGATCTTCCTGGATGAACCCACCTCCGGCATGGGCGTGGACGACCTGCCCGCCATGAAGGCGCTCATTCGCGGCCTCGCGCAGGATCACACGGTCGTGCTGATCGAACACAACATGGACATCGTGATGGACATCTCCGACATGATCACCGTCATGCAGCAGGGCAAGGTGCTCATGGAGGGCACGCCCGATGCCGTGCGGGCGGATCCGCGCGTGCGCGCCGCGTATCTCGGCAACATGATCACGGGAGGCAAGGCATGACGACGACGGCGATTCTCGACGTTGCAGACCTCCACGGCTATTACGGTAAGAGCCACGTGCTGCAGGGCGTGGCGCTGTCGGTGGGCGAGGGCGAACTCGTGACGCTGCTCGGCCGCAATGGCGCCGGAAAATCGACCACGCTGAAGACGATTGCCGGCGTCGTCACGCCGCGCGGCGGGCAAGTGCGTTTTCGTGGAAAGGACATCGCGGGGCAGCCGCCGCATCGCATTGCCGCGCAGGGCCTGTGCCTCGTGCCCGAGCATCGCGGGATTTTCAAGCTGCTGACGGTGGAAGAGAACCTGAGGCTCGGCGCGCGGCGCGATTCTCCGTGGCAGCTGGCTGACATCTATCGCATCTTCCCGCGACTGCATGAGCGGCGGCGTAACGGTGGCGCCAACCTGTCCGGTGGCGAGCAGCAGATGCTGGCAATCGGCCGCGCGCTGATGAACCACCCGCGCCTGCTGATGCTCGACGAGCCGGTCGAAGGTCTGGCCCCCGTCATCGTGGAAGAGATCGTCGCGCAGCTGAAAGTCATCAAGCAGGCGGGCGTGTCCATCCTGCTTGTCGAACAGAATCTCGAAGTCTGCACGCAGCTCGCCGATCGCCACGTGATCATCGAACAGGGCCGCGTGGTCTATAGCGGTACCAATGAAGCCTTCCGCGCCGACGACGCCATCAAGGACCGCTACCTTGGCGTCGGTCTGGCCGCTTAAACGCACACATCATGACGACCACCCAACTCGATACCACTTTGCGCGTCAACGGCGCACGTCTGTGGGACACGCTCATGCAGCAGGCGCGCATCGGCGCCACGCCCAAGGGCGGCGTGCGCCGCCTTGCGCTGACGGATCTCGACCGGCAGGGCCGCGACTTCTTTATTGCGCAGGCCGAAGCCGCTGGCTGCACCGTACGCGTGGACGCCATCGGCAACCTCTTCGCGCGCCGCCCCGGCCGCAACAATGCACTGCCGCCGGTGATGACCGGCAGCCATATCGACACCCAACCGACCGGCGGCAAGTTCGATGGCAACTACGGCGTGTTCGCGGGCATCGAGGTCGTGCGCGCGCTCAACGATGCGGGCATCGAAACGGAAGCGCCCATCGAAGTGGCCGTGTGGACCAACGAAGAAGGTTCGCGCTTCGTGCCGGTGATGATGGGCTCCGGCGCGTTCATCGGCGAGTTTGCGCTGGACGCCGTGCTGGCCGCGCAGGACCGCGACGGGGTGGCCGTGGGCGAGGCGCTACGCAGTATCGGCTACGCGGGGAGTGAGCCTGTTGGCGGCCGAGCCGTCGGTGCCTATTTCGAAGCACATATCGAACAAGGGCCGGTGCTGGAGGCGCACGCCACGACGATCGGCGTGGTGACGGGCGCGCTCGGCCAGCGCTGGTACGACGTGGTCTTGACCGGCATGGAAGCGCACGCCGGCCCCACGCCGATGGAGCTGCGCCGCGATGCGTTGCTGCCGGCGGCGGAGCTGGTCGGCATTGCCAACCGCATCGCGCTGGAGCGCCCGCCACACGCGCGGGCCACGGTGGGCTGCCTGAGCGTGCATCCGGATTCGCGCAACGTGATTCCCGGCCAAGTGTCGATGACGATCGACTTTCGCGCCGCTGACGACGCGATGTTGTCCGACATGGATGCGGCACTGCATGAGGCGGTGGCGGAGTTGCGCACACGCAGCGGCATCGACATCGCATTGCGCCAGGTCGTCTACTTCCCGCCGCAGCCGTTTGACGCCACGCTGGTGAACGCGGTGCGCAGCGGCGCGCGGCAGTTGGGGTTGTCGGAGATGGACGTGATCAGCGGCGCAGGCCATGACGCGGTCTATCTGGCGCGTGTGGCCCCCACCGCGATGATCTTCGTGCCGTGCAAGGACGGCATCAGCCACAACGAAATCGAAGACGCCCGCCCCGAACATCTGGAAGCCGGGGCCAACGTACTGCTGCACGCGATGCTCCAGGCCGCTGGCCGCGTTTGACACCATCACCCGACCGCTCATGCGCATCCTGATCGCCCGCTTCAATCACGAGACGAATACGTTCTCGCCGGTGCCGACGCCGCTGGCATCGTTCCATCCGCACTACGGTGCCGACGCGTACCGCGCCGCCAAGGGCACGCGCACGGCGGCCGGTGCGTTCATCGATCTGGCGGAGGCGGCGGGCGCGGAAATCGTCGTGCCCGTCGTGGCCGGAGCGAACCCCAGCGGACGGGTCGCTGCCGAGGCGTACACCACGCTGTGCGACGCCATCGTCGCGGCTGCACCCGGCTGCGATGCGCTGATGCTCGACCTGCACGGCGCGATGGTCGCCGAGAACAGCGACGACGGCGAAGGCGATCTGCTCGAACGCCTGCGCGCGGTGGCGCCCGGCGTGCCGATTGCCGTCGCGCTGGATCTGCACGGCAATCTCACGCAGAAGTTCATTGACCTGGCCGACATCGCAGTCAGCTTCAAGACGTATCCGCACGTTGACATGTACGAAACCGGCGAGCACGCCGGCCGCCTGCTGTTCGACAAGCTGGCCGGCCGCGCGAACCCCGTGCTCGCGTGGCGCCGCCTGCCGATGGTCACGCACACCCTGCGCAGCCGCACCGACGAAGGGGCGATGCACCGCGCCGTGGCGCTCGCCAAGCAGGCCGAGACTGACGGCATGCTGGCCGTGTCGATCCTGGCCGGATTCGGGCTGGCGGACATTGCCGCGCCGTGCCTTTCCGTCGTGGTGGTCGGCAACGGCGACAAGCATGCCGCCGACGCCGCGGCGCAACGCATCGCCGATGCCATCTGGGCCGACCGCGAAGGGTTCGTCTACCGCTCTGAACCGCTGACCGAATCGATTGCGCGCGCGGCCAAGTTGGCACACGCCCCCGGCAGCGGCCCCGTGCTGCTGCTCGACCACGGCGACAACTGCATGTCCGGCGGCACGTGCGATGACATGCACGTCCTGCACGAAGCGTTGAAGCAAGGCTTGAGCGGCATCGCCGTCGGGCCAGTGTGCGACCCGGAAGCTGTCGCTGCGATGATCGAGGCGGGCGAGGGTGCTACCGTCTCGCTGCCCGTGGGCGACAAGGTGCCGCTCGTGCAGCTGGGCATCTACCCTGTGCCGCGCGCGCTGACGGGCAAGGTTGTCGGCATCAGCGACGGCGAATACACCATCACGGGGCCGACCTATACGGGCCAGCGCATCCGCATGGGCCGCACGGCGCTGCTCGACATCGGCGCGGCGCAGATCGTTGTCACGGAGACGCCGCAGGAGCACTGGGACCTTGGCATCTTCACGCACATCGGCGTGGACCCGCATGCCGCGCGCTTCGTGCTGTTGAAGTCGCGCATGTATTGCCGGCCCGTGTTCGTGCCCATTGCCAAAGCCGTGGTGGAGTGCGACGGCGGCGGGGTGACGAGTTCGGACTACAGCCGCTTTCCGTTTGTGAAGGTGCAGCGGCCCGTGTTTCCGCTCGATGCGGACGCGGTGCCTGCCTAAGCGCTACGCGCTGTCGCGCTCAACGAGGGTGAAACCCACATCGACCGTGCGCCGTTCTTCGTCGCCGTGTTCGATGCGGTTGATCAGCAACGTCGCTGCCAGCTTGCCGATGCCTGTGCCGTCGATGCGGATGGTGGTGAGCGCGGGCGTGGTGTCTTTGGCGAACACCTGGTCGCCGTAGCCGACCACGCGGAGTTGCGCCGGCACGGCAATGCCGCGATGTTCCGCCTCCATCAGCACGCCGAGCGCAAGGATGTCTGCGCCGCAGAAGATGGCGTCGGTGTCCGGATGTTGCTCTAGCAATATGCCCAGTGCGCGCCGGCCGTCGCCGAGGCTGGCGGGGGATTCGGCGGCCATCACGGGAATGTCGGCCTCTGAGCCGAACGCCTTCACGAAGGCTTGCGCGCGGGCCTGTGCACGGCGGTCGCTCGGCGTGATGACGGCGGGGCGCTTTGCGCCGCGTTGTTTCACATAGCGCGCCGCCGCCTGGCCGACCTTCTGGTGCGAGAAGCCCACCAGCATGTCCAGCGGGTTGCGCGTGATGTCCCAGGTTTCCACTACCGGTACGCCGGCCGCCTGCAACTTCTGCCGCACGCTGGCGGAGTGCACCACGCCCGTCAGCACGATGCCCGCGGGGCGCCGTCCGACGATCGCATCGAGCAGTGCATCTTCGCGTGATTCGTCGTAGCCGCTCTGGCCGATCAGCAATTGATAGCCCGCAGCAGCCAGCTCGGTGGTCAGCGCCGCGACCGTTTCCTGAAACACGCTGCCCGCAATCGTCGGGATGAGCGCGACGATCAACCGGCTGCGGTTGGATGCCAGTGAGCCGGCCACGAGGTCCGGCGTATAGCCGGTCTGCCGCACCGCTTCGCGCACGCGCTCGAGCGTGTCGCCCGACACCAGCTCCGGCGTGTTCAGCGCACGGGACACCGTCACCTTGGTCACACCCACCAGCTTGGCAAGGTCGCTCAGAGTGACGCGCCCGGTGTTCTTGCGCGCACGGCGTGGGGCCGCCGGCGCGGTTTCTACGAGGGACACGGTGGTGGACTTGGTCACGTGATCGATGGGCCGATTGGGGAAACACAGGGAAAAAGGGGCTAGCAATTATCGCAAAACCAGACTACGATTGCGCCAATGTTACCGGTTACATAAACCGGTAACATCAAAACTCACGATCGACTGCGGCTGCACGAGAAGACAGCCCGGAGGAGCAAAGGATGTTGCAGGCAACCCCAGCGTACGCTGGGCCGCTGATTCAGCTGAACGCGGCAGACAACGTGCTGATTGCGCGCGAAGGGCTGTCGCTCGGCGCAAACCTGTCGATCAACGGAACGACGGTGCGCCTGCGCGCGCAGGTGCCGGCCGGCCACAAGATCGCCGCGCGGCGAATCGCCCAGGGCGAAGCCATCCGCAAGTACGACACGATCATCGGGCGCGCCGCACGCGACATCGCGGCGGGCGAACACGTCCACACGCACAACGTCGAGCTGATCGACTACGCACGCGACCCGGGCTTCGGTCTGGATGTGCGCCCGGTCGATTACATCCCAGAGGCGCAGCGCGCTACGTTCAATGGCATCGTCCGCCCCGATGGCCGCGTGGCTACGCGCAACTTCATCGGCATCCTGGCGTCGGTCAACTGCTCGTCTACCGTCATCAAGAACATTGCGGCATGGTTCTCGCCGGAGCGCCTCGCGCTGTTTCCCAATGTGGATGGCGTGGTGGCATTTGCGCAGACGAGCGGCTGCGGGATGTCGTCGCCCTCGGAGCATTTCGATGTGCTGCGCCGCACGCTGGCGGGCTACGCGCGGCATCCGAACCTGGCGGGTGTGCTGATCGTCGGACTGGGCTGCGAGCGCAACCAGGTGGCAGATCTGATGACCAGTCAGGGCCTGAAAACCGGCAACCTGATGCACACGTTGGTGATGCAGGACACCGGCGGCACGCGCGCCACCATCGAGGCGGGCATCGCCGCCATCCAGAAGATGCTGCCGGCGGCCAACGACATCGTTCGCCGCCCGGTATCGGCCAGTCATATCAAGATCGGCCTGGAGTGCGGTGGCTCCGATGGCTTCTCGGGCATCACCGCCAACCCGGCGCTCGGTGCGGCGATGGATTTGCTGGTGCGCCATGGCGGCACGGCCATCCTGTCGGAAACGCCGGAGATCCACGGCGTGGAAACCATGCTCACGCGCCGCGCGGTGTCGCCCGAAGTCGGCCAGAAGCTGCTCGATCGGCTGGCCTGGTGGGAGAACTACACGCGCGGCCACAACGGCCAGTTCAACGGCGTGGTTGGGCCCGGCAACCAGCAGGGCGGTCTGGCCAACATCTTCGAAAAATCACTCGGCTCGGCCATGAAGGGCGGCACCACGCCGCTGCAGGCCGTGTACGAATACGCCGAGCCCATCGACCGCGCGGGCTTTGTCTTCATGGATTCCCCCGGCTACGACCCCGTTGCCGTGACGGGCCAGATTGCCAGCGGCGCCAACCTGATCTGCTTCACCACGGGACGCGGCTCGATGTTCGGCTCGAAACCCGCTCCGACGATCAAGCTCGCCAGCAACACGCCCATGTTCCGCCGGCTTGAAGAAGACATGGACATCAATTGCGGCCGCATTCTCGACGGCGAACGTTCGGTGGAAGAGATGGGTCAGGACATCTTCGAACACATCCTGCGTACCGCCTCGGGCGAGCGCACCAAGAGCGAACTGCTCGGTCTTGGAGACCATGAATTCGTGCCGTGGCACATGGGCATCGTGAGTTAGCGCCTCGACTCGAAGGCACGCATCACCTATTACAAAACAGGAGACAAACCATGCAGGACACGTCACAAGGCGGCCCGCGCTCGAAAGTGCGCTGGGTTGTCGCCGGCCTCATGTGGGCGGCGATTGCCATCAACTACATCGACCGCACCGTGCTGTCGGCCGCCGCGCCGCACATCCAGAAGGAATTCCACCTGAGCGCGGTGGAAATGGGCGTCGTCATGTCGGCGTTCTTCTGGTCGTATGCGCTGCTGCAGTTGCCGGCCGGCATTCTGGCCGACCGCTTCGGGCAAAAGAAGGTGCTCGGGTTTGCGGTGCTGTGGTGGTCTGTTGCGACGGCGTTGACGGGCCTGGCAAACGGTTTCAAGTCGCTGGTGGGCCTGCGTGTGGCGTTGGGCATCGGCGAGGCAGGTGCGTATCCGAGCAGCGCGGGCATCACGGGGCGCTGGTTCCCCAAACAGGAACGCGCCACGGTGGCGGCCATTTTCGATAGCGGCTCAAAGTTGGGGAGCGCCGTCGCCTTGCCCCTTATCGCGTGGCTGTTGGTGATGTTCGATTGGAAGATCACCTTTGTCGTGACAGGCGGGCTGGGCATCGTGTGGGCAGTGGTGTGGTGGGCGGTGTTCAAGGAAACGCCCGAAGCGCACAAAGGCGTGAACGCCGCTGAGTTGGCCCACATCCAACGCGGCCTGCCGCCAGCCCGCAAGGATGAACCCAAGGTGCCCTGGACGAAGCTGCTCACGCACCGGAACATCTGGGCGATGTGCATCGGCTTCTTCATGATCAACTACAACTCGTACTTCTTCATCACGTGGCTGCCGACGTATCTCGTCAAGGAACGCGGCATGGGCCTGATGCAGATGGGCCTCATGGCGTCGCTGCCGCTGTTCGTCTCGATGTTCGTGGAGGTGTTCGCGGGCTGGGCGTCGGACCGCGTGTATGCGTCGGGCAAGCTTTCGCTCACGGCCACGCGCAAGCTCTTCCTGGTGATTGGGCTGGTGATGGCGTCGAGCATCGGGCTGGCGGCGTTCGCTCAGTCGGCCGTCGTGGCAGTCATCCTGCTGTGCATCGCCAAGTCGGGCACCACCGTGGCGGCGTCGCAGGTGTGGGCGCTTCCGGCGGATGTGGCGCCGGGCAACAACGTGTCGATGGTGGCGGGCCTGCAGAATAGCGTGTCGAATATGGGAGGCGTGGTCGGCCCGATCGTCACCGGCGCCATCGTGGGTGCCACGGGCTCGTTCATTCCGGCGCTGGTGTTCTCCGCCGCACTGATCGGCCTCGCGATCCTGAATTACCTCTTCCTACTCGGCAAGGTAGAACCCATCAGCTTCGAGCCCACTCCTGAAACACATCATTCGCATGACCAACGCAATGCAGACGCCCGCGCTTAACCGACCGAACAGTTTCAAGGCCGCGCTGGCCGCCAAGCAACGCCAGATCGGTTTCTGGCTGGCGATGAGCGATCCGTACCTGGCCGAAGTGAGTGCCACGGCCGGCTTCGATTGGCTGCTGATCGACAGCGAGCACGCTCCGAACGACGTGCGCACGATCCTCGCGCAACTGCAGGCCGTGGCGCCGTACCGTGCCGAGCCCATCGTGCGGCCGTACAGCGGCGATCCCGCCCTCATCAAGCGCCTGCTCGACATTGGCGCACGCACGCTGCTGGTGCCGATGGTGGATACGGCGGAACAGGCGCGCGATCTCGTGCGTGCGGTGCGCTACCCGCCGTTCGGCATTCGTGGCGTGGGCAGCGCGGTAGGCCGTGCATCGCGTTGGAGCGCCCGCACCGACTACCTGCAAGTGGCTGATGACGAAGCCTGCTTGCTCGTGCAAGCCGAAACCGTGATCGCTCTGCAGAACCTCGAAGCCATTTGCGCCGTGGATGGCGTGGACGGCGTCTTCATCGGCCCGGCCGATCTGGCCGCGTCGATGGGCCATCGCGGCAATGCCGGCCATCCGGAGGTGCAGGCCGCCATCGACAACGCCATGCGCACGATCATCGCGTCGGGCAAGGCAGCCGGCACGCTCACATCCGACCCCGTGCTCGCACGCCACTACCTGGAACTCGGCTGCACCTTTGTCGCCACCGGCATCGACATCCTCCTGTTCGCCAACGGCGCCCGCAAGCTCGCGCGAGACTTCATCGCGCCGCAAACCGCCTGATCGTTCTTCTCTTTCCAACGGATCTGACATGACCCGCAAGACTTACCGGATCGCCGTGATCCCTGGCGACGGCATTGGCCGCGAAGTGATGCCCGAAGGCCTGCGCGTGCTCGAAGCGGCCGCGCGCCGCTTCGGCATCAGCCTCGAGACCCAGCACATCGACTGGGCCAGTTGTGATTACTACCAGCAGCACGGCCAGATGATGCCCGACGACTGGAAGCAGCAACTGCAAGGCATGGACGCCATCCTGTTCGGCGCGGTCGGCTGGCCGGCCACGGTGCCCGATCACGTCTCACTGTGGGGCTCGCTGCTCAAGTTCCGCCGCGAGTTCGACCAGTACATCAACCTGCGCCCCGTGCGCCTGTTTGAAGGCGTGCCGTGCCCGCTCGCCAATCGCAAGCCGGGCGACATCGATTACTACGTCGTGCGCGAGAACACCGAAGGCGAATACACATCGCTCGGCGGCGTCATGTACGAAGGCACCGATCGTGAAATCGTCATCCAGGAATCGGTCTACTCGCGCAAGGGTGCAGAGCGGCTGCTCAAGTTCGCGTTCGACCTTGCACAGAGCCGCCCGCGCAAACACGTGACGCTCGCCACCAAGAGCAATGGCATCGCCATCAGCATGCCGTGGTGGGACAAGCGCGCGGATGAAGTCGCGCAACACTATCCCGACGTCACGCTCGACAAGCAGCACATCGACATCCTGACCGCACGCTTCGTGCTGCAGCCGGGCCGCTTCGACGTGGTGGCCGCCACCAACCTGTTCGGCGACATCCTGTCCGATCTTGGCCCCGCCACCACCGGCACGATCGGCCTGGCGCCTTCCGCCAACCTGAACCCCGATCGCACGTTCCCGTCGCTGTTTGAGCCGGTGCACGGCTCGGCGCCGGACATCTACGGCAAGAACATCGCTAACCCGATCGCGATGATCTGGTCGGGCGCGTTGATGCTGGATTTCCTGACGCAAGGGCAGGGGGCAGGCCGCGCTGCGCACGACGCCATCGTCGCTGCCATCGAAACCGTGTTGAAGGAAGGCCCCCGCACTCCAGACCTGGGCGGCAACGCCAACACCACGCAGGTGGGCGAGGCAATTGCCGCGCACCTGGGTTGAGCGACGAGAAGGAATCGATGATGGCTTTCAGCTTCGACCAACTTCGGCAGACGGGGCTCGTGCGCACCGACAACCTGATCGAGGGCCAGTGGGTTGCCGGCACCGACGGCGCACGTTTTGCCGTGACGGACCCGGCCACCGGCTGCCTCATCGCCAACGTGCCCGACAGCAGCGCCGCCGACGCGCGTGCCGCCACCGACGCGGCAGCCCGCGCCTTTCCCGCATGGCGCGACACGCTGCCTGCCGAGCGCGCTGCCATCTTGCGCCGCTGGCACGCGGCCATCGTTGCCAATGCCGACGCGCTGGGGCGGCTGATTTCTCTGGAGCAGGGCAAGCCGTTTGCCGAAGGGCGCGGCGAGGTCATGTACGGCGCCTCGTACGTCGCCTGGTTTGCCGACGAGGCCACGCGCATCTACGGCGACCTGATCCCGCAGCAGCAGCGCGGCAAGCGCATGAGCGCCGTCAAGGAGCCCGTCGGCATCGTGGCGGCCATCACGCCGTGGAATTTCCCGCTGGCGATGATTGCGCGCAAGATCGCGCCGGCGCTGGCGGCGGGCTGCACCGTGGTCGCCAAGCCGGCGGAAGACACGCCGCTCACGGCGCTCGCGGTGGCGCACCTTGCGCAGGAAGCCGGGCTGCCGCCGGGCGTGCTGAACATGATCTCGGCCTCGCGTGAGCGCGGCATCGAGGCCGTGGCCGATTGGCTGCACGACAGCCGCGTGCGCAAGATCACCTTCACGGGCTCGACGCCGGTGGGCAAGTATCTGGCGCACGAATCGGCGGGCACGCTAAAGAAGCTGTCGCTGGAGTTGGGCGGCAACGCGCCGTTCATCGTGTTTGACGACGCGGACCTTGATGCGGCCATCACGGGTTTGCTGGCGGCCAAGTTCCGCAACGGCGGCCAGACGTGCGTGTGCCCCAACCGCGTCTACGTGCAGGCCGGCGTGTATGAGCGCTTTGGCGCCATGCTGGCCGAGCGGGTTTCCGCGCTGAAAGTCGCGCCCGCCACCGATCCGGATGCGCAGATCGGCCCGATGATCAACGCCCGCGCTGTCGACAAGATCGAACGCCACGTGCAAGACGCCGTTGCCAACGGTGCGCGCGTGCTGGCCGGTGGCAAGCGCCTGCCGGAAGTTGGCGAACACTTCTATGCGCCCACCGTGCTGGCCGACGCCAACAGCGGCATGGCCCTGTGCGGCGAAGAGACGTTCGGCCCCGTTGCGCCGCTGTTCCGCTTCGTCGATGAAGCCGAAGCCGTGCAGGCCGCCAACGACACGCCGTTCGGGCTGGCGTCGTACTTCTACACGCAGGACATCCGCCGCATCGAGCGTGTATCACACGCCCTGGAGGCGGGCATCGTCGGCATCAATGAAGGTGCGCTTGCCAGCGAGGCAGCGCCCTTTGGCGGCGTGAAGGAATCGGGCTATGGCCGCGAGGGCTCCAAGTACGGGCTCGACGATTACCTGTCGATCAAGTACCTGTGCCAGGGCGGGTTGAACTAGCGCGCTGAATCCCAGAACCGCTGCGCACGGAACGGGCGAACATCCACGGTAGGTGTCTCGCCCGTCATCATTTCCGCAATCAATCGCCCGGTGATCGGGCCCAACGTCAGACCATGGTGTGCATGCCCGAACGCGAACCACATGTTTGCGTGGTGCGGTGCCTGCCCGATGACCGGCAGCATGTCGGGCGTGCAGGGGCGGGCGCCCATCCACGGTTCCGCATCCACACGTTCTGCCAGCGGAAAGAGCGTGCGGGCGACGGGCTCGACGGCGTCCAGTTGCACCGGCGTCTTGGGCGCATCGCGGTGCGCCAATTCCGCGCCGGTCGTCAGGCGGATGCCGCGCGCCATCGGTGCCAGCACATACCCGCCGTCCGCATCGAGCACGGGATGGTTCAACTGCGCGCCTTGTGCGGGCGCGTAGTGCATGTGGTACCCGCGCTTGACGGCCAGCGGCAAGCTGTAGCCCAGGCGCGAGGTGAGGACGTCTGCCCAGGGGCCCATGGCGATGACAACGTTGTCTGCGCGTAGCTCCCCCTCCTTGGTTTGCAGCAGCCACGGCGCGTCGGGCGTCAGCGTGTTGGCATCGGCTTCAAACAGGTGCCCGCCAAGCTGCTCGAAGTATTTCGCGTAGGCCGTGACCAGTGCGTTGGGGTCGCTGACGGCGTCGGCTTCCGTATAGCGCAGACCACCCAGCAGCGATGTGTCCAGATGCGGTTCAACCGTATGCAGGCGTGCCGGGTCGAGCGCTTCAAACGCGACGCCGTATTCGCGTTGCCAGCGCTCGACGTTGCGCGTTTCCTTGTCCTGCGTGGCGGCATTGCGGAAGACCTTGATCCAGCCGCTGGGGCGGATCAGATGCATGGCACCGGCGGCTTCGGCCAGTGCGCGGTGCTCGCTCACGCTATGTGCGATGAGCGGCGCATACTCACGCGCAATCGCCGCGTGCCGCGTCGGGTGCGAGTTGCGCCAGTATTGCCACAAGAACGGCAGCAGCCGGGGCAGATCGCCGGGGTGGTAATGCACGTCCGCCGACGTGTTGCCCGCATAACGCAACAGCGTCGACAGATCGCGCGGGAACGCATACGGATACACACCCTCGCGCTGGATCAGCCCGGCATTGCCGAACGACGTCTCAAAGCCCGGCGCCCGGCGGTCCACCAGCGCGACGGCACGCCCGCGTTTCTGCAGATGCACCGCCACCGATACGCCGACAATGCCGGCGCCCAGCACAAGGGTGTCAAAGCGCATGGCGGCTGGCTCCTTAACCCTTGGCCAGCGCCGTGACGGCGATCTCCACGTCAATGCCCGGGCGCATCAGGCCCGACTGCACGCAGGCGCGCGTGGGCGCGTGGCCGGCCGGCACCCAGGCCTCCCACGCGGCGTTCAGCTCGGCGAAGTGCTTGGCTTCGGTCAGCCAGATGTTGGCGGAGATCAGTCGCGTCTTGTCGACACCCGCTTCGGCCAGCAACGTATCGATGCGCGCGAGGATGTTGTTGGTCTGCTCGGTGATCGACTTGAAGTCGATGTCGGGCACTTGTCCGGCCAGATGCACGATGCCGTTGGCGATCACGATCTGGCTCATGCGGGCGTTGGTGTGGAAGCGTTGGATGTTGGGCATGTCGGTTCAGTTATGGATTCAAAGAAGCGAAAGGAGCGTCGATGGTAGCGCTCCTGCGCTTCACTTGCGCAGCGCCCGCCCCGCCAGAACCTCCGGCACCGCCTTGCCATCGGCCACGGCCACCGCGCCGTTGACGAGCACCCACCGCACGCCTACAGGCGGCAGCGCCGGCTGTTCATAGCTCGCGCGGTCGGCGTAGGTGGCTGGGTCGAAGATGACCAGATCGGCAAACTTGCCCGCCTGCACGGTGCCGCGGTCTTTGATGCCGAAGATCTCAGCGGTGCGGGCGCTTGTCTGGCGGACGGCGAACGGCAGCGTTATCACGTGCTTGCGCGTGACGTATTCACCGATGCGGCGTGCGAAGGTACCGGCCTCGCGCGGGTGTCCGGCAATGCCGTCGGAGCCGCCCACAACGAAGTCCTGCTTCATGAACGCTTCCAGATCGGCATCGCTCATGTTGAACGAGACGATGTTCGTGCCGCCGTGCTGGATCACGCTGATGGCCGCATCGACGGGGCTCACGCCCAGCTTCTTGCCCAGCGCCTCGAGCGATTGCCCGTTGTATTCGGGGTTGGTGGAGATCAGCACCTGCGCCGCCGGCCCGTTGCGCTGTTGCATGGCCTTTTCCATGTCGGTGGCAATGCGCGCGCGTGTGGCCGGGTCTTCCAGGCGCTTGAGCAGCGCGTCGTTGCCGCCGTCGCGCGCCCAGCCCGGCACCAGCGCCGGAATGATGTGCGTGCTCGACGCCGTGTACGGATACTGGCTTGCCGATACGTTCATGCCGCCGGCCTGCGCCTGCCGTATCAAGCTGATGATCTCCGCGCTCTTGCCCCAAGAATCCACGCCCAGCGCTTTGATGTGCGAGATGTGGATCGGGATGCCCGACTGCTGGCCGATGTCCAGCGCCTCCTTCACGGCGTTGACGAGGCCCGTGCGGAAGTTGCCCTCGTCGCGCAGGTGCGTGTCGTAGATGCCGCCACGCGCGGCCACGGTCTTGGCCAGCGCCACCACCTCGTCGGTTTTGGCGAACAGCCCGGGTGTGTACACGAGGCCCGTCGACATGCCGAAGGCGCCGTCGCGCATGCCGTCTTCCATCAGGCCCTGCATCGCTTTGAGTTCTTCAGCCGTCGGTGCGCGGGCCACGTCGCCCATCACGCGATGGCGTACCGCGTTGTGACCCACCAGCATGGCCACGTTGGTGCCGATGCGGTTGGCGTCCAGCGCCTTGAGCGTCGGGCCGATGCGGTCGAGATCCGGCCCGTCGGCTTCGAGGACAATGCCGTCGTTGCCGATCACTACCGTCGTCACGCCCTGCAGCAGGTACGGCTGGTTCTGGTGCCGATCTTTGGAGATGAGGTTGTGATAGGCGTGCGTATGCGGATCGATAAAGCCCGGCGCCACCACGAGCTCCCTCGCATCGAGCACCGTTTTCGCCTGGACGCCGGTGGCGGAGGGCTGGACCAGCACGATCCGGTCATGGCGGATGCCGACGTCGGCCACGAACGGCACGCCGCCGCTGCCGTCGACCACGGTGCCGTTGCGGATCAGGATGTCGACCGGTTCAGGCTCCGGCGCAGCACCGGCGGGGCCGGCGAGGGCAAGGCTCAGGATGAGGGCGGACAGCAGGCACTGCGGCAGACGGTGTGGGCGCATATCGGCTTCCTTTGAGTTTGCAGCGAGTGTAAGGAGCCTTGTGGCACACATCACATGCAAATGGTTCGGGCTCGTATGCGCGGCGGACATGCTGACCCTTGCCAGCGGACGCGCCCACATTAAGGCGCCGATACAACACTCAGAGATTTCAACATCTGAATTAAGAACAACTAATTGCTCGCAAACCCTTGTCGGCATTGGGCCCGCCCAGACATTAGCAACAATGTGCGGCTGTCCCCACTCCAGAGGGGGCCACCTGCGTTGCCCCGATGACACAATCGCCGAAATTCAGTAATCCATGCTGCGCTACGGCGCGCCGCATGGCGGACCCGGACAAGGAGCTTCATGCAAGGAAGGTGGATTGCGATATCGGCGGCGCGTGCGCGGGCGCACCGGCTTTATGGCGTTCGCGGCTGGCTGGTGACGCTGCTGTGGTTGAGCACGTTGCCGGCGCTGGTGGTGGTTTTGGCGATGGCCATGGTGCTGATGCTGGGCGAGATGGGCGGTGGCGCGGCGCGGCCGGTGCTGGCGCTTGCTGGGCTGGCGTTTCCGTTGGGGCTGGTGGTTGTGGCGTTTTTGCGCGTGCGCTGGTTTCCGTGGGTCTGGCTGGGCTATTGCCTGCTGCAATTGCTGGCCACGCTGGGCATGAGCGGTGGGATCAAGGCGTGGGCCGCGCAGGCATCGGGCGGCACGGCGGCGGGGTTACCGCTCGCGCTGTTGCTGGCGGCGGAGGTGCTGGTGCCGCTCGGGACGCTGGCGTATCTCGCCCGGTCGCGCCGCGTGCGCGTGACGTATCGGCATGAGGTGCGCGCGAACGATCCGGCTGCTGCGCCGGCCGTATTCGACAGGCTCAACCCCAACGAAACGCCAAGCGATGCCACCGACCACGCGCGCGAACGTGCTGCACTGCGCCGTGTGACGCACGAGCTGAGTTCCGGCGTGCTCGACACGCAAACCTGGATGTACGTGATGCGCCATCACGCCGAAGCCACCGATGGCGCGCGCACCACCGCCTATGTGCGTGCGCGCATGGCGGTGCTGTGTCCGCCGGCACATGTGCATCCGCCGCTGGTGCGCACGCTCGCATCCGGTTTGGGTGCGCTGCTGGTGAGCCTGGTCGCAGCGGGTGCGCTGATGGCCGCGGTGATTGTGCTGGCGCTGCGCGTGCCCGGCGATGCCACCGCGCTACTCCAGCTGGTCGTTGCCGTGGCGCTGACGTTGAGCTGGTTGGTGGGGCTTTTTGTGGGCGCGCGCTTCCTGCGCGCCGTTGCCTGAGGCTTACCGCTTGGCCGTTGGCGTTGGCGTTGGCGTGGCGATCACGTGGTTCCAGTCGCCGCCCACCGCCTTGACGAGAAACACGCTCGTCGTCATCTGCTGGCCGAGAATCTGCACCGCCGTGCGCTGGTTGTTCAACAGCGACTGCTGCGCGGTGATCACGTCCAACGAGGTTGCGAGCCCGCCCTCGTAGCGCACGCTGGCAATGTCGTAGACCTTGCGAGCGCTTTCCACGGCATGGCGCGCCTGGGTTGCCGCACGGTCCAGCGATTGCAGCCCGGCCAGTCCATCTTCCACTTCCTGCAACGCTCCCAGCACCGTCTGCCGGTAGTTGGCAATCGCGCCCTGGTAGGCCGCATTGGCAAAGTCCACGCGCGCCCGCGTGCGACCCGCGTCAAACACCGTCTGGGCGATCTGCGTGCCGAACGACCACAGCAGCGTCGGCGCAGAAAACAGCAGCGCCAGATCGCGGCTTTCCCAACCGGCGCCGCCGTTGAGCATCACGCTCGGGAAGAAGGCAGCGCGCGCCACGCCCACTTGCGCGTTAGCAGCAGCGGCGCCGCGCTCTGCTGCGGCCACGTCGGGGCGGCGTTCGATCACGTCGGACGGCAGCGCCACCGGAATTTGCGGTGCCGCGCCCTTGAGCGGAATCGGATCGATGTGGAAGGCGGGTGCGGGTGTGCCGACCAGCGTAGCGAGCGCGTGTTCGTACTGCGCGCGTTGCTTGGTCAGCAGTTCGGCCTGCGTGGCCGTGCTGTCGACCAGCGTCTGCTGCTGTGCCAGATCGAGCCCCGACGCAACGCCGTCCTGATGTCGTGAGGTGACGAAATCGAGCGCCTTGCGCTGCAGTGCGAGCCCTTCCTGCACCACGGCGATTTCCGCGTCGGTCTCGCGCAGGTTGTACCAGGTGGTGGCAACCTGCGCGGCAAGCAGCAGGCGGAAGTTCTCGACATTGGCGCCGGCCTGCGCTTCGCTCGCGGCGGCGTTGGCGACGGTGTTACGCACGCGGCCGAACAGGTCGGCTTCGTAACTGACGTCGGCGCGCACTACGAAATCGCTCTGCACCGTCGACATCGTCGGGCTTGTGTACGACGAGAGCGGCCGTTCCGAGGATGTGCGCGACCGCGTGTCGTTGTTGGCGGCTGTGATGGTCGGCAGCAGGCTGGCACGGGCCACGCGCGTCTGCGCCTGTGCCTGCTCCAGGTTCGACAGTGCCACCTTGAGGGATTGGTTTTCCTGCAGCGCCTGCGTGATCAGCTTGTCGAGCTGCGGATCGTTGAAGCGCTGCCACCACGGGCCTTTGGGTGCTGCATCGGCAGGTTGGGCGGCGCGCCAGGGCGCTTCGGTCTGCCAGTGCGCGGGCATGTCCATGGCCGGGCGCTCGTAGGTCGGCGCGAGCGAGCAACCGGCCAGCGAGACGATCAGCGAAGCCGCCAGCGCTGGGGTTCGCAACCGCGTCATGATGCGTGCGGCGCGGAAGCCGCCGGTGCCGATGCGGGGGCCGGGGCCGGGGTGACGATGGTCACCACTTCGCCTTGCTCGATGGAATCGGCCGGGTTGAGGATCAGCGCGTCGTTTGGCTTGAGGCCCGAGACGATCTCTACCGTGCGGCCGTAGTCGCGGCCAATGGTGACCGGGCGCAGCGCGACGCGGCCGTTGTCTGCGACGGCGATGCGTGGGCCTTCCTTGCGGAAGAGCAGCGTGTTGGTCGGCACCAGATAGGCCCCCTGCGCGTTGGCACCCGCATCGTCGCCGGACGTTTTGCCCTTGATGGCGACTTGCACATACGCGCCCGGCAGCAGGTGGCCGTCCTTGTTGGGCAACTGCACTTCCACCTGCATGGTGCGCGTGGTGGCGTCGATGGCGCCGGAGGCGCGCGCGATGGTGCCGCGGAAGGTTTGGCCGGGCAGCTCTGCGAGCGTGACGGCCACATCCTGCCCAACCTTCACCTGCTGCGAATACGCCTGCGGCACATATAGGTAGATGCGCAGCGGATCGGTCTGCGCCAGGGTGAACAGCTCGCGGTTGGCGCCCGCATTGCCGGCGTTGACGAGCGCGCCGACATCGACATTGCGCTTGGTCACCACGCCCGCAAACGGGGCCACTACCCGGCGGAAGCCTTGCAGTTCCTGCAGGCGGCGCACATTGGCTTCGGCAGCGGCCAGGTCGGCCTGGGCCTGATTGGCAGCGCTGGTGCGCTCGTCCAGTTCCTGCTGAGAGACGGCATCTTTCTGGCGCAGGTTCTGCCAGCGCGTAAGCGAGGTCTGCGCCAGCGCCTTGCGTGCGGCGGCCTGGTTGCGTGTGGCTTGCGCCTGGTTCAGTTCCTGGTCGATTTCCGGGGTGTCGAGCAGCGCCAGCACTTCGCCCTTGTCGACGTGGGCGCCGATGTCCTTGAACCAGCGCAGCACGTAGCCGCTGGTGCGCGCATAGATGGGCGATTCAACGTAGCCCTGCAGCGTGCCCGGCAGCGTCAGCTCGCGGTTGGCGCTGGCCGGTTTGGGAGCGGTGGTGGTGACGTAGCGGCTGGTCTGCGCACTCACCTGGCGCTCCAGCGCGTGCGCGTTGTAGTAGCGGCCCACCAGCGTGCGCGCGGCGCCCAGCGCCAGCAGCACAGCCACCACAATCACGACCCAGCGTGCGCGCCGCATGGCGGGGCCGCGGTCCACCTGTTCGATCGGGTCGACCGTGACGACGTGGTGCGGCGGGCCGTCCGCGAGGTGCCCAGAATGCGGCCCCGAATGCGCCCCGGAATGGGCACTGGATGTTTGCTCAGACATGTCCTTCGCTTCCCCGCAAATCGTGACTCCGCCGTGCGGCGCGCCGCTGCAATCTGTTGTGCACGCTGGCAAACACCACCGGAACAAAGAAGAGGGTCGAGACGGTTGCAAACAGCAGACCGCCGATCACCGCGCGCCCCAGCGGCGCGTTCTGTTCTGCGCCCTCGCCCAGGCCCAATGCCATCGGCACCATGCCGATGATCATCGCCAGCGCCGTCATCAGCACCGGGCGCAGGCGGGTGGCGCCGGCTTCCAGCGCGGCCTGCACCGGCGCGATGCCTTCGGCCAGGCGCTCCCGGGCAAACGAGATCAACAGAATCGAGTTGGCCGTTGCCACGCCCATCGTCATGATCGCCCCCGTGAGCGACGGCACCGACAGCGTCGTTCCTGTCACGAACAGCATCCACGCAATACCTGCCAGCGCCGCCGGCAGGGCCGTGACGATGATGAGCGGGTCGATCCACGACTGGAAGTTCACGACGATCAACAGGTACACCAGCACGATCGCCATCACCAGTCCAACGCCCAGGCCGACGAACGACGATTCCATCGTCTTCACCTGACCGCGCACCGTGACCTGCGCGCCGCGCGGCAGCTTCGGGCGGATGTCGTCGACGGCTTTCTGCACTTCCTTGGCGACGGCGCCCAGGTCGCGGCCCTGCACGGCGGCGTACACGTCCACCACGGGGGTGATGTCGTAATGCGAGACCACCTGGGGTTGCACCCCGGGGCTGACCTGCACGAGGTTGCCCAGCAACTGCGGCCCCCCTGCTTGTGCCGCGCCACCACGTGAGCCCGCCACCGGGGTGCGCAGTAGCGCGTCGAGGGAGTCGACGCGGTATTGCGGGCTTGTAACGGCCACCTGGTACACCACACCGTTGATCGGGTTCAGCCAGAACGTGGGTGAAGTCTGGAAGCTGGAGCTGAGCGACACCAGCAGGTTCTGCGCCACGTCGCGGCCTTCGAGCCCGACCTGCTGGATGCGCGTGCGGTCCATGTTCAAGGCCAGCGTGGGCTGGTCGAAGCGCTGGTGTACGTGTGTATCCACGGCGCCCGGTATTTGCTTGATGCGGTTGGCCAGCATGCCCGCGAGCTGCTTGTTGGTGGCCACGTCGGCGCCTGAGAACTGCACGTCGATGGCCGACGGCAGGCCGAAGTTCAGGATCTGGCTGACGATGTCTGCGGGCTGGAAGGCGAATTCCACGCCGGGGAACCGCTTCGGCAGTTCTTCGCGCAGGCGCCGGATGTATTCGGCGCTGGGTTTGCGCTCGCCCTCGTGCAGGGCGATGAGGATTTCGCCGTCCAGCGTGCCGATGGTGCCGGCGTTGCTGTACGACAGGTTGATACCCGAGTTCGGAACACCGAGGTTGTCGAGAATCGTCGACAACTCGTTCTTGGGAATGATCTGCCGGATGGCCGTCTCCACCTCGTCGGCCAGGCGTGCCGTCTCTTCAATGCGCATGCCCGACGGTGCACGCATGTGCAGACGGATCTGGCCCGCATCCACATCGGGGAAAAAGTCTCGGCCGAGCACCAGGAACAGCGCGCACGACGCCACGCAGAAGCCCAGGAACGACAGTGCAAACACGCGGCGGCGCTCCAGCAACCCGCCCAGGACGGCGGCGTAGTTGCCGCGCATGTGCTCGAACTGGCGATTGAATGCCTCGTAGATGCGGCCGAATGTGGTCAAACGTGGGCCAGGCTTCTTTGCGTCGTCGGTGTGGCCGGTCATGAGCATCATCACCAGCGTCGGCACGAGCGTGCGCGAGAGCACATACGACGCCAGCATGGCGAAGATCACCGCTTCGGCCATCGGCACGAACAAATAACGCGCCACGCCCGTGAGGAAGAACATCGGCACGAACACGATGCAGATGCAGAGGGTCGACACGAAGGCCGGCACGGCAATCTCGGCCGCGCCGTCCAGGATGGCGGTGACGGGCGCCTTGCCTTCGTGCAGATGGCGCTCGATGTTCTCGATGGTGACGGTGGCGTCGTCCACCAGAATCCCGACCGCGAGCGCCAGCCCACCGAGCGTCATCAGGTTGATGGTCTCGCCCAGCAGATGCAGCACGATGATCGACGAGAGGATCGACAGCGGAATCGACACCGCAATGATGGCCGTGCTGCGCCAGTTGCCGAGGAACAGCAGGATCATGGCGGCGGTCAGGCACGCGGCGATGATCGCCTCGCGGATCACGCCTTCAATGGCCGCTTTCACGAACAGCGACTGGTCGAACAGCGGCGTGATCTTCAAGTCTTGCGGCAGGGCAGCGGCCGCGGCCGGCAGGAGCTTGTGGATGTTGTTGACGATATCGAGCGTCGACGCGCCGCCATTCTTCAGGATGGACAGCAGCACGCCGCGCTGGCCGTCCTGGCGCACCACGTTGGTCTGCGGCGAGAAGCCGTCGCGCACATGGGCCACATCGCCCAGGTAGAGCGTGGCGCCGTTGCTGGTCTTGACCGGAATCGCGTTGAGCGCGGCAATGCTGCCTGGCGTGCCGTTGAGCGTGACGCCGTATTCGGTGGCATCGATCTTTTGCGTGCCGGCGGGCAGGATCAGGTTCTGCGCGCCCACCGCGTTGACGATGTCCACGGGCGTCAGGCCCTGCGCCAACAGTTTCTGCGTATCAAGATCGACCGTGATCTGCCGGCTCTTGCCGCCATACGGGAACGGCACGGCGATGCCGGGCACCGTGATCAGGCGCGGGCGCAGGAAGTTTACCGCCGCATCATTGAGTTCCTGCTCCGATAGCGTGTTGCTCGACAGCCCCAGTTGCAGGATCGGAATGCTTGACGCTGAATACTTGATCACCAGCGGCGGCGTCGTGCCCGGCGGCAACTGCCGCACCTGCGCCTGCGTGCTCGCCACGATCTGCGCGAGTGCGGTCTGGATGTTGGCGTTGGGCTGGAAGAAGACCTTGATGATCGACACGCCGCCCAACGATTGCGACTCGATATGCTCGATGTCGTTGACGGTGGTGGTCAGGCTGCGCTCCGTGACAGACACGATGCGGTCGGCCATCTCCTTGGCTGGCAGGCCGTTGTAGTTCCAGATGATGCTGGCGACCGGAATGTCGATTTCCGGAAAGATGTCCGTTGGCGTACGCATGAGCGTAAACGGCGTCGCCAGCAGGATCAGCAAGGCGAGGACGATGAACGTCAGCGGCCTTCGCAGCGCGAGTTGGACAATCCACATGGAGGCGTTTCAGAACCGCGGTGCGTTGATTGGGGGACGAAGACCGCTCGAACGGCGGTGACCAGTCATTCTATCGCCGAGGGGTGCCGATCAGAATGTTCCTATGATCAGACTTTATTACATTGCATAACGGCGGCTGCCAGGGCAACTGAAGGGCGGCGCCAATCGACGCCGAAAGTGGCTTACGAGAAGGCGGGGCGCAGTCGGAGGCGCCCGACGGGGGGGGCGCGATTCAGCGACGGGGGCGGAACCGCGGGTCAAGACCATGGACACTGGGCGGCCCCGAGGGTGGCGGATTGATTTGCCGTTATGCGGCGGGATGTGTTCCCTCACCCGTTGACGATTTCGCCCCCGTTCGGATGCAGCGTCTGCCCCGTCATGTAGCTCGCATCGGCCGACGCGAGAAAGATGTAGCACGGTGCCACTTCATCCGGCTGGCCAGCCCGGCCCAGAGGCTCCTTGCTGCCGAATTTGGCGACGTGCTCGGCGTCGAAGGTGGACGGAATCAGCGGCGTCCAGATCGGCCCGGGCGCCACGGCGTTCACCAGGATGCCTTTCTCCGCCAGTTGCTGCGCGAGCGAGCGCGTGAACGCCACGATAGCGCCCTTGGTGGCGGCGTAGTCCACCAGGTGCCCGCTGCCGCGAAACGCCGTGACCGACGTGGTCGTGATAATGCGTGCGCCTGCATGCAGGTGCGGCAGCGCGGCACGGATCAAATAGAACATCGCAAAGACGTTGGTGCGGAACGTACGTTCCAGTTGCGCCGCATCGATGTCGGCCAGGCTTTGCCGCGGGTGCTGTTCCGCCGCATTGCTCACCACGATGTCGATCTTTCCAAAGGTGGCGACCGCCTGCGTGACGACCGCGCGGGCGTGTGCTTCGTCGCCCAGGTCGCCGGCAATGGCTTCGCAGCGGCGGCCGGTCGCGCGTACGAGGCGGCAGGTCTGGTTGGCGTCGTCGTGTTCGTCCAGGTAGGCGATCAGCACGTCGGCGCCTTCCTTGGCGAAGCCGATGGCGACGGCACGGCCGATGCCGCTGTCGCCGCCGGTGACGATGGCCACCTTGTCTGTGAGCTTGCTGCCGCCGACGTAATTTTCCATCTCGGCTTGCGGGCGCGGCGTCATCTCGCTCTCCGTGCCGGGCTGGCGGTGCTGATGCTGTGGCGGTTGCTGTTGGGGTTGGTCGGGCATGGCGGGCTCCCTATAAAAAAGAGTGGATACCCTGGCTTTCAGCACGCGGTATGCCATTGCGCTCGGACGTAGCGTCAGGTGGAGTCTTGGCCGCATGCACTGCGGCACGCCGCTTGCTCTCCTGGTGGAACAGACTCCACATCGACAACGGGAGGCGCCATGGACACGCTGCTGTTCCTGTTTGGCGAAGGCAAGGATCTCAACCCGCTGCAAACCGCGATGCGCGCGGTGGTGGTGTTCGCCATCGGCCTGGCGCTGGTGCGCTTATCCGGTCGGCGCTCGTTCGGGCAGCGCGCGCCATTCGATTTCGTTGTCGCCGTGTTGCTTGGGGCAACGCTGAGCCGCGCGATCGTCGGGGCGTCGCCGTTTGTGGCCACGGTGTCGGCGTCGCTCGCACTGGTAGCGGTGCACCGTCTGCTGGGTTGGGCGTGCGTGCGGCTGCCCAAGCTCGATCGGCTCATCGCGGGCCGCGAACGCGAGGTCTATCGCGAAGGGCGCTTCGACCAGGGCCAGATGGATGCGGCGCTCATCACTGTGGGCGATGTGCAAGAAAGCGCGCGCCAGACCTTGGGCTCACGCACGCTCGACGATGTGGAGGCCGCCATCCTGGAGCGCAACGGACAGGTCAGCCTGATCCGCAAGCGCCGCTGATTTTGCACACCCGCACACGCACACCGGAGCCGACCATGCGAGACAAGCAACACAAGGAAAACCGAGACGCAGAACAACGTCAGGCCGATTGGGAACAGGCCGATTCGCACCGCAAACCGGGCGACCGGCCTGCCAATGCGGAAGTGGGCCGCACCGGCAGCACCGCACCCAAACCGCAGAGCCGGCACGATACGCTGCGCCGCATGCGTCAGGGCGAGGTGCCGCCGGGCATCACGCGAGACAGGCTGCTCGACCCCGGCGAGCAGATGCCAGACGCACCGCCCACCGACAACTGCAGCTAAGCCCAGCGTGCCCGCTGCAAACGACACCCCGTGGTACCGCCGGCTGGGGCCCGGCTTCATCACCGGTGCGGCGGATGACGACCCGAGCGGCATCGCCACGTATGCACAGGCCGGGGCACAGGTCGGCACGGCCATGCTCTGGACGCTGTTGCTCACGCTGCCCCTGATGATCGCCATCCAGCTCGTCAGTGCTCGGCTGGGGCGGGTGTCCGGGCAGGGCGTGGTCGCCAACATTCGGCGGCATCATTCGCCGTGGCTGGCGTATGCGTTCGTGGCGCTCGTCACGGTGGCCAACGTCATCAACGTGGGTGCGGACATTGCGGCCATGGGCGACAGCGTGCGGCTGCTCGTGGGCGGCGCCACGGCGTGGTACGCCTGCCTGTTTGCGGTGGTGACGCTCGTGCTGCAAGTCTGGATGCCGTATCGGCGCTATGCGCGCTATCTGCAATGGATTGCGTTGTCGCTGCTCGCGTACGTTGCCACGGCGTTTGTCGTGCAGGTCGACTGGGCGCATGCGCTGCACGACACGGTGGTGCCGCGGATGCAGTGGTCCAAGGACTATGCGATGACGTTGGTAGCCGTGTTTGGTACCACCATCAGCCCGTATCTGTTTGTCTGGCAAGCCGCCGGCGAGGTCGAAGAAACGCGGCTGGCTGAAGACGAAGCGCCGCTCAAGCATGCGCCGTGGCAGGCGAAGGACCAGCTCGCACGCATCCGCATCGACACGACCGTCGGGATGGCGGTGTCGGCGCTGATCGCCTTCTGCATCATGCTGACAGCCGCCTATGCGCTGCACACGCACGGCATCACCCACATCGAAACCTGTGCGCAGGCCGCCGAGGCGCTCAAGCCGGTGGCCGGCCGCTTTGCACAGATGCTGTTTGCCGTGGGCGTGATCGGCACAGGATTGTTGGCGGTGCCGGTGCTGGCCGGGTCTGCCGCCTATGCCGCTGCCGAGGCCTTCAAGTGGCATAGCAGCCTGGAAGCCAAGGTGCACCACGCGCCCAAGTTCTACCTCTTCCTGACACTGGTGATGGCCGCAGCCATGGTGATGGTGTTCCTGCCCATCGAGCCCTTCAAGTTGCTGTATTGGGCCGCCGTGCTCAACGGCGTGGCCGCCACGCCGGTCATGGTGATGCTGCAGTTGATGTCGCGCCGCAAGGCGGTGATGGGGCCGTTTCGCAGCTCGCCGCTGCTGCATGGCACCGCCTGGGTGGCGACGCTGTGCATGTGCGCCAGCACGCTGCTGTTCTTCGTGCTGGCCGCGCGAGGTTCCTGAAAAAACAACCGGCTGCGGCGCAGGCACCGCGGTTGCGTGTCTCGGGCGAAACCGCGCTTCCGGCGCGGTGTCCAGTTCACCAACCAGGGGTCAATCATGAAAGCGGTTGTATTCCACGGCATCGGCGACATTCGTCTGAGAGACGTGCCCGAGCCGACACTGCGCGAGCCCACCGACGCCACCGTGCGCCTGAGGGCCAGCGCCATCTGCGGGACGGATCTGCACTTCGTATGCGGCACCGTGGGCCGCATCCTCGGCCACGAAGGCGTGGGGAGGGTAGTGGAGGCGCTCGGCGACGATCTGCGCAATCTGGCGGTGGGCGCGCCGATGGCGGGAGCGCTCGATGCCTGCCTCGCCTTCGATACGCGCGAGCCAGGCCGGTTGAGGGTCAAGCTTGACCCGCACGCGACTGACGGCGCTCGCACGCCCCGCGCCTCGCGCGCATGAGCCGGGCGCTGCACGATCGCGTCGCGAGCCTCGGCCCGGTGCTGGTGATCTCGCCGCACTTTGACGACGCGATCTTCTCGTGCGGTGCGTTGCTGGCGGCGCATCACGGCAGCCGCACGGTCACGGTGTTTGGTGGCGCGCCCGAAACTCCGGTCTCAACGACCTGGGACCAAGAAGCGGGCTTTGCCGATTCCAACCAGGCGGTGGCCGCTCGCCGGCTGGAAGATGCGCAGGCCCACGCGCAGGTCAGCGCCACGGTGCATCACCTCGGTTTTTGCGACAGCCAGTACGGGCAAACGCCCACCGTGGCCGAACTGGAGCGTGCCTTATACCGGCTGGTGGAAAGACGCACGGCAGATGCGGTGTTCGTACCGCTGGGGCTGTTCCACAGCGACCACGTACTTGTGCACGAAGCGGCGCTGATGCTGCTGCGCAAGCTGCCGCAGCGGCTCTGGATCGGCTATGAGGACGCGCTGTACCGGCGTGGGCGCGGTGCCGTGCAGGACCGCATCGTTGCGCTGGCCGCGCAGGACATCGTGGCCACGCCGGTATCGCCCCTCACAGCCGTCGATGGCCGTCAGAAGCGTCGCGCCGTGGCCTGTTACGCCAGTCAGCTGCGCGCGTTCGGCCCCGGCGGCGTGGAAGACCTGCACCAGCCCGAACGTTTCTGGCTACTGGAACCCAAGCAAGGAGAACCCGATCATGCAACCGCTGGATGACGCCCGCAGTGCGCAGGCACCGTGTTCCGTCGTCGTGCTGACGTACAACCGTGCAGCCACCGTGCTTGAAACGCTTGGCAACCTCGCCGCGCTCGATGAACCGTGGCCCATCGTGGTGGTGGACAACGGCTCGACCGACGGCACCGCCGATCAGATCGCCGCGCGCTTTCCCGACATCACACTCGTCCGGGTGCCGCGCAACTACGGTGCGGCGGGTCGCAACTTTGGCGTAGCGAGCATCGATACGCCTTACGTGGCTTTCTGCGATGACGACACCGCGTGGTTGCCCGGTTCGGTGGCACGCGCGGTGGATGTGCTGCAGCGGTATCCGTCGGTGGGCGTGGTAGCGGCGCATGTCGTGGTCGGGCCCACGCGGCGCGACGACACGGCGTGCGAGCCCATGGCCACCAGCACGCTGCCTTCCGACGGCTTGCCGGGTCCCGCACTGCTGGGCTTCATGGCCGGCGCCTGCGTGGTCCGCACACGCGCCTTTACCGAGGCCGGCGGCTACCGGCGCGACCTTTTTATCGGCGGTGAAGAAAGCGTGCTCGCGCTCGACTTGGTCGACGCGGGCTGGCGCATCGTCTACTGCAGGGAGGTGGTCACGCACCACAACCCATCGCCGGTGCGTGATGTGACACAGCGGCGTGCACTGCTGGCGCGCAACGAGTTGCTGAGCGCCTGGCTGCGGTTGCCGCTGGATCTCGCCTGGCGAGTGACGGGCCGCGCCATCCGCGCGATGGCCGAACAGGGCGTGCTGGCGGAGGCGTTGCCCGCCGCGCTGGTGCGGCTGCCGCGCACCTTGCTGCATCGGCATACCGTGCAGCCGACGACCGTGGCGCTGTGGCGGCAGATGGATGCTGACCGCCAGCGCCGCCGCGCCATCCCCACACTGTCGATCGGCTAACCCGATTTCAGAAGAGCGCCCGCGAAGGCCGAGGTCAGGCCAGCGCGGGCATCGGCGCCAGGAAGAACTGCTGCCGGAAATACTCCACCGTACGCGCCAGCCCGACTTCAAGCGCCGTGCGGGGCTCCCAGCCAAGCGCCTCGCGGGCGAGGGTGATGTCGGGGCAGCGCTGCGTCGGGTCGTCTTGCGGCAGCGGGTGGAAGACGAGTTCCGACGTCGAGCGCGTGCAAGCCACAATCTGCCGCGCGATGTCGAGCATGCTCATTTCTACCGGGTTGCCCACGTTGACCGGTCCCGAAAAATCCGCCGGCGTGTTCATCAAGCGCACCAGCGCGTCGATCAGATCGTCCACGTAGCAGAAGGCGCGTGTCTGGCGGCCATCGCCGTAAAGCGTGATCGGGTCGCCGGCCAAGGCTTGCATGATGAAGTTGGAGACGACGCGCCCGTCGTTCGGGTGCATGCGCGGGCCGTAGGTGTTGAAGATGCGCGCCACCTTGACGTCGAGGCCATGCTGGCGGCGGTAGTCCATGAAGAGGGTCTCGGCGCAACGCTTGCCCTCGTCGTAGCACGAGCGCACGCCGATGGGGTTGACGTTGCCCCAGTAGCGCTCGGTTTGCGGATGTTCATGGGGGTCGCCATACACCTCGCTGGTTGACGCTTGCAGAATGCGCGCGCCCACGCGCTTGGCCAGCCCCAGCATGTTGATCGCGCCGTGCACGCTCGTCTTGGTGGTCTGCACGGGGTCGTGCTGGTAGTGGATGGGCGAGGCCGGGCAGGCGAGGTTGTAGATGTCGTCCACCTCCACATACAGCGGGAAGGTCACGTCATGGCGCAGCACTTCGAAGCGCGGATGCCCCAGCAGGTGGGCGATGTTGCGCTTGGTGCCGGTGTAGAAGTTGTCGACGCACAGCACATCGTGCCCGTCGCGCAGCAGGCGGTCGCACAGGTGCGAGCCGAGAAAGCCCGCGCCGCCGGTGACCAGCACGCGGCGCTGGTCGCGCCAGTGGTGGTGCGGCTCGGGGTGGCCGGGGTGGTGTGCGTCTCCGTGGTGTCTCATGCCGCCTCCTTCTTGTTTTCCATGACGGTGGCAAACGCGTCCAGCCAATCGGCGACGAAGCGGTCGATGCCGAAACGCGTGCGGGCCGTCTCGCGTGCTGCGTCGCCCCAGCTGCGGGCCAGGGCCGGATCGCGCAGCAGCGTCTGCATGACACCGGCCAGCGCTTCGGGGCTGGTATCGACGTAGCCGTTGTGGCCGTTGCGAATGACCGTGCTCATCTCCGTGGTGGCCAGGCCGACAATCGGCATGCCGACGGTCATGGCTTCCACCACCGCCAGGCCCAGGCTGGTGTAGCGGATGGGGTTGAAGAAGAAGCGGTAGCGCGCGCAGAAGGTGGGCAGGTCGAGGTTGCCCACTTCGCCGATCCCGCCCGCCGCTTCCGCGCCCATACCGACCAGGTCAAGCGGCACGTGTTGGCGCAGCGACTGGAACACGTCCGCACCCAGCCGGCGCCCCCGCTTGTGCAGGTGGTTCACGACCACGATGCCGCGCTCCAGCTCGCCGGTGTAGCTGGCCGGCACGGGTAAGTGCACACCGTGCTCGATCACGCGTGCCGGGGTGATGCCGCTGTCCCACATCAACGCATTGAACGGCGTTACATGCACCAGCAGCACGTTCGGGTCTTGCACCCAGTGCCGTGTATTGGTGGGGTGTTCCTGCGGCGGATCGTGTTCGAGATAGATCGTCGGCAGCGCCCGCTGCGCGGCACTGAGCACCGACAGGCGATCGTCTTCCCACTGCGCGCGGGACTGATACAGCACCGCATCGAAGTGCTGCCCGGCAACGGCATCGAACGGTACTTCGTGCACGTTGTCACCCCAGGGCAACACGCCGACCTTGCCCGCATAACCCGGCGGCACGCGGCCTGAGGCATCGGGCGGCCGCGTCACGAGATAGAAGTCGTGCGGCACCTGCGACAGGTAGTACAGGTAGTTGCCGTGCACGTGCCACGTCAGGATGCGCAGGCGTTGTCGCGTGGGGTGGGTCATGAGGTCGAATTCTCGATCGTGTGCGATGCGGTGGGAGCGTCGGCGGCTTGCGGTGCATGCGATGCGCGCAGGTGCAGATCGGGGTCGAACAGCGCGGCATACGCGGCGTCGAGCAGTTCGTGCACCGTCACATCGCGCGCGCATTCGTGCCCGGTGGGGCACGTCCAGTGCATGCAGGGCCGGCATGGCGGATGCGCGGCCAGCACGCGGTGCAGCGTGCGGTCTGCCGGCGCCCAGCGCTCCACGTCGCTGCCGCAGGCAATGACCAGGCTCGGCGCCCGCACCGCCGCCGCCACGTGCGACACGCCGGTGTCGTTGCAGATCAGCAGGCGCGCCAGCCGCAGCAGCGCAGCAAGCCCGCCAAGCGAGGTTTGCCCGACCACCGAGGCCGCACGCTGGCGCATGTGGCTGCGGACCTCTTCAACGAGCGCCGCCTCCGAAGGCGCACCCGTGATCACCACATGAAAACCGCTGACGATGAGCGTGTCGGCCACCGCAGCAAAGCGCTCCGGCCACCAGCGCCGCGTGGGCATGCGCGCGCCGGGGTGCAGGCAGACCAGGCGGTCGCGGTCCAGCGCGTGGTGGCGCAGCAGGGCAAGCGCTTCGGCATAGTCGTCGCGCATGAGCGGAAAGTCGGGCGTGGCCGGCACGGCCGGCGCCCCCAGGTGATTAAGCAACGCCAGCAGGCGCTGCGCCTCAGGCAACTGCGTCGGCCACGGGAGCAACCCCGGATCCGGCTGCCGCGGGATCACGCCATTGGGTTGGAATCCGAACACATGGTGCGCACCAAACTGCCGGACCACTTCCGTCGATTGCGGTCCGCTGCCGTGCAGCTGGATGGCGACATCCAGGCAGCGTGCCCGCATGCCGGCATAGAACGCGTGTGTCGCCTCTGCATCGCCAGGCCCGGCTTCCGGAAAGCCGTCGCCGCCCGGGAACGCGACAAAGTCGTCGAGCAGATCGGCATAGCGCTCTTGGAACTGGCGCGCCCACGGCAGGCCCACGAGCGTGATGTGCGCCTGGGGCGCGGCGGCCCGCAAGGCGTGGAGGGCGGGCACGGCGCACAGCATGTCGCCGAGTTGCAAGGCGCGAAAGACGGCAATGCGGCGCGCGCCGCGCAAAAGTTCAGCAGCGGGCGTCATAGGAACCAGACCCGGAAATGCCACGCACCGCGCAAGCGCCAGTACAGCGCGAGCGGCGGGATGGCGATGGACGTCCAAAACATTTCCAGCACATGCCGCGCGGTGTGTGCGGTGCCCCGCAGCCGCATGGCGGTGAAGCGCAGCGTGAGTGCCAGCCACACCACAGCGGCCGCAGCGGCCACCCAGGGCAGGTGCGCGGCCAGCGCGGCCACTGCAACCACCACGGCAGCCCCCACGCCGTAGTAATGCCACGGCGGCACCGGCCGGATGCGCGTGCGGTAGAGCCGGGAGTGCTTCTTGTAAAGCAGCGCGTCGTAAAACACTTTGCGCTGCTGCGACACGCTCACGCCCCACGGCGCCGGCCGCACGGGGTGGTGCATCAAGGCGCGCGGCGCCTGCACGATGCGCCCCCCTGCATCGAGAATGCGGAACTGCAGGTCGGAATCTTCCCGCCACGCGAGCCGGAAGCGCTCGTCAAAGCCGCCGACACGCTCCAGCATCGCGCGCCGTACAAAGCAGTTGGCGGTGACGAATTCGGCCCGGGTGAGGCCGCTGGCATCGCGCTCGTAGTCCGTCGGACGCTCGGGCAACGGCATGCGGACTGCGCCGGTGGCGGCGTCGGGCGGCTGGTCGCTCTCAGGGCCACTGGCGCCCTCGGCAGTGGTCATGATGCGCCAGCCTTCCGCGAGCCACGTGGGCGCCGGAATGGTGTCGTCGTCGGTGAAGGCGACGATGTGACCGGTGGCGGCGCGCCAGCCGCGGTTGCGTGCGGCGGCGGGGCCCTGCGTTTCGCGCACAGGCACGTACTGCACGCGCCAGCCGGGGGACGCTGCGGCAAAGCCGTCCACGACCGCGCGGGTGGCGTCGTCCGGGCCGTCGTCGGCGACGACCAGTTCCACGCGGCGCGCGTCGAACGTCTGCGCGCGCAGGCCGTCCAGGCAGCGTTGCAGCATCTGCGGCCGTCGCCATGTCGCAATCACGACGGACATGGCTGGCTCCCCTTGCACGGGGGTCACCGACGACACGTCAAACGGCATCGGCTGGTTCATGCGACCCCCGCCAGGCCTGGGACGCGCCGCAGCCCGTCGACATTGCGTACGGCGCCGTCTTCCTGGGTCTGCGATTGCTCCGGGCGCAGGGCCGTCTTGCGCAGCAGGAACGGCCCGATCACCAGCGCGTCGAGCGGCGAGGTCCAGAACGATTCCACCGCATCGCGGGGGCTGCAGACCATGGGCTCGCCGCGCGTATTGAACGACGTGTTCACCAGGATCGGCACGCCGGTGCGCCGCTCGAACGCCGCCAGCAGGTCGTAGTACAGCGGATGCTGGCGCCGGTTGACGGTCTGCACGCGCGCGGTGCCATCAACGTGGCGCACGGCCGGGATCTGCGTGGCGCGGTCTTCCCGCACATCGAAGATGAACAGCATGAACGGTGCGGTTTGCGCACCGACAAACCAGTCGGCGGCGCGTTCTTCCATCACCACCGGAGCGACGGGGCGGAAGTCCTCGCGGTCCTTGATCTCGTTCAGCCGCGCCTGCATGTCGGCGGGGATGGGCGAGGCGAGGATGGACCGCGCACCCAGCGCGCGCGGGCCGAACTCCATGCGCCCCTGGAACCAGCCGATCACCTGGCCCTGCGCCAGCAGCTCGGCGGTCTGCTCGGCGATGTTGTCCAGGCGCTCGAACGGCAGCTTTGACCACGCGAGGAACTGCTCGATCTCTTCATCGGCATACGACGGGCCGAGATAGGCGTGGTCCATTTTCCACAGGCGCTGTTTGTTGCCGCGCGTTTGGTAATCCGTCCACAGCGCGGCACCGAGCGACGTGCCGGCATCGCCGGCTGCCGGCTGCACCCAGACGTTTTCGAACGGGCCGCGGTCGCGGATGCGCGCGTTCATTACGCAGTTGAGCGCCACGCCGCCGGCCATGGCCAGATTGCTTGCGCCGGTGGCCTGATGCAGCCACTGGCTCATCGTCAGCACCGTCTCTTCCAGTACCTGCTGGAGCGAACGCGCAATGTCAAAGTGGCGCGGTTCCATCGGGCCGCCACGCTGTCGCGGCGGGCCGAAACGTTCTTCCAGCCGCAAAGGGGCCACGGTGTAGCGGCCGTCGGTCTCGACCCGCACCATCTCGTGGAATGCGTCGACATAGCGGGGCTCCCCGTACGACGCCAGCGCCATCACCTTGTATTCGTCCGACGAACGCAGAAAGCCGAGGTAGTCCGTCACCTCTTCGTAAAACAGGCCGAGCGAATGCGGCAGGTCCACCTGCTGCAGGCGCGTGTATTCGCCGTCGCTGAACAGGCCGTAGGACGTGGTCGCGCGCTCGCCGCGTCCGTCCATCGTGAGTACGGCGCAGTCGTCGAACGGTGCCGCCAGGAACGCACTGGCCTCGTGCGCAAGGTGATGCTCGACAAACGACCAGCGGAACGGCCCGGTGTGCTTCACGTTGGCGAAGCGCGCCTGCAGATGATGCGGCGCGCCGTCGGCCAGCTGGCGCGGCGCGTTCAGCACGTAAGAGAGAAACAGCGGGTCCCACGGCGCGGCGCCGGGCGGCAGGTCCAATTGCGCCGACGGCTGCCGCGGCAGCGCGATATGCGTCTGCGCCTGCAGGTCGGTCAGCAGGGCCGGGTCGAGCGAGTAGGCGACCTGGTCCACGCGCGCCAGGTCGATGCCGGCTTCGGCCAAGCAGTAATCGATGGCGTGATACGGCAACTGCCAGGTGGAAAACGGCACCGGCCGCTTGGCGTGCTTGACGTGCGTGAAACGTTCGTCTTCAGCGGCGGCAATCACCACACCGTCACGCACCAGCGTGGCGGAAGAATCGTGATACGCCGCGTTGATGCCGAGGGTGTAGAGCGGTTTGGCTTCCATGCGGGGGCTCCGTCAATCGATTCAGTCAGTACAGGTCACGCGCAACGCTCAGGCGACCGGCGTTGGCGCATTCGATACAGGCAACGCAGGCACGACGGAAGCAGGCCATAACGCCTGCGCCACGCGCGACGACTGCCATAGCGGGTGCGCGGCGGCGACCACTTCCTCTTCCGTCACGCCGGTCAGGCACGCCTGATGGCCGAGCGGACACACGCTGCGATAGCAATAGCGGCACGGCACCTGATGCGAGAGCACCGCGTGCGGCACGGCCCACGGCGTGTGCTGCGGATTGGTCAGCGCGTAGAGATCGACCACCGGCGTTTGCGTGGCTGCCGCCAGATGTACGGGGCCGCTGTTGTTGGACACCAGCAGCGCCGCACCTTCGATGAGCGCCGCCAGCTCGCCCAGCGTGAGCGCCCCGGCCATGTTCAGCACGCGCTGCCCGGCAATGAGCCCTGGCAGGCACACCTGCTGCACCAGTTCCGCTTCGGCGGGTGCGCCGGTCACCAGCACCGGGCAGCCATACCGGTTCGCCAGCGTGCAGGCGATATGCGCAAAGCGATCGGGCGGATAGCGCCGCGACGCTGCGGTCGCACCCGGATGCAGGACGATCCACGGGGCGTCCGTAGTAACGCCGCGCTCGCCCAGCTTGGCGCGCACGGCATCGCGATCCGCTGGGCGTACGTTGAAGCGCAGCCGATGCGGCAGATGCGCGGCCACATCGGTCACGTGCTGCACGAGGTCCAGCTGACGGCGCACTTCGTGGCGCACGTCACCGGGCGCGGTGGCGGCAATGCGCGCATCGGGGTCGGCAATCCAGTCCGTCAGCAGCGCGTACGGGTTCTCGCGGCAATGCGCCAGGCGCAGCGGAATGCCGGCCAGAAAGCACAGCATGGCGGCCGGCAACGGATTCTGCGTGTGCACGGTAAAGATGACCGCCGCGTCGAATGCGCCCTCGCGCAGGGTGTCGACCAGTGCGCGTGTCTGCTCAGCATCGGCCGCGCTGGCGTGCTTGGCCCACGGCACATCACAGACGATCACGTCGTCGATGTCGGACAGGTGCGGCGCCGCCGTGGCGCCCGAGTGCGATGTCAGCAACGTGAGATGGCGGCTGGCGCGGCGGGTCTGCCCGCCGGCCTTGAGCGCGTGAAAGGCCGGCGTGGTCATGACCACGTCGCCCAGGTTGTCAGGCCGTACGCACAGGATGCGGCTCGCGTTGGCCCACACGGCACGGCGCTCGGGAATCCCCGCTGCGATCATGCAACCGCCCTCAGGTGTTGTGCGCGCGGCGCATGCCGCGCCTGCTGGGCAATGACGATGGCAGCCGCCTCGTCAAAGCGCCCGACGATGTAATCCGGCACGCGCAGCCGCCCCGGCTGCCACAGCGTTTCGTTGCCGTTGGCGATCAGGATGGTCTGGCAGCCCGCGCGCCGGCCGGCTTCCACATCGTTGAGGATGTCGCCGATCATCCAGGAGCCTTCCAGCGCAAGGCCGTGTGCCTCAGCGGCCTGGCGTAACAACCCGTCGCCCGGCTTGCGGCAGGCGCAATGGATGCTGCCATCGGCCGCCGGCGCGTGCGGGCAGAAATAGAAGCCGCCCAGCGTGGCGCCGTGCAACGCAAACAATTCGCCCAGCCGCTTTGCCACCCCTTCCAGCGCAGCCTCGGGAAAGAGTCCCAGCGCCACACCGGGCTGGTTGCTCACCACGATCAGCGGCGAGCCGGTGGCGCCCAGCATCCGCAGGCCTTCGCCCGCGCCGGGTGCCAACGCAATGCGTGCCGGATCGACGTTGTAGGGCACGTCTTCCAGCAGCGTGCCGTCCTTGTCGAGAAAGATGGCGGGGCGCGATCGCAGCTGCAACGGCGCACGCATCAGGGCCATGACGTCTCCCGCATCGGCAGCACCATCACTTCCGGGATCACCGTCTCGGGCAGCTGCAGCAGCACGAAGCGCACGGCGGCGGCCACGTTGGCCGGATCCTGCAGATTGCTCACATCGATATCGGGAAAGCGGTCGAGCAGGAACGGTGTGCGCATGCCGCCGGCAATCACGGCAGAGACCTTGATGCCGTGCGGGCGCAGCTCGGCATGCAGCGCGTGCGACAGCCCCAGCAGCCCCCATTTGGTGGCGTGGTAGACCGACGCATTCGGCCACGCACGGCGCGAAGCGGTTGACGCGATGTTGACGATGGCACCGCTCGCGCGTTTGCGCATCAGCACGCTGGCGTGCTTGGCCAGCAGGAACGGGCCGCGCAGGTTGGTGCGCACCACGCGGTCCCAGTCTTCCACGTTCAGTTCATCAATGGGCAGCGTGATGTCGATGGCCGCGTTGTTGATCACGGCATCCACACGGCCAAAGCGGTCGACCACTTCATCGAGTGCGCCGCGCACGGCGGCTGCGTCGCCCACGTCCAGCGCAATGGCGTGCGACTGGCTGCCCTCGGCGATCAGTGCAGCGGCGGTGCGGTCGGCGGTGCCGGCATCGTAGTCGGTAGCGACCACCGTGGCCCCTTCGGCAGAGAGCACGCGGCTGATGGCGGCGCCCAGCCCACGCCCCGCGCCGGTCACGATGATGACCTGGTCGCGCAGCGTGGGTGTGGTGTTGGGGTTCGAGTTCAAATCGGTCTGGGTCATGGCGGGGTGAAGAGGGAAGGGTGGGAAGAAATCCGGTCAGGCTGCGAGCCCTGCCAGCGCCGCAGCGTTGGCGCTGGGCGCGGCATCGGTCATGCGGCCCACGGCGCGCGCGTGGCTGTCGATGGCCTTGAGGTACGCACGCTCGAGTTGCCCCGCCACGCCCAGCCACGTGTAGAGCATGCGGGCGCGCACCAGCCCGGCCTGCCCCAGCTCGCGGCACAGCTCGGGCTGCTGGATCAGTTGCAGCAGCCGTGCGGCCAGCGCTTGCGGGTCTTTTGGCGGGACGAGGAAGCCGGTGCGCTCATGCCGCACGGTCGAGCGGATGCCGCCCACGTCCGCACCGATCACCGCGCGCCCGCACGCCATGGCCTCCACCGGCGTGATGCCGAACGGCTCGTACCACGGCGTGCTGACGAACACATCACAGGCGCTGTACCAGGTGCGCAGATCGGCGCGGCCGCGCTTGCCGACAAAGGTGGTCTGCGCGTGCACCCCGGCGCGCTCGGCAATGGCTTGCAGGCGGCCGAGCTCAGGTGTGGCGGCCACGTCCGGCACGACGGTGTTGCCGCCCACCACGTACAGGCGCACGCGCTTGCGCGCGTCGGCCGGCAGCTCACCGATGGCCTCGATGACGTTGTCCACGCCCTTGCGCGCCACCATGCGGCCCAGTTGCAGCACGACAAACGCATCGGCTGGCACGCCCAGGCGGCGTCGCGCTTGCGCGTGGTCGATGGGCGCAAATTCTCCGGCGTCAAAGCCGCACGGCACCACGTCGATCTGCTCAGGGCGGGCGCGGTAGAGCGTTTCCAGGTCGGCCTGATCCTGCGGGCATTCCGCGATGACGCGGTCGGCACGCTGTACCAGCGTCTCTTCGATCGCGAATCGCGCATCGGGAAAACCATCGGCGCTGCCCTGATGCAATCGGCGCACGCGGCCCAGCGCGTGGAAGGTCATGACCAGCGGCAGGTTCAACCGCGTGGACGCCGCCAGCGATGCCAGGCCCGACATGAAGAAGTTGGCATGGATGACGTTGTAGGCGTCACCGCTGGCCTGGGCGCGCGCGCAGTGGTTCAGCAGGTGGCGGCCAAAGGCATGCATGTGGGGCAGCAGCGCTTCCTTGGGCAGCACGGCAGCCGGCCCGGCCGGCACGTGGACGACACGGCAGCCGCTATCGAACGGCACCACCTCCGGGTCCCACGGACGCTCGCGGCGCGTGAAGACATCGACACGATGGCCCAGCCGTGCAAGCTGGCGCGCGACATGGCGCACGTAGACGTTCTGTCCGCCGCAGTCGACACCGCCCAGGTCGGCAAGTGGCGATGCGTGTTCACTGACCATGGCGATGCGCATGTCGTTTCTCCTCTTATGGCCGCGGCCTGTGTGGTGAGGTGTTCGGAAGCCACGTGCGAAGACCTACAGCAGCCGGCGTGCCATGGCGTGCAACCTTGTGCGGCGGGGCTTCGCGCTGGTGCGTGCGGAGCCGATGCGGGGAAGCGTCTCTCGCTTGTCCGGACAAGCGTTTGCGGGAGGTTGATGCGAACGTCGCGCGTGACCCGTGCACGCGGCGGGCCGCCATGGCGTCACGCGACAGGTGCAGGCCGCAGCCGAAGCGACCGCGCAATTCTTACGTGGAGCGCAAGGAGAAACGGCGCGGCGACGGCATCACGCCTGACGCGCCGCGCATGAAGAGTGGGGCAGGTCAGGCGAGCCGCAGCGTGCCGCCCGTGGCGACAGCGGCCTGTTTGGCGATGGCGCGCAGGCATGCCGCCACCACATGTGCAAAGGCTTCGTCATAGAACGGCAGCGCGCCGCTCACGCCTACCACGATGCCGTCGAGCACGGCGCTGCCCCACAGGTTGGTGTCGCCTGCACGCAGCACGTGCGGGCGCAACGCCTGCAGCGCATGTGTGCTCATGCCGTGCCGCCAGGCCAGCCGTGCCTTGGTGCGCGCATAGGCGGCGTAGTCCGCATCCCATTGCGCGCGATCGCCTACCGAATATTCGTAAAGCACGGCGTCATCAAAGGCGCATTCCGCAGGCGAGCGTGCGGGGTCTATCACAACGATGTGCAGAAAGCCGCTGTCGCCCACCTCCTGCGGACGCTTCATCGCTTGCGTGATGAGCGGCAACGCCATCTCCACCGCACGCCGTGCGGCGTCGGCGCCAGCAAAGTGCGATGTGGTCTGGTGCGGTTGTTTCTGCGGCGCCTCACGTTGGGCGGAAGGATCGAAATCGGCCAGCATGCTTATGGAGACTCCTGGGCTGATTGGAAGGAAAGGGAGGCGTGCGATTCATGCGCGGGCGCACGCCGCGCGCGGATGACGCTCAGGATGGCGGTGACCAGCTCGCCGCGCTCGGTAGGCTTGGCCAGGTGCAACTGGAAACCGGCCAGCAGCGCGCGCGTACGGTCTTCCGGTCTGTCATAACCGGACAGTGCGACGGCGGGCAGGCGGGCATCGAGCGGCATGTCGCGTTCGGACTCCAGCAAGCGCACGTTGCGCAGCAGCGCGTAGCCGTCTTCGTCGTCACCCAGGGCAATGTCGGAGACCAGCACATCGGGCCAGGAATTGCCCGGCGCCGCGCGCAACGCAGCAAGTGCAGGCTTGGCCGCGCCGTAAGCGGTGACGGTGGCGCCGTAGTCTTCCAGCAGCAGTTGGAGTATCTCGCGGGCGTCTTCCTGGTCATCGACGATGAGCACGTGCACCCCGGATAGCGCATCCGGCGGCGCAAGCGTGGTGCGTTCGCCTCGTGGCGCCTGCTGCGCGGTGGCGGGCACGGGCTCGCCGGGCGCGGTCGCAAGCGGCGCCACGGCGCGGATCGGGAAGTCCATCACATACGTTGTGCCCTCGCCATGGGGCAGCGGTACGACGGCAAAGCGCCCGCCGTGCTGCTCGACGACAGAGCGAATCCACAACGGGTCAAGCGTGGCTGCCGGTGTTGGGGCTGCGTCTTGCGCGGTGGCCACGAGTGCGGTGTCGAACGCGCGCGGCTCTTGCCGCAGCGGCGCTAGCGGTTCCACCGGGTCCAGCACGTCGAACGGCGCGGGCGCCGGCGGGGTTGCCGTCGGCCCAAAGGCCGACAATGCGGCGTCGGGCTCCATCTCGGCAGGCGTGTGCGAGGCGGTGGGAATGGCGGCCGCAGCCGCAGCCGGAATGGCAATCGTGTCAGTCACGCGCAACTGCGCCATCCCTTCCACGCGCTCCAGCACGATCTCGATGCGGCTGCCCGGGTGGCTGGCCAGCACGGCGTGGCTCAGCACATCGCCCACGATGCCTTGCAGGCGGCTCGGGTCGCCCGTGATGCTCGGCGTTTCAGAGCGGATGACGGAATACACGGTGATGCGGCGTGCATCGATGGCCTCGCGCAGGCCGTCGAGCACGCTCACCACCAGCGCCACGAGATTGATTGGCTGCTGTGCAAGCCGGTGCTGGGCCTGCTCCAGGTCGGACTGTTGACGCTGCAGCGTCCAGAGCTGCGCATAGACGCCGTTGGCGGCCAGCAGGTCGACATGGCGGCCGCGCTCGACAATGCGGCCCTTTTCCAGGACGACGATTTCGTGCGCGTCCACCACCGTGGAGAGCCGGTGCGCAATCACCAGCGTCGTGCGATGTGCCGAGAGCCGATCCAGCTCGCGCTGGATGGCGCGTTCGGAGCGTGTATCCAGGGCAGAGGTCGCCTCGTCAAAGATCAGGATCGACGGGTTCTTCAGCAGCGCCCGCGCAATGGCAATGCGCTGCTTTTCACCGCCCGAGAGCTTGAGCCCCCGCTCGCCCACCATGGTCTGATAGCCCTCGGGCAGCGCAGCGATGAAGTCGTGCACATAGGCCGCGCGCGCCGCCTCGATCACCTCGGCCATCGTCGCGCCTTCGCGCCCGTAGGCGATGTTGTAGGCGATGGTGTCGTTGAAGAGGATCGTGTCTTGCGGGACGATGCCGATCGCGCGCCGCACGCTGTCTTGCGTGACCACGCGCAGGTCTTGCCCGTCGATGGACACGCGCCCCGCCCAGGGGTCGTAGAAGCGCAGCAGCAGCCGCGCCAGCGTCGACTTGCCCGAGCCGCTGCCGCCCACCACCGCCACCGTGTGGCCCGCAGGAATGTGCAGCGACAGCTCGTGAAGGATGGGCCGCGTGTTCTCGTAGCCGAAATCCACGTGGTCGAACTGCACCTCGCCCTGCGTCACGCGCAGCGGTGCGCCGTTGGGCAGGTCCACGACATCGGCGCGCTGCTCAAGCAGTTGGAACAGGCGCTCTGCATTGATGGCGGCGTCTTTGGCCTCGCGGAACATGAAGCCCAGCGCGTTGAGCGGCAGGCACACCTGGATGATGTACGCGTTGATCAGCACGAGATCGCCCACCGACAGCACACCGCGCGTCACGTCCTGCCCGGCCAGCAGCATGACGGTCGCTACACCGCCGGCAATGACGCCGCTTTGCGACACGTGCAGCAATGACAACGCGCGCTGGTTGGCCACCGCCGTCTCGATGCGCTGGCGCAGGATGTCGCGGTAGCGGTGGGCCTCGAAGCGCTCGCTGGTGTAGACCTTCACGGCTTCGTGGTTGAGCATGCTGTCGAGCAGCCGGCTGCCGGCCATCGAGTCGAACTCGTTCATCTGCCGCTGCAGGCGCACGCGGCGTCGCGTGAGCAGCACGGTTGCGGTGCAGTAGGCTGCAAACGTGGCCAGGATGGTGACGAGATACCACCCGCTGTAGCGGCTCATCATGATGATCAGCACGGAGCCGATCTCCACCATGGTCGGCAGGATCGTGAACAGCGCGACACCCAGCAGGAACTCGATGCCGGTGGTGCCGCGCTCCACATCGCGGATCAGCCCGCCCGTCTGCCGGCTTGCATGAAAGCGCGGCCCGAGCTGATGCAGGTGCTCGAACGCCTGCGCCATGAAGCCCGCCACCGTGGGCTGCGACACGCGCGAGAACACCATGTCGCGCAGCTCGCCGAACAGCGTGCCGCCAAAGCGCAATACCGCATAGGCCAGCAGCAGGAAGGCCGGAAACACGCGCGCCCGGGTGGCATCGCCAAAGCCGTCGACGATCCACTTGAGCACGATCGGCACGCCCACCGCACACAGCTTGGCCAGCACGAGCAGCCCCACGGCCACCAGCACGCGCTTGCGGTAGCGCCAGATGGCGCGCCACAACGCGCCCACGATCCGCTGCTGCAGGCTCGATGCCTCAGCAGGATGGGAAGGAGGGGAAGATGCAGGAGATGGGCTCGTCACCAGGCTTGGGATCCGGTCGGTCTTGCAACGCGAGGTGCGACGCAAGCCACGTTCCACGCCCGCCCGCGCTCTGGCCCCCAGGTGGCCCCGGAATCGCGCGATAATGCGTGACTTTCCTGCTGTTTCCAGCGCCTCCTAGCTTTTCCCGCCTTTCTGTTGCCCCTGCCATGACCGGACTGACCACCGCCCTCCTGCACGCCGACCGCGAAGCCGGCGTCGAGCACTACGCCATCCATAAGCCGCTGCACACGTCCACCACGTACGGTTATACCGATACGCGCGAGCTGATCGACGTGTTCCAGGGCAAGCCCGGCTACACCTACGCGCGCCAGGGCAACCCGACCACGGCCGCACTCGAAGCCAAGATCACGATGATGGAAGCCGGTGTGGCCACCGCGTGCTTCGCCACCGGCATGGCAGCCATCATGGCGGTGTTCTCGACCATGCTGCGCGCGGGGGACCACGTGGTCTCCAGCGCCTTTCTGTTCGGCAACACCAACAGCGTGTTCGAAACGCTGCGCAACCTGGGCGTGGAGGTGACGTTCGTCGATGCCACGTCGGCCCAGGCGGTGGCCGACGCGGTGCAGCCGAATACGCGCCTCGTCTTTGTGGAAACCATTGCCAATCCCCGCACGCAAGTGGCGGATCTGAAGGGCATTGGCGACGTTTGCAAGGCACGCGGCCTGATCTACGTGGTCGACAGCACGATGACGTCCCCATGGCTGTTCCGCGCGCGCGATGCGCAGGCGAGCCTGGTGGTGCATTCGCTGTCCAAGTACATCGGCGGGCACGGCAATGCGCTGGGCGGCGCGGTGGTGGATACCGGCCTGTTTGACTGGGCGACGTATCCGAACATCTATCCGGCCTACCGCAAGGCCAAGCCGGAAATGCAGGGCATCCAGCAGATCCGCAAGAAGGGCCTGCGCGACCAGGGTGCGACGTTGATTGCCGATGCCGCGCACCGCATTGCCGTGGGCGCCGAAACGATGGCCCTGCGCATTGACCGCACCTGCAGCAATGCGCTGGCGCTGGCCCGCACGCTGGCCGCGCACCCGAAGGTGGCACGTGTCTACTACCCCGGCCTGCCGGAGCACCCCCAGCACGCCCGCGCCACCGAGCTGTTCCGCCACTACGGCGGCCTGCTGAGCTTCGAACTGGTGGACGGCGCCGACTACGTCGACATGCTCGACCACCTGCGCTACGCCGTGCGCGCCACGCACCTGGGGGACACGCGCACGCTGGTGATTCCGGTCGCCCCCACCATCTACTGGGAAATGGGTGCCGAGCGCCGCGCGTCGATGGGTATCGCCGATTCGCTGGTGCGTGTGTCGGTCGGCATTGAGGATGAGGCCGATCTGGTGGCGGATTTCACGCAGGCGCTGGACGCGACGGCCGTTGCTTGATGGCGAGCTGAACGGCGCTCAATGGAAAAAGAGGGCGCGCATCCCAAAGGTGTGATGCGCTTCCGCCGCCATCAACACCATCAGCACCAGCAACGCCAGCGGCGGCATCAGGATGGCGTACACCAGCGCCAATCGCTCCCACATCATGTGCATGAACACGGAGACGATCAGCCCGGCCTTGGCGATCATGAACACGATGATCAGCGTCCAGCGCATCAGCCCCTGCACGTGGAAATAATCGACCAGGTACGACATCGTGCTCAGCACGAACAACAGGCCCCAGATCTTCAGGTAGATGCCGATGGGGTGTTGTTGCCCGTGGGCAGAGGGTTCCGTGTGGTCCATGTCAGGCCTCACCACAGGTAGAACAACGCAAAGATGAACACCCAGACGAGATCGACGAAGTGCCAGTACAGGCCCGCGATCTCCACGATCTGGAAGTTGCCGTGTTCGGCAAAGCCCGGCTGCAGGATCTTGCGGGCAACCAGCAACAGGTAGATCACGCCGCAGGTCACGTGAAAGCCGTGGAAGCCGGTGATCATGAAAAAGCACGCGCCAAACTGCGCTGCGCCCAGCGGGTTGCCCCACGGGCGGATGCCCTCGTGCACGATCAGCTTGGTCCACTCGAACGCCTGCATCGACACGAACGCCGCGCCCAGGATGGCGGTCGCCAGCATGAGCAGCGCCGCCCGCTTTGCCTCACGCCGGTAGCCGAAGTTCACCGCCATGGCCATCGTGCCGCTGCTGCTGATGAGTACGAACGTCATGATGGCGATCAGCAGGAGCGGCACTTCCACTCCGCCCACCGAGAGCCCGAACACCTTGGACGGGTCGGGCCATGGCACGGTGGTCGACATGCGCACCGTCATGTAGCCGATCAGGAAACTGCTGAAGACGAAGGTGTCCGACAGCAGGAAGATCCACATCATGGCCTTGCCCCACGGCACCCTGAAGGTTTCGCGGTCGCCCGACCAGTCGTTGACGATGCCGGGCCAGCCCTCGGGCAAGGCGTGGGCTGAGTCGGTGGGAAGCGTGGGGTTGCTCATGGCGTGGCTCCATACAGCGGCCCGCAGATGGCGCTGACGAAGGCGGGCGTGATCCACCACATTGCGGCCAGCAGCACGAGCCACACGGCCAGCAGGAAGTGCCAGTACGTCGCGCAGAGGGCAACGGCACGTTGGGTGCGATCGGCGTTCTTGCGCAGGCGCGCGACCGTCACCGCCCAGACGCCAAGGCCACCGATGACATGCGAAGCATGCAGGCCGGTGAACACATACAGAAAACTGTTGGATGGGTTGACTGCCACGCCTTGCCCGGTGGCAGACAGCTGCTGCCATGCTGCCCATTGGCCGAACACGAACAGCGCGGCAAGCGCGCCACTCGCCAGCAGCCAGATTGCGCGGCGGGCGATCGCGCGCCGTGCCAGTTCCATGGCCACGCTGGCCAGCGCCAGCATGCCGGTGTTCCACCACAGCAGTGCCGGGTGCGGGACGGGCATCCAGTCCGGCTCGCGCATGCGCATGGCGTAGGCCAGGATCAGCAGCGAGAACAGCGCCGTCACCACGGCCATGAAGACGCGCAAGCCCATGCGCCCGGCGTGCGGCAATGCAGGAGATGCATCGGGCGCGAAGTGGCGGGGCACGGTCGTCATGTGCGCACCCCGCTGGCGGGGAGGATGGAGGTTGCCGGCGCCGCTTCCGTTTCCGCTCCCATGTCGGGAGCGCCGGTGGGCGGTTCGTTCTGCGGCACGAAGTCATCCGCACGGCCGGGCTGGCTGTACTCGTATGCCCACCGGTAGACCACCGGCAGCGTCGGCCCCCAGTTGCCGTGCACGGGCGGTGTCTGCGGCGTCTGCCATTCGAGCGTGGTCGCCCGCCACGGGTTGGCCTCGGCCTTCCTGCCGCGCACGAGGCTCCACGCCAGGTTGAAGAGGAACAGCAGCTGCGCCAGCCCCACGATGATGGCGATGACGGTGATGAACGTGTTCAGCGTCTGCGCGGAGGGTGGGATGAAGCTGTAACCCTCATACGCGTAGTACCGGCGCGGCATGCCTAGCACGCCCAGGTAGTGCATCGGGAAGTAGATCAGGTACGTGCCGATGAAGGTGATCCAGAAATGCGCGCGGCCCAGCGTGTCGTTCAGCATGCGGCCCGTCACCTTCGGATACCAGTGATAGAGCCCGCCGAACACCACCAGGATCGGCGAGACACCCATCACCATGTGGAAATGCGCGACGACGAAGTACGTGTTGGACAGCGGAATGTCTACGCTGACGTTGCCGAGGAACAGCCCCGTCAACCCGCCGATCACGAACGTGCTGATGAAGCCGATGGCGAACAGCATCGGCACGGTCAGGTGGATGTCGCCTCGCCACAGTGTCAGCACCCAGTTGTAGACCTTGAGCGCGGTCGGGATGGCGATGATCAGCGTGGTGGTGGCAAAGAAGAAGCCGAAGTACGGGTTCATGCCCGCCACGAACATGTGGTGAGCCCAGACGACAAAGGACAGCACACCGATGATGAGGATGGCCCACACCATCATCCGGTAGCCGAAGATGTTCTTGCGCGCATGCGTGCTGATGAGGTCCGACACGATGCCGAAGGCGGGCAGCGCGACGATGTAGACCTCGGGGTGGCCGAAGAACCAGAACAGGTGCTGGAACAGCAGCGGGCTGCCGCCGCTGTGCTTGAGCTGCTGCCCCATCGACACCACCGCCGGCACGAAGAAGCTGGTGCCCAGCGTCTTGTCGAGCAGCATCATGATGGCCGACACGAACAGCGCTGGAAACGCCAGCAGCGCGAGCACGGTTGCCGTAAAGATGCCCCACACCGTGAGCGGCATGCGCATGAGCGTCATGCCCCGCGTGCGCGCCTGCAGCGTGGTGGTCACGTAGTTCAGCCCGCCCATGGTGGCCGCCACGATGAAGATCGCGAGCGACACCAGCATCAGCACGATGCCCCATTCGGTGCCCGGCGTGCCCGGCAGGATCGCCTGCGGCGGATACAACGTCCAGCCCGCACCGGTGGGCCCGCCTGGTACGAAAAAGCTCGCCACCAGCACCAGCACGGCCAGCAGATACACCCAGTAGCTGAGCATGTTCAGAAACGGAAACACCATGTCGCGCGCGCCCAGCATCAGCGGGATCAGGTAGTTGCCGAAGCCGCCCAGGAACAGCGCCGTGAGCAGGTAGATCACCATGATCATTCCGTGCATGGTGACGAACTGGTAGTAGTGGTTGGCGTCGATAAAGTCGAACTTGCCCGGAAAGCCCAGCTGCAGCCGCATCAGGTTCGACAGCACAAGCCCGACCAGCCCGATGGCGATGGCCGTGAGCGAGTACTGCACCGCGATGACCTTGTGGTCCTGGCTCCAGACATAGCGCGTCCAGAAGCTCTGCGGTGCGTGGCTGTGGTCGCCGTGGTCATTCTTGCCGTAGGACATCGTGCCTCCTCGCTACGGTTTTGCGGCTGTGGCGGGTGCCGGCCCACCTTGCGCCTTGATGTAGGCCACGAGCGCCGAGACTTCCTGCTCGCTCAGGTCGAACATCGGCATGATCGGCGCGAAGCCCTTGACCACGCGCGCTTTCGGATCACGGATGAAGGCACGCAGATAGGCTTCATCGGCCACAGCGGTCGAGCCGTCGGCCATGATCTGTGTGGAGCCGTACAAACCCTTCCATGTCGGGCCGACGCCAGGGCTGCCATTCACCGAGTGGCAGGCGACGCAGCCCTTGGCCTGGGCGAGCGTCTGGCCTTGCTCGGCCAATGCCTGGCCGCTGCCGCCGGCAACACCTGAGGCGGCCTGCACTTTCGCTTTCTGGCTCTGCTCGAAGGTGGTCTGCTGTGCCAGCCAGCGTGCAAACGATGCCTCGTCTTCCACGACCACCACGCCGCGCATGTTCGAATGCCCGATGCCGCAGAGCTGCGCGCACAGGATGTCGTAGCGGCCTGCCTTGGTGGGTGTGAACCAGAACGTGGTGATCATGCCCGGCACCATGTTCATGCGCGCGCGGAACGGCGGCACATAAAAGTCGTGCAGCACATCGCGCGAGCGCGCCAGCACCTGGATCGGGCGGTTGATCGGCAGGTGCAGTTCGGGTGTTTCGATCAGGTAGTTGTCGCGCCCGTTCGGGTCAGCCGGGTTCATGCCGAACGGGTTGTCGTTGCTCATGTAGCGCACGTCGGTCGTGCCGAGTTTGCCGCCGGGCCCGGCAAAGCGGAAGCGCCACTGCCATTGCTGGCCGAGCACTTCCATCTGCAGGGCGTTTGGCGGGGGGCGTACGTAATCGGCATAGACGAACAGGCCGGGCGCGAGCAGCGCTGCCACACCCACGGTGGTGATGCCGATCAGCCACCATTCCAGGCGCTTGTTGTGCGGCTCGTAGGCGGCGCGCCGGTTGGGCTGGCCATCGCGATGGCGATAGCGCAGAAGCGCCGCGACGACGAAGAGGTTGATGGCGACAAACAGCACGCCGGTGATGACGATGGTGATCGTCAGCGTGTCGTCCATGCGCACCCAGTTGGAGGCGATGGGGGTGATCCACCACGGGCTGGCAAAGTGAAACCCCACCGCCAGCACGACGATCAGCACGAGCGCAATCGCAAGGGCCATGGGCACCTCCGGCGAGGGACTCCCTCAACACGCTAAAGACAGGCTAGGTCGCGCACCCGGATCGTGCAAGGCAACGTAAGGACGAGGCGCATCCCGCGTACGGAGAGCGCCGATGTGGCATCTGTGTGCTGCGCCGCAATGTAAAACGGCCGCCTCTGGCGTGTGTTGCCAGAGGCGGCCGCTTCCTGATGGCCCCGCTCAGCTTGCGGCGCCGCAGGAAAAAGGTCGATGGTTCAGTGCATGGGTTCGCGCACGCGCCGCTCCAGCATGCCGTAGGTGATGGCCGTCACCACCCCAAACAGCAGGTTCGCCAGGAGTGGCCCCGAGCCGCGCTCCGAAACAAACCACGGAAACACCGCCGTCATGCCGTAGAAGTTGACCACGTACGCCACGATGCCGAAGGCCACGCCGACGGCCGCGAGCATGCCGGGGCTCGAATCAAAGTGGAACGGCGCGATGATGGCCCCGAGGATCATCCCCATGATGGCGCCCAGCACGAAGTGCAGCACGAGCGCCGTGCCCACGATGCTGTAGCTGAACAACGACATCTCTTCCAGTGCGCCCCGGCCCATGATCATGGCGGCGATCTTGTGGGTCGGGCGCCAGGGGCTTTCATTGAGCACCATGGTCGACCAGAAGAACTCGAGCACGATGACCAGTGCCCCGCCCACGAGGCCTGCCACGCTGGCGGCGAGCCAGTCTGGCATGCGGCGCTCCCAATGATGCGATTGCATGTGCAGTTCCATACAAACCTCCTGCTGATGTATCTACGCAAGCACTTGGGAATCGGAAGCGCCACTTGCGGTGCCGCAAAGCGCTGTGCGCCAAGTGCCCTGTGCAGAATCAGTCTGGCAGATACGGGTGCCAACGCAAGGTACAAAATCCATGCGCATCACACAGCACGACGGCGTTCTGCTCGAACGTGAGCATCAGCGTGTCGGCGATGGCCTCGTCTTCGATGAACAGCAGCAGGCTCGGCTCGGGCGGCCACGTGTTCGAAGGCGCATCCCCCGGCGGGCCGCCTTCGCCAGGCAGCCATGCCATGCCGCGCGCGATAGCCCAGGCAAGCAGCTTGGCCTGCCGCGCAGCGTTTTCATCGGCAGATACCGCGCGGGAGAAAGGCTGATGCGCCGTCACAAAGACGGCCCACGGTGAGTCGGCTTGGGCGAGCAAGGCCGCCACGCATGGGTTGATGGCGTCGACGCGCAGCAGCACGTCGCATTCCGGCGTGCTGACGCGATACCGCGCGCTGCGGTAAGCGGCAATCAACTCAGGCGTAGGGGCGGGTGGAAGGTGGTGCATTGTTGCGTCGCATGGTCGCGGCCATCTGATCTGGCGCAACGCAAAAGGGCCGTGGATGTCACAGAATAGTGCGTGGGCGGCCATGTTGCTGCCCCGGCACAGTATTCCGACAACCACTCCCCTGCGAGGCTTGAACCATGTACAAGAAGATCCTGGTCGCCATTGATGGCAGCGAAACCAGCAAGCTGGCCCTGGCCGAGGCCGTGCGCCTGGCCAAGGCATTCCAGAGCACCGTCCGCGCCGTCTATATCGTCGACAGCCCCGCCATGCTGTTCGATGTCGGCTATTACGATCCGACCGAGCTGCGCAAGTCGTTTATCCAGGCCGGCACCGCGCTGCTGGCCGACACCGCCGCCACGCTCACCTCTGCCGGTTTGCAGCAGGAAACGGTGCTGGTGGAAACGCAGAGCGTGGGCGAGGATGTGGCGGGCGCCCTGCAGGGCGAAGCGGTGCGCAGCGGCGCCGATGTGGTGGTGATCGGCACGCACGGCCGCCGTGGGTTGGCCCATGTAATGTTGGGTAGCGTGGCTGAGAAGTTCATCCGTCAGGCAACCACGCCGGTGTTGCTGGTGCGCGGTCCGGCCAAGGGCTGAGCTTCGGTTGTTGTTACGCTGGCAGGGCCGCCTGCCTGCGCGCGGCGGATATGATGCTGGGGTCCGATTGGCTCCAACCTGCAGCGTATCCGTCGCCGTCCCATCATGAACATCCATTCCGACGCTCCACAGCGTCGCGCCATCCGTACCCTGACCGCGCTTGAAGGACGCGTGCTGGGCGTTCTGGTCGAGAAGCAGCACACCGTGCCCGACACCTACCCGCTCACGCTGAACGCGCTGGCGGCCGGCTGCAATCAGAAAACCGCACGTGCGCCTGTCATGTCCGTCACCGAAGCCGAGATCCTCACGGCCATTGATGGGCTGAAATCGCTCAGCCTGGTCATGGAGGGCAGCAGCAGCCGCGTACCGCGCTTCGAGCACAACATGAACCGCGTGCTCGGTGTGCCGAGCCAGTCCATCGCGCTGCTCACCGTGCTGCTGCTGCGCGGCCCGCAGACCGCGGCCGAGCTGCGACTGAACGCGGCGCGGTTCCACGCCTTTGCCGACATCTCATCCGTTGAAGCATTTCTGGAGGAACTGGCTGAGAACGATCCGCCCTACGTCGTGAAGCTGCCGCGTATGCCCGGGGAGCGTGAAAGCCGTTGGATGCACCTGCTGTGCGGCGACGTTGCGCAAGCCGACATGCGGCAGGCCGGCGGCGTTGACGAGTCGATCGCGCCGTCCGAGTTCGAGGCGCTGAAAGCGGAGCAGAAGCAGTTGGCCGACAAGGTGGCCCGGCTGCAGGCGCTTGTCGAGCAGATGGCCGGTGAGTTGGGCATCTCGATCGACAAGTCGATGCTGTAGAGACAACCGGCCCAGGCATGGGCCTGGACCGGTCGGTCTGGCTTCAGCTTATGCGCCCGCCGAGACGAACAACGTGCAGGCGCCTTCTTCCGCCGGCGACACATTGCGGCGGAAACCCGAGAACAAATCCCGCCCGACGCCTGCGTGGTAGTGCGACAGATCCGGCGCGGTGACCTGGCGGGCATTCCACTCAGCCTCCGGTACGCGCACTTGCAGCGTGCCCGCTTCCGCATCCAGCACGACGATGTCGCCATCGCGCACGCGCGCCAGCGGCCCACCGTTGAGCGCTTCGGGCGTGATGTGAATGGCGGCCGGCACCTTGCCCGACGCGCCCGACATGCGGCCGTCCGTCACCAGCGCCACCTTGAATCCGCGCTCCTGCAGCACCGACAGCGTCGGCGTGAGCTTGTGCAGTTCGGGCATGCCATTGGCGGCCGGGCCCTGGTACGGCAGCACCGCCACAAAATCGCGCTCGAGTTCACCGGCCTTGAAGGCGTTGATCAGATCGTCCTGGGCAAGGAACACGCGCGCCGGCGCTTCCACAAAGCGATGCTCCGGCTTGACCGCCGACACCTTGATGACCGAGCGCCCGATGTTGCCGTCGAGCACGCGCAGGCCGCCGTCCGGCGAGAACGGCTCGGCCACGCCGCGCACGATGTTGGTATCGAGCGAGGCAGCTGCGCCATCGCGCCAGACGAGTTTCTCACCGTCCAGGAACGGCTCCTGCGCATGGCGGCGCAGGCCCTTGCCCATGATCGTTGTCACGTCGTCGTGCAGCAGGCCGGCGTCGATCAGTTCGCGAATGACGATGGAGAGGCCCCCCGCGGCCTGGAACTCGTTCACGTCGGCCTTGCCGTTCGGATACACCCGTGCCAGCAGCGGAATTACGCCCGACAGATCGTTGAAGTCGTCCCACGTGAGCAGGATGCCGGCCGCACGCGCCATCGCAACCAGGTGCAGCGTGTGGTTGGTCGAGCCGCCGGTGGCCAGCAGGCCGACGATGCCGTTGACGAAGGCGCGCTCATCCAGCACGTCGGCAATGGGGGTGTATTGGTCGCCGCTGAAGACGAGCTTGAGCGCCTGGCGAGCCGATTCCCGCGTGAGCGCCTCGCGCAGCGGCGTGTTCGGGTTGATGAACGCGGTGCCCGGCAGGTGCAGGCCCATCACCTCCATCAGCATCTGGTTGGAGTTGGCCGTGCCGTAGAACGTGCAGGTGCCGGCCCCGTGGTACGACTTGGATTCGGCTTCCAGCAGGTCGGCGCGCGAGAGTTTGCCTTCTGCGTACAGCTGGCGCGTACGGGCTTTTTCATCGTTGCTGATGCCGGTGGTCATGGGGCCGGCCGGCACGAACACGGCGGGCAGGTGGCCGAAAGACAGCGCGCCGATCACCAGCCCCGGCACGATCTTGTCGCACACGCCCAGGTACAGCGCCGCGTCGAACATCTGGTGCGACAGCGCCACGGCCGTCGACAGGGCAATCGTGTCGCGCGAGAACAGCGACAGCTCCATCCCGTCCTGCCCCTGCGTGACGCCATCACACATGGCCGGCACGCCGCCGGCAAACTGCGCGGTGCCGCCGGCGTCCAGCGCCGCCTGCTTGAGCCATGCAGGGAATGCCTCCAGCGGCTGATGCGCCGACAGCATGTCGTTGTACGCCGAGACGATGCCGAGGTTCGGCCGCTCCAGCGCTTTCAGGCGGATCTTCGCTTCGCCCGGCATGGCCGCAAAACCGTGGGCGAGGTTCGTGCACGAGAGCAGCGTACGCTCGACCCTGCGGCCGGCATTCTTGCGGGTGACGTCCAGATAGGCCTGGCGGGGGCCGCGGCTGCGGTCGATGATGCGCTGGGTGACGGCGGCCAATGTGCGGTGCAGGGCCATGCGGGTTCTCCTGGGGGGTAGGTCCGGGCGGGACGGAATGCTGTAATTTTCCTACAAATGCGCCGAATGTGGTGCAGGGTTTTCCACAGGTACCGTATCCGATGCAGCGCCAGTCATACCGGCGAGCACGCGAATTGCGTGCCAGAAACCACGCGGAAGGCCACGCTTCCGGGCAAAAGATTCGCGGGAAACGCTTGCCCGGGCAGTTTCAAGAACGCCTTGCTCGCGATGTAGTAATACTACAAAATGAGCTTAAAGCACGTGTTGTCCCGCTAGTCAGCTAGGCTAGCCTAATCAATGGCTCATACACAGGAGATGACGATGTCGGTGCCCGCATTCGACATGGTGTTGTTCGGCGGTACGGGCGATCTTGCCCGCCGCAAGCTGATTCCTGCCTTGTTCGATGCGCATCAGGGCGGCGAACTGCACCCGCGCGGGCGGATCTTCGCCATCGGCACGCAGCCGCTGGAGACAGCCGGCTACCTCGCCCTGCTGGAGCGCGAAACGCGCCCGACCATGCGCCTGTATTCCGGCGCGCCCGTCTCCGACGACGCCTGGGCCTCGTTTGCTGAGCGCATCGTTTATCAGCAGGTGGACGCCCGCAAACCCGAGCAGTTCGATGGACTGGCCGCCGCACTGGGCGAGGACCGCGCCCCGGTCACGGTCTGCTACCTGGCCACGGCGCCGGGCTTCTTCATCGATATCTGCAAGCAGCTTGCCCGTGTCGGGCTGAATACGCCGAATGTGCGGCTGGTGCTGGAAAAGCCGCTGGGCACTGATCTCGCGTCGAACGAGCGCATCAACTCGGCCGTGGCCGAGTTCTTTGCCGAAGACCAGATCTACCGGATCGATCACTACCTCGGGAAAGAGTCCGTCCAGAACCTGATGGCAATCCGCTTCGGCAACGCGCTGTTCGAGCCGCTGTGGCGCCGCGAGTGGATCAAGGACGTGCAGATCACCATTGCCGAGCAGCTCGGCGTGGAAAAGCGCGGCGATTTCTACGACGGCGTCGGCGCGCTGCGCGACATGGTGCAGAACCACCTGCTGCAACTGCTGTGCATCGTCGCCATGGAGCCACCGTCGAGCCTGTCGCAAGATGCCATCCGCGACGAAAAGCTGAAGATCCTCAAGGCGCTCAAGCCGATCCCGCTGCAAGAGGTGCCCGAGAAGACCGTGCGCGGCCAGTACCAGGAAGGCGCCATCGCGGGGCAGCCGGTGCAGGGCTATCTGCATGAGCAGGGTATTCCGCCCGACAGCCGTACCGAAACGTTTGTCGCCATCAAGGCCGAGATTGCCAACTGGCGCTGGGCTGGCGTGCCGTTCTACCTGCGCACCGGCAAGCGGATGCCGCAGCGGCTGGCGGAGATCGTGGTGCGCTTTCATGACGTGCCGCATGCGCTGTTTCCGAAGCCGTTGATCCAGTTTCCGGAGAATCGCCTCGTCATCCGTCTGCAGCCGGAAGAAAGCATCCGCCTGCAGTTCCTGACCAAGACGCCGGGCGCGGCGCTGGGCTTGCAGCCCTCCACGCTGGACCTGGACTTCACCAACCACGGCGGAGTGCGCCATGCTGGCGCGTATGAGCGTCTGCTGATGGACGCTGTCAACGGCAAGCTCGGTCTGTTCGTGCGCCGCGATGAACAGGCCGAAGCCTGGCGCTGGGTCGAACCGATCATTGAAGCGTGGAACGAAGCACGCATCCCGCCCAAGGGCTACACCGCGGGCAGCTGGGGGCCGGCGGCGTCGAGCGCGCTGCTCTCGCGCGACAACGCCGCCTGGCACGAGGAGATGTAATGGCAATGCGCTGGCACGCAGTTCCGGACGCCGCCGCGCAGGTGCAGGCGTTGGCCGCGTCCATTGCCAACACGCTCACGCATGTGATCGAGGAACAGGGCAGCGTGTGCCTGGCCGTCTCGGGCGGGCGTTCGCCCATCGCGCTGTTTGCCGCGCTGCGCGTGTTGCCGCTGCGCTGGGCCGATGTGTCGATCACGCTGGTCGACGAGCGTGCCGTGCCGCCCGGGCATGCCGACAGCAACGCGCGCCTCGTTCGCGAGCACCTGTTGCAGGATGCGGCGGCGGCGGCGCGTTTCTTTCCTCTCGTGTTGTCACCGCATGTGCATGGCGAATCGGTTGACGTGGATGCATGTGTGGCGACTGCCAATGATCCGTTTCAGCAACCCGACGTAGTGATTCTCGGCATGGGCGACGATGGGCATACGGCATCGTTGTTTCCCGACGCGCCTGAATTGAACGATGGCATCGACCGCACGCAGGCGCCGGCGTATCTGCCGGTGCGCCCGGGCGCTGCGCCGCATCGGCGTATCAGCCTGAATCTGTCTGCGCTGTGTGCGGCGCGGCGGTTGTTCCTCTCGATCTCTGGGCCGGTCAAGCGCGGCGTGTTCGACGAGGCCGCGCAAGGCGGGGCACAGCGCGCGCTGCCGGTGAGCTATGTCATTCATCAGCGGGAGGTGCCGCTCGATGTCTATTGGTCTACATGAGGTGAGCGCGGGCACCGTGGCCGACACGCTGGCCTACCCGCGGCTGGTGGCCGACGTGGGCGGCACCAACGTGCGCTTTGCGCTCGAGATGGCACCCATGCGCCTGGCCCACATTGGCGTGCTGGCTGGCGACGACTATCCGTCGCTCGAAGCGGCCATGCGCGCGTACCTCGCATCGTTGCCGCCGGAAATCGCAGCCGCTGGGGTGCGCCATGCCGCGATCGGCATCGCCAACCCGGTGCTGGGCGACCAGATCCGCATGACCAATCGCGATTGGGCGTTCTCGATCGAGGCGATGCGCCAGTCGCTGGGATTCGACACCTTCGTCGTGCTCAACGACTTCGCGGCGCTGGCGCACGCGTTGCCGTATCTGCCTGCAGACGAACTGGAGCAGGTGGGCGGGGGTGCCAGCCTGGCCGATGCACCGCGTGCGCTGCTCGGCGCCGGCACGGGGTTGGGCGTCGCATCGCTGCTGCCGACGCCGGAAGGCCGCTACATTGCCGTGGCCGGCGAGGGCGGTCATGTCGCCTTTCCGCCGATGAACGACGAGGAAGCCGCGATCTGGCGCTTCGCACGTGAGCGCTTCGGTCATGTGTCAGCCGAGCGGCTGATTTCCGGCATGGGTCTGGAACTGATCTACGAGGCCCTGGGTGCGTGCTTCGACCTCTGGCAGCAAGGCCCCACCTTGCGCCGCGCCGCCGACATCACCGCCATCGCACTCGGCGAGATGGAAGACGACGCCGGCGACCACGCACGCTGCCGCTATGCCGTCGATACGTTCTGCGCGTTCCTCGGCACCATCGCGGCCAACCTGGCGGTTACGCTGGGCGCGCGCGGCGGCGTGTACATCGGCGGCGGCATCGTGCCGCGTCTGGGGCCTGCGTTTGCCAACTCACCGTTCCGGCGGCGCTTTGAAGACAAGGGCCGCTTCTCGGCCTATGTGGCATCAATGCCGGTGTATGTGATTCATTCACCGTACCCGGGGTTGATCGGCCTCTGTGCTGCCATGGACCACGCCGTGGCCCAGGGACACTGACGCCGCTTCAGCGCTACTCGGGTTGATCCGCGTGCTGGAGGGCGCTGCCCTTGCGCAGCGCCACTTCCAGCACCAGCGCATCGAGTAGCGCCAGGTGCAACAGGCGCGCGACCATCGAACGGTCGGCCACGGCATCGTCCACGCCCGCGGGCAGCACGACATCGGCGAGTGCCGCGAGCGGGCTGCCAGGCGTTGTCACGGCAATCACGCGCACGCCGAGTTCGCGCACGCGCTCCACCGCTGTCTGCAGTTCGGGCAACGCGCCCGATTTGGAAATGGCGATCACCACGTCGCCCGCCTGCAGCACGTTCAACGACATCGACACCAGATACGGATCGCTATACGCATTCGCGGGAATGCCGTAGCGGAAGAATTTCGTTTGCGCGTCGAGCGCCACCACGCCCGAGCTGCCGAAGCCGTATAGGTCGATGCGATGTGCGCTGTCGACCAGCGCCACCGCCGCATCGAGCGTGTGCGGGTCGAAGCGGCCCTGCAGGGTGGTGAGCGAATCGATGGCGTTCTGCAGGACGCGCATGCCCGAGGGGGGAGCGACGCGGGCCGGCGCGGTATCGCGGGCGACGTTGCCTTGCGCCAGCCGCAGCTTGAAATCCGACAGGCCGTGGCAGCCCATCGAGCGGCAGAAGCGGATCACCGTAGGTTGGCTGACGCCGGCCTCACGCGCGATGGCCGCTACCGGCAGGCTGAGCACCGTACCGGGCTGGCGCAGCACCCAGTCGGCCACCTGGCGTTCAGCCGGAGAGAGCGACGGACGCGCCGCGCGAATGCGTTCGCGCAGGTCGGTGGGTGTATCGGGGGTGGCGGGGGAAGTGGCTTGCTGGGCGCTCATCTGCGCGCGGGTTCGAATGGCGGATCGCATCACGATAAAGGCAAGCGCAGCCGTGCGCAACCGCCTGGCGAGGGGTTGTTAGACGCAGCGCGCCCCAAGTGCAACTGACTGTTTTTGCACTGTTGAGAGGCGAGCGCCTTGGCTACGGTGAACGACGCCCACGTCGTCACAAGCGGCGTGGTTCTGCAACGTCGTACTCCTCAAAGGGACATCCGATGCTCCGTACTGCTCTCCCCATGCAGCGCGTCTCCACCTTGTGCCGTCAACTGGCATATGCATGGCCGCTGATGCTCGCGGCTGGGCCGCTGCATGCCGCTACCGATTGGGTCGACACCCACACCAAGGCTTTCGTGACCGGCCCGCAACTCATGGCGCGCGGCGCCGCCAACGAGGTCGCTCCCGGTCAGACCGCCGACGTGCTGATCAGCCTGAAGCTGCGCAACGAGACTCAGCTCAAGGCGCTCGCGCACGATGTGAACGATCCGCGCAGCCCGCACTACCGCAGGTACCTGACCAGCGAGCAGTTCCTGGCGGACCACGCGCCCACGCAGGCGCAGGTGGACGCCGTGGTGCGCTATCTGCGGCAGAACGGTTTTATCGATATTGACGTTGCGTCCAACCGGCTGCTGGTGTCGGCGCGCGGTACGGCAGGCACGGTCAAGGCGGCGTTCAACACGCCGCTGGTGCATTACCAGCTGGCCGGCCGCAGCGGGTTTGCGAACAGCGGCAAGGCGCAGGTGCCTCGCGCGCTGGGCGGTATCGTGGGCTCGGTACTGGGCCTGCAGAACGTGGCGCGTGCGCGTCCGCTGCTGCGTGTGGGCGATGTGGCCGAAGCGCGCACGCTGGCGGCGGGCACTGCGACGGGCCACTACCCGAAGGAATTCCCGGCGCTGTACGGCGCGACCGGCGTGCCGACGGCGGCCGGCACCACCGTGGGCGTCATCACCATCGGCGGGGTATCGCAAACGCTGCGCGACTTGCGCACGTTCACGAGCAACAACGGCTACGCCACGGTGTCCACCACCACGATCAAGACGAACGGCACCAGCGGCAACTACACCGATGATCAGGAAGGCCAGGGCGAGTGGAACCTCGACAGCCAGTCGATCGTGGGCGCGGCCGGCGGCGCGGTCGGCAAGCTGGCTTTCTACATGGCCGATCTGAATGCGCCCGGCAACACGGGCCTGACCAAGGCTTTCAACAAGGCGGTGACCGACAACACGGCCAAGATCATCAACGTGTCGCTCGGCTGGTGCGAGAACGACGCCAGCGCCGACGGCACGCTCGATGCCGAAGAGGCCATCTTCACCACGGCCGCCGCGCAGGGGCAGACGTTCTCCGTGTCTTCCGGCGACGAGGGTGTCTACGAGTGCAACAACCGCGGCTATCCGGATGGCGGCAGCTACAGCGTGTCCTGGCCGGCATCGTCGCCGCACGTGCTTGCCATTGGCGGCACCACGCTGTACACCAGCGGATCGAGCTTCGCCAGCGAGACCGTGTGGAACGAAGGCTTGGACGGCAACGGCAAGCTCTGGGCCACGGGCGGCGGCGTCAGCCAGATCCTGCCGGCACCGAGCTGGCAGGGCGGCAATGCGCGGCTGTTGCCCGATGTGTCGTTCGACGCGGCGCAAAGCACCGGTGCCTACATCTACAACTACGGGCAACTGCAGCAGATTGGCGGCACGAGCCTGGCATCGCCCATCTTTGTCGGCTTCTGGGCACGGTTGCTGGCGGCCAACGGCAACCTGGGCTTTCCGGCGGCGCGCCTGTACAGCGCCATTCCGGCCAACGCGTCGCTGTTGCGCTATGACGTGGTCTCGGGCAATAACGGTTACCAGGGCTACGGTTACAGCGCCGCCACGGGCTGGGACTACCCGACGGGTTGGGGCAGCCTGAACATCGGCGCGCTGAATCAGTTGATCAAATCGGGCGGGTTCTGATGCGGAGGTGAGTTTGTGGGCGGCTCTGCACAAAGTGTGGGCCGTCCGCGCGGCAGTTCTACAATGGGTCTTCCCCGGCCTATTTTTGATGCGTCCATGCGCGTACTGCTCGTAGAAGACGACGACATGATCGGCGATAGCGTGCGCAAGGGTTTGCGCCACGACGGTTTCGCCATCGATTGGGTGCGTGACGGCGAGGCTGCCGTGCACGCCGTGACCGCGCCCGGCGCCGCCGGTGCCGCCGGTGCGGAACCCGGCACCACCATGTTCGACCTCATGCTGCTCGACCTCGGCCTGCCCAAGCGCGACGGACTCGACGTGGTGCGCGAGCTGCGCCAGCGCGGCATCGCCATCCCCATCCTGATCCTCACCGCGCGCGATGCTGTGGCCGACCGCGTAGCCGGCCTCAATGCCGGCGCAGACGACTACCTCGTCAAGCCCTTCGACCTGCAGGAGCTGGCTGCGCGCATGCACGCGCTGCTGCGCAGACAGGGCGGCCGTGCCGATCCGCTCATGCGCCACGGCGACGTGCTGCTCAACCCCGTCACCCGCGAGGTGCTGCGCGCCGGTGTGCCGGTCAAGCTGTCGGGCCGTGAGTTTGCGGTGCTACATGCGCTGCTCGCGCGGCCGGGCAAGGTGTGGTCGATCGCGCAGTTGCAGGACAACCTCTACGGCTGGGACGAAGAGGTCGGCAGCAACACGGTCGAGGTCTACATCCATGCGCTGCGCAAGAAGCTCGGCAGCCATTTCATCCAGAACATCCGCGGCGTGGGGTATGTGATTCCACGTGAGGCGTCAACGTCGCCTGCGGAACCTGCCGACGGCGACGCGCACCAATAAGCCATGCAATCGATCCGTAAAACCCTGCTGTGGTGGCTGGCCGGCGGCCTGCTGGCGGGCATCGTCATCGCCACCGGCCTGATCTACGCGCAGGCACGCCAGGAAGCCAACGCGCTGTTCGACTACCAGATGCAGCAGGTGGCCGCCGCGCTGCCGAGCCAGTGGATCGACCCGCCGCCGCCGGCGCTTGCCGGCATTGCGCGTGACGACGATGTGGTGATCCGCATCTGGGACGGCACCGGCCGCAGCCTGTATCTCTCTCACGCGCGACCCAATCTGCCGGACCAGGCGGAGCTGGGCTTTTCCGACGCAAATACGCCGGAAGGCCCGTGGCGCATCTACAGCGTCGCCTTCGGGCCTGCCGTAGTGCAGATCGCCCAGCCTTATAGCGCGCGGCACGAGGTGGCGGCGCGCATGGCGTTGCGCACGGTGGCCCCGTTGCTGATCCTGCTGCCGCTGCTGGGCTGGATCGTCTGGCTGGCGGTCGGGCGCGGGCTGGCGCCGCTGGGCTCGGTGGCCAGGCAGGTGCAGGCGCGCGATGCGGCAGCGCTCTCGCCGTTGCCCACGCAGGGGTTGCCTGACGAGATCCGCCCGCTGACGAATGCGTTGAACGATCTGCTGGCGCGACTCGGCACCGCACTTGCGCACCAGCGCGCGTTCGTCGCCGACGCCGCCCACGCGCTGCGTACGCCTCTGGCTGCGCTCAAGCTGCAGCTGCAGGTGGCCGACCGTGCCGAGAACGAAGACGAACGCCGCGCCGCGCACGCCGATCTGCATCGTGGTGTGGAACGCATGATTCGCCTCGTTGGCCAGTTGCTGACGCTCGCGCGGCAGGAGCCGGGCGCTGCCGATACGCAGCGCGCAACGGTTGCGCTCGACGCCGTGGCGGCCGATGTGGTTGCCGAACTTTCACCGGCGGCAGTGCTCAAGGGCATTGACCTGGGGATCGCGGTGGAGTCGCAGCCCGCATCCGTCATCGGTAATGCCGATGCGCTGCGCGTGCTGCTGGTGAACCTTGTCGACAACGCGCTGAACTACTGCCCGCGCGGTGCGCGCGTCGATGTGTCGACCGCACACACGCCCGACGGCGGCGCGCAGCTCGTGGTCGAGGACAACGGCCCGGGCATCCCCGCGGAGGAACGCGAGCGCGTGCTCGATCGGTTCTATCGTCCCGCGCAGGCGCCCACCGGAGGCAGCGGCCTGGGGCTCGCCATCGTTCGGGAGATCGCGCAGGCGCATGACGCTACCCTGGCGCTGGAAGCGCGCGAAGGCGGCGGCTTGCGCGTGGTGCTGCGCTTCCCTTTCAAATCCAACGCGTAGAAACATTTGGTTTCGTGTGATGTCCGGGTGCGTCGTCCACCTTTAAGTCTCGTTTAAGTCTTCCCGCCTACGATGCCTTCAACCGATGGGCACGGCAGGCGACTCCGCAGGCCGTGACCCTCGTGCTCAGCAAGAGAGGACACGACAATGACGCGTCAAACCCTGGCACGCAGTGCGGCTGGCCTGGCCGCTGTGGTCGCCGTTGCAGGCGGCTATGCCTATCTTCAGAAAGACATGATTTCACGTGCGGTGGCGGCACCCGTTGCCACCGCAACGGCAACGACCGCGCCCGCTTCCGGCGTGGCGCCGGTGGCCGTGGCAGCGCCCATGGACTTCTCCGGCATCGTCGACCGTTACGGCCCAGCCGTGGTTAACATCAGCACCACCGCGCATGCCCAGCGCACCAGCATGCAGGGCCTGCCGCCCGGCATGAGCCCGGATGATCCGTTCTCCGAATTCTTCAAGCGGTTCATGCCGCAGATGCCGCAGCAGCGTGGCGACCAGATCGTGCGCGGTCTGGGCTCGGGTTTCATCGTTTCGGCAGATGGGCTGATCCTCACCAACGCCCACGTGGTCGATGGCGCGCAGGAGGTCAACGTCAAGCTGACCGACCGCCGCGAGTTCAAGGCCAAGGTGCTGGGCGTCGATAAGCAATCCGACGTGGCAGTGCTGCGCATCTCGGCCAAGAACCTGCCGGTGGTGCAGATCGGCAGCCCCGCCAACACCAAGGTGGGCGAGCCCGTGCTGGCGATCGGTTCGCCGTACGGTTTCGAGAACACCGTCACGGCGGGCATCGTGAGCGCCAAGTCGCGCTCGCTGCCGGACGACACCTATGTGCCCTTCATCCAGACCGATGTGGCCGTGAACCCCGGCAACTCGGGCGGCCCGCTGTTCAACCAGCGCGGCGAGGTGATCGGCATCAACTCGCAGATCTACAGCCAGACCGGCGGCTACCAGGGCCTGTCGTTTGCCGTGCCGATCGATGTGGCGATGAAGGTGGAGCAGCAGCTTGTGTCCACCGGCAAGGTCACGCGTGGCCGCCTGGGCATTGCGGTGCAGGAGGTCGACCAGTCGCTTGCCGATTCCTTCAAGCTGCCCAAGCCGGAAGGCGCATTGGTGAACTCGGTGGAAGACGGCGGCCCCGCAGCCAAGGCCGGCCTGCAACCTGGCGACGTGATCCTGCAGATTGGCGATGCACGTATCGACCGGTCGGGCGATCTGCCCGAGCAGGTGGCCGACATCAAGCCGGGCTCAACCGTGCCGCTGCAGATCATCCGCCAGGGCAAGCCGACCACACTGACTGTGACCGTGGGCGCCGCCAAGGATGCCAAAGTGGCGTCCAGTGAAAAGGCGGCGCCGGACCAAGGCCGCCTGGGCCTGGCGGTGCGGCCGCTGCAACCGGAAGAGAAGCGCCAGAACGGCCTGCCCGGCGGCCTGGTGGTGATGGACGTGACCGGCCCGTCGGCCAAGGTCGGCATCCAACCGGGCGACGTGATCCTGTCGCTCAACGGCACGCCAGTGTCGTCGGTGCAGGAGCTGCGCACGCTGGTGGACCGCGCCGGCAAGCATGTCGCCCTGCTGGTGCAGCGTGACGACACGAAGATTTTTGTGCCTGTGGATTTGGGCTGACGTAAATCCCGGCGCCGTTATCGGATTAAAAAATAGTCCTCATAGTTATAAAAGGGTTTTCATTCGTAAAATATAGAATTCATGTGGAATTTTTGAAGTGCTGGAAGTAGTGTCTTCAGGATGGCCGGTCTTTTGGACCGGCTATTTTTATCGCCAGCGCGTGAGATTGGCGTACACCATTGGGGGATCTTGCGCTGTTGGCACCATGTGTCTGGGATCGATGTCGACGGCTCACCACCGAGGCACACGTGCTGATTTTCTGCTACTTACCGGCCGCAGTTCCACATAGCGTCGGCCGCCGCAAGGTTGGGTAGGACGACCGTTTCGGCAGGAAACGTGTCCGGCGCATCTGGACTAGCGATTCCAATGAACGGGATGCGAAGTGCTTGTGCTGCCCGTAGTTCAGTCATCGAATCGCCGATGGTTAACGCTTGATGCGGAAGCATTTGATCTCCCACGAGGATGGACAAGAAGGCATCTCGCTTTCCGGTGGGGGCGCCGACGATGCTGTCAAAGTCGTGCGTCAATCCTAGCCGTGCGACGATCGTGTCCAGGTCGCTCTGGCGGGTGCCGCAGATCGGATGCAGCGATTGATGACCATGCCGATTTGCAAGGAATGGTTTTGCTCTAGGAAGCAGGGAGCATGTATGAACGCGCTCCAAGAGCCGTCCACCGAATTTTGCGGCCAGCATCTTGACTCGTGCTTCGTCTGGTTTCCGTCCGAAGATGCCGCTGCGGCAAGCGATCGATGTCCCGTCGAAACAGGTACAGGGTGCGCGCGACCAGTTGAAGCGTCACTACGTTCTCACCAACATGATCGATGCAGGCGGATATCGTGAGGTTTGAACTGAGTCGAGAGCCATCCTCCTCATCCGATTCTGGCTCGAAAGAGGCTACCTGTCGTGTTTGATTCCGATAACTTGGTCGGCACTGAGACGATGCGAAGCTCCAAGGTCAAGCAGGCTTGACGCGCTGATGACCCCTCGCTGCATTGTGGGCGAACCAGACAGGTCCTCACCCCAATCTTAGACATCCTGTGGCCACTTTAGGGCCGGATCGCGTGTGTTTTGAAGTCCCCTTAGGACTTACCCTGACTTTCTCCCAGGATTCAGTTTCCGTTCAGGTTCGTGAACCAAGAATGGCGGCATGAACAGTCATCAACCGAGCCGCGCATGACACCCGCTTTCCGGTCCCGCCTCCTTCAGATGCATCGCTATTCCGGCTTGACGGTTGGGCTCGTGATCCTGCTGATGGCCGTGACAGGGGCATCGATCGCATTCCGTCCAGAACTGGAGCCGGTGTTCAATCGCGAACTGCTGACGGTGCCGACCTGCACGGGCCGCGTGCCGGTCGACACGCTCACAGCCAATGCAGCCGTGCTGCGGCCCATCGCAACGCTCGACTACGTCCGGCTGGTTGCTGGCGAGCCCGACGCACCGCGCATGCCGTCTGCGATGGTCCGGTTCACTGATCAGCATTTCGTCTACCTCAATCCATGTACCGGCGCTGTGCTGGGCGAGCGGGCTCGCTATGGCGGTCTGCTCGGCACCATTGAAAAGATTCACCGCTTCCGCTTCATGAAGAACGGCAGCCTCATCACCGGGACAAGCGCGATGGTGTTTGGCGTGCTGCTGGTCTGTGGTGGCGCGATGTTGTGGTGGCCGCGCAGTGGCTGGCGGGATGCGTTCTCGCTCAGGTCCGGAACGACGCGCGCGGTGTCGACATATCGCCTGCATCGGACGGCGGGCATCTATGGCAGTCTGATCCTGCTGTCGATGGTGCTGAGCGGCCTGCCGCAGGCGTTCGACTGGTATGCGCATGGTCTGTACACGCTCGTTGGTTCACCTACACCCGCCAAGCCGCCAAAGTCGGAGGTGCCCGCGACCGGCGCAACGCACCTGCCGCTTGAGCGGTTCTGGCAGACAGCGCTGTCGCTTTCGCCCCAGCCGCGCGATGCGCTGATGCACATTCCGGAAAAGCCGCGTGCGCCGGTCGAGATGTACCTGATCGACCGCGATGCGCCGCACGCAAACGCACGCACGATGCTGTACCTGGATGCGTATACGGGGAAGGTGCTGAAGTACGTTCCTTACGCGCAAAGCAGTCTGGGGCACAAGCTCTACTTTTGGCTGCTGTCGTGGCACACCGGCCTGGTCGGCGGCGTGTTCGGTAAATTGCTCCTCATGTTCGGTGCGCTTTGCGTGCCCGTGCTGGCTTACACCGGTATCTGCAACACCCTGCGTCGGATGCGGCGCAGTACGTCGAACCGCTCACGCCTGGTGGTACGTGTTGCGAAGAAGATGAAGGAAGCGGATGCCGTCTGCGCATTCGAGCTGGTGCACCCGGCCGGGAAAAAGCTGCCGCAGTTCTCTGCAGGTGCGCATATCGATGTGCACTTGAGCAACGGTATGGTGCGCCAGTACTCGCTGTGCAATGACCCGCAGGAGCAGCACCGTTATGTGATTGCAGTACTGCGGACCGATCCTTCGCGCGGCGGATCGATTGCGATGCACGAGCACGTTCGCGAAGGGGACTTGCTGGAGATCGGCAGGCCCAGCAACCGCTTTGCGCTGGACGAGTCCGCGCCGCATTCGCTGCTGCTTGCGGGTGGCATCGGTATCACGCCCATCGTGTGCATGGCGGAGCGGCTGTCGCGCCGCGCGGCGGAATTCGAAATGCACTACTGCGCGCGCTCGCGGCCCCGGGCGGCCTTTCTGCAGCGGCTTGCGCAGGCACCGTTTGCACGCCGGGTGACGTGTTACTTCAGCGATGCTGGTCCGCTGCCCCGGATCAATGTCGAACAGGTGCTCGACAGGCAGCCGGCCGGTACGCACGTGTATGTGTGCGGACCGTCGGGTTTCGTTCATGCGGTACTGACCGCTGCACGGCAACGTGGCTGGCCGGAGCGGCAACTGCACTGCGAACGCTTCGGGCCCATTCTGGGCAGGCCCTCCACCACGCATGCCTTTGATGTGCAGCTCGCCAGCACCGGCAAGGTCTACCGGGTGCCCCAGCACATGACGGTCACCGCGTTACTGGCCGAGCACGGCGTGAAGATTCCGACCTCTTGCGAGGCGGGCGTCTGCGGCACGTGTGTCACGCGGGTGATTGCCGGAGAGGTGGAACATCTCGATTGCGTGCTCACGGACGCGCAGCGGCAGAGGAGCGGGCACTTCACGCCGTGCTGCTCGCGCGCCAAGGGCGAGCTTCTTGTGCTGGACATCTGACCGCCTCGGGGATGCCCGCACCACGCGGGCCGCAGTTTCTTGTTTTCTTACGATGTCGTCCTGACGGAATACTCATGGCACTCAACTCGATTCGAGCAATCGCGCGCACCGTCGGAGCTGTCGCCGCGCTGATGGGGGCACTTCATGCCGGCGTTTCCGGTGCGGCGGAGCCTGCCGCCAGCGAGGCGCAGTCACTGATCATCACCTACCAGACCACTCCCGCGAACCGGCCGGCGCTTCGTCGGGCGATGGAGCAGTCGACCGCGCTCGAGCTTGCGCGCTGGAAGCGGGACGGACGGATCAAGCAGTACAACCTGCTCTTCAATCGCTACGCCGATTCGGACAACTGGGATGCCTTGGCCGTGCTGACATTCGCTACACCGGACGACCTGTATCGCTGGCGAGACATCGAGCGGACACGACCAGCGGGCCTTCCGAAGGAGGCGGCGACGGTCACGACCTCGATCCACACAACACCGGTCGATATGAAGCGGCTGGCATCGTTGGATGGCAAGTCTGCGCATGCGGTGTACGTGGTCATCCCCTACAAGACGCTGGTGTCGGAGCCCGACTATGAGAAGTACGCAGACGGCTATGTCATTCCGCAGTTCAAGGGATGGATGGAAGAGGGCGTGCTGCAGGGGTATTCGCTCTATACGAGCCGGTTCCCGGCCGGACGCCCGTGGAACGCGATGGTGGTGCTGCAATACAAGGACGAAGCCGCGTTGAGCGCGCGTGAGGCGGTCGTCGCGAAAGTGCGCGCGCGGCTGAAGGCCAACCCGGAATGGAAGGCGATCAGCGACGGCAAGAAAGACGTGCGTACGGAGTTGCAGGTGGTGGTCGCCGATCGTCTCGCCGTGAACCATGAATAACGCGCTGTTGAGGATTCTCCAATGAAAACCAGAATCGTTGCCCTGACGTTCCTTGGCCTGCTTGCGGGCCGCGCGCTGGCTGCCGAGCCGGCTTTTTCTGATGCCGTTGCTGTGCCGGAGCGCATTGTCCTGCTGGTTGACGAGATCAAGGCGATCCGCAATTTCCCCGTGGTTCTGGCCGAACGCCTCGGCTATCTGAACGATGGACGGACCACCGTGACCGTCATGAACATCCGTGACGACGTATCGACCGCCGAGATGCTTAACGATGGCCGCGTTGACGCCGTGATGGCGTACTACCACCACAACGTGGTCAACCAGTCGCGCGGCATCGCTACCGAGGCGGTGGTCACGCTGGGTGTCACGCCTGGCGCCAAGGTGCTGGTGGCCAACCAAGCAAAAGAGAAGTACCGCAGCGTAGCCGACCTCAAGGGCGCGCGCTTTATTGCCGGCGGGGCTGGCTCGTCGAAGAGCACGCTGGCCAACGCACTGGTGCTGGCAGGCGGACACGGCATCGGCGATTACACGCGTCTCGGGACGGACGGGAAGGAGAAGAACATCGAAGCGCTGCGCGACGGGCGGGCAGAGTTCGTTGTCGCCCCTACCCCCGACGGAGATGCCTATGAGTCGAAAGGCGTTGCCACCGTGTTTGCCGACCTGACCACGGTTGACGGCACGCGCCGGAATCTGGGCGCGCTGTTCCCGTCGAGCACGGTGTACATGTCGAGCGCGCGCGTGCAGGCGCATCCGGAAATCGCTCGACATCTGGCGCGGGCATTTGTTCGTACGCTGCGCTACATCAACACCCATACGCCTGAAGAGATCCTGGCGGTCATCCCGAAGGAGATCAGCGGGAAGGATCGTGCCGCCTATCTGACGGTGCTCAAGCAAGAGATTCCGATGTTCGCCAACGATGGACGCATGCCGGAAGACGGTGCCGAGAAGGAATGGCGCACCCTGGCGGCAGCCAACCCGAGCTACGGATCGGTGAAGATCGACCGGACCTATACCAACGCATTCGTTGACGAAGCGCTCAAGACCCTGCGCTGATGCGTGCTGTGCTCCGCGAACACTGCGAGGAAGTAAGCGATGCCGTTATCGCGCGCTGTGCGCGCCGCCGGGCTCGCTGCCGTGCTGGGTTTGTCCGCATGGTCGGCCCATGCCGCACTTCCTGATGAAATCCAGGTGTACACCGGCGACATCAATGCGCCGGGCGAACTGGGCTTGGAGTTGCATCTCAACACCACCCCCAGCGGTATCGGGGAACGGTCGTATCAGGGCGAGGTCACGACGCCGCAGGGCTGGCGCACAACCGCCGAGTTCTCCTATGGCTTGACACCGTCAATCGAGCTTGGGCTGTACGGTCCGACCACACTCACGCGGGACAACACCTTCTACGTCACCAGCCCCAAGGTGCGCATGAAGTGGATGCCAGTGCGGACGGAGGACGGCGTTGGCCGCTTCGCTGGTATCAACGTTGAGCTTGCCCACGTCGTATCCCGGTTCGAACAGTCTCAGCAGGCGGGGGAGTTACGCCCCATCTATGGCTATCAGAACGAACAATGGTTGTGGGCCTCAACCCCGTGCTCGATTGGAACCTGAGCGGGCCCGATCGCAGCGGTGTTCCCGAAGCGGTGCCTGCCTTCAAGGTTGCCCGTACGGTGGCGCCCGGTGTGCGCACCGGGCTGGAGTACTACGCGGGCTTGGGTCGCATTAACCATCTTGCGCCGTTGCGCGAGCAGCAGCACACCGTCTTCCTTGCATTCGACGTGGATCGCAAACCGTTCGTTTTCAATCTCGGCATCGGCCGCGGCCTGACGCGTGCTACGGACCGCTGGACGATCAAGTGGATTTTCGAGATTCCGTTTCATTGAGCAGGGCCACATCTGGGACGCATGCGAGTGACGGTATGTCGAATTCTGGTGCGCAAGTTTCTTCCTGCAGACTTATGTCACGCATGGATGGGCAGTTTTCGTGCCCTGCGCGTGTTTGGTATCGTCGGAATCGTTGTGGGAAATCGTTCTCTACGTACCAGTCCTGATTGCAATCAGCTGATAAGCAAGCATCATCTGGAGTTGAGGCGCTGCGTCCGCTTGTGGTGCGCGAAATGCCAGATGGAACTAGCCGAGGATGTGTATGAAGGCACTGATTGTTGAAGATCAAGATCGGTTAGGCCGGTTCCTTCAGCAGGGGCTGACGGAGTGCTCATACACCGTCACGCTGGCCCGGACCTGCGCAGCCGCGACCGATGCCATCGTTGAGTCTGCTTACGATGTCGTGATCCTCGATCTGGGGTTGCCGGACGGCGATGGTCTTGATCTGCTCCGTACTTGGCGCAAGGGCGGGTTCCAAGAGCCGGTGCTGATCCTGAGCGCACGTGATGGCGTACAGGACCGCGTGAAAGGGCTGGATATCGGTGCCGACGATTACCTCGCCAAGCCATTCAGTCTGGAAGAACTGCTTGCGCGCGTGCGATCGCTGGTCCGCCGCCATGCCGCCGTCAAGCAGGTGGTGCTCGAACATGCCGGCATCTGCCTTGATCTGCTCAGCCATACCGTTACCCTCAACGGCAAGGCGGTCGACCTGACCAGCCGGGAGTACGCGCTGCTCGAAGTCTTCATGCAGAACCAGGGGCGGATCCTGCCTCGCACGCTGATCTCAGAAAAGATCTGGTCGGCGCACTACGACGTTGATACCAATCTGCTGGATGTCTACATGAGCCGGCTGCGTGCCAAGCTCGAAGTACCGGGCAAGCCGCTTTTCAAGACCGTGCGCGGAGTCGGATACCAGCTCCTTTGACCCTGCCCTGGGGGCGCGCCGGCGGCGCCGATTGCATGAAATCAGTCCGGCGCAGACAGCTGCCGCAGTTCTTCGGCACGCTCGCGGGCATTGCTTGCAGCCGCGGTTGCGGATACCGCGAAAGTCGCACCACAGCGATGATGCATCCCACTTGGCGGTTCCTCTTGCGGACGGAGATTGCATGCATGGAGTTGTCTTCCATCCCCGTCCGTCCGCTCGCGGCGCTTCCGTTGTGGTCAACGGCTGCGCCGGGGCGAATACGGTCGTGTCTTCTTAGTCGAGCTTCTTCAACTCCTCCTTCACCACTTCCGGCTGAAGCGGAATGAAGACGCGTTCGTTGGCCACCGCCTGCTGGCCTTCCTCGCTCAGCACGAGCTTGAGGAACTCCTTGACCTTCGGTTCAAGCGGCTTGCCGGGGACCTTGTTGACGTAGATGTAGACGTAGCGGCTGAACGGATACTTGTGCGCATAGACGCTCTCCACCGTCGGCGCATAGCAGGTGCCGCCTTGCGTGGAAGAGAGCTTCAGGACCTTCACGTTGGGCGTGACGTTTGCCATCAGCGCGTAGGTCAGGCCCCCCGGGTGCGTGGCCATATCCTCAGCCGCGACGGTGAACGCGTGCGTGAAGCCCTTGCCTTTGACGAACTGGATGTTGTCCTTGTATTCGCCGCCGTGCATCGCCACTTCTTTGAAGTACTGCTCGATGCCGTTGACTGGCTTCAGGCCGTAGAGATGAATCGGGCGTGAAGCCCAATCCCCCGTAGCGCCGAGATCGCCCCAGGTGTTGACTTCCTTGTAGCCGAGCTTGCGCGTCTTCGAGTAGATGGCATCGAGTTGCGGCAGGCTCAGGCAATCGATCGGGTTGTCCTTGTCGACGAGGATGATGCTGGCCGCGGTCTTGCCCAGCGAGCCGACGCTGCCCGTGGCGACTTTGATCTCGAGCGGCTCATAGCCGAACTTGTCGACGAAGGCCTTGCGCTCGGCCGGAAACATTTCGCGGCCGACGGGCGCAAGGTCTCCCTTGCCCGAGACCAGGCCTGGTGCGCCGGCTCCGGAAGCACGCAGGTCCATCGTGAGCGACAGGCGCGGATACTGCTTGCGATAGATCTTGGTCCACTCCATCACCATCTCGTCCATGATGTCGGCGCCGACGATATTCAGCTCCTCTTCGGGTTTGCTTTCGACCGGGCCCGGATTCCATTTCGGAATCGACGGGTCGGCCTTCAGCGAATGCTCCGGCGCTGCGTACTTCAGTGCATGGGCGGGTACGGAACTCAGCGCGCAGATTGCGGCTGCGATACTGACGGCCAGGGTGGCTGTCCTTGTCATGGATGTCTCCTAGTTTGGGTGTCGACGCTCGGTTGGGCGTGATCGTCTCTACCTTAGGTGCCGCACCCGAATGCAGGATGAATGTGACCTGAAAGTTCGTTCAGGATTGGCTCTGGCAAACGTGAAACGTGCGCACGTCTGCCACGGGGCCCCGATTACATGTCGAACTTGACGTTGAACTTGATGGTGCGGTCCATGCCGATGCCGTAGGTGCCGGTCGTCACGGAGTTCCAGTAACGCTTGTTGGCGAGGTTGTCGATCGCGAGCTGGAATGTGGTGCGGCGCCCCTGAATGCGGGTGGTGTAGCTGGCACCGATGTTGTAGAGGCTGTAGCCCGGGATATAGCCCTGGTCCTGCGCGTTGACGGGCCGCTTGGAGATCAATGCAACGCCGCCGCGCAACGTCAGCCCAGGCACCGCAGCAGGGCTGTACGACACGCCAAGGTTGCCGGTCCAGTCCGGTGTGTTCTCCGGTGTCATGCCGTTGATCAGGGGCTGGTTCGGGGCCTCCTGTCGAGCTTTCAGACGCAGCACCGCAGCGTGGATGCGCCAGGCGCGGTTGATCTCATAGGTTGCCGTGGCCTCGACACCCTTGTAAGACAGGTCGCCGCTGTAGCCAAAAATGTTGGTGACCGGGTCGGTCACCGCATTACCGCGCGTGATCTCGAAATACGACGCACTAACCGACAGCCCCTTAAAGAACGAATCGCGGATGCCGAATTCCTTCTGCTTCGAGATGGCCGGTGCCAGGATCACGTTCGCGTTTGCAGCATTCGCGGGCGCTGTGCCGCCAGCTTCGAGCCCCTGCATGTAGCTGGCGAACAGCGTGGTGGTGGGCAGCACGTCGAACAGCACGCCATACGCAGGCGAGAACACATGGTTCTGCGACGTGACGGAGCCGGATTCCTCCGTGTCGAGCACCTGGCGCGCCCCCACCAGCAGCTTCAGGCGCTTGGTGAGTGCGATCGTGTCATAGGCGTACACCGCTGCGTCGGTGCTCGTCTGCGACGGGCTGGTCACCCCGGGCTTGGTGTAGACCGGTGGGTTCAGGACGATCGGGTCGAAGATGTTCTGGCGCTGTGGCAGCGTCATGTTCTGCACGTCGGCGGCCAGCGAATAGCGCGACGTGCGCGAGACGCCCAGGGTGAGATCGTGCGTGATGGGCCCGGTCGCAAAATGGCCCAGCACTTCGGTGCGGATGAAGGTATTGCGATATTCGTTGGTGACCGGCTGCACGTTCACCAGGCCGTTGGCGCCGGTGTTCAGATCGTAGCCGGAGATGCGCACGGTGGTGCGGTGGCGGTGCGAGCCCGAATAGCCGAGTTGGGTGAAGACCTTCCAGTCGTCGCTGATCTGGTAGTCGGCGCGGCCCTGCCAGTTGAAGGTTTCAGGGGTGTACAAGTCCCACCGGCCAGAGAGCAGGTTGCGCGGGTCCGGCACGCGCGTGATCGGTATGACGCCATTGACGGCTGGCTTGAGCGAGATGCCGGCCTGCTCAGGTACCTCGCGGCGGTAGTACTCGAAGTCGCTCTGGAAGGTGAGCCGCGAGGTGGCCTTCAGATCCAGGCCGAGGCTGACGAATTCGCCGTTGCCGCCCAGATCGTGGACGCCGTTCTCGTAGTGCGTGGCTGAGGCGTTCAGCCGCACGCCAAGCTGCTTCTGTGGGCCGTAGCGCCGACCAATGTCGACGCTGCCGCCGTACTGCCCGAACGTGTTGCCCGCCAGGCCGAACGTGGTGACATCTTGCTCGCCCGCGCGCTTGGTGACGAAGTTGATGATGCCGGCCGGGCTGGCGATCCCGAACATCAGCGCGTTGGCGCCCTTGAGCGTTTCAACGCGCTCCTTGTTCTCGATCGGGTTGGTGATGACGCCTGTGATCGGCAGGCCGCCGTCCAGGCGGTAATTAGAGAACAGGTTGAGCTTGATGCCGCGAATGGCGAAGGCATCATTGGCGCTGCCCGCCGAGTTGGTGGACACCACGCCGGCCACGTTCTTGATCGCCTCCGTATAGCCTTCCTGCGTCTGGCTCAGTGCGTGGCCGGAAGACACCTCCTTGGTCATCGGCAGGCTCTGCTCGTTGGCCAGCTCGGGCTTGTTGTATTCCTTGATGGCGTCGCTGCGCGGCGCCACGCCCGCGGCCGCGTACGGCGCATCGAGCCCGGACGCGATCGAAATGCGGCTGCGCAAACGGTCGGCGATGCGCTCGGCCTGCGTGCGTAACGCCTCCGGATCCGTGCGGGAGGAATACGGAAACACCACAGCCAGGACACCGATCGTGGTGCCCACCGCGTCCTTGACCGGCACCTTCCATTCATAGCGGGCGCCACGTGCATCGACGGCCCCGTGGGGTGTTCCGCTTTCAATGACGGCCAGGTCACCGGGCTCTGCTGCTTTGCCGTATCGGCCAATGTTGGACGCGATGATGGGATAGCCCGCAACCTTCGCCGTACGCGCGTGCAGCGCCAGAACCTCCACGCCGGGATACTGCTCAAGCGCGTCGTCGATCAGGAACTGCGCATAGGACTCGGTGGGGATGCGTTCGTCGAGCTGCATCGGCGCCGTCAGGCTCTCCGGATCGAGAATGCGGCGGCTAAGGTCATTGCGGTATTGCGCGGCCTGATGCAGCAGGGCGTCTTCATCGGTACCGGGCACATAAGGGAAGGTCAGCTCCGCAATGCCAATGGGCCGCCGGGCGATGTCGAACAGCGGCAGGGTCACCTCGACGTTTTGGTCGCCCTTGCGGTTGATCTCGACCATTGCCCGTCCAGTGCGGAACACGGCCACGTCTTCCGGGCTGGAGGGGGTGCCCACAAGTGCGGGCGTTCTCGAAGCCACGATCGTGCTCTGCCCGCCTGGCAGTGCGGCGTGCAACTCGATGCCGACCAGTTCCGCATGCCGTCGTGCGTAACTGTCGACGAGATACTGCGCATAGGATTGCACCCCGCCCTTGCGATCGACCTGGCTGTCCCGCGCACTCGGCGTTTGTGCATCTGCAGCCAGCGCCCGCATTTGCGGGATCGCCAACAGGATCGCCAGGGCCAGGGTTGTCTTGGCCAGTTTCATATTGTCTCCACCTTTATTGTTGCCCGGCCTGTCATGTCGGCCTGGTGCGTGTTGGTACTGCCCGACCGATGCCGTCGCGGGCATCGGCCTGTGTCAGCAGGTCCGTGGCGTGGTCAGTTGGCGCGGCCCTCCACCAATGCCCGCGCCGTGCTCACCTGTGATGCTCGTAGCGGCACATAGCGTGCATGGTCGAGTACCACCTGCTGCCCCTCGCGGCTGAGTACGAACTTCAGGAACTCCTCCAGTGCCGGGGGCAGCGGCTTGCCCGGGGTCTTGTTGGTGTTGAAGTAGGTCAGGCGGCTCAACGGATACGTAGCCAGGGCAACGTTCTCATAAGTCGGGGCCTGCGGTGTGTCGCCAGCCTTCTCGACCAGTGGCACGAGCTTGACGGGCGCATCCATGTAGGCCATGCCCGAATACCCAATGGCGTACCGGTCGGTAGCGACGTCCTTGGCCATCGGGAACACGAGCTTCTCGAACTTGATGCCATCGCGCCATTCGCCGCGCTTGCCGTCCGCGCTCAGCACCCGCTGGCGCACGAACTCCTCAAAGCCGTTCCAGGGGCGGATGCCGTACAGGTTGATCGGCTTGTCGGCCCACTCGCCGGTCAGGCCCAGGTCGCCCCACTTGGTAATGGCGGCACCCCCACGGGCATGCGTGGACGAGTACATCTGGTCGAGCTGCTGGAAGGTGATCTGCTCGATCGGATTGTCCTTGTTGACGAAGAAGGCGACGGTGTCGAGTGCGCCGAAGTGCCGGTACGAACCGCCCGAGATCGGCACGCTCAACGGGTCGTAGCCGAACTTGGCCTTGAACTTGCTGATGTCATCGGGCTTCAACTCGCGCGAGACGAAGACGAAATCCAGGTCGCCCTTGATCAGCTCGATGGCCCCCAGGCTGCCCGCATACGGTGGCGAGATCGACAGGTTGACTTCCGGGTAGTAGGCCTTGAACTTCTCCATCCACTTCTGAGCGAGGACCACCAGCACGTCGGACGCCGCGCCCTTGAAGGTGCCGCTGATCTTGATGTCGCGCCGCGGCTGATAGGGCGGGAGCTGCGTATCCAGCGTGGGCTGCAGGACTTCCGGCGCCGGCAGGTCTCGGCCGTGCTCCACGCCGGCCTTGGCCTGTGCTTCGGTCTGCGGCGTGTTCGTCGGGGTCGTTGGCGTGACCCACATCAGCATGGCCGTCGCGCTCGACTGTGCCTGCGCGTGGGCCGGCGCCAGCATCGCCAGCGATGCGGCGGCAGCCAGCGCCGTGGCGGCTAGCGTGATGGATCGGTGCATGGCGGTTATCTCCTCTCGTGTTGTCGTTCTATGCCGGTTCGTGTTCGCCTTCCAGCCTATTCGAGCTTGGCAAGCTCTTCCTTCACCTCTTGCGCGGTCAGGGGGTAGTAGCCGGAGTACAGGATGGGCTCCTGACCTTGGCGACTGAGCACGTAGCGCAGGAACTCCTTGATCGCCGCAGGCACCGGCTCGCCCGGGTTGCGTCGCAGGCGGACGTACATGTAGCGCGTCAGCGGGTAGCGGCCATTCGATGCAGTCTCGTGCGTTCCGTTGATGGCGGGGCTGTCGGCGTCCCGGGCTATCGGAACGGGCTTCACCCCCGGCCCGCCGTCTTCGAAACCGCCGAAGCCCATTGCTCCCGTGTCGGCCGCGATGGCTTTTGCGGTGTCGACCACGGACGCCTCGTGCACGGTGTTGCTCCACGCGCCACCCTTGAGCGCCATGATCTGCATCGACATGGCGTTTGGCGTGACGAGGGGCGGTACGTCGAGCGTGATCGGGCGATCGGCCCATTCGCCCGTCAGGCCGAGCTGGCCCCAGCGCGTGATGGTGGGCGATTGGCCGAAAATCGCGGCCAGCTGCTGCAGCGTGAGCCGCTCGATCGGGTTGACCGCATTGACGAACACCGCCTGCGCCGTGGTGCGCTGCTGGGTGTCGAACCCACCCCGCGCGACGCGGATCTCGAAGGGTTCGCGCCCGGCATTCAGTTGGGCGAACGATGCCGCCTCGTCGGGCCAGAGTTCGCGCCCCATGGGGGCCAGATCGGTTTCGCCGGCCATCAGCGCATGGAAGCCGTTCAGTGTGCCGAGGTGCTCCCAGCGGTCACCTTTGCGAACGCCGGGCTGCAGCGCGTGAAAGTCGTGCATCCAGCGCTCCATCAACGATTTCATGCCGTCGCTGCCGACGCTGCGGATCTCGCCCTTGACCGGCGCACCCGCAACGTAGCGGGGCAGCGCGGGGTCGAGCGTGGCGCGATAGCCATCGAGCCTGGGCAGTTCTTGCGCGATCTGGTTGGCGGGCAACGGTGCAAAGCCGCGCTGGCGTGCGGCGATCTGCTGCCCCTCGGGGCTCAACGCAAACGTAGCGAAATCCTTCACCGCCGGTGGCAGCGGCGCGTCGGGCCGCTTGTTGAACGCCAGGTAGACGGGTTTGCCGTTGCGTTGGGCCACCTGCACGAGCATCGGCGTCTTCATCATGTCGCCGGCGAACTGGTGCGCGTAGGGCGCGAGCTCGGCCGGTAGCGGCGGGCGCGTCATCGGGGCGACGTCCGCGAGTTCAAACATCAGCGCGCCGATTGCCGCGGCATCGCCCACATGCTGCCAGCGCGGGCCCCGGTTGAAGCCGGGCTGCCGCTGGAGCAATGCCTGCAGCCACGCGTCCATCAGCGGGCCCATCTCCCGGCTGCCGATGCTGGACAGCGCCGTGGTGCCGGTGCCCGGTTGTGCGGGCACAGCAGCGGTCGCGCAGGCCGCACCGGTCAGCAGCGTGGCCGCCAGCAGCGGGGCGAACGCCTTCCTGAGCTTGAGCATCACGGGTCGATCTCCTCTAGCGCCGGTGTTGCCGCAATGCGCGTCTGCAGTTCGTCGCGCAGCGCAAGGGCATGGGTTGTGAGGGTTTTCGTGTCCTGACCGCTGCCAAAGGCGTAACCGACGTTGAGTGTCCCGACGGCGATGCCGCTGCGGTTGCGGATCGGGAGGTCGACGCCGAAGCGCTTGCCGTTGGAATACACGCCGGTGATGGGAGCGGTGGTGTCGAGCACCTTCATGTCATCTGCATCGGCTTTCTTGCCATGGCGCCCGAAGGTAGAGCCCAGCAGGACAAGCTCGCCTTTGGGCTGCACCTTTGCACGCAGGGCCAGCACCGTCACTTCGGGGTGGCGCTGGAGGGCTTCCTCCACCAGCGTCTGCGCCCTGGATTTGGTGGTCACCAGCGGCGCGAACGGGTAGGGGTCCATCAGGTTCGTCAGGCTGAGGATGCGTCGAGACAGCGCATCGCGGATAACGCCGGCGATGCGCTCGAACTCCGCGTGGTTGCCGCCGACCGGATACCGCCAGACCAGGCCCAGGCTGCCGATGGTCTGCCCGCCCACGTCGTGCAGCGGCAGTTCGATCTCGATGCGCTTGTTGCCCTGGTCCATGGCTATGCGGTTCTTGCCGGTGGCGATCACGTCGAGATCATCGGCATCGGCAGCCTTGCCGATGCGGCCGATGTTAGAGGCAATGATGACGTTGTCCGCCGCGTTGGGCGGGGTCACGTGCATCACGACGGCCCGGAGGTCGGGATGCTGTGCGACGGTGCGGTCAACGAGTTCCTGGGCGTAACTCTTGACGGGAAACGCTGCCGGAACCTGGGCTTGCACAACCGATGCGGCAACGAGTGCCACGGCGGCGATGGCGCATTTTGGTACCCGCTTGGCCAATGCCTGGGCGCTTGTCTTGTGGGTCATCATGATGAAGTGTTCGGGTGGGGCACCGACCGGGAACGAGAGGGAAAGGGTTCGCCGGTTTCCAGCGAACCCGTGCCGACTCAGTGCGTGTCCTGCAGCGGTGCCGGACGCCATTTGGCCAGGCGCATTTCGACCAGCGTCATCAGGTATTCGGCCGCGAGCGCCACCACCATGATGATGACGATCGCCGCATACATCCCGGCTGCATCGAACGAGCCCTTGGCGATGTTGATCAGCAGGCCGATGCCGTATCGCGCGCCCACGAACTCGCCGACGATGGCACCCACGATGGCAAAGCCGAAGCTGACGTGCAGCGAGGCGAAGATCCAGCTCATAGCCGACGGGATGACCACCGAGCGCGTCAGTTGCCAGCCGCGCGCACCCAGGATCTGCGCATTGGCCAGCAGGTTGCGGTCGGCCTCACGCACGCCCTGGAATGCGTTGGCGAACACCACGAAGAACACCATCACGAACGACAGTGCCACCTTGGAGGTCAGGCCCAAGCCGAAGATCATGATGAAGATTGGCGCCAGCACCACGCGTGGCACTGAGTTGATCACCTTGATGTAGACCGAGAAGACATCGGACAGCATCCGATTTCGTCCCAGCGCGATGCCCGCGATGATGCCGGCGACCGCCCCCGTGATGAAGCCCAGCATGGACTCCTCCATGGTCACCCACAGGTGGTACCACAGCGGGCCGTCGGACGTGCCTTCGGTCAACCAGGTGTAGAGGCGCGCGACGATCTCCGACGGCTTGGAGAAGAAGAACTCATCGATCAGCTTCATCCGGACCAGCACTTCCCACCCGCCCAGAAAGACGATGAGAATGAAGTAGCGCCAGAAGTAGACGGTCTGCCGGCGACGCTTTGCACTGCGCGCGGCGGCGGCTTCAATCTCTGCCGCCGATGGAACGGAGACGCCGACCGGGGGTTTGAGGGTGGCTTGATTGTTCACGCGGCCTCCTTTGCCACGCGCGCTTCCTCTTGCGAGGCCCCGCGCTGCACTTCTTCGCGCAGATCGCTCCAGATCGTGCGCGAGATATCGATGAACTGCTGGTCGTACCGGATCTCGCTCGCCACGCGGGGGCGCGGGATATCGATCGTGTAAACCGATTTGACGGTTGCCGGGCCGGAGGTCAGCACGTAGACCTTGTCGGCCAGCGTGATGGCCTCTTCCAGATCGTGCGTGACGAACACCACCGACGCCTTGGATTGCGACCACAGGCGCAGCAGCTCGTCGTGCATCAGCACACGGGTTTGCACGTCGAGCGCCGAGAAGGGCTCATCCATCAGCAGGATCTGCGGACCGTTGATGAAGGTCTGCGCCAGCGAAACACGCTTGCGCATGCCGCCCGAGAGCTGGTGCGGGAACTTGCTTTCGTGCCCGGACAGATTGACGCGCGCCAGCCATTGGCGCGCGCTGGCGTAGGCCTCATCGCGCGCAACGCCGCGAAACAGCGGGCCTGCGACGACGTTGTCGATCACGCTGCGCCACGGAAACAGCGCGTCAGTCTGGAAGGCGAAGCCGATGCGGCTGTCGATGCCGTCGATCGCGTTGCCGAACAGCCGCACCTCGCCCGCGGAGGGTTTTGCCAGGCCAGTGATGAGGTTGAGTGTGGTGGACTTGCCGCAGCCGGTCGGGCCGACAACGGCAACGAACTCGCCGCGCTCGACGGTCATCGTGAAATCCCGGATCGCCGTCATCGATTTGCCGTCCGGTGTCAGGAAACGGCGACTGACGTTGATCAGCTCGATGGCCGGATTGGAGGTTGCTGCCGTTGGTGCCATTGCTGCGCCCATGATCACTTCACCTTGGTTACGAACTCGGTCGTGTACGTCTTTGCAAGGTCGATCTTCTTGCCCTTCACGTTCGGCGAGAACGCGCTCAGCACCGACAGCACGGTTTCCGGCCCGCCCTTGGGCATCACGCCGTCTGCCGTGAACATGGCCTTGCCGCTTTCCAGCGCCTTGACGTAACCGTCCTTGTCACCCACGTAGAAATCCTTGGGCATCTTTTCGGCAATCTCTGCCGCGCTGTGCGTGTTGATGTAGCGCAGCGTTTTCACGAAGGCGTTGGTGAGTTTCTGCACGGTGGGCTTGTTCTTCTCGACCCAGTCCGTCGGCATATAGAGCGAGGCGGCCGGATAGGTGCCGCCGAGTGCTTCCTTGGTCTTCTCTGCCGTACGCAGGTCGACCAGGACGCGTGCTTCGCCGGTCTTGAGCAGACGCGTGATCGTGGGCTCGGTTGTCATGCCGGCCTGAATCTTGTCCTGCTGCATGGCCATGATGAACGTCGTGCCTGCGCCCACCGGCAGCGAGGTGAACTGTCCGATCGGCACACCGGCCTTGACCATCAGGTACTGCGTCAGGAAATTGGTCGATGAACCCAGGCCGGTCACGCCCATCGTCTTGCCTTTGAGGTCGGCCATGCTCTTGACCTGCGGCAGCTTGCTCGACACCAGCTCGACCTCGCCCGGTGCATGGGCAAGCTGCACGACCGACTCGATGTACTTGCCCTTGGACTGCAGGTCGACGCAGTGGTCGTAGAAACCCACCACGCCCTGCACAGCACCGGCCAGCATCTCATTCTCTGCATCCACGCCGGCGCCTTCGTTGAGCAGCTCGACGTTCAGGCCTTCTTCCTTGAAGTAGCCCAGGCCTTCGGCCAGCTTGGCGGGCAGGTAGATGATCTTCTCGTAGCCGCCCACCATCAGGGTGATCTTGTCGGCCGCCTGTGCGGCAGGAGCTGCGGCCATCATGCCGGCGACGGCGGAACACAGCAGGAGTTTGTCTCGGGTTTTCATCGTTATGCGTCCTAGGTTGCGAGGGATCACGTGGTAGTTGGGTCGTTCCAACCGTGCCCATACACTAGACAGCCAGCCTGTCTCGAACGTGAACTGTTTCTGAAAGCGCGTTCAGGTCACGCCGGATTTCGGGGTGGGTTTTCCCTACATGCCGGTGCTCTGTGAGGGGTGTGCCCGAGCAACCGTGGAGATGACCAGGCGCTAGCAGCGGGCCCGGTGGTTTTGGAGCGAGTGCCGCGCTGGGACCCGTCACGGAGCGGCCGCGTGCAAGGACGCGGATGGCGCGGTATCACTCCAGCGGGATCGATCACTGCTCGCGGCAAACCTTTGCGTCGCAACGGCAGGCCGAAGTGTCGATCCTGGTCCCGCCGCCGGTATCACGCCGCGGGCGCGGCGGGAATCTCGATCACCACACGCAGCCCGCGCCCGACGTCGCGGCTGGTGGCCCAGATCTTTCCCTTGTGCATTGCCACAATGCTGCGGCAGATGGCCAGGCCCAAGCCGCTGCCGCGCTGATCCTGTCCGGGCGAGGGAAGGCGTACGAACCGTTCAAAAATGCGTTCGCATTCCTCGGGTGTCAGGCCGGGGCCTTCGTCCACCAGGCTGATGCGCCAAATGCCGGCCGCCAATGTCGAATCGAGGTACACCACACCGCCCTGGGGGCTCACCCGCAAGGCGTTGGTCAGCAGGTTCAGCAGGACTTGCCGGATGCGGGGGCCATCGATGTTGACCTCACCTTCGCCGCGGTGTGACCAATCGAAGACCTTGCCGCCATGCTCGGCCAGGGCCGAGGCATCCTGGCCGAAGGTGCTCAGGAGCGCGACCGGAGACTGCGGGCGCAGTTCGAGGAGCACGGCGCCGGCATCCGCGCGCGAGAGGAACAGCAGCTCATCGATGATCCGGTTCACGCGGCCGAGCTCCTCCAGGATGACGGCCACCGAATCCATCTGCTGCTGCGTCAGGCCCTCACTGACGAGCAGTCGCTCGGCATGCAGCGCCACCAGCGACATCGGCGTCTTGAGTTCATGCGATGCCTCCGCCGCGAAGCGCCGAATCTCGGCAAACGACATCTCCAGCCGGTCGAACATCTGGTTCAGGAACGCCGACAGCTGTGCGATCTCGTCTTTCACATCACCAACCGGGATGCGTTGGCTGAGGTCGTCGGAGCGGATGCGGTTGGCGGTGGCCTGGATCACGCGCACGGGGTGGAGGATCAGCCGGCTCAGGCCGTAGCCCACCGCAACGCTGATCACCAGCGCGGTGCCAAGCAAGCCAAAGAAGACCAGCCGGTATCCGGCCATCAGATCCTTCACCGGGGCCAGCGGCGTGGCCACGATGACATCGAACGGCGCGAGCTGGAACTCACTGACCCGCACCTCGCCAATCGTGCTCATGTTGATCGAATACGCACGCTCCCCCGCAATGTCGGGAATCGACTGCCCATGCAGGTTGCGCGACTTGAAGAACCGGTTCGCCATCGACGCATGCATGTCGATATAGAACAGCGACGACGCTGACTCCGTGGCCTGGCGGATGCGATCGTCGATCTCCGGCGGCGTCAGCTTGGCGTAGTCCCGGCCGAGGGTGGCCTTGAGGTGCTTGAACTGCGCCTCGTTGAGTTCATCGAGTTGCCGGACGAGATAGCGGTCGAGCAAGAAATGGCCCGCGATGAAGAGGCAAGCGAGCGTTGCCGTGACGGTAATGGCATACCAAAGGGTGATGCGGCTACCGATCGACTTCATGCGGGGTGCTCCAGTCTTATAGCGCGGAAGATCGTTCGCGTTTGGTTGCGCGATCGCGTTCCCGTTGATGCTATTCGATCCGGCGCCAGCCTGGCTGAATGAATTTTAAGGATCACTACAGGAAGCGTACAGAGTCCCCCCCTAGACTGGGCTCACGCTTCCACAGATCGGATGCGACCAACGACATCTCAAGAACGGAGACACCCATGAACAAGTTTTTCAAGCTGGCGCTGGCAACGGCACTGACCGGCATGGCCGCTTTGAGCAGTGCGCCCTCCTGGGCGGACAAGAACTGGACACCGCCGTCCCACAAGATCTACGGCCAGAAGCTGTCTGACGAGACGATGTCCAAGCATCCGGAACTGCTGAGCATCACGCTGCATGGCACGCCGCCGGGCCAGACCGACATCTTCACGATGTTTGCGGGTTCCTACCCAGAGCGTATCGGCAATGCGGACGACCCGGATGACATCGACGTGATCAAGAAGGGCATCACCATTGTCGACCCGCGCTGGAACCGCACCAAGGACAACCCGAAGAAGTTCGTCGTGCTGATGCCCATGCGCGATGCCAAAGGCAACAACATCGGCCTCGTGGTCTACGCGTTCAAGAATCCGCCGGCCAACCCGAACACCAGCAGCCAGGAAATGGCGTACCTGAAGAAGTCGAACGCGCTGCGGGATGCACTGGCCAAGAAGATCCCAAGCTACGACGCCTTGTTCGAGCAGGCCAACTGAAGCGGTGCGCCGCATATGTGAAGGGTGAAGACTCCCATGAAAGTGAACATTCGCACGGTCGCCACCGCCGTGGCGCTCGCAGCATCGACGCTGCTGTCCAACGTTGCCTTGGCGGGCGAGCCTTTGCACCTGCTCAGCCGCACGGATCTGCCCGGGTACGACGGTGATTTCGATCACTTCGGTGCGGACATCAAAGGCAACCGGCTGTTTCTGGCCGGCGAAGACGGCGGAACCTTGGAGGTCTTCGATCTGCGCAGCGGCGCACACCTAAAGACCGTCAAAGGCATGGAGACGCCGCACGCCATCCACTATGAGCCGAAGACCAATCGGCTGTTTGTCAGCAACAGCGGCGCCACCCTGAGCAAGGTGCTCGACGGCAAGAGCTACGCAGTGATCGGCACGATCCAGCTGACGCCGGGCGCTGACGTGATGAGCTACGACCCCTCGTTGCGCCGGTTGTGGTTTGTCACCGGTGGGAAGAACGCGCCTACCAAGATGGCCAAGACCCTGGTGACGCGGGTGGATGTTGACTCGGGCAAGACACTGGGCGAAACCACGTTTGATACCGACTTTACGGAAGGCATCGTGGCCGAGCAGGCCGGATCGCGCGTGTTCGTCAATGTTGCCGGCAAGGGCGAGATTGCCGTGCTCGACAAGAGAACGGGGCAACTGCTGAACACTTGGCAGATCAAGGAAGGGAAGGACAACTCGCAGATCGATCTGGACGAGACGAACAAGCGCTTGTTCGTGATCACCCGCAAGCCGTTCAAGCTCGTGGTCATCAATACGGAGACCGGGCAATCGGTGGCGAGCTTCGATGCGCCGGGCCGCACCAACGGCATGATGTTCGACGCAAAGAACCGCCGCATCTACGCAGCCGGCGACGACTACATTGCCGTGTTCCGTCAGCGCGATGCCGACCACTATGACGAGATCGCGCGGGTGCCTTCGGAAAAGGGCGCAAAGACGGCGTTCCTGGTACCCGAACTCCACCGGCTGTACGTGGCCGTTGGCGGTTCGGCGGACACCAAGGCCGGACTGCTGCGTTACGACGTGCTGCCCGGCAACGCGAAGTAGCGCTGCAGCGTCGGGCGCATCCCTGTGCGACCTGCGTGTCGCCGGGGCGCGCTGCGCCTGCCGCGCCCTTCTCGCACGCTCTCTAACCCTGGGCAATGCTGCTGCGTACGGCACGAGCGTTGTCTGGAGCAAGCCGCTGTATGACGCAAGTGCGAACTTCGCCCGCGAGCGCCTGCATTGGCGCCGGCGCTGAGCCGCGCCAGCCGCTCGGCGTTTCGATCGTGGGCGGCCTGCTGCTCTCGCAGCTGATCACGCTGTTCATCGCGCCGGTGCTTTACCTCGGGTTTGACTCGCTTGGCGCGTCGCGCGCGCGTCCGGAGCCCATGTCCGCCATCTCCTCCCAATCCTGAGCGGACGCATTCATTTCCTACTTCACCCATCAAGAGACGCTTATGCATCAGCCATTTTCGAGCAGCGTGAGAGCACGTCTGCGCCGCACAGCGCGCTGGTTGGCACTCATTGCGAGTGCCGCAATCGCCGGGCCCGCTCTGGCGCAAGGCGGCCCGCCTATGGTGACAGACGACCCCGAAACGCCCGGCGATGGCCATTGGGAGGTCAACCTCGGCGCGATCGCAACCCGTACGCACGGGCGCCTGGAGGTGGCCGCACCCGACGCCGACATCAACTACGGCTGGGGCGATCACATCCAGCTCAAGGCCGACATTCCCTGGACGTTTGTCCGTGACGATGGCCAGCGGTGGAAGTCGGGGCTGGGAACCGGCAACTTCGGCGTGAAATGGCGCTTCATTGATCAGGAGCAGGCGGGGTTCTCGGTGTCGACCTATCCGCAGTACAGCCACAGCATGCTCGATGGATCCACGCGGCGCGGCATTGCGAGCGACGGGCACGAGTTCTTCCTGCCGCTTGAGTTGGCAACCGATGTCGGAGGTTTCGGGGTCTCGACCGAGGTTGGCCGCAACTTCGTTTCGGGCGGCGGCGATAGCCAATGGATTGCGGGCATCGTTGCTGGCCACGCCTGCGGTGAAGGGCGCGAGTGCATTGCCGAGGTGCGCAGGACGCAGGCCCCCGGCGTACACCACACGTTGCTGAACCTCGGCATGCACTGGAAGATCAATGACACCTACACGCTGCTGGGCGCGGTCGGCCGCGAGTTCGGAGCGCCCGCCGAAGATGGGCAGCAACTGCTGGTCTATCTGGGCCTGCAGATCACCCGATAACGTGGTCGATGGTGTGCGCGCAACCCGCATGTGGTGAGACGGAGGAGCACGGCATGGATCGCCCTCCGATCGACGACCGGTGGGCATCGATCGATTTGCTGCCCCGCCGGCGAAGCCATGGCGCTTGCGCTATCCGGGGCGCAAACCGCGTCCGCATCGGGTTGCTCGGGCCGGCATCCTGTTTGTGCTCGGCACGGGCGTCCGCTGAAGCCAGTTGCCGGCGGAAAGGCGGGGCAGGACTCAGTTGCTGGCGCCGGCTGCACGAGCGGCAGCGGGCACGCAGCGGGATTGACTGCTCGGCGCTATGTTCGCGCTGATGGCAGCGCCGAGCGTATCGATGGTTCGCGGGTGGCTTAGGGATACGACACCGGCATAACCGGCATTCAACAGGCGTGAAGCAACGGCAGTTCCATGTGAGCGGGAAAGAACGCCCTATGCCTCATCTATGTTTTGCCACTCAGACTGCCCTCGATGGAGGCACCCAACAGGAGGCATGTCTCGTGAATGCGCTCAGATCGTCCCGATTCAAGCGATGGCTTAGCAATGTTCCTAATGTGACTTTCTCATTCTGCGTGCCCAAGAGCCTATCCCCCACCGTCGGAGAAACTACCGCCGTCTTCCTCGCGGTTTGCGCTGGCCTTGGTCAGGTGTAACCCGTTTGGCAATGGCGTCACTACCGGCTGTTGCCCTGATAGTGCAGTAGCGCACGAAGCGCTGCATCCCATGGATCTACTGATTGTCCGCTGTCCTAGTGAGCGTGATCGGTACCCAGAGCACGGATCTATTGACCGACGGCCCTCCGACTCATCCGCACCGCCAGCCTCGAGGGAACACCCATGCGCCATTCTCATTGCTCAATCGCTCGCTCTGTCGCCGTTGCGGCTGCCGCTGTCTTCGTGTCGCTTGGGGCAGGCTGTTCCAAACCGACAGATGCAAACTCTGCGGGCACGGATAGCGCTTTCGCAGCGCGCTCGGCGTCCAAACTCGGAGACCTGACCTCGTTCCGAATCATCGTCGCCGACGCGGCCAACTTCGTGGATGAGGGAAACCTGGCAGCCGCGAAAACGCGAATCAAGGATCTCGAGGTCGCCTGGGACTCGGCTGAAGCCAGCTTGAGGCCCAGAGCACCGGACGATTGGCAACTTCTGGACAAAGCGATTGACCGCGCATTGGCGGCGCTGCTAGCCGACCCTCAGGACTCTACCGATTGCAACGCGGCCATGGAAGTGTTGCTCGAGACCTTGAATTCGCTCAGCAGAAGTTGACCACCAGGCCTTGCTGGCGGGGTGCAGCGATTGAAGAATGGCTCATCCCACGAATGCGCTACGTTTGAGACGCTGCGAGCGATTTCGGCATTTTCGTTCTTTGTTTTGGAACCGCGAATGAAAACTTTGGCGGGTGAGGCGGATTTCTAGCTGCAGCGCAGGCCTACCGGATGAGAAGTTTGACCCGGCAGGCCCAGGGGGCACGTTTGTCAATCAAGGCGTTGCAAGCGCCGGAAATGAGAACCATATTTTTGGCCGATAGTCGCGGCGCTGAGAACATCGCCTCTTCTCGCATAGCCGGTCTTCTTGGGCCGGCTTTTTTGTTCTCGTCTGCGGCGCGTGCCCGTTGAGGACCGCGCCGTTTTTTCATGGGATCAGCGGGTGGAGCAGAGCCGTGCCGTTGCACGGTCCAGTGCAATGCGATGCAGGGAATCGAGCGATTTCTCCTGCGCCACACGGCCGGTTTCGTTCGCCACCTGCACGGGGCAGTCCGCCTGGCCGCGTGCCGTGGCAGCCTCGCGCAAGGCTTGCAGGATGGATTTCTGCAGTTCGTCCAGCTTGGGGCGAATCACCTCCGGCAGGCTCTGCCGCTGCGCGGTGGGCGCGGCTCCAGTCCGGCGCCAGTCGTTCAGCAGGGCGTACTGCACTTCCTTGTTCGCCTCGATCTGGTCTGTGAAGACGTCGCTCACGTCCGCCGCCGCCAGGCCGTAGGCGGTCGCCTGCGACGAGGCGTTGGCGATGACCTTGGCTTCGCGCGCGGGGTCGTAGACCGGCTGGCCGCTGTCCCATTTGCTCAGTGCGACCTGATCCGCGGTAACGAGGCGATCGGCCAGATGGCGGAGCAATGGCGCGAAGGCGCTTTCCTGCGCGTGAGCCGGGGCGACGCAGCTTGCCGCCAACAACAGGGCGCAAGCAATTCGGGGTGTCATCAACGTGTTAAAGGCGTTCTTCATGCTCGGTACCGGCCGATTGCCGCGTGTCATGAGGTTGGGAGCGGCCATCATACCGAAGCGAGAAGTGTCCGGCGTGCGCAGCGTTGTTCCGATGCGCGCCGCTAGGCCATTTGCACGTGCTGTCTGCCATAAACCCAGGTATCATGCGGGCTGCGCGCCGTTTTTGTCTGCAAAGCCTGCGGCGGCGCGGCTAGCTGAGCATACGACGATGGATTTCTACCCCGATCTGGAAGGTTTGCCGCTGTTTGCCAAACCCGCTTTCGGCTGGGAGGAACCGGCGTCGGCATCGTCCGCCGAAAACTTCCCGACCAAACCCCGCCGCTTGCGCCGATGGCGCGGCCCAATCACGCATTGGGAACGCGGCTACCGCTCCCACTATTACCGCGACAAGCGTGGCAAGAAGCTCGGTGAAATCCACCTGAGCCCCCGCGGTCAGGCGCCGCTGCTTTACCGCTGGCTGGCCGGCACGCTCTCGGGCATCGAGGGGTCGCTCACGCACGCACGCATGCGGGTGGAGGAGGCAATCGGGTTTGGGATGCGGCAGATGGCGCTGTTCTGAGCGGGCGGCCCGGCGTGTTGCTGGGCACGGCCGATGCGTCAACCTTGGGTTCACCACGACGAGGAGAACCCCCATGCCGACCATCGTCCGCATCTTCACAGACCATGCTGCTGCTGAAGCAGCTCGCCAAGCCGTGTTGAACACCGGCCTTACCCGAGAGCACGTCGCGCTGTCGCACCAGGGTGACGAGGCAGGTGCCTTGTGCGGCAACTTCCTGTGCGGCGACTACGAGCCCGGCGGCGAAAGCGCCGGGACCTACGAGCGCAAATTCCAGAACGTCGTGATCGGGGGGCGCTTTGTGCTGACCGTTGACGCCGAGCCTGCCCAGGTGGACGCCGCCGAAGCCGCGTTGCAACCCGCCGGCGGATATGCCGTAGACGACCTCGGACCTAAGCGTTGAGTTTGGCCGCGGTAGCGGCTGCGGTGTGCCCCACCACCCGGTGATGTTCGCAACGCGCGGCTTTTCGTAGAATCCCCGCCACAAAAGACCTTGCGGGAGTGCTCATGCTGGATCCAGGCGTCGCCATTGCCACGTCGGCGCTGATGAGCTTCGTGCTGCTGGGGTTGCTCGGTTCGTTGCTGCGCGCCGGCAAGGCAGGCATCGCCGAATGGTTTGGCGCCAACTTGGCCGTGGTGGTGGCACTGCCGTTGATCCTGCTGCGCGGGAAGATTCCCGATGGCCTGTCGGTTGTCGTGGCCAATGTCCTGTTGGCCTTGGGTGGGGCTGCGTACTACGCAGGCTGTGCGCGTTTTCTCGGCCGCCGGCCGCAGTGGCCCATCCTGCTGGCAGGTGTGACGGCGGTGGGGGTGGCGGTCATCTACTGGCGCTACGCTGTCGACAGCATCCCCATGCGGGTGTTTTCGACCACGCTGTTTTCAGCCGCCTTCTGTACGGCACTGGTGTGGATGCTGTTGCGCCATTCGCCCGCCGGTCGATCGACGTATCCGTATCGGGTCACGGCCATCATTGCCTTCGTGTTCGGCGTTTGTCAGCTCGTACGCGGCGTCTACTTCCTGACGCTGCACGCGGCGTCCAATCCGAGCATGTTTGCCACCGCCGGCAGCGTGCTGTTGCTCGTGGTGGCAGCGGCCATCATGCCCATCCTGTCGATGTCGGCCATGCTGATGGTGCATGACGCCCTGCTGGCCGACGCGCGCGATGCGGCCAACCGCGATTTCCTGACCGGTGCGCTGTCGCGCCAGGGCTTCGAGGCGCTGGCGCGCCGTCATGTTGGCCGTGTGCTGAGGGACGCGAGGCCGCTGGCATTGCTGATTCTCGATCTGGATCATTTCAAGCGCATCAACGACACCCTCGGCCATGCTGCTGGCGATGCCGTGTTGCGCGCGTTCGTGCAGATGGCGCAAGCACAGTTGCGGCCCACCGACGTACTCGGGCGCATTGGCGGCGAAGAGTTTGCGTTGCTGCTGCCCGACACGGACAGCAGCAGCGCCATGCACCTGGCAGAACGCTTGCGCAAGGCCGCTGCCGCGCACGTTGTCACGGCCGGAGCGCAGTCTTGCAGCTACAGCATCAGCGGTGGCGTGGCGGCCTGGCAGCCCGGCGAATCGTTCGATCGGCTGAGCGCACGCGCAGACCGCGCGCTGTACGACGCCAAGCATCAGGGGCGCGATCGCATCTGCGCGGCCGATGTGGTCAACGTGGCTGCGGTGGCGTAGCGTCGCGCGCAAGGCAACGGCAATCCGCGCGGCTGCCTGTCGCGGTGCCGTACAAGATCGTGCCGATGCCTTACGAAGTCCGGCGGATGTGTGCCTTGGTCGCGCTGCCCGAGAGGCGCAAGGTATGCGAGCTACGATCCCAGGTCATACGGCCGCGTCATGATCTCCAGAAAATGCCCATCCGGATCGTCGAAGTACAGGCCGCGCCCGCCGTTGTGTTCGTAGGTTTCACCCAGGCGCTTCTTCGCGGGGTCTGCCCAGTACGCCAGTCCCTTCGCCTGGATGCGTGCGAACGCCTGCTCGAATTCGGCATCGCTGACGAGAAAGGCGTAGTGCTGCATGGCGATGGGCGCATCGCTGTCGAAAAAGTCGAGCGATACGCCGTTCGATAGCGGCACGACCAGCATCTGCCCGAACGGGATTGGCTCGGGCAGGTCGAGGATGTCGCGCAGAAAGCGCGTGGACTTCTGCTTGTCGCGGCACCAGACGATGGTGTGGTTCAGTTCGATACGCATGCGGGTTCCCAGGCGTGGCGTGCGATGCAATCGTGCTGATGACACGATAGGCGACGCATGCCCGCATGCGCAACCGCGCCGCGCATCAGCAAGTTCCTTGCCCGCAGAGCCCGATATGGCGCCATTTCAGCCGCTTCGGCACGCCGGCGTTTTGCGCAAAGCCTGCCGATTTGACAACGCTGTCGGCGTCTCCTTTTCTGCACTGGCTTTCCGCGACGTCCGCGAAGAAGCCGTCCAATCCATCCAGCGCTACTTCACCGAGCAGTTGGACGAGCGCATCGGCAACATCCAGGCCGGCGCGCTGCTCGGTTTCTTTCTCGAAGAGATCGGCCCCGCGGTCTACAACCTCGCCGTGCAGGAGGCGCTGGAACGTCTGCAGACGCGCGTAGCCGAGCTGGACTATGAGTGCCACCGGGGAGCCGTTCCAGTACCGGAAGAAATTCGACAAGCGCCTATAGTTCCCGGCTAACATGCCCGGATTCCATCCCGGCCGCTTCGTTTCCATGTCTTCCTTGCGCGCATTCTTCGGCACCGCCTTTCGCTGGCAGCGCGGCCGCCAGGGCACGGGCTACGACAAGATGCTGCTGGCCACCGCGCCGTGGCCCATCCCGTTCGACAGCTACCTGATCCGCTACCCGGATGGTTCCGAAATTCCCCCACATACCGACCCCGTCACCAACGGCCGGCACTATCGGCTGAACATCGTGCTGAAGTCGCCACGCGCGGGCGGCGAGTTTGTCTGCGCGAAACCGATCTTCCAGACACGGCGTATCAAGCTGTTCCGCCCCGACGCGTGCGAGCACAGCGTGACGCGCGTGGTAGCCGGCAGCCGGTACGTGCTGTCGGTCGGATGGGTGTTAGGGCGCCGAGGCTCAGTGCCGGAAACTGAATCGTGATGAACGCATTTGCCGCCAACCCCTGGTTCCGGAGCCTCGCGCCGCACGTTGCCGACGCGCTGTTCGAAGCCACGGTGCCCGTGCAAATCGCCGCCGGCGCATTTCTCTTTCGTCAGGGCGATCCGATGGATGCCGGTTCGCATGCGTTCTTTGGCGTGGCCAGCGGCGCGCTCAAGCTCTCCATCTTCAATGCCGACGGAGATGAAGCCATCCTCACGTTGGTGGAGCCGGGCAACTGGTTTGGCGGGGTCTCGACGCTAGATCAACAACCGCGCGGCCATTGCGCAATCGCGCTGGAAGCGTCGGAAGTGCTGGCCGTGAGCGTGGTGCAATTTGAAGTACTGATGCGCGATGCTGCATTTGCCGGAGCGATTGCGCGGCTGGTGGCGACGCGCTTGCGGCTGGCGTATGGCTCGCTGGCGAGTGCGGCGCTGCACGGTACGCGGGCGCGTGTGGCGCGGCGTATTGCTTCGCTCGCGCACGGCGATGTGTCGCAATGGGCAGAGGGGCGTGCGAGCATATCCACCTCGCAAGACGCGTTGGCGATGATGCTGGGCATCAGCCGGCAGACGCTCAGCAAGGAGCTGCAAGCGCTGGTCAAGCTCGGTGCGATCCGCCTGCGCTATGGCCATATCGAGATTCAGGATATGGCGCTGTTGCTTGGCGCGAGCGAAGCTGGCGCCGACTAACCCGCCGCGCCTAGCTCGGCGCCCCCAAGGCCGCCAGCAGGTCGTTGCCCGACCAGCTCGGGCGCGCGGCGGCAGATTCGGCGGCATGCACCATCGCACACAGCTGCGCATTGATGGGGGCGCGTTGCCCGAGGCGCTCCGCCAGGTGAACCACTTCGCCGTTGATCCAGTCGACTTCAGTCGTGCGCCCGGCGGCCAGATCGTCAGACATGGACGAACGTGCGAGCGGATCCATGGCGAGCATCTTGCCGCCCAGTCGCGCAAACACCGCATCGGGCGTGGCAAGCAGGCGTGGAATCCACGTCGGCGGTATCGGCGTCAGCTTGGCGGGCCGGATGCCCGCACGCGACAGCAGCCGGAGTGCCTCCGTTTGTGCCAGTGCCAAGCAACGCCGGTACGCACGCTGCGACAGCTCTTCCTTCAGCGGCCGGTTGGCCAGTGCATTGATGGCGTTGTTCAGGTTGAGCAGCAGCTTGGCCCATTGCACGGCTGCCATGTCAGTGCGTTCTGAGAGCGGCAGACCGGCGCGGCGGAAGTCATCAAGAAACGGCTGCAGCGCGGGGGATGCCGCCACTTCCAATTCACCGGCCGTGCCCTGATGAAAGGCGCCCGGGCCAGGCTGCATCACGTTGAAGGGCACCATGCCGGCCAGCACGATCTGCTGCGGCAGCGCGGCGCGCAGGACGTCGGCATTGCGCAGACCGTTCTGGAAGCTGACGACAATGGCGCCCGCGCGCAGCACGGGCTTCAGTTCATCGGCCACGGATTGCGTGGCAGCGGACTTCACGGTCACCAGCACGAGATCGGCATCGGCGGCCGCGCTGGGATCGGCCATGTAGCGCACCTCAGCCGGCGGCACGTGCCAGCGCCCATTGCGGTAGTCCGTCAAGGTGAGGCCGTGCGCGCTCAGTTCTTTGCCGATGCGTGCGCGGCCCACGAGCGAGACATCGGCGCCGGCCGCCAGCAGACGGCCACCCAGATAACAGCCGATCGAGCCTGCCCCCACGATGCAGATCTTCGCCATGCGTCTCCTTGTTGTTGTGTGCTGGCATCTCAAGCCAGGCGCGGCACCTCGTACACCAGGGCCGGCTGCAGCGTATCGATGGCGTCCACCGGCTCGGGCGGGCGCCACATGAACAGCGAGAAGGTCATCTTCTCGGGCGTCACGTCGATGATGGTAAAGCCGTTTTTCTCTGTCGGGCGGAGCGCCTCCTGCATGGCGACGGATAGTGCCGGCGTGGTCTCGATGCTGCGGAATGCTGAAGGGAAGGCGAGGTCGCCAGTGCCAAGCGTGCCAGTCATGACCGTATGCACCGGTTGCGCGAGCGCCAGATCACCCGAACGCGACATCGACCCGGCCGCCGATGCATGGAAGTCGCCCTGCACGATGACGGCTGCGCGTTGTGTCTGCTGGGCTAGCGCAGCCACCAAGCGTTGATGCTGTGCATGCCAACCGCTCTGCCAGCCAGCTTTGGGCTGGTTGGCCACGAGGCGGCCGGTCTTTCTGTCGAGCAGGTCCGGATACCAGTCGCCCAGCTTGCCCGACGAATACGCAAACGGCAGCGAGGGCACGTGGAAGAAGTGCGCGGTGTCTTCAGCGCGTGTGCGCGCCACGAGCCAATCTTCCACCCACTGCGGCACCACGCGTGCGTGGATGCCCTTGTTGTCGAGAAAGCGCCGGCAGTCGTACAGCACAGCTTCGAGCAGCGCGCCGTAGCGCAGCGTGCCGAAGGCGCTGTTGGTGTCGGTGGGCATGCCGGCCTTGTCTCCACCGGGCAGCCACACGGGGCGGTTGGCGTCGGGCAGAAACTCGGGGTAGTAGCGGCGCTGCGTCAGCTCTGCGCCGACCAGCCCGTAAGGCTCCGGCGGCAGGGTGGCGACCTTGTCGTCGAACTCGTCGTTCTCGAAGGTGTCATGGTCGTCGGTCAGGAAATACGCGGGTGTGGAGCGCAGTGTGGTGCCGTACAGCCCGCGGATCTGGTAGTCGCACACGCGCGTAAAGATGGCTTCGTTCTTCGGGTGCGACATCGGCACCGATGTGTCGATCGCGCCGCCAAACTTCGCCCACATCAGTTCGCGCACCTGGCGTGCGAAGGGCTTGTTCTGCGAGGTCTGCAGATCCCAATAGATGTGGTCGCCGTTGGCGATGACGGTGTCGGGCGCGAACGACATACCGCGTGCCAGCAGCCGGCGGCGTGCGTTCATGTCGAGCCACGCGGTCTTGCCGGCCACCGGGGGGCCGTCATAACCGCCAGCGCAGGTGTAGGCCAGGATGCGCAGGCGCGCGGGCGCGGCATCGGGCGCCGGAAAGGTGCGCAGCGGCCACGCGTCGGCCAGCGGCTTGCCGCCGGCATCGACAATGCGCAGCGTGTATTGCGTGGCAGGCTGCAGGCCGCGCGCATCGAAGCGCCAGAAGCGGCCGGCGGCATCGGTTTGCTCGCCGGCGACGCGCGTGCCGTTGACCATCAGCCACGGCGCACGTGCAAGCGGTGCGTGGAACGATGCCTTGATGAGAAAGCGTTCGTGGCTGGCTGCCGGGATCAGGTGCGCGAGCTGGCCCGCATGCCAGTTGGCGTCGGCGGCATGCGCGCCTTCCGGCAGGGTCAGGCCCAGCGCGCCAAGGCCGGCGGCGGCAGTGCTGAGCGTCAGGAAATCGCGCCGGCTCATGCCGTGCGCAGGGGGGTGCGGCGATTTGTGGGTGGGCATCGTCGATCCTCTGGCGTGGTGCGGAGACGCCATCGTGCCGAGTCGTGCCCAGGCTGAATGTTCAGCTTTTGACAATCTAGGGGTAGGTCCCAATGCGGGTCGCTCATCGACCCCATGACCAATGACAAACGCCCCGATGGCCGAAGCCACCGGGGCGTTTGTCATGTCAGACGATGCTGATGCGGATACCGCGGCTTAGTAGCCCCACACCTGCATTTCATCCAGCGAGTAACCCCACTGCGTGGCGCGCTGCGTGCCGTACATGCGCACATAGCGACCGCTGCCCTTGAGGTTGGCCAGCGCTGTGTGACCCCACGAAGCGCCGCTCGAGGTCGAGTAGATGTTCGTCCAGGTCAAGCCGTCGTTCGAGGTCTGGATGTAGTACACCTTGGCGCCCGCGTCCCAGTACAGGTCGACACCGGTGATGGTGCGGGTCGAACCCAGATCGACCATCAGCCATTGTGCGCCGGCAACGCCTTCCACCGAATCCCAGCGCGTGTTGGTCGTGTCGCCGTCGAACGCGTAGGCCGGGCCGAGGCTGGCGCTGTAGCTGGACGACGCCCTGGCCGGCTTGCCCTGCGAGAGCAGCGTCACCGCCTGCGCAGCGACCGTCGGCGTGCCAGCGTAGTAGTTCGAACCGAGCTTCGCCTTGGTCGTGTCCGAGTTCACACCAAACTGCGACAGGCTCCAGCGCTGACCGGTGCTCGCATCGCCCAGGTAGAGCTGATAGCCACCGGCGCTGGTCGAGGAGAAGAACACGTAGTTCGTGTTGTTCACGGGCGATGGGTCGGAGTTGTTGCTGTTGCAATCGTTGAGCGTGAGCTGGTTTGGCGTGTCGCTCGGGTTGACCTTGGTGTAGATCTGGTCAGCCTGGCTGGTGGCGTCGAGCCAGCGGGCGTAGAAGACGGTGCCGTCGCCGCGCACGATCGGGTAGTACGTCGCCAGGCCGGCGGGCGTGTCGAACGCCACCTTGGCGGTGCTGCCCACGGTCTGCTTGTACAGCCCCATGTCCGAGCCCGTCCCGGTGGTGTAGTAGATGGCCGTGCCGTCCGGCGTTGCAAACGGCATCGAGTTTTCCAGCGTCGGTGCCGTGCGCGTCAGGTTCACAGTCGAGGTGAAGACCGGGCCCGAGCTGGTGTACGACAGCGCGGCTTGCATCACATCGCCGTTCTGCTTGAAGAACAGCGATTTTCCATCGGTGCTGAACTTCGGGTCTTCATTGCGCGTCTGGCCGGTGCTATTGGTGAGGTTGATCGGCATGCTAGTCGAGCCGACTTGCCAGAAGAACACATTCCACGCGTTATTGGTGATGCCCATGAAGGCGATCCACTTGCCGTCAGGGCTGAACACGGCATTCATCGGGTCCTGGATGCCCCAGGCCGCCTTCGACACCTGTCGCAGCGTGCGGGCCGAAAAGTCGTAGATGAAGATCTGGCTGGTGCCGTCGCCGTAGCTGACGTAGCTGTGATACGCGAGCTTGCCGGTCAGGCTGGCGGGGAAGGTCGTGTTGGATTGCGTGGGCGGATTGGCAACGCAGTTGGCCTGGGCGCCGGCAGAGAACAGGCCGAGAGCGGCGCTGGCGACAAGACCAAGTGAAATCAGAGTGGAGCGCATGAAACGGAACTTCCTAAACAAGTGGGTTAGTGGAGCGGGCAACCGCCGCATTAAGTCCGCGCCACATTTCTGGATTTGGGCAAAGCTCCGCCAATTCCGGGCAATCCGGATTTGAAAAAGCGCCACAAACCGGGGAAGTGACGAGGATGAAGACGCGCCAAAAACCCTGTTGCTTCGTACCGTCGTGTTTTTGTCGGGGTCTCGACTACATCGAGAGGGCGAGTCGCGGACCAGACTGTAAGGGTTTCGCTGACAGAGCGAAACCCCAATAAGAAAGCCGTTCTTGCCTTAATTCTCCGCTGTGGGAGCAAATCGCCACACGTGTGTGTAAATCTGACACGTCAATTTTCCCGAACGTTGATTAACCTGCACGTACGACGTCGAGATTGTTATTTTTACTGCGGCGTTTTGTCGCGGGAGAGGGGTGCGCTCCTTGCTGGGTGTCGCGTTATCGCACCACCCCAATGTGGCGCTGGCGCACGCTTTGCGGTGTTTTCGACAGCGCGATGCGCCGACGCGCCCAGAGGCGCACCTGGGGTGCCAGGGGGCTGGCAATGATGGAAGCCGATGATACGAATTTCGCCTACCGGTAGCTTGTAAAAAACACACCCGCGCAAACAGTGGTGGGGGAATGTGGGCATGCCGCGCCTAAAAGTCAGATTCAAATAATGGGCGTGTTTTTGCGCAAAGCCGTTTGGCTATCCATGTATTTATCTCTGTATTGCGCTATTCCAATATTCGAGAAATTCTAGTAATTGCATCGGTTATGCACGGCGCGCAATTCGTTTCGGATTATGTATAGTTTCAAAACGCCAGCGATTGCGCTCAGCAAAACACAAGGCCGATCACGCTTTCCGTCCGTTTGAAATGAGGAAGGCCGGTTAGCGGGATGCGCACGGCGATTCAGTGTGTGTTCTGGAGGCCGATGGGATGGGCGCTCACGATCAATTGCCGCATGACCGCGCAACAGCCTGGCGTGCAGCATTGCTGCATCAGTTGAACGGCCTGCGCGATGCCGATGCAGTCATCCGCTGTCTGCAACCGGCGGTGGCACTACTCGGTTTCGACTATTGCGCCTATGCCCTGCGTGCAGCGATTCCGATCACGCGCTTCAACACCCTCTGCTGGAGCACTTACCCGGAGCCCTGGCGCGAGCACTACCGTGTGAACCGCTATTTGGCCATCGACCCGGTGTTGCAGTTTGGGCAGCGCTGCGTCAAGCCCGTGCTGTGGTCCGGCATCGCCACGGCAGACGCGCCGTTCTGGGCGGACGCGCGCCAGCACGGGCTCAACCACGGGTGGTCACACACCATTCGCGACCACACCGGCATCTTCGGCACCTTCAGCCTAGTGCGCCGCGCCACGCCCATCACCGAAGACGAACTGGCCGCCAGCGAGCCCGAAATGATCTGGCTGAGCCAGCGCGCACACGCCAGCATCAGCACGCTCATGGCCGAGAAGGTCTTGCCCGATGCCGCCACGCGCCTGAAAGAGGTTGAACGCCAGACGCTGCACTGGACGGCCGAAGGCAAGACGGCGGCGGAAGTTGCGGCCATCCTGGAGATGACCGAGCGCAACGTGAACTTCCACATCCGCAATGCCGTCACCAAGCTCAATGCCGCCAACAAGACGCATGCCGTGGTGAAGGCCGCGCTACTGGGGCTGATTCCAGCAACGCTGTAGCGTTGTCCGAGATGTGTCAGCCCATGGCCCGCACGGGTTGCGTGGGGCGCATGGCTTCCAGATGGAAACCGCTGTCGCTTTGCTTGGCGCGCCGCTTGGCGAGGGCGGCGGCGGTGCCGATGTCGTCGCTGTTATGTGCGGCGCCGGGCAGCACGTGCAGCGCGCCCACCGCCATGGTCACGAAGCGGAAGAACGCCGGCAGCCCCTTGCGGTCTTCTGCATGCATGCCGCCCGCGGCGCGGTCAGCCGGCGTGTACATGGCGAGCGCGTTGGTGTTGAATGCCGCCATGGCCTGCGTGATGCGCGCCTGCCAGTCGGCGCTCTGGAACAGGATCAGGAAATCGTCCCCGCCCACGTGGCCGAGAAAATCCCGCGTGGGTTCGCATGCGTTGGCCAGCACGGCGGCGGCCATCTTCAGCATCTCGTCGCCCTGCCAATAGCCGTACTGGTCGTTGAAGGGTTTGAAGTGGTTCAGATCCACATAGCAGGCATAGAACTCCGCCCGCGCTTCCAGCAAACGTTCAATATGCAGGTTCAACGGAATGTTGCCCGGCAGGAACGTAAGCGGGTTGGCGTAGCGCGCGGCCTCGATGCGGATTTCGGTCACGGTGCGCACCAGTTCTTCGCCGGTGCCCAGGCCCAGGTAGCGGCCATGCTCGGTGATGATGAAACCGTCGGTCAGGTAGCGCTGGTCTTCGCTCATCAGCAGCGCCGACATGTCTTCCAGCGATGCGGATTTTTCCACCAGAACCGGCTGCCGGTTGGCAAATGCCAGCGCCGGCTTCTTGCCGTACAGCTCGCGGTGATACGGCATCGCATAGCGGTCGATGAATGCACGGCGCGCGATAAGCGCGAGCGGGCGTTTGTCTTCATCGAGCAGCGCCACGGTGTGCAGATCGGGGTGGCGGTTGAACAGGTGCAGCACGTCGTCGTTGCTGCTGCGCAGGGGCAGGGTGGGTGCCATTCGCAAGAGCTTGCTGGCCGTGATGGCGCGCCAGCCAACGCGCACGGCCTGCGGAAACACCGCAATCTGCGAAGACTGCAGCACGCGCGCCGCCTGGCTAGACATGTCGCTCGTGGGCTTGTCCTGGGGGCGTGCAAGGAAGAAACCCTGTCCGAAGCGGATGCCCAGGTCGCGCACCACGCCCAGTTCGTCCTCGGTTTCCAGCCCTTCGGCAATGATGCTGGTGGCGCCGCCCTTGAGCGTCTGCTGCAGCGTGCGCGCGATGTCCAGCTTGGCTGGATGCTTGGCAATGTCACGCAGGAAATATTTGTCGAGCTTGATGAAGTCGGGCGTCAGTTCGATCAGCAGGTTCAGGTTGGCATTGCCGGTGCCGAAATCGTCCAGTGCGCACTGCAGGCCAAAATCGCGTCCCACCGACAGCGCCTCGGCAAAGCTGGCCAGATCATCAATGGGCGTCTGCTCGGTCAGTTCGATGACGATCCGCGAGGGGTGGAGGTCGTGGTCGGCAATGGCATGCAGCAGGCGCGCGTGGTCTTGCAGCAACTGCCGCACGCCTTGCGCACTGAAGTTCAGGAACAGCTTGCCCGGCAGACGCATGGCCGAGAAATTGGCGATGGCCAGACGCGCGGCGGTCGTCTCCAGCGCAATCGTGCCTGCGGTGTCCGATGCCGCGGCAAACAGCGCAGCGGGCGACTCCATGGCGGAGCCTGCCGGCCCGCGCAGCAGTGCTTCGTAGCCGAGCACCTCGGTGGTCGACAGGCGGAAGATCGGTTGAAACACCGTGCGCAGCATCTCGGGCGCAATGCCCGTGGGCAAGGGAGTCGGTGAGAAAGTCATGACGTTGGCAGCAGACGCTAGATCGGACATTCTGCTAAACGACCCGCTGAACACAGAGTTGAATGAATTTTTTGTGACGCACGCAGCGGCGCGGGTTCGCGGGACATGGTCCCCACCACAGAGGGGCCTGGTTCAGAATGCCGGAAGCGCCTGCATCTTCACGGGGCGCTGTCCATTGCGATCCATCCACACCGGGCTTGACCCTCACATTGTGTGAGGTCCTAGCCTGTGTCCAAGCCAGAAGACAGGAGCCACCATGTTGTTGAAAGTGGGCGATCTCGCCAAACGCTGCGGCCTCTCGGTGCGCATGCTGCATCACTACGACACCATCGGCCTGCTCACGCCTTCGGCCCGCTCCGACAGCGGTTACCGGCTGTACGACAAGGCTGACGTCGCGCGCCTGCACCAGATACAGGCGTTGCGGCGCTTCGGCATGTCGCTGGCCGATGTCGGGGCTTTCCTGGCCAATCCGGACATCCCTTTCACCACGATCGTGGAACGGCAGATTGCGATGCTCGATCAGCAGATCACGCAAGCCAGCGTGCTGCGCGATCGGCTGTTGCGCCTGCACGGCCAGCTCGTGCGCGAGGAGGAGCCCGAATTGACCGAGTGGCTCACGACCTTGGAATGGATGACCATGTACGACAAATATCTTTCGCAGGAAGAACGTGCCCGCGCCGAACGCATGGACGCCGATATGGCCCGTCATGAGCGGTGGGCGGCGCTGGTGTCGACCGTGCAGGATGTGATGAAGCGCCAGGTGGCCTCACGCAGCAGCGAGGCGCAGGCGCTCGCCAAACAATGGATGGCGCTGCTCGCGCAGGATGCGGCGCTGGACCCAATCCTCACGGCCAAGCTGCACACGATGCACATCAACGAGCCGGTGTTGCAGGCGCGCACCGGTATCAGCCTGGAGATGCTCGACTTCATCATGGAGGCGGCCAACGAGACCAAGCTGGCGATCTACGCGAAGTATCTGTCGGCCCAAGAGTTACAGTTCATGCGTGAGAACTTCGGCAAGCGTGCCAATGAGTGGCCGACCCTCATTGCCGAGGTGCGGCAGCATCTGGCCAAGGGCACGCCGGCGCATGCACCTGCCATGCAGCAGCTTGCGCGGCATTGGATCGCGTTGTTCCGCTCGTATGCAGGGAACGATCCGCAGACGCAGGCCAAGGTGCGCCTGGCGATGGAGCGGGAGCCGGGGCTTTCCGCCAGCCCGTGGATGGGGCCGGACCTGATTGCCTATGTGCGTGAGGCGATGGAGGGACTGATGAAGGCGGCATAGTGGCGCCGCTGCAGACGGCGGGGCGGGTTCCATCGCGTTTCCGTGATGACAGAGGGGCCCGTCAGTCGTTTGCACAATCCACATAGCATGCCGCCGGCCTGTGGCGTGCGGCTGCCAGTGCTACACCTGCGCCTGCGCGTAGCTCCATTCGAAACCGTTTCTTGAACGCTGCACCTTGCCCGCCGACGTTTCCGGAAAATGGGCGGCGAAGACGATTGCATCCGTTTCGGCCGCCCGGTCCAACAGCCAGCGCCGCGAATCACGCGCCTGCGCCTGATCCAGGCAGAACACCGAGTTCCATTCCGGCTGGTGCACCTGGATCGCGCTGTGCATGACGTCGCCAGAGAACAGCGCCGTTTCGCCGCGTGAGCGCATCTCGACCGCCATATGGCCGAAGCTGTGCCCGAACGTGGGCACGAAGCGAATGTCGTCAACGATCTCTTCGCCCGCGTCGCTCACCGCGCGGGCCTGCCCCGCTTCAATCAGCGGCTGCACGCTGTCTTCGAACACCATGCGCCGCGGCTCGCCTTCAGGCATCGCGAAGAAGTCCCGCTCGCGCTGTCCGAACACATACGTCGCGTTGGGAAAGACCGGCGTCCACCGCCCGTTCTGCCAATGCGTGTTCCAGCCGACATGGTCCACGTGCAGGTGCGTCAGCAGGACGTAATCGACCTGTTCCGGCCGAAAGCCGGCGGCCCCAAAACGCTCGAGCACAGGATTGTCGAGCCTGTCGAACAACGCGCTGAATGGCCGCGATTTGCCGTTGCCGATGCCGGTATCGACGACGACGGTGAGCCCATCGGCCTGCACCACCCACAGATGCGTTTTCAGTGGCACGCGGCGGTTGGTCAGATCAAGGCTCGCGGTGGCAAAGCGCTCTTCGAGCGCGTGGCCCGCTTCTTCGTTCCAGAGCGGGAACAGGCGTTCCGGCGGCAGCGCAAAATCGGTCTCGTCAACGCGTGTGATGGTTGCCGCGCCAACGTGATGGACGGGGGAAGCAGATTTCACCAGCATGACGGTTCTCCGAAAGTCATCGGGCGTTGGCAGCGGGCACCCGCCGTGTCGCAATTGTGTAAAGCACCGCGCTGACCAGCGCAGACACACCGCCCACCACTGCAAGTGCCATTCCCAGGCTGGTGCCAGTTTGCCCCATGCGCTCATTCAGGTAGCCGACGGACAGCGGGCCGACACCGCCGCTGATTGCATTGGTCATGAACACCAGCAAGGCGAGCGACCGGCCGCGCATGCGATTTGGCATGGCGATCTGCAGCGGCACGGGTGCCAGGCCCATCGCAATGCTGGCGGCAAATGCGCAGACGCCGTAGAGCAGCACCGCAACGCCGCTTTGCACCACCAGCGGCATCGCAATGGCTGCAGGCACCAACACGGCGGCAGCGCACGCCGAGAAGCCCAACACGCGCCGTAATGCCGTCTCGTCGGTGACGCGTGCGGCCAGTATGCCGGCGCATGCGACGCCGAGCATGCCGCCAATCATGTAAGCGGGTGCTGCCATTTGGCCGACCACATTCGGTGCAAGATCAAACCGGCGCATCAACAGCGTCGGAAACCACGCCGCGTGTGAGTAGAACAGCGTGATGAGCGCGACATACGCTGCAAAGTACGCGAGGCAAAAGCGGTTGCGCACGAACAGCTCACTCAGCACGTCTTTGAGCGGTGGCACATCGTCTTCGGCGCGCGCCGCGTGGGCGAGCACTTCACGCCGCTGCGGCTCGCGCACGGTCAGGGCAACGAGCGCGGCCAGCACCAGTCCGGGCAGGCCCACCGCAATGAACACTGCTTGCCAAGGTGCGATGTGGTGCGCGGCAAGCCAGGCATTTGCGCCGCCCGCCGCCGCAGACAACAACATGCCGCCACCGAACAGCGCCAGGCCCCCGCCTACGTACGGCCCGAGCATGAAGACGCTGCTTGCACGTGCGACCCGGCGCGGCGCAAAGATGTCGCTGAAGATCGATAGTGCCGCGGGGCTCAACGCCGCTTCGGCAATGGCGGTGCCGGCACGCGCGACCAGCAGCTCCGGAAAATTCGTCGCGAATCCGCATGCGGTGGTCGAGATCGCCCAGATGGCAATGCAGGCGGCGATCAGCTTGACGCGATTGGACCGATCGACAAGCCGGGCGACGAACACGCCCGCCGTTGCGTAGCACATCGTGAAAGAGAAGCCTTGCAGCAGCCCGATTTGCGTGTCGGTAAGCGCAAGCGACTGCTTGATCGGCTGCACCAGAATGCTGACGACCTGCCGGTCCAGGTACGAGAAGGCAAAGCACACAAAGAACAGCAGAACGATGTAGGCCGGGTGGCCGACATTGCTAGCAAGGCTGTGCCGCGCAACGTCGTTGGGCGGCTCCGTTGAAAGGGTTTGGCTAGGCATGGTGGGTCTCCGTCTTGTCTTGTGATGGGGTGATGTGAATCGAATGGCTGCCAGCTCAGTCGAGACTGGCTTCCGAGGCCAGCAGCGCGATGCAGTCGCCTGGCTCGACACGAGCAAACGTACGCATGCACATGACCGTGCCGTCGCCGCGGAACGCGATGCTCTCTGGCGCTGCCCAGGGGCGGTGTGGGTCGAAAAGGCGCCCTGCCAGTTGACCGGCGCGGACTTGGTCGCCCAGGGCGAAGGTCGGCTCGAATACGCCGGCATGCGGTGCGTACACGTAGTGGCGCGCACCTTCCACGCGCAGGAAGCGTGTCTGTTGCGGCGCTGACATCGCTGGCTCCGGTATCACACCGAGCCGATGCAGCACGCGCTGCAAACCGGCTTCGACGATCGCAAGGTTGGCGGCGTCGCAGCCGGCATGGCCACCGAATTCGCCGCAGAGGAAGAGCTTGCCGTGGCGCTCGGCGGCAGCGGCGAAGGTCCGGTCTTCGCCAAGCAGATCCATGATCATGGTGTGCGGCGCGCCGAACTCGCGCACCATGTCCAGGTACAGCGCGCGTTGTTCACCGTGCGCCGGCGGGGACGCCAGCAGCGTCGGCAGATGGTCGAACGATGCGCCGCCGGCGTGAAGGTCAATCACGACATCTGCGCGCGGCAGCAGTTCGGTTTCGACATAGTGCGCAATCATCTCGGTCGGCTGTCCGTTGCGCACACCAGGAAACATGCGGTTCAGGTTGCCCCGGTCGATCGGGGAGGTGCGCGAGCCATTGATGAGGGCCGGGAAATTCAGGCCCGGAATCACGATCAACCGGCCACGCGTGGCCATCGATGGAAGCCGCTGGAGCAGTTTCATCAGGGCGACAGGGCCTTCGTATTCGTCCCCGTGATTGCCACCCGTGAGCAGCACGGTCGGGCCCGTGCCGGCGCCGGCATTGCACACCGCAATGGGAATCGGAATATGCCCGTAGGCGGAGCGGTCATGTGACCACGGCAGGCGCAGCGTTCCGGTCTGGAAGCCGACGCGGTCGAAGTCGATGTCGGTGGCGATGAGCGAGGCAGAAGTTGTCATGGCGGCAAGCGTGAAGATGAGGTGTCTTCACTATCGCCGACGCTGAAAAGCGCGACCAATGCTGATTTCTGCGGCGGCCGATGCCTTGCAGGCATCGCGTCCGGCGTGCCCTTGGGGCGCTACTGCAACTGGGCGATGAAACGCTTGAGTGCCGCGTTGGTGTGCGCCGAAAGGAAGCAGAATTCCAGCGGCAGCGGCACCGAGAGATCGCGCAGTTCGACAAAGCGCACGCGGGCAGGTGGTCGATGGCGGTTGGCGGCGTTGACGATGGCCGCGCCCATGCCGGCAGATACGAGCGACAGGATGGCGGTCTCCGTCGATGCCTCCTGGCGGATATCGAGCGTGAGCCCGCGTTCGGCGCAGGCTGACAGGAGGCGGTCGTAGTAGGCGGGATAAATGCGGCGCGGAAACGCGATGAATGGCGTGCCCGCAAGCTCGCTGGCGAGAACTGCGTGTTCGCTGCCGAGGGACCAAGACTGCGGCACCGCAAGCACGACGTTCTGCTCGAGCACGGGCACGCCGGTGATGCCCTGAGGCAACGTGCCGAAGCGGTAACAGAAGCCGCCGTCGAGTTGGCCCGCGGCAATCGCGTCGAACTGCTCCGGCGTGTTCATCGGCGTGAGTTCGAGCGCGACGTCGGGCGCGATCTGCCGGAAGGCGCTGAATGCCTGCGAGACGATGCCGATCCACGCGGCGTTCTCGACAAAACCGATCCGCAGTTGACCGTGCACGCCGTCTGCAATGCGCCGCGCCAGACGGTTTGCCGCGTCCACGCGCGTGAGGATGTCGCGGGCCTCATCGAGGTATGCGCTGCCTGCGGCCGTCAGCTTCAGGCCGCGTGGCGTGCGCTCGAACAGCGCTGCACCGATGGCGTCTTCAAGGTCCTGGATCTGGCGCGAGATGGCCGGCTGCGTGACGTGCAACTGCTCCGAAGCCGCCCGCACGCTGCGCAGCTCGGCAACAGCGATGAAATAGCGAAGATGCCGAAGCTCCATGATGGTCCCGCGCAGTCAGGTCGTCGGCAATGATAGAGCAGCGCCCGAACGGAATCGACGGGCGCCGCAGATGCCAAGGGCGGGACGTCGGATCAGGCGGCCTCGTCCGTGGAAAGTGCGACAGCGTCGAGTTCGCGCATCGCATCTTCCGGCAACGCAATCGCCGCTGCGCCAAGATTCTCGCGCAGGTGGGCGACCGACGAGGTGCCCGGGATCAGCAGAATGTTCGGCGACCGTTGCAGCAGCCAGGCGAGTGCGGTCTGCATCGGTGTGGCGCCAAGCCGCGCTGCGACATCGTTGAGCGCGGACGACTGCAGCGGGCTGAAACCTCCCAGTGGAAAGTACGGGACATACGCGATGCCGTCGGCGGCCAATACGTCGATCAGCCCGTCGTCGTTTCTGTGGGCGAGGTTGTAGTGGTTCTGCACGCAGACGATCTCGCAGATGCGCCGTCCTTCTGCGATCTGGTTGGCCGTGACGTTGCTCAGCCCGATGTGCCGCACCAGCCCCTGCCGTTGCAGTTCCGCCAGGGCGGTGAGGGGTGCCTCGATCGACCCTTCGGCCGGGCCATGCGTGTCGAACATGATCCGCAAATTCACCACGTCCAGCACATCCAGGCCGAGGTTGCGCAGATTGTCGTGCACGGCTTCGGTCAGCGCCTGCGCGGAAAACGCCGGCAGCCACGCGCCGCTGGCATCGCGCCTCGCACCGATCTTGGTGACGATGAGCAGGTCGTCGCGATAAGGGTGCAAGGCTTCCCGGATCAGTTGATTCGTGATGTGCGGGCCGTAGAAGTCGCTCGTGTCGATATGGTTGACGCCCGAGGACACGGCCTCGCGCAGTACGGCAAGCGCGGCGTTGCGATCCTTGGGTGGGCCGAAGACGCCGGGGCCGGCGAGCTGCATGGCGCCATAGCCGAGGCGGCGCACCTGGTGGCCGCCGATGGAAAACGTGCCGGACTGAACGATGAGAGACATGGTCACACTCCTGTGTCGAAGATCTAAGAAGAACGGGTGACAGCAGATTAGGTGCAAGCGCGGTGCGCGATAAGGGGACATAATCCGCACGGGTTGTGCGAAAAGGCGAACAATGAAAATCGATCTGGGTGATCTGAATGCCTTCGCGGCGGTGGCGCAGGCCAAGGGCTTCCGCGAAGGTGCAAGACTGATGGGCGCGAGCGCATCCGGGCTCAGCGAGGCGGTGCGGCGGCTGGAGACGCAGCTCGGTGTGCGCCTGCTGAACCGCACCACGCGCAGCGTCTCACCCACCGAAGCGGGGCAGCGTCTGCTGAGCCGCCTGCGGCCGGCCTTGAGCGAGGTGGAAGCCGCGCTCGATGTCGTCAACAGTTTCCGCGAAAGGCCGGCCGGCACGCTAAAGCTCAATGTGCCGATGAGCGCCGCGCGGCTCGTGTTGCCCGCCATCATCCCGGGCTTTCTCGACGCCTATCCCGAGATACAGCTGGAGGTCGTGGCGGAAGAGAGCTTTGTTGACATCCTGGCTGCGGGTTTCGACGCAGGCATCCGTTATGACGAGCGGCTCGAACAGGACATGATCGCCGTTCCGATCGGCCCGCGATCGCAGCGCTTCGCAACGGCAGCGGCACCCGGCTATCTCGATCGACGCGGCCGCCCAAACCATCCGCGCGACCTGCTGGACCACGCTTGCCTGCGTGGGCGATTTGCGAGCGGCGCCATGCCGCCGTGGGAGTTCGAGCGCGACGGTGAAGTGGTCAATGTTGACCCATCGGGCCCGCTGCTCGTCCGTATTGGGGGCGCGATCGATCTTGTCGTGGACGCCGCCGTTGCCGGCGTCGGCGTCGTGCATCTCTACGAAGACTGGCTGCGTCCACATTTGGCCAGCGGGGCGCTCGAGCCAGTGCTCGAGGCATGGTGGCGTCCGTTCCCAGGGCCGTATCTCTACTATCCGGGGCGGCGGCTTGTGCCGGCTCCGCTCAGGGCGTTCATTGATTTCGTCAAGGCCGGTTCGGACTAGGACGCGATCCCAGCTTTAGCGGCCGTGGCTCTCGCTGCGGCATCACCGCAGCAGTGCAAGAAAAAACGCCCGCCGGCAGAACCGGTCGGGCGTTTTTCTCCAGCGTGCAACAACGGTGTCAGACGCCTTGCGGGACTTCGCGCGGTGCACGCTTGCGGCTGCGCACCTCGGTCTGCTCTTCGTGCACGCTGTCCACCTCATCCAGGTAGCGCGTGTGCCAGCCGCTGGCCACGCCCCAGTGGTAGAAGAACAACGAGAGCACCGCCACGATGCCCATGTCCCAGCCGTACGGGATGTAGCCGTGGCCGCCGAACTCCGTGCTGCCGCAGTACGACAGCGCGGCGATGGTCGGCAGGTAGGCGATCATCCACCACGCGCCCTTGAGTTCGGTCTTGAAGTCGGGCCAGCCGGCCTTGGCCTGGTAATAGAAGTACACGGGCAGGGCCACCAGCATCAGCACGATGATCTCTCCGGTCAGCGGCCACTTGGCCCAGTACAGGATGAGCGATGCGCACACAAACGCGAACGGCGCGATGAGCGACAGCCCCGGCAGACGCAGCGGACGATGCAACTGCGGCGAAGTGCGGCGCAGTGACATCACGCTGATCGGGCCGGTCAGGTACGAGATGACCGTCGCCACCGAGATGACAGCAGCCAGCGCGCCCCAGCCGCGGAAGAAAAACAGGAAGATGAACGACACCGCCAGGTTGAACCACATGGCCGGGCGCGACACACCAAACAACGGGTGCACGCGGCCGAAGATGGCTGGCATGGTGTTGTTGCGCTCCATCGCATAGATCATGCGGGTGGTGGTGGCCATGTACGTGCTGCCGGTGCCCGACGGGCTGACGAAGGCATCGATATACAGCACGATGGCCAGCCAGTTCAGGTTCAGCGCAATCGCCAACTGTGCGAACGGCGAGTGGTAGTCAATGCCGTGCCAGCCGCCCACCAGCGCCTCAGGCGGTACCGCACCCAGGAAGGCCACCTGCAGCGCCACGTAAATCACTGCGGCCAGCAGGATCGACCCGATCACCGCGATGGGCACGTTGCGGCCCGGGTTGCGTGCCTCGCCCGCCAGGTTGATCGGGCTCTGGAAACCGTTGAACGCAAACACGATGCCGCTGGTGGCAATGGCGGTCAGCACGGCAGACCAGCCGTACGGCGCAAAGCCCTGTCCTGCCACATTCGCGCCCGTGCTCATGCCAAAGTTGCCTGGGTGGAAGCCCGCGGCAACCAGCGCCACCGCCGTCGCGGCCGGAATGATGAACTTGAAGATCGTGATGGCGTTGTTCGCCTTGGCAAATACCTTCACGCCCCAGTAGTTGAGCAGGAAGTACACGACGACGAGCACTGCCGACAGCACCAGCCCAGGCGGCGTCAGCTCACCGTGCTGGAACAGCGACTGCGCCCAGGGCCACGGCCAGCTGCTCATGTACTGGATGGACGCCTCGGCTTCGATGGGGATGACGGTGACGATGGCGATCCAGTTGGCCCAGGCCGCCACGAAGCCCACCAGCGAGCCATGCGAGTAGCGCGCATAGCGCACCATGCCGCCCGATTCCGGAAACATTGCGCCCAGTTCGGAATACGTCAGGGCAATGGCCAGGATGACGATGGCGCCGATGATCCAGGTAAAGATGGCTGCGGGGCCCGCGACCTTTGCAGCGTGGCCGGCGCCGAACAGCCAGCCGGAGCCGATGATCGAGCCCAACCCGGTCAACATCAATGCCCAGGCGCCGAGATTGCGTTGTACGTTTTTTTCCAAGAGGAGTCTCCGCCCCGGCGAGTCGGAAGTTCGACAGGGCACCGCGGTTTGCTTACCAGTCCGCTTAGTTCTACCGAGGCGACGCTGTTTGGGCGCCGCCCGCCGTCCTATGTGGTGGGTCTCACCAGCCCAGGACATGCGTGTGCTGGGTGACGCGTAGCATCAACCGCACCTGTCCGGCCGCGATGAAAGGCAAAACACGGTGTCTGCCTTCCGGGGGGATTCGCGTATAGTCATCGGCGACGTTGTGCGGGGTACCACACTTGCCGCCCGATTCCGGAGCCCGCAATGGGGCGCAATGATAGCGAAATCGTGAGCGGTTGCACCGCCTTTTTCATCGTTCCTCGCAGTTTTTCCTCCCTATGGAGTCCTCTTTCGCCCCTTCGGTTGCACCTGCGTCACCCGCGCGGTGGCACCGGCGCGTGCTGACGCTGGCGTTTCCCATCGTGCTGGCCAATCTGACGCAGCCGATCCTGTCGGCCGTGGATACCGCCGTGGCGGGGCACTTGCCGGGGCCGGAATACATCGGCGGCGTGGCGCTGGGCGGGGTCTTCTTCAACTTCGTGTTCTGGGGGTTTGGCTTCTTGCGCATGGGCACCACGGGGCTGGTGTCGCAGGCACACGGCGCGGGCGACACACAGGCGTTGCGGGCGAGCGTGGTGCGCGCGCTGCTACTGGCCTTTGCCATTGGAGCGGTATTGCTGGTGCTGCAGGTGCCGGCGATCCGGATCACGCTGGCGCTGCTCGGTGCGAGCGAATCCGTCACCCGCATGGCCGAGGTGTATTGCCACACACGCATCTGGTCGGCGCCGTTTGCACTGGCCAACTACGTGGTGCTCGGTACGCTGCTCGGGCGACAGCAGGTGCGGCGGGCGTTGCTGCTGCAGGTGTTCATCAACACCGTCAACATGTTGGCCGTGCTGACCCTCGTGCTGGGTGCCCGCATGGGCGTCGGCGGTATTGGCGCCGCAACGGCGCTGGCTGATATCGCAGGGTTTGGGCTCGGCATGCTGCTGCTCTGGCTGCAACGGCCCACTGGTCTGCCGCCGCTCACGCGCGCCGAACTGCTTGCCCGCAACGCTTGGCGCCGCCTGATGGGGCTGAACACCGACATTTTCCTGCGCACGCTTTGCCTTTTGGCTGCCTTCGGCTGGTTTGCCCACGCAGGGGCCAGGCAGGGCGATGTGGTGCTGGCCGCCAACGCGCTGCTGCTCAACTTCCTGACCTTCATGGCTTACGGGCTGGACGGCTTCGCACACGCAGCCGTGGCGCTGGTGGGCGCCGGCATCATCGGCATGCTGACCGATCAGGCCGCTGTGCGTGAAGCCGCGCGCCACTATTTGGTGTGGGCAGCGTTGCTGCCGATCGTGTCGGTATGGGGCTTCCAGTTTGACGGGGTGTTCATCGGCGCGACGCGCACGCGTGAACTGTTGGTGACGATGGCCGTGGCGGCTGCCGCGTTCTTGGGCTTGTCAGTCACGCTGCAGCCGCTGTGGGGCAACCACGGGCTGTGGTTGTCGATGCTGGGGTTCATGGCGTTGCGTGGGCTGATGCTCGGGGTGCTGCTGCCGCGCGTGTGGCGCGCGCCTGAACTGCAGGCAGCCTAGGCAGCAGCCGATCTGCAGCGCTTACTGCGCGTATTCCACCACCAGCAACGCCGTCGCCACCGTCTTGCCGGCGTTTGAGATGGCGTGCTGCACATCCCCCGGATAGCGCGCCGATTCCCCATGCCGCACCTTCTTCTCGCTCGGGCCGGATTGCACCGTCACCGTGCCGCTCAGCACCGAGATGTGCTCCTTCGAGCCCAGCTCGTGCGGCTCTGACGCCAGCACGCCGCCGGGCTGGATCGCCAGTTCATACCATTCAAAGCGCGCTGCCAGGTCGACGGGGCCAAGAATCTTCAATTCGCACTTGCCATCCGGGCTTTTGATGACTGGGATGGAGTGAGCGGGGATGACCGTTACCGCGGGCGCCGCATCGGCCGCGCCTTCGGGCGACAGAAAATCGGCCAGCCCCACGCCAAGCGCGGTGGCCAGGCGCCACAGCACGGCGACAGTCGGGTTGGCCAGGTTGCGCTCCACCTGCGAGAGCATGGATTTGGACACGCCTGCGCGCCGCGACAGTTCATCGAGCGACAGCTTGCGCGCCTGGCGCAGCGCTTGCAGCTTGGCGCCAACGGCGGGCGGGCCGTCGGCAAGGACATCGGTGGCGGGGGCTTGTGCCATCGGTTGGTATCTTGTAAATTGAACAAATTATTCGATATATCGAACTTGTTCGGTTTATCGATCAACAAAGTCTACAGGAGCAGCACCATGGGGACAACGCAGGCCAGCGCTACGACCGACGCCTTCTACGCGCACATCCGCCGTGAACTGGACGCCATCGAGGAAGCCGGTCTCTACAAGACCGAGCGCATCATCACCTCGCCGCAGGGCGCTGTGATCCGCACGGCTGACGGCAAGGAGGTCATCAACCTCTGCGCCAACAACTACCTCGGCCTGTCGTCGCACCCGGAGGTGCTCAAGGCGGCGCACGAGGCGCTCGACACGCACGGCTTTGGCCTCAGCTCGGTGCGCTTCATCTGCGGCACGCAAGACCTGCACAAGACGCTGGAAGCGCGGCTGGCGAAGTTTCTCGGCACCGAAGACACGATCCTCTACGGCTCGGCGTTCGACGCCAACGGCGGGCTGTTCGAAACGCTGCTGGGCGCGGAAGACGCGGTCATCAGCGACGAGCTGAACCACGCGTCCATCATCGATGGCATCCGCCTGTGCAAGGCGCAGCGCTATCGCTACAAGCACAACGATCTGGACGACCTGCGCGCGCAATTGCAGGCCGCCGACGCGGCGGGCGCGCGCTTCAAGCTTGTGTTTACCGACGGCGTGTTCTCGATGGACGGCACCATCGCCCGGCTGGATGAGATCCGCGCCATCTGCGATGAATTCGGTGCGCTGCTGGGCATTGATGAATGCCATGCCACGGGCTTTCTCGGCAAGCGGGGGCGCGGCTCGCACGAACACCGCGGCGTGTTTGGCAAGATCGACATCATCACCGGCACGCTGGGCAAGGGCCTGGGCGGTGCATCGGGCGGCTTCACGAGTGCGCGCAAGGAAGTGGTGGCACTGCTGCGCCAGCGTTCGCGGCCGTATCTGTTCTCGAACACGGTGGCGCCGTGCATTGTCGGGGCCACCATCAAGGTGCTCGATCTGCTGGAAGCCGACACCGCGCTGCGTGACAAGCTGGAAGATAGCGCGCTGTATTTCCGCCGCAAGATCGTCGAACTGGGCTTCGATATCAAGCCGGGCGACCATCCCATCGTGCCGATCATGGTGTACGACGCACAGAAGGCGCAGGCATTGTCCAAACGCCTGCTCGAGTTGGGCGTCTACGTGGTCGGCTTCTTCTACCCGGTGGTGCCCAAGGGGCAGGCGCGCATCCGCGTGCAGATCAGCGCAGTGCACGAGCGCGTGCAACTCGATGCGGCGCTCAAGGCGTTTGAAACCGCCGGCAAGGAACTGGGGATTATCTGATGAGCACCGGTATCAGCGCGAATGTTGGAACGGCGCCGCGCATCCTCATCATCGGCGCCAACGGGCAATTGGGGACGGAGCTGGCCGCTGCGTTGGCCGAGCGCTACGGCAACGGCAACGTGGTGACCAGCGACATGGTGCCCCGGGGCCGCCACCCGCAGGTCCGCCACGAAACGCTGGATGTGACCGATCGCGGCCAGCTGCGCGAGATCATCGAGCGCCACGGCATCACGCAGATCTATCACCTGGCGGCGGCGCTGTCGGCCGCGGCAGAGCAATCGCCCACGTGGGGCTGGGCGCTCAATATGAATGGCTTGCTGAACGTGCTGGAAGCGGCGCGCAATCATCAGCTCGAGCGCATCTTCTGGCCCAGCTCGATCGCCGCGTTCGGGCCCACCACCCCTGCGGACAACACGCCGCAGAGCACGATCATGGAGCCGAGGACCGTCTACGGCATTTCGAAGCTGGCGGGAGAGGGCTGGTGCCGCTGGTATTTCGAGCACCACGGTGTGGACGTGCGCAGCCTGCGTTATCCGGGCCTGATCTCGTACAAGACCGCGCCGGGCGGCGGCACGACGGACTACGCCATCGACATCTTCCATTCGGCCGTCAAGGGCGAGCGTTATACGTGCTTTCTTGAGCACGACGAGGCGCTCCCCATGATGTATATGCCCGACGCCGTGCGCGCCACCATCGAGTTGATGGAGGCGCCCGCCGAACGCATCAGCGAGCGCGGTAGCTACAACCTGGCAGGCGTGAGCTTTACGCCGGCGCAGCTGGCTGCGGAGATCCGCCGGCACCGTCCGTCGTTCGAGGTGGCTTACGCGCCGGATTTCCGCCAGGCGATTGCGGCCAACTGGCCCAATTCCATCGACGACTCGGTTGCCCGGCGCGATTGGGGCTGGAAGCCCGAATACGGTGTGGCAGAGATGACGGCCGACATGCTGCAGAACCTGGGGCACTTGGCTGCGCACCCCGCCTAGCCAGTTTCAGTCAGCGGAATTGCGGGCATTGCACGGCGCTGTTTTCTGTTTCGCTTCGATCGGTTGTGTTCAACAATGCAGCATGGCCATCACTTCTCGTCCCTGCCGCATGCCCCGTTCGACGCCCGACCCCGCGCCGCGCCATCGCGACGATCCGCCCGCCAAGCGCATATGGTGGGTGCCGGTGCTGCGCATGTCGGTGGCCGCGGGCGTGGTGGCAGCCATTCCGCACACTTCGATTCAACTGCCGTTCGCCGACGGGGCCTGGATGCTGCATACGGCCGCCGGCCTCATCTTCGTGGTGGGCGCCATCGACAGCCTTTTCCTCTTTGCCATGCGCCATAAGCCCTGATGGGGCGCATCGGCCATCTATGCGCCCGCGGTCCAGGCGATGATGTGGCGCCTGTCGCGCTCACTCGGTAAGTTTTAAAACAGGTTGTAAAAACGTTCAGTGGACAACCGGCGGGATGATCCAGCCTGTCGTCACACGCCTCCGATTCGTAACCAAATCGTTACAGAAATGGAGTGGATTTGCGGCGTCGCACCAATCGCTGCTGCTGGCCGCCAATCCTTTGCCACAGTGGGTTTCCACCGCCTTCTGCACGACGTCATTTGTGCTCCAAGTGTAAGCAGATGTTGCGCTGCACGTAGGTGGCCCGATGCTTGCTCTATGTCCTGCGGTCACTCTGTATGTGCAAGGCAGTTCCGCCACATGCAGACAGGTTTTTCCAATAAGCGAATCCGGAACCGGATTGGTCCCCACGGTCCCCACGGCATTCGCACTTCGCTTCTCCAGAGCCGGCACATCGCCGGCGGCAGGGCGCTTCTTTTGGACGGTCCCGGGGTTTCGACGGTCATATGCGTGCTCGCTCGCAGCTGCAGGTGTGTGCGCGCTTGACCGGAATCGCTTCACAAGAAAACGAGGAAACCATGAAAGCAGTCCTGCTGGAGAATCATCCGTTGCTACGAGCCGGACTTGCGCAGTTGCTCGCGCATCCCACCCTCGGCCTGGAGGTCATCGCCCCGGCATTGCCTGCTGGCGTCCCTGGCGAACTGCATGCTTGCGATGAACGCGCCGACCTGCTCGTCATCGGTTTGGACGAGGCCGATGGCCCGACTGACGCCGGCCAACTCGCTGCCCAATTGCGCGAGGCCATCGACAGCAGCGAGGCCAGCCGGGTGGTGCTGCTCGCGGCCAGCCTGTCTGCCGACGAGGCGCACGTTGCCATGACGTGCGGTGTGGACGCTTACTGCGCCAAATCGCAACCGCAGGAAGTCTTGCTGGCCATGCTGCGGCTCGTGCTGGCCGGCGGCCAGTCGTATCCGGCGCTGATGCCACGTGCGGCCAGCGCGGCCTTGCCGATGCTCTCGCTGGATGCGTCCGAAGCGGCGCAGCGGCTGAATGTTTCGCTGCGACAGTACGAAGTGCTCGTGTTGCTGTCGCGCGGCCACTCCGTCAAGGGTGTCGGTCGCCTGCTGGGCATTTCGGAAGCCACCGTCAAGACGCACGCGTGCACGCTGTATCGACGCCTGAACGTGCGCAACAAGAGCGAGGCGGTCTACGCCGCCATGCGCCTGGGGATTCCGCTGGAACTGCAGGGCGGGGCTGCCGCCACCATCGGCGCTGGATCTGCACAGACATCCGTCCAGGTGTCTGGCGATGCGCAAGACGCAGACCTGTTCGTGCAAACCGCTGCACGCACACCGACTCCGCTCCAGGCCAGCGCACCGGCCCGAGACGCGGTGATGGCGTCTTCCTCCCCCCAGATGGGGGCGCCCGAGCGGACGAATGCATCGGTGAACGCATCGGTCACTGAACTGGGCGCCGAATCCCGCTGGGCCGCCATGACGCGGGCCTTTGGCGGCGTGACCGGCGGTGTAGCTCCTGCCAAGCCGATGCGCGCCCCGGTGCGCACCGCCAACGGTACGGCCCGCCTCGGCTGACGCAGCCCAGGCACCTCTTCATGCAATGCGGATGACGTGCGCCTGCACGGGCCGCCCACTGGACATGACAACAATGACACCCCACGAGCCACTCTCCTGGAGCCTGCCAGCCGAGCGCACCCGCGCGGCTGTGGCATGGCATCCCCGCCGCTGCGCAATTGCTGCCGCCACCGTTGTGGTGGTCGGTACGGTGCCCATGATCGCGCACGCCGCGACCGACGCTGCTTCCAGCGCGGCCACGCGTCGCCTGATCGACACGCAGTTGGCCGACGCGGCGGGCAAGGGCCCGGCCACCTCTGCATCTACCACCGTCATCGTCGGCGGTGACGATCTGCCGGTGTCTCCGGCCAGCACGCTGCTGGTTGCACAACAGGCGGTGCCGCCCGCAGAGTCGTCCGTCACGACATCGCCCGCGGCAACCACGCAGGCCCCCGCATCGCCGATGCCTGCTGGCCAGGCAGCCCCCCCGGCGCCTCCGTCTGCACCGCCGTCGCCTACGGTGATCCTGCCGCCGGGCGCTCCGACACCGGACCCGGCTGCACAGGCGCCGGCCATGCCGTCGGGCCCGAGCGCTCAGGGTCCGGGTGCCCTGGAACCGCTACAGGTGTCGCCGGAAGCCGCCAATGCCGCCGCCACACATGCCGCCGGCAATGCCCCCGACAACGCGCCTGTCGGCCCGATGCCGACCGACCGCCAGGCCTTTCACGATGAGGTCATGCGGGAGTCGCGCGAGGGCGCAGCCACGCTGGCGCAAGAGCATCTGCGCGAGCACCCGGACTGGTTCAAGGAGAGCGAATCGTGGCACGTCGACCATGCGGCCGCCGCACAGCGCATCCGCTGGGGGCGCCAGCAGTTGAAGGTCATCAACGGGCCGGAACGCTTCGTCATCATCGATCAGGCCGTGGCCGAGATCGAGGTGCTGCTCAAGAAGGTGCCCGATACGCCAGAGAACGCAGAGTTCCGCCAGGAGATTGTGGCCGATGAAGTGGTGGCTCTGGCCTCGCGCGGGCGCATGAAAGACGCCGTCAAGCGCTACCAGTCCATGTCGCAGGCGGGCAAGGTGCCAGCGTACACGCGTGTGGCCGCAGGTGATGCGTATGCGTATCTCGATACGCCCGACAAGGCTGCCGATGCCTACGCCCGTGCGCTCAAGGATGCGAGCCCCGGCGAGATCGAAACCGGTGACGTTCAGGAAGGCCTGTTCTACGCCATGCTGGATACGGGCCGCTTTGAAGACGCCCGCGCGCTGCTCGACAAGATGAAGGCGGACAACCCGGAATACGTGCGGCTGGCGCCGGAAGCCGGCACGCCCAACCCCGATTACTCGCGCATCAAGCGGCTGGAAGCGCAGTACCTGATCCTGACGGGCCGCACGCACCAGGGCATTGCCGAGCTGGACAAGTGGCGCCACGAAGCGCCGTTCGCCGCCTCGCTCGTCAGCGCTCGTGCCGACGGCGCGATGGTGCAGACCGAGCCGTACCGCTCGCGCGACATGTACAAGACGGCGCTTGCCGAGCACCCGGATGACCTGAGCGTGGTGGCTGGCTATGGCCGCGCGTCGCTGGCGGTGGACGACCTGAAGACGGCCAAGGATGTCGCCAACGGACTGGACGAGCGCTTTCCGGAGAACGGCTCCGTGCACGCGCTGCGCAAGGATCTGGACGTCTATCAGAGCCCACAGCTCATCATCGAATCCACGGCGGACAAGGGCAATTCAGTGTTCGCCAACAACGAATTCGGCATCAGCACCAAGGCTTACAGCGGCCCGTTTGCCGATCACTACCGCCTGTTCTTCCACAATTTTGCCGGCCGTGCGCAGTTTGACGGCGCATCGCAAAGCCGCGTGCGCAACGGCGCTGGCCTGCAGTGGTTCGACACCGGCGTCGAAGTGAATGGCGAGGTGCACCAGTCGGTGGGTGCGGCGGGCAAGACCGGCGGCACGCTTGATGCCGCGTGGATCCCGAGCGATCACTGGAAGGTGTCGGGCATGGTCACCAACGATGACCTGGAGGTGCCCTACAAGGCGTACCAGGTGGGCGTGACCGGCAAGACCCTCAGCGGGAACGTGCGCTACACCTGGGATGAAACGCGCTACGCGTCGTTGACGTACGGCGTGTCGCGTTACACCGACAACAACCTTCGCAAGCGCTGGGCGGCGAACTTCTACCAGCAGGTGTTCACCTCGCCGCGCCACACCGTCGGCGTGCTGCTGGGGGCCGATACCAGCACCAACACCATGACCGGCCTGAACTACTTCACGCCGTCGCGCGACTACAGCGGAACGGCCACCGCCATCTGGTCGTGGACGCCCTGGCGCTATGCCGACAAGTCGTTCACGCAGCGCCTGTACCTGACTGGCGGCGTGTACAACCAGCAGTCGTTCGGCAACAGCCCGATGGTCGAAGCGCGGCTGGAACATGTGTGGCAGATCAATCGCAAGACGCAGGTTTCCTACGGCATCGGCTTTGGCCGCCACCGTTACGACGGCCAGCCCGAGAACCGCAAGTTCCTGTACCTGAACCTCAACATTCCGCTGTGATGCCCATGCAAGCTCTCCGACAACCGTCATTGCGACGATTCATCGCCTGGATGGCCTTGGCCGTGGTGCTGGCACTCGTGGCCGCCGTTCGCCCTGCTGCCGCCGTCCAGGTCGACTTTCTGCCCAAGCCCGATCCGGACGACGGCAAGACCTTCCGCGTGCTGTGCTTTCACGACATCCGCGACAACCTGCGCGCCAGCTTCGAGACGCTGCCCGACGGGTTTGCCGTCGATACCAAGATGCTGACGAACATGTTCAGCTGGATCCAGGCCAACGGGTACCACCCGGTCACGCTCGCGCAGATCGATGCGGCGCGCCGTGGCGGCAAGCCGCTGCCCAAGCGCCCGATCCTGCTGACGTTCGATGACGGCTATGAAAGCCACTACACGAAGGTCTTCCCGCTGCTCAAGCAGTTCCGGTTCCCCGCCGTGTTCGGTCTGGTGACGGAGTGGACCAACGCCCCACCCGGCGCGAAGATCAAGCTGTCGGACAAGCAGATCGTGCCGCGGGACTTCTTCATGAACTGGAACCAGATCCGCGAGATGCAGGCCTCGGGCCTGGCCGAGTTCGCCACCCATACGCAGGACATGCACCACGGCGCGCTGGGTAACCCGCAGGGCAACGAGATGCCGGCGGCCAGCACGCACGAATACCTGCGCAACCTGGGTCGGTACGAAACCGATGATGAGTACCGCAAGCGCGTGCGCGACGACCTGCAGCGCAGCGTTGACATCATCCAGAAGAACGTGGGCACCAAGGTGCAGACCGTGGTGTGGCCGTATGGCGCGCACAACCTGATGCTTGACCAGGAGGCCGCCAACGTGGGCCTGAAGTACATGCTCACGCTGGAGCCGGGCCCAAACACGCCCGACGTGCCGCTGACCGCCATCCGCCGAAGCCTGATGGGCTACGACACCAACACCGGCGATCTTGAGCGTTCGCTGCGCGAGCCCGTGACCCACCACGGCGAGATCAACCCTGTGCAGCGGGTGGTGCAGGTCGACATGGATTACATCTATGACCCGGACCCGAAGCAGCAGGAAGCCAACCTCGGCAAGCTGATCGACCGCATCAAGGACCTCGCGCCGCGCGTGGTCTACCTGCAGGCCTTCGCCGATCCGAAGGGCAACGGCGCCGTGGACGCGGTGTACTTCCCGAACCGGCACATGCCGGTGCGTGCGGACCTGTTCTCGCGCGTGTCGTGGCAGCTGAAGACGCGGGCCAAGGTGGAGGTGTACGCCTGGCTGCCGATGCTGTCGTACAAGCTGCCGGCCAACAACCCGGCCGCCACGCACCTCGTGCAGTCGTTGCCGGGTGCGCCGCAGAAGCCGGGCACGGTCAAGCCGCCACGGCTGTCACCGTTCGATCCGCAGGCGCGCCAGATGATCCGCGACATCTATGAGGATCTGGCCAAGAACTCGATCATCGACGGTGTGCTGTTCCACGACGATGGCGTGCTCGATGACTACGAAGATGCCAGCCCCGCTGCGCTCAAGGCCTACGAGGCCATGGGCCTGCCCGGTGACATCAACCAGATCCGCCAGTCGCCCGAGCTGATGCGCAAGTGGTCGCGGGCCAAGACCGCTGCGCTGATCTCGTTCTCGAAAGAGTTGATCGCGGTGGCGCAGGGCTATCAGAACGGCCGCGACATGCTGACTGCGCGCAACATCTTTTCGGGCCCGGTGCTCGATCCGAAGGCTGAAACGTGGACGGCGCAAAACTATGACGACTTCCTGGAAGCGTACGACTACGTGGCGCTCGAAGCCATGCCGTATATGGAAGAGGCCAAGGACCCGAAGGACTGGATGAAGAAGCTGACCGCCGCCGTGGCCAAGCACAAGGATGGCTTGAAGAAGACCATCTTCGAGCTGCAGGCGGTGGACTGGCGCAACCAGGACAAGCCGATCCCGACGACCGAACTGCGTGACCAGATGCGCGCGCTGCGCTCGGCCGGTGCGCTCAACTACGGCTACTACCCGGATGACTTCATTGCCGGTCGGCCCGATACCGAGGTGCTGCGCGATGTGATGTCGCTCAAGACGTATATCGAGACGCGCAAGCCGCCGGGCGGCAATGCGGCAAGCGTCGAGAAGCTCAACAGCAGCGCTGCGCCGCAGAGCCAGCCGCCAAAGGCCGGCGAGGCGGCTGCAGACAAGAAGCCCGCGACGACGGAAGCGGCCGCGCCGTCCCACACCAACAAGGCGGGAGGCTGAGATGGTGGACGCACTCGCCGCCAAGCGCTGGATCTCCGGCTTTGTCTTCTACTACCCGTTCTTCATGTCGTATTTCTGGATGATCGGCGGGCTGCTGCATTACTTCCTGCTCGAACGGGGCACGCAGAATGTGCGGCATCCGCTGGCGCTGCTGGGGGTTAAGAGCTACCCCAAGGTGTCGATCATCGTGCCTTGCTACAACGAGGAGGCGAACGTGCGCGAGGTGATCAGCCACCTCGTGCGCATGCGGTATCCGAACTACGACATCATCGCCGTGAACGACGGCAGTTCCGACCGCACTGGTGAACGCCTGAACGAACTCGCTGCGGAATACCCGCAGCTGGTGGTGATCCACCAGTCGTCAAACCAGGGCAAGGCGATCGGCCTCACCACCGCCGCGCAGGTGACCGACGCCGAGTACCTGATGTGCATTGATGGCGATTCGATCCTGGATGTGGATGCGATTGCCTGGATGATCCGCCACCTGATGGAGAACCCGACCATTGGTGCGGTGACAGGCAACCCGCGCATCCGCACGCGTTCGACCTTGCTCGGGCGCATGCAGGTGGGCGAGTTCTCGTCGATCGTGGGACTCATCAAGCGGACGCAGCAGATCTATGGGCGGCTGCTGACGGTGTCGGGCGTGGTCGTGATGTTCCGCAAGCACGCCATCGAGGATGTCGGCTACTGGAGCAACGACATGCTCACCGAGGACATCGACATCAGCTGGAAGCTGCAGGTGGGCGGCTGGATGATCCGCTATGAGCCGCGCGCGCTGTCGTGGATCCTGATGCCCGAGACCTTCCGCGGCCTGTACAAGCAGCGCCTGCGCTGGGCCAAGGGCGGTATCCAGGCGCTGATCAAGTACGCGCCGGCGATGGCGAGCCTGCGGCAGTCGATGATGTGGCCGATCTTCTTCGAGTACGCACTGTCGGTGGTGTGGGCGTACAACATGCTGATCGTCATCACGTGGTCGGTGCTCGGTTTCTTCATTACCCTGCCGCCCGAATGGCGTATGGAAGCGCTCCCGCGCTGGCACGGCACGCTGCTCTTCATCACCTGTGTGCTGCAGTTGCTGGTTGGTTGCTTTATCGATCGCCGCTACGACGACAACATCCTGCGCTATTTCATCGACACGGTCTGGTATCCGGTTGCGTTCTGGATCCTGAACCTTGTCACCACGGTGGTCGGCTTTCCGGCCGTCGCCTTCCAGCGTACGCGTGCCCGTGCCCGCTGGACCAGCCCTGACCGGGGCATCCAACAACAACAGGGGAATTCGCCATGACCATGCTCGTCATTGATGTTTCGCGAAACTCGATCCGACAGTCGTTTTCGGACAAGGGTGTCGTCGGTACCTTGCACCACGTGCTGTGGTTCCGCATCTTCCGGCCGGTGCTCGTGATCTCGATCTGGGGCCTGCTGGGCCTGTACGTGGGCTACTCCATCAGCAGCGTGGGCCCGAGCGGCCTGCCGTTCGAGCAACTGCGCATGTACGGCAACATCATCGCCGGCATGGGCGGGGTGCTCGTGGTGTGGATGGTGCTGTCGCGGCTGGACCGCGCCATTCGCCGCAAGATCGCCCGTGCGCCGGCAGCGCCGGCTGCCTCCGCCGGTGCTGCCGCTCGCGCGTCGCGTGGGGGGCTGCATGGGCAGCAGCAACCCGCCTGGCAGCGTCCGCGCAATACGCGCCTGCTGGTGGTCGACCACGACGATGACGGCGATATCACCCACGTGCGCTCGTGGCAGGAGTGGGCGGGCCGCCCCGCACCTGCCGGCACCGCCACACCGCCCACGCCGTTTACCCGCAGCCCGGAATACGACCCGGACGAGCCGGTGCTCGGCTCCCGCCCTGTCGGCGAGGCGATCGTTCTGAAGAACCTCGACCGCGAAGAGCCCTCGCTGGCACGCGTTGATGCGCCTGCACAGCAACCGCGCGACGTCGTGAAGGCCGTGGATGCGGTGACAGCCGATGCCGCGGGCTTCCACCGGTTTGGCTATCGCGGCCGCCTGGGCCGCAGCGATTGGGTCGAGCCGCAATCGCCCGACTCGCCGGCGCAGACGTACGCGATTCGGCCCGGCATGGCCCGCCATTACGGCAGCGTGACCGCCGTGGTGCATGGCCGTGCTGCAGTGCAGGCAGCGGACCGTGCCACGGAACGCCATCGCGCACTCCATGCATTTGGTGCGCATGCACAATTGGACGACCCCTACGCGCGACTCCAGCGCGTCGAACGCGTTGACCCGCTGCATGGCTTTGGCCGCCGCGCCAACGTCGTCGCCGACGACGTGTAAGGTCAACCCAGAGCGCAGTGCTCAGCGCCCCGGTGATGCGAGTCACCGGGGCGCATTCTTTTGTGCAATTGACTTAGCGCAAACGGAGGAGGGCGGACTTTTCTGCAATGCGCAATCGTTGCCGCCTGTGCGCTGTACGGCACGGCAAACGGTTGGCGGACCACCATCGACCAAGGGGTCGCAGATCTCCTCGCACGACGCACGGGATTTGCCCTCTTGAATGCGGCTGCGCACGTGCCTATGCTGGCTTCTCCTGCAAACCCAGCTGCTCTCTCCCGGTGTTCTCGGCGGCTCTTGCAGTGCTCATGGTGTCAGTGAAAACCACGCCCGCCCACCCGCACCGATTGCGTGCGACGGCCAACAGACAAGCTGGAGCCAACTGTGCTGAGTCCCCATGAATTTGCTGTCTTGCTTCTCGTCAACGACGGTGCCGAATCCGACGACCTCGACCGCGCCGACGTCGAAGCGCTCATCGAACGTCAGCTCGTGACGCTGGAGCGCCGTGGCCCGGATCATTGCTATGCCCGGGTGACTCTCCAGGGCTACGCGCTACTCAAGGCATCCGGACACGTTCGCACCAGCGGCCGCCGAACGGTCGCCGTGTCTCACTAGGCCATCCTCCTCATGGCAGTGCAGCCAGTCGCCGCCTGGGCGCAAAGTCCAGGCGTCAAGTGACGTGCCTGCGGTCGATACAAACAGAAACACACCGTCGGTGGCCCGGGCGCAGCTTATGCGCGCGCCTGCGCGCCACGGGGCCGGCTTCTTGCTCAATTGCAGAGGCCTATCCTGAAATTTCGACGCACCAGCCGTCGGGGGTAGGCACGCATGACAACTCAAGAGGAGCCACCCCATGAAAACCAAACACACCTTGCTCGCTGGGTTGTTTGCTGTCGCCGGTACTGCTGCCCTTGCGCAGCCCATGCCGCCAACACATCCGGAAGACCATGGTCATGAACGTGCCGAACGCATGGAGCGTGAGCGACACATGGAGCGCCGCGACGAGCACCGTGACCTCCGTGCCGAGCATCGCAACATCCGGCGTGACCGCGAAGCCCTGAAGCTCCGTGAGCACGAGGCACGCGAGTGTGCACACGAGGTTCATGAAGACATGGAACATCGCTGATCGGGCGTCATCCCATACGGGTCTTTTCGAACCTGCCCATCAGAAAATCCACGAACAGCCGGATGCGAGATGAAAGCTGATGGCGTTGGTGGTACACCGCATAGACGTCCGCCTCGGGCGTTGCGTATTGCGGCAACACCTGCACGAGCCGGCCGCTCTTGAGATAGCGCTCGATATCCCATTCGGCGCGCATGACAATGCCGTGCCCCTCCAGCGCCCAGTTCACCGCGATCTCGCCGTCATTGGTGGTGAGATTGCCGCGCACGTGCACGGTTTCGGTCCGGCGCTTGGCACCTTTGCCGGATGCCAGCCTCCACACACCATAGGCATCGCTGCCCTGGCGGATACCGATGCAGTTATGGCGCGCCAGCTCGGCCGGCGTTGTGGGCGTTCCGCGCTCGCGCAGGTAGGCGGGCGACGCGCAGAGCAGGCGCCGGTTGGATGCCACCTTGCGCGCGACGATGCGTGCATCGGGTGGCTCGCCAAAGCGCACACACACATCAAACAGGTCCTCATTCAGTGGGGGCGGGTCGGCAGAGAGTTGCAGTTGCACGTCCACGTCTGGATACGCCTTTACATACTCCGAGATGGCCGGCGCGATGTGCATGCGCCCGAAGCCGAGCGTGGCGTTGACGCGGAGCAGGCCGCTGGGGCGGCCCTTGGCCTGTGTGAGCAGTTGGTCCAGATCGTCGATCTCGCCCAGGATGCGACGCGCACGTTCCAGGAGGACCTCGCCTTCCGGGGTGAGGCTCATGCGCCGGGTCGTGCGCGTCACGAGGGGCATGCCGATGCGCGCTTCCATCTGCGCCAGGCGCTTGCTGACTGCGGGCGTGGTGATGCCCAGATTACGCGCCGCCGCGCTCAGGCTGCCGGCGGTCGCCAGCGCTACGAAAAAGCCGAGTTCTGCAGGTTGGACGCCAGGAGCCGACACCGTTTTACCTTTAACTCATAGTTAAGAATGGATTAACTTTAGAGCCGATCAGCAACCGTGTCCACGCCGGAGAATCGCTGCACACCCCACGGCGACGCACCGCCGGTTCCATTCAGGAGACACCCCATGAAGACATACCGTATTGCAACCATCCCTGGCGACGGCATTGGGAAGGAGGTCGTGCCGGCCGGTCGGGAAGTCATGGAAGCGCTGGCTGCCGCGGGCGCCGGCTTCGGCTTCGAGTTCGAGAACTTCGAGTGGGGCGGTGACTATTACCGCCAGCATGGCGCGATGATGCCGGAGGACGGCCTGGACGCCCTGCGCGACAAGGACGCCATCCTGTTCGGCTCGGCCGGTGACGCGCAGATTCCCGACCACATCACGCTGTGGGGGCTGCGCCTGAAGATCTGCCAGGGTTTCGATCAGTACGCCAACGTGCGCCCGACACGGATCCTGCCCGGCATCGACGCGCCGCTAAAGCGCTGCGGCCCGAAGGATCTCGACTGGGTGATCGTTCGTGAAAACTCCGAAGGTGAATACGCCGGCGTGGGCGGTCGTGTGCACCAGGGCCACCCGATCGAGGCTGCCACCGACGTGTCGATGATGACCCGAGCCGGTGTCGAACGGATCATGCGCTTCGCCTTCAAGCTGGCGCAGTCGCGTCCGCGCAAGCTCCTGACTGTCATCACCAAGTCCAACGCCCAGCGCCATGCCATGGTGATGTGGGACGAGATCGCCGTGCAGATTGCCAAGGAATTCCCAGACGTGAAGTGGGACAAGGAACTCGTGGACGCCGCCACCGCGCGCATGGTCAACCGCCCGGCCACGCTCGACACCATCGTTGCAACCAACCTGCACGCCGACATCCTGAGTGATCTGGCCGCCGCGCTGGCCGGCAGTCTGGGTATCGCGCCCACCGGAAACATCGATCCGGAGCGCCGGTACCCGTCCATGTTCGAGCCGATCCACGGTTCGGCCTTCGACATCATGGGCAAGGGGCTGGCCAATCCAGTCGGCACCTTCTGGTCGGTCGTGATGCTGCTTGAACACCTCGGCGAGACCGAGGCCGCGCGTCAGGTCATGGCTGCCATTGAAGCGGTGACCGGCAACCCGGCACTGCACACCGGCGATTTGGGGGGCAAGGCGACCACTGCGCAGGTGACCCAGGCCGTCTGCCAATACCTCGCTACGAACCGAACAGCCAAAGCCGCATGACAGCGGGGCGGGCCAGGAGGCTCGCCCATGAGACCGTCCCCGCACGAAAAGCACGTAATCACTGAAGCAGACGAAAAAGAGCTGCAGGCGTGTGTCAACTACAAGGCAGATAGGAGACAGCAATGACTCGACGCGTGTTCGGCGAGCCTTGTGCCTGCTCGGTGGTAAAGCGCACCCGGCAAGCTCGGCATCCCGCTGTGCCATCTCTGCGCCAGCGCGCTGCTGGCTAACCCGATGAGACATGACATGCGCGACGACACCGCCCGCAAGCTGCTGCGCGATATGTTTGACGCTGCTATCGCCGCCGCGCAGCCGGCACTGACGTTGCCCACGTATCTGCCGGAACGCCCGAAAGGCCGCACGATCGTGATTGGAGCGGGGAAGGCGTCGGCCGCGATGGCGCACGTTTTCGAACAGGCGTGGGGCACATCGGTGAACGGGCTTGTCGTGACGCGTTACGGATATGCCGTCCCGTGCAAACAGATTCGCATTGTCGAAGCGGCACATCCCGTGCCGGACGCCGCTGGCCTTCTGGCCGCCCGCGAGATGCTCGACCTGGTGTCGGGGCTCACGGAGGATGACCTGGTGGTCTGCCTGATCTCGGGCGGCGGCTCATCACTCCTGCCGCTACCCCTGCCGGGTATTTCGCTTGCCGACAAGCAGGCCGTGAACCGTGCGCTGCTGGCCTCCGGCGCGACCATCACCGAAATGAACTGCGTGCGGCGCCATCTTTCTGCCATCAAGGGCGGACGCCTGGCTGCGGCCTGTTATCCGGCGCGCGTCTGCAATCTGCTGCTGTCCGACGTGCCAGGCGATGATCCGGTCGATATCGCGTCTGGGCCTACCGTTCCCGATACGTCCACGCTGACCGATGCGCTCGACATCATCCGCCGTTACGACATTGCGATTCCTCCGCCGGTGCGCAATGTCCTTACCTCTAAAGACGCGGAGACCATCAAGCCGGGCGAGACACGCCTGCCGCGCATCGAAACCCGGTTGATCGCCACACCACGCATGGCGTTACAGGCTGCCGCGCGTGTGGCCCGCGAAGCCGGCCTCGCCGCATACGTTCTGGGCGACGCCATCGAAGGCGAAGCGCGCGACGTCGGCAAGGTGTTAGGCGGCATGGCGCTGGAGGTGGCGCGCCACGCTGAACCGTTCCCGGTCCCGTGCGTGTTGCTCTCGGGCGGCGAGACAACGGTCACCGTTCGCGGCAAGGGCAGGGGCGGGCGCAATGTTGAATTCCTCTTGTCACTCGCGCTCGCATTGCGCGGGCAGCCTGGGGTTCACGCGATTGCGGGCGATACCGATGGCGTCGATGGGTTGGAGGAGATCGCCGGCGCCATCGTCACACCGGACACATTGCAGCGCGCCTGGCAGCTCGGCCTCCGTGCGCAGGACGCGCTGGCTTGCAACGATGGACACGGCTTCTTCGAGGCGCTGGGCGACGCGGTTGTGACCGGCCCCACGATGACCAACGTGAACGACTTCCGCGCGATCCTGATCGCGCCTGATTTGGAGCAACTCCCATGAGACGCCTGCGCAACGCGAAGATCGTCGCCACCCTGGGCCCGGCGAGTACCACCCCGGAGGTTATTGACGCCCTGTTCGAGGCGGGGGCCGATGTCTTCCGGCTGAACTTCAGCCATGGCACACACGACGACCACCGGCGGCGCCTGGATACGATCCGCGTGATCGAGCGCGAGCGCGGCCGGCCCATCGGTGTCCTGCTGGACCTGCAGGGTCCGAAGCTGCGCATCGGTACCTTCGAGAATGGTCCCGTCAAACTGACTTCCGGCGATGCATTCCGACTCGATCTCGACCGCGATGCACCCGGCTCGCACCAGCGTGTCGGCATGCCGCACCCGGAGATCTTCGCCGCTCTGCACAAGGGCACGGAGCTGCTACTCGACGACGGCAAGATCCGGTTGCGCGTAGACACCTGCGGCGCTGATTTTGCAGACACCACCGTTGTCAACGGCGGCACGTTGTCGGATCGCAAAGGTGTGAACGTGCCGGGCGTCGTGCTGCCTCTGTCGGCGTTGACTGAGAAGGACCGCCGCGACCTCGATTTCGGTCTGACACTCGGCATCGACTGGATTGCGCTGTCGTTCGTCCAGCGGCCCGAAGACATCCGGGAGCTCAAGGCGATCGTCCAGGGGCGCGCCAGCATCGTCGCCAAGCTCGAGAAGCCTGCCGCCATTCAAAGCCTGGAAGCGATCATTGACGAAGCGGATGCCGTGATGGTGGCCCGCGGTGACCTTGGCGTGGAGATGCCTGCCGAGCAGGTGCCTTCCATCCAGAAGCAGATCGTGCGTGTTTGCCGCAAGGCGGGCAAACCGGTGATCGTTGCCACGCAGATGCTCGAGTCGATGATCACGGCTCCGGTGCCCACGCGCGCCGAGGCATCCGACGTTGCTACCGCTGTCTACGATGGCGCTGATGCGGTCATGTTGTCGGCGGAATCGGCATCCGGCCGCTATCCGATTGAAGCCGTGACGATGATGGACAGCATCATCCGACGGACCGAATCCGATCCGCTCTATCACGACGCCATCCAGGCCTCCCATACGCCTCCGCGCGCAGACGCCGCTGATGCCATCGGCTATGCGGTGCGCCATGTGGCGGGGCTGCTCAAGGTGCCCGCCACCGTCGCCTACACCAGCTCCGGATACTCCGCGCTGCGCATGGCGCGGGAGCGCCCCGAAGTGCCGATCCTCGGCATGACGCCACGCATGGCCACTGCGCGCCGGCTGGCGCTTGCCTGGGGCGTGCATGCGGTGTTGTGCCACGAAGTGGTCGACGTGCTGGAGATGACAGAGCTGGCCAGCCGGACCGTCCTCGACGAGCACTTCGGCGAGCGTGGCCAGTCCATCGTGATCTCTGCGGGGCTGCCCTTCACGGTCGCCGGCACGACCAACCTACTGCGCATCGCGCAGGTTCAGTGATGAAGCATGCAGGAACGTGACCAGCGAAGTGCGATGAGAACTCGATAAAGAAAGAGCCCGCACCGAGCTTGGGATTGTATGGAGCACCAAGGAGACAAAAATGGAACTAGATATCGAAAAGCGTACGCTGCGCAAGATCAGTTGGCGCATCGTGCCGTTCATCATGCTGCTGTACTTCATCGCCTACATCGACCGGGTGAACATCGGCTTTGCAGCCCTGACGATGAAGGCGGACCTCGGCTTTACGGCGTCGATTCTTGGCCTTGGAGCGGGCATTTTCTTCTGGGGCTATTTCCTGTTTGAAGTGCCCTCCAACATCGTGCTGCACAAGATCGGGGCGCGCATTTGGATTGCCCGCGTCATGGTCACGTGGGGGATCATCTCGGCAGCGATGGCCTTTGTCCAGGGGGCAACCAGCTTCTACATCATCCGGTTCCTGCTTGGCGCCGCAGAGGCTGGATTCTTCCCCGGCATCATCCTGTATCTCAGCTATTGGTTTCCGGCGCGTCACCGGGCAGGGGTCACCGCATTCTTCATGGCTGCCGCGCCACTGTCCACCGCACTGGGCTCGCCGATATCTGCCGCATTGCTGGAAATGCAAGGTGTGATGGGGCTGGCTGGCTGGCAGTGGATGTTCATTCTCGAAGCCATTCCGGCATTCATTCTCGGCGTGGTGGTGTTCTTCTACATGACGGATCGCCCGGAACAGGCGTCCTGGCTGAAAGAAGACGAACGCGCCTGGCTGGTCAAAGTCATGCACGAGGAATCCAGCAGCAACACAGCGAGCGCCAATCACAGCATTCTGCGTGGCCTGGCTGATCTGCGGGTGATCGCGTTGGCGCTGATCTATTTCGGCACCTCCGCCGGCCTCTACACGCTCGGCATCTGGGCGCCCCAGATCATCAAGCAGTTGGGCATGTCGTCCATGAGGGTTGGTTTGCTGAACGCCATTCCGCCAATTGTCTCGGTGGTCGCGATGGTCTTCTGGTCTCGCCATTCCGATCGGAGTGGGGAACGTACGTGGCACGTCGTGATTGCGTGCGTGGCTGCCGCCGTGGGTCTGGTGGTGGCCGGCAGTGCCAGCGGTGTGATTGGCCTCATCGCGGCACTCACGCTTGTGAACGTCGGGATTAGCTGCGCCAAGCCGCCGCTCTGGAGCATGCCCACGATGTTCCTGTCCGGGGCGGCCGCCGCCACTGGCATCGCCACCATCAACTCAATCGGCAACCTTGGCGGTTTCTTTGGCCCCGCGATGATCGGCTGGATCAAAGACCGAACCGGTAGCTTCGCAGGCGGACTCTATTTCGTCGCCGGCCTGCTCATGCTCTCGGCTGTGCTCACGCTGGTGATGTCATGCACGCAGAAGTCGAAGGCGGCTGCAGCGCAGGCCGTGGCTCACTAAACCGGCCTTCACCTCAGCTCTTTCCCACACGCCAATTGGAAGCGCCCCCGTGCTTGAACGCATCAACAAGCAGCTCAGCTTCATCAAGTAACGCGGTATCCCGAGTCTGTCGCGCATCGCGCGCACACGCCGAGGAGGTTGGTGCTCACCCTCCGCCAATCCCCTGAATGATCTTGCCGCTGCCCTCGCAAGACGGGCACGGGCTGCCGCCGTCGCGTTGGCCCGTCCCGTTGCACTCCGGGCAGATCGCTTCGCCGCTGCCGGGCGCTCCGGGCGCCGCTTCGTCGCCGGGTGCAGCGGGTGCGGGCGGCGTGCCGGGGAGTGGATTTTCATTGTTCATGAGGTGCTCCTGCGCGTGGCGCGGTACGTGTCGTTTCAAGGGTGTGTGGCCGGAATGTTCGCCGGGCTGGCGGGTGGACGCTCCCGCCCCTGTGGGCTGCCGCCGGTCGACTTGTCCTTGACCACGTTGCCATTCCTGTCTTGATGCGAAGTGGAACCCGTGCGCGGTACGTATTCGCCGGAAGGATTGGCGCGGTCGTTGCGCGTGCGGTTGCGCGTGGTATCACGCCCCGTGGGGCTGTCGGTACGGCTTGTGGTGCCAGTCGCGGTGGTGCTGTCTGCGCGGGCTGCGCGTGCGTTGTCGCTGCTGCCGGATTGGCCGCCCGTTGCTTGTGCGAATACCGCGCCGCCGCCCAGTGACATGAACATTGCGGCCGCCGCGCACAATGCACGTGCCGGATAGGTGGTGCGATGCATCATCGTCCTCTCGTGAAGTGTCAGTGTCGGTGCCACCGACGCAACTCGCGGGCCCGTGCGGCTACTTGCCGGCGGCCAGCCGCCGCGCATCTTTGAGGGCAGTCACGATGTCGGGATAGGCGCCCTCGCGCGCGGCCGGGTCCGGGGCGCGAAGTGCGTAGGAAGGATGCCAAGTTGCCAACACCGTACGCCCTTCATGTCGCACCGGCCTGTTGAAGTGGTCTTGCAGGCGTGCGCGTGCATCGCCAAGCGACGCCGGCTGGTGCGGGTCGGTCTCATCGGGCTCGGGGAGGTGGGCGGCGGCGCTTTCATCGGCGGGAATCCTGCGGGAGGAATTCTCAGCAACCTCAATGCCACCGCCGCTGCTGGAACGCGGGTTGCGTGGGGTCTCGGCCTGCACATGTGTATCGCAATCTCCGTGGAGCCGGCCCATGCGCGAGCCATTTGAGTCGTACCTGATGTACTTCCTGATCCCGCTCATGGCGCTATCCGTTGTCGCGCAGTTGCATTGGGATGAGGTGCTCGGCTTGTTCGGCATGGGGTCTGCATCGCGCGATTTTTCGCTGCGCTGGAAAGATCTGCCCCTGCCGTGGGGCTATGTCGCGACCGTCTTGTTGGTTTTCTTGGTGCTGGAGCTGTTGTCGTATGCGGAGGAACTGGTGCGTTGCCTGCGGCAACGGCGCGCTTAAGGAGGACTCTTTGGAAGCTGCATCGAACGTTCCGTTGGACCGGCGCCGCCGGCTCGGCAACTGGTTGCCCGAAGGCGAGGCGCAGCTGGCGGCGTTTCGCACCGAGCTTGTGGCACAAGCACTGTCACGTCCGTCAAAGACACCCTCGGTGGCTGCCGTGCGCGGGCTCGCCAGCCTGATCGATGGCGAGCCCGCATTGCGCATGCACCTCGCCCGGGCCATCGACGAAGCGAGGGACCGAGGATACGAACTTGGCTACCAGGACAGCACAGAATTGCTGCTTGCCATCGACCACATCGTTACGTGCGCGCCGCGCTTCAGCCAAAAGGCCTTGGTGATCTGTCCGCTCAACGCGTTGCTCGACTGGCCGATGTGCATGCCTTCCGGTTATGCGCTGTTCCGTGATCGACGCTTCAACGATGCACTCAAGGCGGTGCTCAATGGCTGGAGCGCTTTCCTCGGCGGCCCGCATTCGCGTGCGTACCTGAACACGCACGAGCCGGACGGCTGGTTCAGCCCCGAAGCGACACGGCGTATCGGCATGGAGCAGTTTCTGTGTGATCCGTCGCTGCCGTATTGGGGCTTCACCTCGTGGAACGACTTCTTCACGCGCCGCTTTCGTGCCGGCGTGCGGCCGGTCGCGGGCGAGGACGACAACAAGCTGATCGTCAGCGCCTGCGAGGCAGCGCCCTACAACATCAGCCACGACACACGCTATGAAGATGCGTTCTGGATCAAGGCGCAACCGTACTCATTGCGCGACATCTTCGGGCCGGACAAGGCGCAGTTGGCGGAACGCTATGCCGGCGGCAGCGTGTATCAGGCGTTCCTGAGCGCCTACAACTACCACCGCTGGCACGCGCCCGTCGCCGGTACCATCGTTGATACCTATCATGTGGACGGCACGTACTACTCGTGCGTGGAATCCGAGGGCGCCGACCCGGAAGGGCTGAACGATTCGCAAGGCTACAGCGCGGCCATGGCCGCCCGCGCCATCATCACCATCGCCTGCGACGACCCGGACATGGGCACCGTGGGTTGCGTGTTCATCGGCATGGCCGAGGTGTCGTCGTGCATGGTCGACGTGACGCCGGGCCAGCATGTACGCAAGGGGGAGGAGCTTGGCTTCTTCCAGTACGGCGGCTCGACGTACTGCCTGTTCTTCGAGCCCGGCGTGGTGGATGCCTTCGTTGTGCAGCCGCCGTTTTCGCACGACACGCCGCCGGTGCGCGTCAATGCGGCACTGGCGCGTGCCCGATAGCGGACTGCATCAGGCATCGACCTCGGCCAGTGCCCGGAGCCCCACCGACAGCATCGCCAGGTCAGGCGAGCCGGTAGCCACCTGGTCGGCGATGACGCGGTTATAGCGCGCCAGCGCTTCCTGCCGTGTTGCCCGCCAGGTCTCGATGAGGGCGTCGGCGCTTGCGCCGGGCGCCGCATCTTGCAACACCGACTGCGTAAGCCGCCGTCGCAGTTGCCCCAGTTCTTCGAGCAGCGTTGCACGCGCCAGCATCTGCCAATGCGTTTGCGTCGGCAGGCCGAGGATGCCGCCTTGCAGCCATCCGTAACCCAGCGGCTGGTCGAGGGCAAAGTACACGCGGGCGGCGAGCCGTGCATCGCAGCCGCGGGTGGTTGCAACTTCGGCAATGTCGAGCAACGACACGCGCGCTGGCACACCGGTCGCCACACGCGCCAGCGTTTCCGGCACACCGGCTTCGCTGAACACCTGCTGCTGTTGCGCGGCGGCCTGCGCTGATTCCTCCGTTTGCAGCGCGCTGATTTCGGGAGCGAGCGCATCCACCGCCGCCCGGAACCGTTCCACCGCAGTCGGCACGTCCGACACGCGCCGCCGCAGGAACCACAGGGTGGCGCGCTCGTGCAGTTGCGCGAGTGAGGTGAACAGGGCGGTTTGCGTCTCGTGCGGCACCTGCGCATCGAGGGCATCGACTTCTTCCCAGAGCCCATCGAGCCGGTAGACTGCGCGCGCAACAAGGCTTGCCCACACCACTGCAAGCGGTTCCGCGCCGGTTTCTTCGGCCATCCGGTGCACGAACGTCACGCCGGCTCGGTTGACGAGCGCGTTCGCATGCATCGTCGCCAGGATCTCGCGCCGCAGCGTGTGCCGAGGGATCGACGTGGCGCAGCGCGTGTGCAGGGGCCGTGGAAAGTACGCCGGCAAACCATCGGCCACGAACGGTTGATCGGGCAGATCGCTGCCTAGCAGCACGTCGTACAGCCACATCTTGCTGTAGGCCATCAGCACCGCGCGTTCGGGCGTGGTCAAACCACCGCCGCTGGCCCGGCGGGCGTCGATCTCTTCATCGGCGGGCAGGAATTCGATCGCACGGTTCAGGCGACCGCTGCGTTCCAGATGCCGCATCAGCCGTGCTTCCGGGTCGAGCCACAGCGCCGTGCGCGTACGCGCCAGTGACAGCGCTTGCGTCTGGAAGTAGTTGTCGCGCAGCACCAGTTCGCCCACCTCGTCGGTCATCTCGGCCAGCAGCGTGTTGCGTTGCTTGAGCGTCATCTCGCCGTCGGCCACGACCAGGCCCAGCAGGATCTTGATGTTGACTTCGTGATCGGAGCAGTCCACCCCGGCCGAGTTGTCGATGGCATCGGTGTTGATGCGCCCGCCATGCTGCGCGTACTCGATGCGGCCGAGTTGCGTGCAGCCCAGATTGCCGCCCTCGGCCACGACCTTGCAGCGCAGCTCGGCGCCGTTCACACGCAGGCCATCGTTGGCGCGGTCGCCCACCTGGGCATGCGTTTCGGTGCTGGCCTTGATGTACGTGCCGATGCCGCCGTTGTAGAGCAGATCGGCGGGCGCCTTGAGGATGGCGTGCAGCAGGTCGTTCGGTGCCATCTCGGTCGCCGTTACGTCCAGCATGGCGCGCACTTCTGGGGTGAGCGCAATCGACTTGACCGTGCGCGGGAAGATGCCGCCGCCGGGGCTGATCAGCGCCCGGTCGTAATCGGCCCAGCTTGAACGCGGCAAGTTGAACAGGCGCTCGCGCTCTGCAAAGCTCGTGGCGGCATCGGGCGACGGGTCGAGAAAGATGTGGCGATGGTCGAACGCCGCGAGCAGGCGGATATGGCGCGAGAGCAGCATGCCGTTGCCGAACACATCGCCCGACATGTCGCCCACGCCCACGACGGTGAAGTCCTGCGTCTGCGTATCGACGCCCATCTCGCTGAAGTGGCGCTTGACCGATTCCCATGCGCCGCGCGCGGTGATGGCCATTTTCTTGTGGTCGTAGCCTACCGAGCCGCCGGAGGCGAACGCATCGCCCAGCCAGAAGCCGTATTCGGCCGAGATGGCGTTGGCGTAGTCGGAGAACGTGGCCGTGCCCTTGTCGGCGGCAACGACCAGGTAGGGGTCGTCTTCGTCATAGCGCACGACATCGCACGGCGGCACGACGCGGCCGTCGACGTAGTTGTCGGTCAGGTCGAGCAGCCCGCGCAGGAAGGTCTGGTAGCACGCCACGCCCTCGGCCAGATACGCATCGCGGTCGGCGGCCGGCGGCGGTTGCTTGACGACAAAGCCGCCCTTGGAACCCACCGGCACAATCACCGTGTTCTTGACCATCTGGGCCTTGACCAGGCCCAGCACCTCGGTGCGGAAATCCTCGCGCCGGTCAGACCAGCGCAAGCCGCCGCGCGCGACCTTGCCGCCGCGCAGGTGCACGCCTTCCACGCGCGGTGAATACACCCAGATTTCGAACATCGGCTTGGGCTCGGGCAGGCCGGGCACGCGCGCCGGGTCGAATTTGAACGAGAGATACGGCTTGGGCTGCCCGTGTCCCTGGCCGTGTGCCGTGTCCGGCGGGCTCTGGAAGTAGTTCGTGCGCAGCGTGGCTTCCAGCACGCCCAGGAACTGCCGCAGGATGCGGTCTTCATCCAGGTTGGGTACGTCTTCGAGCGCCTCGTCGATCTGCTTGCGCAGCGTTTCGCTTGCACGCGAGCGCTCGGCCTCGGCAAGCGTGGGGTCGAAGCGCACCAGGAACAGCCGCACCAGCGCCCGCGCAATCGAAGGATTGCCGTTCAGCGCGCTTTCCATATACGCGTTGCTGAAGGTCGAACCGATCTGGCGGATGTAGCGCGCATACGCGCGCAGGATGCGCACCTCGCGCCAGGTCAGACCAGCCTGCAGCACGAGGCGGTTGAGATCGTCGTTCTCCAGCTCGCCGCTCCAGATGCGCGCGAACGCGTCTTCAAAGCGTGCACGGGCTTCGTCCAGTTCGACTTCGCTGCCGTCGATGGTCTCCATGCCGAAGTCGTGCATCCAGATCGGGGCGGCATCGGCGGGTTCGATGCAGTAGGGCCGCTCTTCGTTGACGCGCACGCCCAGGTGTTCAAGCATCGGCAGGCTGTGCGACAGCGAAGTCGGCTGGCCGGCGCGGTAGATCTTGAAACGCAGTGCACCGGGCGGCGCTTCGAGCGGCCGGTAGAGCTGCATGGTCAGCAGGTTGTCCGCCGCATTGGCGGCGAGCAGCGGCTCCATCAGTTCGATGTCGCGCACGGCCAGGCGTGCGGCATAGTCCTCGCGGAAACCGGCGGGAAACGCGCTGGCATAGCGGCGCAACAGGCGGTTGCCCCGCTCTTCACCGCCGCGTTCGAGCAGCGCGTCGGCCAGGTCGTCCTGCCAGCGCCGGGCGGCCTGCACGATGCGGTCTTCCAACTCGGCCACGTCCACCTCGGGCACGTTGCCCGGCTGGGTGCGCACGGTGATATGGATGCGCGCCAGCATCGACTCCGACAGCTGCGGCGTGAACTCCACGGCGGTGCCGCGATACGCCGCCTGCAGCAGGCCCTGGATGCGCACGCGCAGGTCGGTGTTGAACTTCTCGCGCGGCACAAACACGAGGCACGACACGAAGCGGTCAAACGGATCGCGCCGCACGAAAAGGCGCGTGCGCTGGCGCTCCTGCAACCGCAGGATGCCCAGTGCGATGTCGTGCAGCGCTTCGGCGTCTATCTGAAACAGTTCGTCGCGGGGGTATTGCTCCAGGATCGTGACCAGTGTCTTGGCCAGATGCCCGTCGGGAAGGAAGCCCGTGCGTCGGATGACGTCGGCCACCTTGCGGCGCACCAGCGGAATGTCCTCGGCCGGGACCATGTAGACGTTCGACGTGTACATGCCCAGGAAACGCCGCTGCCCACAGACACGCCCCTGCGCGTCGAACAGCTTGATGCCGATGTAGTCGAGATACCCGGGCCGGTGCACGGTCGCCCGCGAATTGGCCTTGGTGAGGAAGATGGGCTCGGGCGCGTCGATGAATTTTGCGGCCCCCGGTGCCAGGCGCGTCGTGTCCGGCGTGGAGGTGTCGCGCAGCGCTTCACGCAGCACGCCCAGGCCTGTGCCGGGTATGCCGCGCAGGTAATGGCCATCGTCTTGCGTAATCAGTTCGTAGTCACGGTAGCCAAGGAAGGTGAAGTGCCGCTCGAGCATCCAACTGAGGAAGGCCTGTGTTTCGGCAATCTCGGCGCGTTCCACGTCGCCGGTCGAGGGCTGTGCGGCACGTGCGGCCAGCGCGTCGATGGCGGTCTGGGCGGCAGCCTGCATGGGATTCCAGTCTTCCACCGCGGCGCGCACGTCGCCCAGCACACGCATCAGGCCGTCGTGCAAAGCCTGCAGGCGGTCCGCCTCGGAGAACCGGTCGACCTCGATGTGGATGGCCGACTCGAAGCGAGCAACGCCGTGAGCTTCTTTGTCCGCATCGGCGGGCGTGTCGGGCATGTCGCCCGCGAGTGCCGCCGGGCGCTGTACGCCGCCGCCGGCCTCGACCGCCACGCGCATGCCTGCGCCATCGCGCTGTACGCGGTAGACCGGGTGGAAGGCGGAATGCAGCGCCAGCCCCTGCCGGTTGATCTCCATTGTCACGGAGTCGAACAGGAACGGCATGTCGTCGTTGACGATTTCAACGACCGTGTGGCTGCAGTACCAGCCGTGCTGTTCGAGGCTCGGGTTGTAGACGCGTACGCGCGGTTGCCCCGACACGAATTTCTGACCCAGCTGCCAGTGCGCCATCGCTGCGCCGTAGAGGTCGGCCACGCTGCGCGAGATCACGTCTTCGGGGTCTGCCAGACCGTAGTAGTGCCGCAGGAACGGCTCGAACAGGTCGGCAATATCGGGCGCACGTTCGCGCGCCAGGGCCACGGCATCCGCCATGTGCTGGCGGACCTTGTCTTCGTGCTGGGCAGACATGAGGCGGCTCCCGAAGAAGGGCTGCCTCATGCTACGCCGCGTGCCCATGGCTGGCAATCCGCGTCGGCGGCGCTCCACTTTGTTGATGCGGCTGTGTGCAGTGCAGCGAGAAAACGGGTGGTTCACTCGCTACTTGTAGCGGGCATCAGCGATGCGTCGTCAGGCCTTCACGACGTTGATGCGCAGTGCGGGTTCACCGGCCGCGATGGCCAGCAGGCGGTCCACATTCGGGTGGGCGCCGGGGCGGTTGCGCGCGTCGATGGTGTGCTCGGCAAACACGGCGAGGCCGTGCTCGGCGGCCTTGGCATCAAGCTGGCCGAACGCCTGCTGCAGGTAGTGGTACACCGCCACCGAACCTTGTTTGCCCGGCTTGTTTTCGATGTCGGCGACCACGGCGCCCTGGCCGTCGACCAGATCGATGCGCTCGATGCCGTCAATGGCGGGCAGTTGGGCGAGGTTGTCCTTGAATACGTTGGTCGGTTGAATCACTGCGGTTGCTCCGTTGGTTGATCAGGCGGGCCGTATGTTAACGGCTCCGGCCCGACCCGCGCGAGCTTGCACGTTCTTCAACGCTTGGCGCCGGCCTGGTTCACGGCAATGGCCGCCTGGATGAGCGCTTTCAACGCTTTTTCGTTCACCTTGTCGCCCTCGCGGAAGTCGATGGCGCGGCGCGTGTTGCCGTCCAGGCTGGAATTGAAGAGGCCAGACGGGTCAGGCACGGAGGCGCCCTTGGCGAACGTCATCTTGACCGTCTGCTTATAGGCCTCGCCGGTGCAGATCAGGCCATCGTGCGACCACACGGGCACGCTCCATTTCCATTCTTCCACCACGTCGGGGTCGGCCGCGCGGATGACGGCGCGCAGGCGGGCGAGCATCTCGCCGCGCCAGTCGTCCAGCTCTGCAATGCGTGCGTCGATCAGCTCGGATGCGGGTGTGGCGGTGTCCTGCGTGCTTTTCTTCATGTGTCTGCCTCGGTGGAGGGGCCAAGCAGAACATTCTGGCAGGAACATGGGCCGGTAGCCAATTCGCAACAGTGGGCGAGACGCCCCATCAGGCTGCATGCCGGGAAACTGAGAAATACCTTTTTTCTATTTTTGGAATCAACGCGAAAGAATCATTCGCGAAATAAAAAAGAAAAATAAAAAGGCACTTAATTAACGGCGACTGGGAAAATAACTTTAGCGCTTTCGCACAATTCCCCACTTGAGTAGGGGTGCCAAACGATTTCGCTGGTAACCAAGTGGCGAGCGGATACGCGCCGCAACCCCATCATCATCGGAAACGCAATGCCGAAATGCCCGGATGGTTGATGTGGCAGTCATCGAGTGGTCATCTTCCGACTTCAATAATTGCGTCTCCGATGTTTAGGAAAGCATATTGGACCGCCCCCTTCTTTCAGGGGGAGCGGTTGAATCGAGAGAATTTCAAATGACCATTCGTCATCGCATTACATTGCTGGTGGTGTTGATGTTTGTCGCGCTGGCGGCCATCGGCGGATACGCGGTCTACCAGACCCGCAGCAGCGCTGCAGAGGTCCGCCAGGTGACCGAAGGTGTGGTGCCGAGCGCGCTGGCGTCGGCCGACCTGGTATCGCTCGTCAAGGACGTGCAGTTGGCGACGATGGTGTTGGTGTATGCACCGGACGCCAACATCGTCGCGCAGGCCAAGGACGACCTGAAGGCGAAAGAAGCCGCCCTGCGTGCGGCATTGGATGTACAGGCCAAACGTGCCAACAGCCACGCGCAGGAAGGTCTGGTTGCCCAGGCCAAAGAGGCCGTCGACAGCTACGTCGACGCCATCCAGCAGACCACCGACATGAAGCTCGCGGGCAAGGACGAGTTGGCACAGGCCTTCCTGTTTGCCAACGTGGCCAGCTACCGCGACGTGCTGGAAAAGATTGTCGAGACGCTGCGCATCGAGAAGAACCGCGAGAAGGATGAAGCCATTGCCGGCCTGAACGGCAAGCTTGCGAGCACGGCCACCACCATCGGCGTGGTGAGCGGCGTGGCCATTGTGCTGCTCACCGCCGTCGGCATGCTGCTGTATCGCCAGATCACCCGGCCGCTCACGCGCATGCAGGCCGAAATGAGCGAGATCGCCAGCAGCCAGGATTTCACGCGCCGTGTGCCGGTGGGACGCATGGACGAGATCGGCCACTCGGTCGTCGCGTTCAACCAGATGATCGAGAAGATCCAGGAGAACGCCGCGCTGCTCAAGCAGAAGACGGCCGACATCCAGGCGATGCTGCAGAACATGCAGCAGGGCATCCTGACCGTGGTGGATGGCGGTGTGGTGCACGAGGAATACTCGGTCTACCTCGAATCGATCTTTGAGACGCAGGAGATCGCGGGCCGCAAGTTGATGGAGCTGATCTTTGCCGATACCAGCCTGGGCGCCGATACGCTGTCGCAGGTGGAAGCGGCGGTCGATGCCTGCCTCGGGCAGGACATCATCAACTTCGCGTTCAACCAGCATCTGCTGGCGAGCGAGGTGGAAAAGCGCATGCCGGATGGGCGCGTGAAGACGCTCGACCTGTCGTGGTCGGCCATCACCGATGAGAGCGACACGATCCTGCGCCTGATGCTGTGCGTGCGCGATGTGACCGAACTGCGCAAGCTGGCCGCCGAGGCCAGCGAGCAGCGCCGCAACCTCGAGATGATTGGCGAGATCCTGGCGGTGAGCCAGGAGAAGTTCCAGCACTTCATCGACAGCTCTACGACCTTCGTGCACGAGAACGAACGGATCATCCGCCAGTATTCGCAGGCGGACAGCGCAGCCATTGCGGCACTGTTCCGCAACATGCACACCATCAAGGGCAACGCGCGCACATACAACCTGCAGCACCTGACCAACGTGGTGCACGAGACCGAGCAGACCTACCACGCGCTGCGCGAACCCGACAGCGAGCACGCTTGGGATCAGGACTGGCTGATGCAAGAGCTGTCGCGCGTGCGCGAGGCCATCGAGAACTACGCCCGCATCAACGAGGTGAAGCTGGGCCGCAAGGGGGACGCGGCGCAGGGCAATGCCACGCATGCCGCGCCCGATGTGATGGCACGCATTCAGGAAAGTCTGCGCCTGGTGGAATCGGCCAACCCGGGTAGCCTGCACGAACTCCTGGCGATGCGCGATTCCGTCCATCAACTGCTGCGCCTGCTGGGCAGCGAGACGGTGGACACGCTGTTGTCCGGCGCGCTGCAATCGCTACCGTCGCTGGCGCAGGAGCTGGGCAAGGAGCCGGTGGCTGTGCGCATCGACGACAACGGCTACCGTGTACGCGCCGAGGCGCGCGGCATCCTGCAGAACGTGTTCATGCACCTGCTTCGCAACTCCATCGACCACGGCATCGAACCGGCCGAAGAGCGTATCGCCCACGGCAAGCCGGCCGCAGGCAAGGTCGACATCGAAGTTGGTGTTGACCAGGGCATGCTGCAGATCACCCTGTGCGATGACGGCCGCGGCCTGGCGCTCGAGCGCATCCGCAGTATCGCCGTGGAGCGCGGCTGGCTCGGCGCAGACCAGCACGCCACCGACGAAGACATCGCGCAGTGCATCTTCCGCCCGGGTTTCTCGACTGCCGACAAGGTGACGGAAGTGTCAGGGCGCGGCGTTGGCATGGATGCCGTGCTGGAGTTCCTCAAGCGCGAGCATGGCCGCATTGAGCTGCGCTTCACCGACGAGCACAAGGGCGCAGCGTTCCGCCAGTTCCAGACGGTGGTGTGCCTGCCCGAACGCTTTGCCGTTGACAGCGTGAACGCGACGCTCGGCGTGGCACCGGCAGTACGCGTGGATCTTGATAAGGAAGCATCGTGATGGGGACGATTGTTATGGCCGTCATCGCTGGCGGCTTGGTTGCCGGTGTGCTGATGTGGGTGATCCGGCAGCGGAAGGTGAATGCGCTCGTGCGCACCTTGGGCGATGCCGATCGCCGCATTGCTGATCTGTCAGCTGATCTTTCGAAGCACGCCGCGCTGGTCGAAACGGGCATGCAGGAAGTTGCTGCACTGGAAACCACGGTCGGCCAGATGCGCGATGCCGCTGCCGATCAGCTGGAGGTCATCGAGCAACTGCGTACCGAACTGCAGTCGGCCACGGCTGCCAAGGAGCACTGGGCGAGCCGCGCGGGGCAGATTGCCGAAGAAGCGGTGCGCCTGCGCGGCCTGGCGCTGACGTTTGAGCGCTGGCACGAGCAGATGATCTCGCTCATGGAGCAGAACCACGACATGCACGCGAAGAACGAGGAACTGCAGTCCATCGTCCGGCATGTGGTGATCGTCTCGCTCAACGCGTCCATCGAGGCGGCGCGTGCGGGGACGGCGGGCCGCGGTTTTGCGGTGGTGGCCAGTGAGGTGCGTTCGCTGGCTGCGCGTTCGGAAGAATTGTCAAAGAGCTATCGCAACAGCCTGCACCTGAATGATCTGACCACCACCGCCACGTTCCAGGACATCCAGGCCGGCGGCAAGATGATCACTGCATCGCTGTCGAGCGTCGAGGCGCTGGCGAGCCAGTTTCAACACCAGCTTCACTAGGCAGGTCTGACGTGATCCGCAGCAACGCACAAGAGAGTTTCGATCGCATCTTCCGCAAGGCCGCGCGTACGCGGCTTGTGCGGCAGGCCGAAGACATGTGCCAGATCGGCACCGCAGCCGAAGGCGACTCCATCAACGGCGAAGAGGCGCTGATCCTCACCATCTCGTCCATCGCCTTCCGTCTTCTGTTGGTGCTGCGATTTGATGAATCCGACGCCACGCGCGCGTACTTCACGGGCGAAGGCGCCGGGCGTTCTTTTGAAGAAGCGCGTCTGGAAATCGGCAACCTGTGCTGCGGCGCACTGAACCAGGAACTGCTGCAGGTGTTTCCCGACCTTGGCATGTCCACGCCCTATGTGGTGAGCGCGCGCTGCCTGCCGTATCTGGATGTGCTCAAGCCAGGCTACGTGGCCACCTACGCGGTCACCATCAACGACACGGTGCGCGTGGACGCCACCGTGTGCGTGTGTGCCCATGCTCCCCTGGATTTCGTGGCCGATGTGAGCGACGAAGTGGAATCCGGTGGCGAGCTGGAATTGTTTTGATTTGGAAGTTTGAGAACGAGGAAAGCGTCATGAGCAAGATTCTGGTTGTCGACGATTCGAGCACCGTCCGTGATGAGGTGGCCGGCTTTCTGAAGAAGCACGGTCTGGCGGTGGATACCGCCGTGGACGGCAAGGACGGCCTGGCCAAGATCAAGGCCAACCCCGGCGTCAAGCTCGTCATCAGTGACGTGAACATGCCCAACATGGACGGTTTGACCATGGTTGAGAAGGTGCGCGGCGAGCTGGGCAACAAGACGGTCAACGTCATCATGCTCACCACCGAAAGCAGCCCTGCCATGAAAGACCGTGGCAAGGCCGCCGGCGTGAAGGGCTGGATCGTCAAGCCGTTCAAGGGCGACGCGGTGCTTGAGACGTTCAAGAAGCTGGCAAGCTGAGAGGCGAGGCAATGCAGCCGGGTGCGCCATGCTCAACCCGGCGCTGCAGGGCATGGCGCCCGCGCGATTTTGGAGCCAAACTTGCTTGCCTGAAGCTCGTTTGGCCGAGGGAGCCATCATGCAAGAGCTCGCCTTTCGCACGCTGCTGTACCGCTACTTCTTCTTCGGCTGGCTGTTCAAGGATGCCAGCCGCGGCAACCTGTTCGAACGGTCGGCCGCCTGGCGTTTCAACCAGGCGCACGCGCACTGGCTGCTGGCCTATATGCGACGCTGGCTGTGGTGCGGATTGCTCTGCTACACGCTGGGCGGCGTACTGGAGCTGGGGCTCAACACGCCGGGGCTGTCGGTGCTGTTCTATGTGCCCAGCGCGTTGAGCGTGCCAGTCAACGTAGTCATCGGGGTGCTGTGGATCGGCCTGAAAGCGCTGCCCGGGCCGCTGCGCGAGCGGTAGGCGCGTGCGCGGTTAAACCGTCGCCAGCAGCAATTCTTCTGCGTTGCGCGGCGGGCGCAGGCCATCGGTCCGGCCGGAGAAATAGCGTTCCGTCAATGTGTCAGCCGAAATGTGCTGGGCATCGCGAAAGCCGTTTTCGCGGGCCAGCGCGAGCATCTCTGGCGGCGTGAAGAAGCTGATGAATGGTGTGCCGCTCGCGCGTGCACCTTTCTCCGCCATCTCAAGGCCGGGGCGGACGTCCGGGTCCGCCATCTCCAGCGGCAGCAGGAATGTCATCGCCAGCATCGACCCCGGCGCCATCGACGCCACCTGCCGCAGCGTCGCCGCATTGGCTTCCTTCGACAGATACATGCTCACACCCGTGGAGACCACGATGGCCGGCCTGCGCGTATCAAACCCGGCTGCGCCCAGCGCATCCTGCCAGGATTCGCGCGCCTCGAAATCCACCGGCACGAAGCGCAGCCAACGCGGAATGCCGAAGCCCAGCGCTTGCAGACGCTGGCGCTTCCAGGCCTGCGGGCCGGGCTGATCGACTTCAAACACCGTCATGCGCGATGCCACATCGGGCCGGCGTTGCGCAAAGCTGTCCAGCCCCGCCCCGAGAATCACGTACTGGCTCAAGCCACGGCCCGCTTGTTCGATGACGAGGTCTTCGATAAAACGTGCGCGCGCCACAATGGACGCGCGAAACGGACGCGTGAACTGCGGGTCCATGTCGCCGCGTCGTTGCCAGCCGGGCTCCGGGGCGAGCAGCTTCAAGCCTACTGCGTCTTCCAGCACGTGCGGCGGTGCATCGCTGTGCATGTGCAAGGCGCGCCACAACGCGACGCGTGCTGCGGTGCTGTCGGGGGATGCTGTCTGTGGTTCGTCCATTGCTTACACGCCTCCATCGGTGGATGAGTCGGTCAGTCGGTCACTGGATCAATCCAGATGCTGATACTCGGGAAACACGGCAATGGCCTGCACGGGTTGCTTCGTCATGCAGACCTCGAACAGGTGGCTGGTGAGCCACCCGGCCAGCCAGGCCTGTACTGCGGGCAGCGGCTGGCGGGCAAACCAGTCCGGCTCCACCGCCGCAAACTGCCGCACGAACGGAAAGATCGCCAGATCCGTCGCGCACGGCGTTGGGCCGCCAAGATAGCGTTGATCTAGCAAGCGCGATTCCAGCGGCATCAGCAGCGTTTCTGTTGCCCGGGCACGCGCCGTCTCGCGCGGCGTTGCCTCTTGCGGATAGCGATCGGGGTACTTGTAGCGATCGAGCTGGCGTTTGAATTCGCCGTCGTTGGCGCGCAGCAGGGCGAGGTTGTCGTCGGATTGCGCGCGGCTCCACCAGCCTTCCGGGTCGCGTGCTTCGAAGGCCCAGCGCATGATGTCGAGGCTTTCTTCCAGCACGCTGCCATCGGTCAAACGCAAGACGGGAACGGTGCCTTTGGGAGACAGCGCCAGCAGTTCGGCAGGCTTGTCGCGCATGACGATCTCGAACGTCTGGAAGCGTCGATTGGCTTGCAGCATAGCCAGGCGCGCACGCATGGCGTAGGGGCATCGGCGATAGCTGTAGAGCAGGGGCAAGACTGGATTGTCGGACATCGGTGCGAATGCGAGGCTACGGATTTCAGGCGCGCCAGGGTAGCGGATGCATGGCGCGGCGCGCTAGGCCACCAGGCGTGTGTGCCCCGGTCGTCCTGACCGCCCCGAGCGCCGCACTGATTGTGGCGGCTGGCCGAACACGCGGATGAACGCCCGCCGCATGCGTTCGGGGTCGGCAAAGCCCACGGCGCGCGCGACTTGTTCCAGCGATTCGTCACCCGCTTCCACGCGCGGCCGCGCGATTTCGGCACGGAGCTTTTCGATGGCCTTGGCGGGCGTCTGGCCGGTCTCCGCCACAAAGGCGCGGTCGAACTGGCGGCGGCTCAGATGGGCGACTTCGGCCAGGCGGTCGACGTCCAGCGCTTCGTGCAGGTGCTCGCGCGCATAGCCCAGCGCCCGCGCAATGCGGCTCGATGCCGGGTCCAGCTCCAGCAAGGTGGAGAATTGCGACTGCCCGCCGGGGCGCCGGTGATAGACCACCAGTTCGCGGGCCACGGCGCGTGACAAGTCGACGCCCAGGTCTTCTTCGATGAGCGCCAGCGCCAGATCGATGCCCGACGAGATGCCGGCCGACGTCCACACCGGCCCGTCGTGGATGAAGATGTGATCGCTCTGCACCTGCACGCGCGGATAACGCCGCTGCAGCAGCGCCGCCATGCGCCAATGCGTGGTGGCGCGGCGGCCATCGAGCAGGCCTGCCGCCGCCAGCGCAAACGCGCCGGAACACACGCTCGTCATGCGCCGCGAGTGGTCTGCCGCTTCCCGCACGAAGGCGATCAGCCGCGGCGAGAACGCGTCTTCGCGCGGGCCGTTGCCGCCCGAGATGACCAACGTATCGAAGGCCGGATCGTCCAGGCCCCGCGTCTGCATGACGAGGCCGGGCGCGCTCTGCACCTGCGCGCCGCCTTCGGACAGCACGTCGATCCGATACGCCGGCTGGGCCGCGAGCCGGTTCGCCACGTCAAAGGCTGTCAGCGGGCCGGTGAAATCGAGCAGGCTGCAGCCCGGAAACACCAAAAAGCCAATTCTGCGCATGATGTCTTGAAATGAGGGATTAACGTCATTTAGGCCCGATGTTGCTCCGCCAGACTGCTGCTGTCAAACGCATTTCTGGAGAGACGATCATGACAACCGCGATGGGCTTGCCGGCCACGTCGACGCCCATGTCGCGCCATCACCGCTGGAAGGTGCTGGGCGTGGGTGTGGCGGCCAATGCGAGTTTTTCGGCAGCCTTTTCGGGCATCCCCACAACCGCCGTGTTCATCCGCTCGGCGTATCACCTTGGCAATGCGGAACTGGGCGTGGCGCTGGGCGCGTTGGGACTGGGCATCGCTATCAGCGAGTTGCCGTGGGGCTTGCTGACCGACCGCTGGGGCGACCGCGCGGTGCTGCTGACGGGGCTTGGGCTGACCGCGCTGGCGCTGTTCGTGATGGCATATTGTGTGGCGCCGCTGCATGGCCTCGTGCCGCCGCTTGCGTGGCTGGTGGGCGGTATGCTGAGCGTCGGCCTCTTGGGCGGCAGCGTGAACGGATCAAGCGGGCGCGCCGTCATGGGCTGGTTTCGCGAAGGCGAGCGCGGATTGGCCATGAGCATCCGCCAGACCGCCGTTCCGCTGGGCGGCGGCATTGGCGCGCTCGTGCTGCCGAGCTTGGCCGCGCACGCGGGGTTTGCCGCTGTGTATGGGGTGCTGGCGGCGGCGTGTGCGTTGACTGCGGCGCTGACGTGGCTGTGGGTGCATGACGCACCAGACACGGTGAATGCAGTTGCACACACTGCGGCGCCCGGCGGTACGGGCCCGTTGCGCGATCCGACGCTGTTGCGCATGGCCTTGGCCATTGGGCTGCTGTGTGTGCCGCAAGGCGCGGTCGTCGCGTTTGCCACAGTATTCCTGCGCGACTTTGCGCACGCCAATGTGCTCACGCTCAGCCTGACCATGGCAGCGGTGCAGGGCGGGGCGGCCGTCATGCGCGTGTGGAGCGGCCGCTGGACCGACCGCCATGGCAATCGCCGTGCCTATCTGCTCGCGTGTGCACGGTTGAGCGTCGTGCTGTTCGTCATGCTGGCCGGCGTGGCGTGGATGACGTCAGCGCTGTCGATCGATCTGTCGGTCATGCGCGTCGCGCTGGTGGCGGCCGTGGTGGCGGGCGGCATCTGCGTATCAGCGTGGCATGGCGTGGGCTATACCGAATTGGCCACGCTGGCCGGTGCGCAGCGCGCCGGCACGGCGCTGGGGCTCGGCAACACGGGCGCGTTTGCGGCACTCGGGCTGACGTCGCTGTGCCTGCCGCAGGTGTTGGCGTGGTCGTCGTGGCCGGTGGTGTGGCTGGTGGCGGCCGGCAGCGCGCTGATTGCATGGCGTGTGCTGCCGGCGGTACGTCAGTAGACGCGCGCAACGCCAATCCCCTCGTTTCTTCCTATAGTGCCCCGCAGAACAACGCAACGAAACGAGGGGGCCACCATGGCAGGCTTGAATGCAATCGAGCACGTGGTCGTGCTGATGTTGGAGAACCGGTCGTTCGACAACCTGTTCGGCACGCTCTATTCAAAGAGCGCAGAGTTCGACGGGCTGTCGGGCGAAGAGACCAACCCGGATGGCGGCGGCCAGGCCATCCGCGTGTGGACGACGCCCGCACCGCCCAACGTGATGACGCTGCCCAACCCCGACCCGGGCGAACTCTTCACCGACATCAACCAGCAGCTCTTCGGCCAGCAGATGCCGCTGGGGCAGACGCCCACCATGCAGGGTTTCACCACCAACTACGCCAAGAACGGTGGCGACCCGCGCGACATCATGCATTTCTTCACGTCAGACCAGGTGCCGGCCCTCAGCACGCTGGCGCGCAATTACGCCGTGTGCGATGCGTGGTTTGCCTCGGCGCCGTGCCAGACGTGGCCCAACCGGTTCTTTGTGCACACCGGTACCGCGCACGGTTATCCGAACAACTCGCCGGTGCACTTTCCGTACTTGATGCCGACGCTGTTCAATGCGCTCGACGGCGTGGTGCCCGACGATTGGGCTGTCTATTACCACGACTTCGCGCAGTCGCTCACGCTGACGCGGCTGTGGCTGCATCTGGATCATTTTCACCTGTTCGACGATTTTCTCGACGATGCGTCCAGCGGAAAGCTGCCCTCGTACAGCTTTATCGAGCCACGTTACTTTGCCGATCTCGACTGGCCCAACGATATGCATCCGCCGCACGATGTCGGCTACGGCGATGCGCTGGTCGCGCAGGTGTACAACGCGCTGCGCAGTTCGCCGCAGTGGCATCAGACCCTGCTCGTCATCACCTTTGACGAGCACGGTGGCTGCTTCGACCACGTGCCGCCGCCTGCCGTGGTGCCGCCCAGCCCGCCGCAACCGGGGCAACTCTTCGCGTTCGACCGGCTGGGCGTGCGCGTGCCGGCGGTAGTGGTGTCGCCATGGATTGCCAAGGGCACGATCTTCCGCTCGACCGTGGCGCAGCCGTACGATCACACCGCCATCATCAAGACGCTGCGCATGCGGTACAACATCCAGACGCCGCTGACCGCGCGCGATGCCAGTGCGCCCGACCTTGGCCACGTGTTGGAGCTGAGCGTGCCCGACGACAACCGCGAGCCCGTCGTCGCCCGTGCCATGGCAGCGAACCCGGCCGGTTTGCAGGCGGCACGCAACGCACCGCTCAACGACTTCCAATGGGCAATGCACGAATCGGCGGCGATGCTGGCGCCGCTGGGTACCGGTATCAGCATTGATGACCACGTGCGCAACCTGTCGACCGATCAACAGCCGCCCGTGCCCGCCGCACAGAATGCCCAGCAGGCGGCGCAGCACATCAAGGATGTGCTGGCGTCGATGGATCTGCCGCATGCGGGGCAATGATCATGAACGCACCGCTTCAGCACTCGCCCGTTGTCATCCGCGCCTTCAGACCTGGCGACGAGCCGCTCTTGCACGCCGTCTTCCATTGCGCTGTGCACGGCATCGCCGCTCGCCGGTACGCCCCCGAGCGATGCGAAGCCTGGGCACCTACCGACTACGACGTCGCCCAGTGGCATGAGCGCATCCGCCGCATCCAGCCGTTCGTGGCGGAACTCGACGCGCAGCCTGTCGCTTACGCCGATTTGCAGGCGAATGGATAGATCGATCACTTCTTCGTATCCGGCGACCATGCGCGACAAGGCATCGGGCAACAACTCATGAGCCACATCCTCGGGTTGGCAGCGCAGCGCGACATGCCGCGTGTGCAAGCGCACGTGAGCTTGAGCGCCGAGCCCTTCTTTGCCTGCAATGGGTTTGAAGTGATCGCACGCCAGGCAGTGACGGTGCGCGGTGTCTTGCTCGATAACGCGTTGATGGTGCGCATGCAGGCGTGAGCCAAGAGTGGCACGAGGCTTTGTTCTTCGGGGAAACCCTCGGAATGGAGTTAAAGATCGTCAGCAACAAGCCCGAGCTGGTGAAGGCCGAGTTCGGCATCAACGAAGGCGGCGGTGGCGAGTTGCGCCACGGCAAGCCGGTGCTCCACCGCATTCAGGTGGCCGAGAAGATGTACTCGACGTACGAGCTGGAAGTGCGTGACGTGGGCGGCCACAGCGCGGTGCCCACGAAGACAAACCCGATCTATGCGTTGTCAGCCACTCTGGATCGGCTGGGGGCGTATCAGTTTCCCGTCAAGCTGGCCGACGTGACGCAGACTTACTTTGCCCGCAGCGCGCCTCTGGCCACGGGGCAACTGGCGGACGATATGCGTTCGGTGGGCACCGGCAAGCCGGACCAGGCCGCGATCGATCGGCTCTCGGCCATTCCGTTCTACAACGCACAGTTGCGCACGACGTGCGTGGCGACCATGGTCAACGCCGGCCACGCCGAGAACGCGCTGCCGCAATCGGCCAAGGCGACTGTCAATTGCCGCATCCTGCCGCTCGATGATCCGGCGGATATCGATCGTCAGCTGAAGCAGGTGATCGGCAACGAGAAGATCAGCGTGCGTTACGTCAACAAGCCGCTGGCGAGTCCCGCGTCGCCGCTCAACGGCGACTTGATGAAGACGGTGGAAGCGCTGACGCAGCAGATGTGGAATGTGCCGGTGATTCCGGCGATGAGCACGGGCGCGACCGACAGCCGGTTCATGCGCAATGCGGGCATTCCGATGTATGGCGTGTCGGGGTTGTTTACCGAGCCGGCTGACCTGCGCACGCATGGTCTGGATGAGCGTATCGAGATTGCACGGTTGTATGACGGACGGGAGTTTCTTTATCGGCTTGTGAAGCGGTTGGCCGAGTAAATTGTTGGGCGCTGCGCTCGTGTTTGTCTTCGGGCGCGGCTTGTTAGTGCTGGTTTGTGTTGGGTTTCGTCCCCTGCAGGGGACGACCTACTTTCTTTGTCTTGCCAAAGAAAAGGTAGGCAATGAAAGGCGCGCCCGAGATGGCGACTTCCCCTTGGATTTGTGTCACGGGGAGGGAGGGGAGGCAAACTCGCTGCGCTCAGACAGTCTCCCCTCTTTTTCCTCCCCGTGACAAAAATCCAAGGCGCCATCTAGGGCAGGGTACGGCCACACCCTCTGCGTGCGGGAGTTGGCGGCGCGGCGCGTGTTCTGGGTGGGTACTTCTCAGATGAAGCCGCCGTCGGTCATCAAGGTGCGGCCGGTAATCCAGCGGGCGTCGTCCGAGGCCAGGAAGGCGATGGCGTCGGCGATATCGTCCGGTTCGGCCAGGCGTCCCATCGGTGTCGATTCGCGCATGCGCGCTTTGACTTCATCGGGAATCGGGGCGGTCATGTCAGTGCGTGTAAGCGCCGGTGCCACGGCGTTGACGGTGATGTTGCGCGGGCCCAGTTCTACGGCAAACGCGTGGGTGAGGGCGCTGACGGCGGCCTTGCTTGCCGCGTACACCGCCAGCCCTGCGCGGGGCCGGTACACCAGGCTGGAAGACACGTTCACGATATGCCCGCCGCGCGCCGGCACATGCGGCAGCACCGCTTGCGTGACGAGAATCGTCGAGAAGGCATTGGTGCGGAACTGCGCGTCGAACGATGCGAGATCGATGCTGCCGACCGGCTGGTTTTCCAGAATGCCGGCATTGTTGACGAGGATGTCGATGGCGCCGAAGGTCTCGCGCACGGTGCTCACCATCGCGTCGACGGAAGTGGCATCGCTCACGTCGGCCTGCACGGCAATGGCTTGGCCGCCGGTGCTGCGGATGCTGTTGACCACGGCGTCGGCTTCTGCGGCGTTGCTGCGATAGACCACGGCCACGCGCGCGCCGTCGGCGGCCAGTCGATGCGCCACGGCGGCGCCGATGCCGCGCGAGCCTCCGGTAACGATGGCGGTGCGGCCTGCCAGGCGTTGGGGCGTGGACTGGGTGGTTTGAGTTGCGGACATGCTGTTCTCCTGAATGGGTGCGATGTTTCCGGAGAACAGGTTACGAACGAGCGGGCTTGCGCGCAGCCCGTTCGGCCGCGACGCGGCGTTCCAGCATTGGAACGACCGAGGCCGCGATCAGCCCTGCTGGCGTTTGCGGTATTCGGCCACCTTATGCCGGTTGCCGCAGACGGCCATGCTGCACCAGCGGCGCTTGTGCGACTTGGTGCGGTCGTAAAACCACAGCGTGCATTCGGGGTGTTCGCACACGCGCACGAGCTGGAAATCGCCTTCGGCGAGCAGATGCGCGGCGGCTTCCGCCAGCGGCGCCAGACATTGCTCGACAGAATCGGAGGGCCGCAGGCGCTCGACGCGCGGGGTGCCGTTTTCCCACACCAGCACGGGATGGCTTGGCGCCTGCCGCAGGAACACATTCAGCGCATCGGCGCTGGCTGCACGGCCCGCCTTGCGTGCCTCCACCAAGGAGCGAATCACCCCGCGCAGGTGCCGCGCCACGGCCAGCAGCACGCCGGGCGGATAGCGGCTTGCCACGGGCTCCGCGAGCCAGCCGGCGCGCACCAGCCAATCGGAGACATCGGCGTCGTTCTGCCAGAAATCGTGCGTCTGGCCGTTGACGTTGGCCACGGTGTTGAGCATGTCCAGCACCGGATCGTCGGCAATCAACAGGGGCGTATCAGCGGAGGCGTCGGCAGGTGAGGACATGGCGGTCTACAAGAAAGCGGGTAGTTGAATTGTAACCAATTCAGCGGCGTATTCCAGTTACAAATTGCATGCGCGTTTCAGCAGAGCAGTCCGATGAAAAGCCCGCCGCATTACCATGTCTCAACCAAGTTCCTAGCCGGAGACGATCATGAGCGCATGGCCCGATGCACGCGTGCTGGAGTTGTTCAACATCGAAGTGCCCATCGTGTTGGGACCGATGGCGGGCGTGGCCGGCGTGGAGCTGGCGATTGCCGTGGCGCGGGGCGGGGGCCTCGGTTCGCTGCCCTGCGCGATGCTCAACGTCGACCAGATCCGCCAGCAGGTCGAGCAGTTCCGGGCGGCCGTGCGGGGCCCCATCAACCTGAACTTCTTCTGCCACACGCCGCCGCAGCCGGATCCTGAGCGCGATGCCAAATGGCGTGCCCATCTGGCGCCTTACTACGCCGAGTTCGGTATCGATTTGAATGCGCAAGCGCCGGCCGTCAACCGGGCACCGTTCGACGAGGCGACCTGCGCGCTGGTGGAGGAATTGAAGCCGGAGGTGGTGAGCTTCCACTTTGGCCTGCCGACACCGGAGCTGCAGGCCCGCGTGAAGGCCGCAGGCGCAAAGATCATCTCCGCCGCTACCACAGTGGAAGAGGCGCGCTGGCTGGAAGCACGCGGCGTAGACGCCATCATCGCCATGGGCAACGAGGCGGGCGGCCATCGCGGCATGTTCCTCGCCAAGACGATCGAATCGCAGGTCGGCACGTTCGCGCTGGTGCCGCAGGTGGCGGATGCGGTGAAGGTGCCGATCATTGCAGCCGGCGGCATCGGCGATGCGCGCGGTGTGGTGGCGGCGTTGGCGCTGGGGGCATCGGCGGTGCAGATCGGCACGGCCTACATGCTGTCGCCGGAGGCCAAGACATCGGCCATTCATCGCGCGGCGCTCAAGCAGGCAACGGATGCCGACACCGCGCTCACCAATTTGTTTACCGGCCGACCGGCGCGCGGCATCGTCAACCGGCTGATGCGCGAGATCGGCCCGATGAGCCCGTTTGCGCCGGCCTTTCCGACAGCCGGCGGCGCGTTGGCGCCGCTGCGCGCCAAGACGGAGCCGACCGGCTCGGGAGATTTCATCAATCTGTGGTCGGGCCAGGCCGGCCAGCTGGCCACGGAAGACTCGGCCGAAGCCATCACGCGGCGCATTGCCTCCGAGGCGCTCGAGCGACTCACCTGAGTTTTTCGGCTGCATCATTTCCCGCGCGGGCACGCCAGACGGCGTGCCCGTTTTGTTTCACATCACAAATCGGCATGCGAGCGATGGGAAAATTTCATGTAACTTGAAAAACGTTGTTTAAGCGGTTACAATGGTTTCGTTGCTCTTTCTCGAAACCCCTCCGGAGCCTTGCCATGAACGCCCCTGCCCGAACCGCTGATCTGGTTGTCGATGCGTATGCCCCCAGCGCTGTGCGCCACCGCACGGTGGATGTCGAAGGTGTGCGCGTGTTCTATCGGGAGGCTGGCCCAGCCGACGCGCCCACCGTGCTGTTGTTGCACGGCTTTCCGAGCGCATCGCATATGTTCCGCAACCTGATTCCGCAGTTAGCCGGGCGCTATCACGTGGTGGCGCCGGACTTTCCCGGCTTTGGCCTGACGCAGGTGCCGAGCGATTTCCGCTACACGTTCGACAACCTCGCGCATGTGGTGGACGGCTTTACGCAGGCGGTCGGCCTGTCGCGCTACGCCATCTATGTGTTCGACTACGGCGCGCCGGTCGGCTGGCGCCTGGCGATGGCGCACCCGGAGCGCATCAGCGCCATCGTCACGCAAAACGGCAACGGCTATGAGGAAGGGCTGGGCGAAGGTCCGTGGGCGCCAGTCAAGGCGTATTGGGACAACCCGGACGAAGCGCATCGCCGTGAGCTGCATCCGATCGTTTCAGACGAGATGACGCAGTGGCAATACCTGGATGGTGTGCCCGACCCGACGCGCGTCGCGCCGGATGGCTATCTGCTCGATCAATATTTCCTGAGCCGTCCGGGCCAGCTCGACATCCAGATGGATCTGTTCCTGGATTACGCGAGCAACGTGGCGCTGTATCCGGCGCTGCATGCGTACTTCCGCGCGCATCGTCCGCCGCTGCTCGCGGTATGGGGTCGCAATGACGCCATTTTCATTCCGCCCGGCGCGGAGGCCTTCAAGCGCGACCTGCCCGATGCGGAGATCCACTTTGTCGATAGCGGCCACTTTGCGCTGGAGACGCACCATGCGGAAATTGGTGCGCGCATGCTCGACTTTCTTGGCCGCGTGGTGAAGTAACGCGCGGTTCAGGTCAACGGTTGCATGGTGGCTTCCGTGGCAAAGCGCTCGCGCAGGAACGCCACCAGCGCTTTCACCGACGGCGGTACGCCTGCACGCGATGGATAGAGTGCGTGCAGGTCGGCCGGCTCGGGTGTCCAACCCCGCAGCACCGTACGCAGGCTGCCGCTGCCGAGCGCGGCATGACAGCAATGCTGCGGCAGGATGGCCAGCCCGAGCCCTGCGATGGCAGCTTCGCGCAGGGCGATGATGTTGTCGCTGGCAAAGCGCGGGCGAATCGGCAGCGACAGCCGGTGCCCGCGCGCATCGTGCAGTACCCAATCGCGGCTGCGGGTGAGCGAGCCTTGCCCCAGGCAGGAAAAGTCTTCCAGCGCGGCGGGTGTGTCGGGTTCGCCCACACGGGCAAGCAACGCGGGGCTGGCCACCAGCACGCGCGGCGAGACCGCGAGATGCCGGGCTACCACGTCGCGCGAGGGCAGTGGCCCCGTGGCCGCGCGGATCGCCACGTCAATGCGCTGCTCGATCAGGTCGACGTACGTGTTCGACAAGTCCAGTTCGATGCGCAGCTTCGGATGCGCATCGGCAAATTCGGCCAGCCAGCGTGCCACCAGCGTTTCTGCCAGTAGCGGCGACGTGCCGACGCGCAGCACGCCAGCCGGTTCGCTGCGTGCCGCGCCGGCCAGCGCTTCAATGGCTGCCGACGCATCGGCCATGTCGCGCGCATGCCGATAGATCGCCTCGCCCACCGGCGTGACCGATACGCGATGGCTTGAGCGCTGCAACAGCCGCGTGCCGAGCTGCACCTCCAATTCGGCAATGCGACGGCTCAGGCGTGACTTGGGAATGCCCGTGGCGCGCTCGGCAGCGGAAAAGCCACCGGCTTCCACCACGCGCGTGAAGAGGTACAGGTCGTCGAAGCGCTTCATGTTGGGACGGGGTTGCGGTCGAACTGCATTGAAGCATAGGCGCTGGCAGAGCGCTCTCGCGGCCAATGATTCGGCGCTGTACAGTGTCGCTGGGCGGGCTGCGCGCGTCAGAATCGGCGCAGGCTGGATCGGAGTCGGGATCAATGCAAGGAGAATGCATGGACAGGCAAGGCACGCAAACGCAGGGGATGTCCCGCGATCGGCTCGAACGGGTCGAGCGCTTCATCGATGACGCCTACATTGCCACCGGCAAGCTGCCCGGCGCGCTGGTCCAGGTGTGGCGGCGTGGCGAGCTGGCCTTGAACTCCGTGCTGGGCCTGGCCGACCGCGAGCGCCAGGTGCCGCTGGCTGAGGATTCGATCTTCCGCATCTACTCGATGACCAAGCCGATCACGTCGGTGGCGTTCATGATGCTGGTAGAGGAATGCAAGGTCGCGCTGGACGATCCGGTCAGCAAATTCATCCCCGCATGGGCGAACCTGGGCGTGCACGCCGGCGGCTTCATGGAAGGCTTCCAGTCGCGGCCGGTCAAACGTGCCATGCGCATGGTCGACCTGCTGCGGCACACCTCGGGCCTGACCTATGGCTTCCACCAGAACACGAATGTCGACGCCGCGTACCGCCGGCTGAAGCTGGGCGACATCGCGACCGATGGCACGCTCGACGAGATGATCGAAAAGCTGGCCGGCGTGCCGCTGGAGTTCTCGCCGGGCGATGCGTGGAACTACTCCGTTTCCACCGATGTGCTGGGCTACCTGGTCGGCAAGATCAGCGGCATGCCGTTCGAGACGTTCCTGAAGGAGCGGATTTTCGATCCGCTGGGCATGGTCGATACGGCCTTCTATGTGCCGGAGGAGAAAGCATCGCGCTTCTGCGCGTGCTATGCCGTGGGCGCGCTGGGCTCGAAGGCGGTGTCTGAACGTGGACCGGTCTTGCAGGACGATCCGCGCACCAGCCCCTACCTGAAGCCGCCCAGCTTCATCTCAGGCGGCGGTGGTCTGGTTTCCACGGCGGCGGACTACCTGCGTTTTTCGCGCATGCTGCTGCAGGGCGGCGAGCTGGATGGCGTTCGCCTGCTGGCGCCGAAAACGCTGGCGCTGATGACTGCCAACCATCTGCCGGGCGGGCGCGACATGTCTAGCCTGTCGTCGCCTTCGATGTTCAGCGAGGCCGCGTATGACGGCGTCGGGTTCGGACTGGGCTTCGCGACCACGATCTCGCAGGCCGCCACGTTGATTCCCGGCAGCACGGGCGATTTCTTCTGGGGCGGCGCGGCCGGCACCTTCTTCTGGGTGGATCCGCAGGAGGATCTGATCGGCCTGTTCCTGACACAGGTGCTACCTTCGTCCGCCTACCCTGTGCGCCGGCAATTGCGCACGCTGGTCTACAGCGCGATCACCGATGTAGGCGGCGCGGCGCGTTGAGCGCGCGTTGACCATCAGGGCGGCGGTGCATCTGGCGCCGCCGCCCGAATATCCCATCGATCAGGCGCTGATCAAACGTCGAATCGAACGCCCTGCGCCAGCGGCAGCGCGCCGCTGTAGTTGACGGTGTTGGTGGCGCGGCGCATGTAACCCTTCCACGCGTCCGAGCCGGATTCCCGCCCGCCGCCGGTTTCCTTCTCGCCGCCGAATGCACCGCCAATCTCGGCGCCCGACGTGCCGATGTTGACGTTGGCGATGCCGCAGTCGCTGCCGGCCGACGACATGAAGCGCTCGGCATCGCTCAGGCTTGCCGTGAAGATGGCAGACGACAGGCCCTGCGGCACGCCGTTCTGGATCGCGATGGCCTGTTCGGTGTCGCCGTCGTACGTCACGACATAGAGGATCGGCGCGAAGGTTTCGCTTTCCATCACCTTGGTCGGCTTCGGCATCTTGACCAGCGCAGGACGGACGTACCAGGCGTCGGCGCCGAGGTCTTCGCGCACGCGCTCGCCGCCCAGCACTTCGCCGCCTTCGGCGCGGGCCTGCGCGAGTGCCTGCTGCATGCCGTCGAAGGCGGCCTGATCGATCAACGGGCCGACCAGCGTGCCGTCAGCCAGCGGGTCGCCAATCGCAATGCTCTGGTAGATCTTTTCCAGGCGAGCGAGCAACGTATCGGCCACCGAGCGGTGCACGATCAAACGGCGCAGCGACGTGCAGCGTTGGCCCGCGGTGCCGACGGCGGCAAACGTGATGGCGCGCGCCGCCAACTCCAGATCCGCCGACGGCGTGACGATCATCGCGTTGTTGCCGCCCAGCTCCAGGATCGAGCGGCCGAAGCGTTCCGCCACCTTCACGCCCACCTGGCGGCCCATGCGCGTCGAGCCCGTGGCGCTGACCACCGGCACCAGGTGGCTGGCGACCAGCGCTTCGCCCACGTCGCGCCCGCCGATCAGCAGTTGGCTCAGTCCGGCCGGAATGGCGCCCGGCTTCTCTGCATTGAACGCGTCGACCACCTGTTGCATCAGGTGGTGGCATGCAATGGCGGTGAGCGGCGTTTTCTCCGACGGCTTCCATACGATGGCGTTGCCGCACACCAGGGCGAGCGCGGCGTTCCACGACCATACCGCCACCGGAAAGTTGAACGCCGAAATGATGCCCACCACGCCCATCGGATGCCACGTTTCCATCATCCGGTGCCCAGGGCGCTCGCTGGCGATGGTCAGGCCATGCAGTTGCCGCGACAGGCCGACGGCGAAGTCGCAGATGTCGATCATCTCCTGCACTTCACCCAGCCCCTCGGAGGTGATCTTGCCCGCCTCCAGCGAGACCAGTTCGCCCAGCGCTGCCTTGTGCGTGCGCAGCACCTCGCCCAGGCGGCGCACGAGTTCGCCGCGCACGGGTGCCGGCACAACGCGCCATGCCAGATACGCTTGATGCGCGCTCTGGATGGCAGCCTCGGCCTGGCCGGCGGTATGCGATTTCACGGTCGCCAATACCGTGCCGTCGCGCGGGGCGCGGCTCGTCCAGTCCGTGCCTTCATAGGCCTTCAGGTCCAGGCCGAGGGCCTTCAGTACGGTCTGCAATCGTGTTCGGGAATCTGACATGGCGTGAATCCTTGCTCTTCTCTCGTGTTCAATCGAAAAACTGTTGCGATGCGGTGATGCGTAAGGCTCAACGCTCGACGATGCGGTTCCAGCGCTTGCTCCACTCGGGGCGCTCGGCGTTGATCACGTCCCAGTCCAGCGCAACGGCCGTCTTCAGGATGGTGTTCATCTTGTTCTGCTCCTCTGCCGCCTTGCCCTTGAGCGGGGCCTTGGGGTTGACTGGATTGTAGGAGCCGTTTTCCATGGCGAGCGCCTGGGCCTCGGGGCTGATCAGGTAATCCGCCAGCTTCTGCGCCAGCTCGGCATCCGGATTGTTGGCCAGCACGCACTGCGCTGTGAGCAGAACGACGGCACCTTCCTTGGGCGCGACGAATTCCATCGGGATGCCCTTGGACTTCATCAGCTCCACCTGCGTGAGCGTGTACGGGAACAGCGCCGCATCGCCGGCCTGCATCATCTCCACCACCTTCGACGAGTTGGGGATGTACTCGACCACGTTCGGGCCGATGGTGGTCGGCCATGCCTTGAATGCCGGGTCGACATTCTTTTCCGTGCCGCCCTTCATGCGGTTGAACATCAGGAAGGCGTCCAACCCGAACGACGAAGCCGGCATGGATTGCACGACCACCTTGCCCTTGTATTTCGGGTCAGCCAGGTCGCCCCACGAGGTGGGCGGCGTCCAGCCCTTGTCGGCGAAGACCTTGGTGCTGTAGGCCAGGCCCGTCAGGCCCATCGACAAGCCGACCGCGTAGTCCCCCTTGAGGTGCGCAATGGCGGGCACCGCCGACAGGTTCGCCGAGGGCTTGAGCTTTTCGCACAGTCCCATGCCGATGGCGCGGAACATGACGCCATCGTCCAGCGTCATCACGTGCATCTGCGCCTTGCCTTTGGTCGCTTGCGCCTTGGCGAGGATGTCGGTCGAGGTGCCGGGCACGACGACGACCTTGACGTTGTTGGCCTTCTCGAACGGCGGGAATACGAACTGCGTGTAGGTGCGTTCCATGTTGCCGCCGTTCATGCCGATGTACAGCGTCTTGGTGTCGGCGTGGGCGGCGCCCGCGGCGAGCAGGGCCATACCGGCAGCCGCAGCAATGACGGACGTGAACGATGTTTTCGCGTGTTTCACAAGCATGGTGATCTCCTGGGGCATCAAGTGCATCAAGCTGCGGGTGGCAGAAAGCGTTGGATGGAAAAGGGCTCGATCGGCGTGGTGGTGCGGCCTTCGGCGATCAGCTCGGCCATGACATCGCCCACGCCGGGGCCGAGTTGGAAGCCGGCGCCGGCAAAGCCGAACGCGTGGAACAGGCCGGGGCGGCGCGCACTGGGGCCAATCACGGGCTGGTCGTCGGGCAGGTTGCCTTCGGTGCCGCTCCAGGTGCGGATGATGTGGGCGCCGGTGAGTTGCGGCAGCAACGCCGCCAGTTGCGGCAGCTGGCGCAGGATTGCCACGTGCGACGAGCGTGCGCGCTGGACATCCAGCACGTAGCCGCGCCCGCCGCCGAACACCACATTGCCGCGCCGAACCTGGCGGCAGTAAATGCCGCCACCTTCCACGCCCAGGCTCCAGGGCAGGAAGAACGGCAGCGGCTCGGTCACGCCCATGGTGGGCGGGATGGTGAACATCGGTACGGGCTCGCCCCATTGCGCGGCAAACTGGGCGGCCCACGCCCCGGCGCAGTTGACGAGCGCAGAGGCTTTGACCTCCAGATCGCGATCATGCTGGCGTGCATGGACGACGAAGCGCGCGCCATCGTGCTCGACCGATTGCACCGGCGCGTGCTCGCGTACATCGGCGCCGGCAGCCTGCGCGGCGCGAGCGAACGCGGGCGACAGCAGGCGCGGATTGGCTTGTCCGTCTTCCGGGCACAGCGAGCCACCGACGATCTGTTCGCCGCCCATCGGAAAAACTTTCTGCAGCGCGGCCCGGCCCTCGATGAGCTTCAGCCCGAGGCCAAACCCCTCGCTGCGCGCTGCATAGCTGGCCAGCGATTCCATGTCCGCCACGCTGCGCGCGATCTTGAAGTGCCCGCTGCGCTCGTACTCGGCCTCGGTGCCGATCAGCTCGGTCAGGCGCCCCCAGATCTGGTGCGAACGCTGGGCCAGCGGCAGTTGCTCGATGGAGCGCCCCTGGCGCCGCACACCGCCAAAATTGACGCCGCTGGAGCGCGAGCCGCACAGGTCGCGTTCGAGCAAGGTGACGGCCAGCCCGCGCCGCCGCAGGAACAGTGCCGTGGCGCTGCCCATGATGCCGCCGCCGATGATGGCCACGTCGCATGCAAGCTGCTCACGCATGGTGGTCCTCCGGTTCGATCACCTCGGTCACATCCAGCGGCAGCGGCTTGATCGGTGCCTGCCCGCGCAATCGGCCCACCTGTGCCAGCGGCACGGACTGCGCGTGCGCCAGGATTTCTGCTGCCGACGCGCCGCACATCCGGCCCTGGCAGCGGCCCATGCCGACCCGGCACAGCGCCTTCAGGCGGTTCAGTTCATGCACGCCGCATTCCGCGGCCGTCTGGCGCAGGGTGCCCGCGGTGACGTTTTCGCAGCGGCACACGACCAGTTCGTCGCTGGCGTGCGCGGCCCAGTTATCGGGAAACGGGAAGGCGATTTCCAGCGCGTGGCGGAACCGCTCGATCTTCTGCAGGCGCTGGTGCAGCGCGTCCAAACGATCGGCATTGACGGTGAGTTGCCGATCCTGCAACAGGGCGAGCGCGGCCAACTCACCGGAGTACTCGGCTGCGTCGGCACCCATGATGCCTGCGCCATCGCCCGCCAGATACACGCCCGCGACGGAGCTGCGCCGCATCGCATCGATGCGTGGCACATGGCACCGGTGGAGCGCAGAAAACTCGAACGCGCAGCCCAGCAGATCGGCGAGCTGCGTTTCGGGCCGCAGCGCGTAGCCCATGCCCACCGCGGAGCACGCCGTGCGCTGTTCGCGACCGGCGCTGTCGTGCCACACGAGTTGTTCGACCGCCGCATCGCCTTCGGCGCGCAGCAGTCGCACGCCCTGATGCATGGGAATGCCATGCAGCTTGAGCCAGGCGACCAGCGCCAACCCCTTGGCCATGACGGCGGGCTGGCCCAGCATGGCCGGTGCCGCCTTGTAGCGCGCGGAGGCCGGTGCGGTGTCGAGCACCGCCACGACATTCGCGCCGGCCTTCGCGTACTGGCAGGCCACCAGATACAGCAGCGGGCCGGTGCCGGCAAACACCACGGCATCGCCAATCGCACAGCCCTGGTATTTGAGCGCGACTTGCGCACCGCCCAGCGTATAGACGCCGGGCAGCGTCCAACCCGGGACGGGCAGCACGCGGTCGGTGGCGCCGGTCGCGACAATCACATCGCGCCACGGCAGGCTACTGACCGCGCGCGTCGGCACATGCAGCAGGTCGAGCAGATCGGGCTGGGCATTCCAGACCAGGGTCTGCGGGTGGTAATCGATCTGGGATTGGAGGCGGTCGAAGGTGGCGTGTATTGCCTGCGCACGTTCGGCTTCGGTGCCGTACAGATCTGCGGCACTCCGGGCGAAGCCATCTGGCTGGCGGCGATAAATCTGGCCGCCGGCGCGCGGCGCTTCATCCAGCACGATGGGTTTGAGGCCGTGCGCCAGCAGCGTCTGCGCCGCACGCACGCCTGCCGGCCCGGCACCGATGATGACGGGCGGCAGATCCGCTTGCGACTGCCGCTTCAGCATGGGGGCGGGTTGCGTCATCACGCGGCTCCCTCGTTGCCGGGCGGCTGCGTGCAGATGTGCATGCCGGGTTCGATCATGGTCTGGCAGGCGCGCAGCGATTTGCCGTCGGCCAGGCGCACCCAGCAGTCCTGGCATGCGCCCATCAGGCAGAAGCCGGCGCGCGGCTGCTGGCTGAATTCATTGATGCGCAACTGGCGTGTGTGCGTGAGCACGGCCGTCAGGACGGTGTCCCCGGCGAGGGCTTCAGCGGGCTGGCCGTCCAGCACGAAGGCCACCGTGGGGCGGTTGCGCTCTTTGAGGCGCTGGAGCTGCGCGCGGGCAGAGCGGTTTGCAGGAGCATTCATCGTGATCTCTGTCTCAATGCTTGCCGATCAGAATTCGGTCCAGACCGTAGGCCTTGTCCAGCAGCAGCATCAACGCGAGCGTGAGGAAGACGATCAGCGCCGAGACGGCGGCCATCATCGGGTCGAGCGATTCCGTGGCGTACATGTACATGCGCACCGGCAGCGTGACGGTGGCGGGCGACACCACGAAGATCGACATCGTCAGTTCATCAAAGCTGTTGATGAAGGCCAGCAGCCAGCCGCCCGTGATGCCCGGCAGGATCATCGGCAGCGTCATGCGCCGGAACACCGTGAAGCTGCTCGCACCCAGCGAATAGGCGGCGTGCTCGACCGAGTGGTCAAAGCCCACCAGCGCCGCCATCACCAGCCGCATCGTGTACGGCGTGACGATCAGCGCGTGCGCGAAGATCAGCCAGCCGAAGCTGCCTTGCCCGCCCACCAGCGAGAACATGCGCAGCAGCGCCACGCCCAGCACCAGGTGCGGAATGATCAGCGGCGACAGAAACACGCCTTGCAGATACTGCAGGCCCGGGGCGCGGAAGCGGACGATGGCCATGGCCGCCGGCACCGCGAGTGCGGTCGACAGCGTGGCCGCCGCCAGGCCCAGCCAGAGGCTGTTCCAGAACGACTGCACGAAGTCGGGGTGATGCAGCACCTGGTCGAACCAGCGCAGCGAGAAATGGCTGGTGGGCAGCGTGAGCGTTTCTTCGGGCGTGAAGGCGACGATGCACACGATCACCAGCGGTGCCAGCATGAAGGTGATGACGAGCGCGTTGAAGATGAGCGCGAGCGGTCCGTTCTTTTGCATGTGCGCTCCTTCAGCCCAACGTCTTCTTGTAGCGGCCTTCGATCATGCGGTTCCAGCCGAGCATGATGACGAGGTTGGCCGCCAGCAGGATCAGCGCAATGGCAGCGCCCAGCGGCCAGTTCAGTTCGTTCAGGTATTCGTCGTAGATGAGCGTGGCGACCATCTTCACGCGGCGCCCGCCCAGCAGGCCCGGAATGGCGAATGAGCTGGCCGCCAGGCCGAACACGATCAGGCTGCCCGACAGAATGCCCGGCATGACCTGCGGCAGCACCACGCGGCGCAACGTCGTGAAGTGCGAGGCGGACAACGACAGCGCGGCGTTTTCCACCCATGGGTCGAGCTTTTGCAGTGACGTCCACACCGGAATCACCATGAACGGCAGCATCACGTGCACCAGCGCAATCACCACGGCCGTCTCGTTGTACAGCAGCTTGACCGAGCCGATGCCAACGGCCTTGAACGCGGCGTTGATCAGGCCTTCGGGCCCGAGCAGCATGCTCCAGCCGAATGCGCGCACCACGACCGAGATCAGCAGCGGCGCCAGGATGATGAGCAGGAAAATCGAGCGCCAGGGCTTGCGCATCCGGCTCAGGATGTAGGCCTCGGGCGCGCCGATCAGGATGCAGATCAGCGTCACGAGTGCCGAGACGCGCAGCGTGCGCCAGAAGATTTCGTAGTAGTACGGGTCTTGCACCACGTGCAGGTAGTGCGCAAACGTGAAGGTGCCCGCAATCGGGCCCTTGTCGGCGTCGAATGCGTTGAACGACAGCATCACGCTCAGCGCGAGCGGCACGAACAGCATCACGCCGAAGAGCGCCAGCGCCGGGCCGGTCATGCTCCACGGCACCCAGATCGGTCTGCGGCTCATGCTGCGGTCCCCTCGCTACCGATCACGCGGACATAGCGGTCTTCCCAATCGACGCCGACGGTCTGACCCACGTCGCGCGGGGCGTCGCCATCGTTGACGGCGGAGACCAGCATCGCGCCGAGCGGCGTATCGACGGTGTACATCCACTGGTTGCCGAGGAAGAAGCGTTCGGTCACGCGGCCTTCGCAACGGCCGGTGCCGTCGGCGTTGCACGTCATTTTTTCGGGGCGCAGCGCCAGGACGACCTTGCTGCCCAGGGGCGTGCCAGGCGGCAGTGCCAGTTGCACGGCCCCGACCGTTGCGCGACGTTCGCCATCGGCACCGGCCACCACTGCCGCATGCAGCAGGTTGGCCTTGCCGACAAACGTCGAGATGAACGCGTTGCTCGGGTGCTCGTACACCGCCAGCGGCGTATCCACCTGCGTGATGCGGCCCGCTTCCATGACGACGACGCGGTCGCTGATCGACATGGCTTCGGCCTGGTCGTGCGTGACCATGATGGTGGTCGTGCCGACCTTGCGCTGGATTTCACGCAGCTCGAACTGCATCTCTTCGCGCAGCTTGGCGTCCAGGTTCGACAGCGGCTCGTCCAGCAGCAGCACCGGTGGCTTGATGACCAGCGCCCGCGCCAGGGCCACGCGCTGCCGCTGGCCGCCCGACAGCTCGCGCGGGTAGCGATCGATATGCTTGTCCAGATGCACGAGCGCAAGCGTCTGCAGGGCGCGCTCGCGGCGTTCCGCTGCCGGGCACTTGCGCATCTCCAGCCCGAACTCCACGTTCTCGCGCACTGTCATGTGCGGAAACAGCGCGTAGGTCTGGAACACGATCCCCAGGCCGCGCGCGTTGGCCTTGGCACGGGTGATGTCCTTGCCGTCCAGCTCGATCGAGCCCTCGGTCACCTCTGCGAAGCCCGCAATCATCTGCAGCGTCGTCGTCTTGCCGCAGCCCGACGGGCCCAGCAGCGAGACGAATTCGCCCTTGTGCACGTTCAGATTGAAGTCCTGGACGACCCGGAGGTCGCCGTACTGCTTGGAGACATGGTTCAGGCGCAGAAAACTCATCGGTGATCCTTTGCGACTGGGGGCGTCGCCAGATTCTTCCAATTGAACAATATGGATATGCTATTGCAACAGGTGTGCCAAAACATCGACTTCGCCTAGGTGTATACGCTGTAGTTGGAATTTTTCTCGTATTTATTCCGTTCATCGGAATACAATCGATCAACCAAATTCAGTCCATTCCAGCTTTATGTCCGTAGATTCCGACGACGATGCGCATCAGCGCAGCGCCATGCACCGCACCTTCCAAATCCTGCGCACCATGGCGGAGCAGCAGCACCAAGGTGTGCGCGTCACCTATCTGGCCAAGACCCTGGGAATGACCCCCGCCACCACGCACCGCCTGCTGCAGGGGCTGACGCAAGAAGGCATGGTCGAGCAGGATCAGCAGAACAAGCTGTACCGGCTGAGCCTGGACCTGTTTTGCCTGGCGGCCCAGGCCGGCGCGGTGAACGACTTGCGCTCCGTCGCACGGCCGGCCCTACTGCGGCTGAATGCAAGCCTGGGCGATACGGTGCTGCTGCTGGTGCGCTCCGGCTTCGACGCGGTGTGCCTGGATCGCGTGGAAGGGCAGTACCCCATTCGCACCTTCACCGGCGATGTGGGCGGCCGGATCGAACTCGGTGTGGGCCAGGGTGCGCTGGTGATCCTTGCGCACCTGCCCGACGCCGAGCAGGAAGAAGTGCTGCGCTACAACCTGCCGCGCATCCGGCACTACAGCGTCTACGACGAGGTCTATCTGCGCTCCGAGGTCAGGAAGGCACGCGAGCGCGGCTACAGCGCCAAAACAGACGGGCTGCTCGAAGGCATGGCCGGTATTGCCGTGCCCGTGTTCGATCGCAACGGCAACGTCGTCGCCGCGCTTTCCGTCGGTACGCTCGCCAACCGCCTGAGCGCCGATCGCCTGCCCATCGTCTACGACATGCTCCTGCGCGAGGCCAATCGCCTGACCACGCAGATCAATCCGTTCGATCCGACGCTGCGCCGCCCGATGCAGTCGATGGCCGTGAGCGATACCTATCGCGCCATCTGACCCGGCGGCCGTTCGAGCACGCGCCCCGGGTTCAGCACGCATTGCGGGTCGAGCGCCTGCTTGATGGTCTGCATCAACTGCAGGGCGACCGGCGCCTTGTAGTGCGGAAGGTGATCGCGCTTGAGCGCGCCGATGCCATGTTCAGCCGAGATCGAACCGCCAAAGCGGTGGACGGACCGGTACACCGCATCGCCAATCGCAGCCTCATGCGCGGCAACGAACGCTGCAGCGTCCGCCCCCGCCGGAGCCTGCACGTTGTAGTGCAGGTTCCCATCACCCAGGTGCCCGAAGTTGATGAGCCGCAGCCCGGGCGCCAGCGCCTGCAGTTGCGCATCGGTCTGCGCCACGAACTCGGGGATGCGCGAGATCGGCACCGAGACATCGTGTTTGATGTTGGGCCCTTCGGCTGCCTGGGCCAGGGTGATGCTTTCGCGGATGTGCCACAGGTCGTGCGCCTGCCGGATGTTTTCGGCAATGATCGCGTCGGTCACGATGCCGTCTTCCATCGCGGTTTCCAACAGGTGTTCAAACTGCGCGCGGGCATGCGCCTCGGATTCACTGTCGGACGCTTCCAGCAGCACGCACCACATTGTTTCGCGCCACATCGGCACGCGCAGATGCGGATAGTGCGTGTCGACCAGCCTGAGCCCTTCCTGGCTCATGACCTCAAAACCCGTGAGCGCCGCAGACAGATGCCGGTGTGACAACGCCAGCAATGCCGTGGCGGCTTGCAGCGACGGCACCGCGGCCCACGCCGTCAATTGCGCGGCCGGTTGCGGATACAGCCGCAGCGTGGCCGCCGTGATGATGCCCAGCGTGCCCTCGCTACCGATGAACAGATTGCGCAGGTCATAGCCGGTGTTGTCCTTGCGCAGGCCTTGCAGGTTCTCCCAGACTTGCCCGTCGGCCAGCACGACTTCCAGCCCCAGGCACAGCTCGCGCGCGTTGCCATAGCGCAGCACCTGCGTGCCGCCCGCGTTGGTCGCCAGGTTGCCGCCGATGGTGCAGCTGCCTTCCGCACCCAGGCTCAGCGGGAACAGCATGCCGGCCTCGCTCGCCACGTCCTGCAGCGACTGGAGTACGCAACCGGCGTCCACCGTTATCGTCATGTTGGCGGCGTCGATGGCGCGCACGGTCTGCATGCGGCGCAGGCTCAGGATGATTTGCCCGCCGCTGGCATCGGGCACCGAGCCTTCCACCAGCCCTGTATTGCCACCCTGCGGCACGATGGACACACCGGCTTGTGCGCACGCGCGCACGACCGCAGCCACGTCGGCCGTGCAGCCGGGCCGCACCACGCACAGCGCCTTGCCGCGCACGCGCTGGCGCCAATCGGATTCGTATTCGGCGCAGTCGTCGCCGGTCAGAACATTGGCGGCCCCCACGATGTCGTGCAAGGCCGGAATCAGGTTGTCGGGTGTCATGGCAATGCGATGAAGGTTGTCTCTTTCTGAGGAGGCGTTAACGCATGGCCAGCGCCACGGCTGCGGCCAGCCGCTGCACGGCCTGTTCGATCTGCGGCACCTCGGGCGCGGCAAACGACAGGCGCATGGTGTTGAGCTGCGCGTTGTCCGGGTAGAACGCCTTGCCGGGCACATACAGCACCTGCTGCGATACGGCGGCATCAAAGAGCGCTTGCGGGTCGATTGACGGCGCGAACGTGGCCCAGACAAACATGCCGCCCGCCGGCGCGGTGCACTGCATACGGCCATCCAGCTGCGTGGCGATGCCTTGCACCAGCGCCTGCATGCGCCGCTGATACTCGATGCGGGCGCGCTGCACCGTAGCCGGATAGCGGCCGCTTTCCAGATAGTGGGCCGCCACCATCTGCGCCAGCGGAGACGTACACAGATCCACCGTCTGCTTGGCGATGGCGCAGCGGCGCAGCAGGCTGGCATCGGCCAGCATCCAGCCGATCCGCAGCGCAGGTGCGACGGTCTTGGAAAGGCTGGAGAGATACACCACCGGGTTCGTGCCGCCCACGGCCTGCCGATCGCCCACTGCGCGCAGCGTGGGTGGCATGGCAGCGGCGTCGCCCTCTGCCGTATCAAAGCGCAGCTCGCCGTAGGGATCGTCTTCCACCACCCAGAAGCCGTGCGCGCAGGCCAGCTGCACCAGGGCTTCGCGCCGCTGGGCGGCGAGCAGCGTGCCGCGCGGGTTGGAAAAATTCGGGACGGTGTAGAGCAGCTTGGGGCGCTGCGTGGCAGGCAGTTGATGCAGCAGGTCGGCCAGTGCATCGGTCTGCAGGCCGTGTTCGTCCATCGGTATCGGAACGATGCGGGCCTGCGCCAGGCGCAAGGCTTGCAGCGTGGCAGGGTAGGCCGGCACTTCCACCAGCACCGTATCCCCCGGTTCGATCAACGCCCGCACCAGCAGGTCGAAGGCTTGCTGCGAGCCGGTGGTGACCATCATCTGTTCGGTGCTGGCCTGGATGCCGCGTGCGTCCATCAATGCGGCGAGCGCCGTGCGGAGGACGGGCAGTCCTTCAGTCGCGCCGTACTGCAAGGCCTGCGTATCGCCCGTCATGGCTTGGCCGGCGGCGTGCGCCAGGCCTTCAGCGTCGAACAGGCTCGGCGACGGATAGCCGCCCGCCAGCGAGATCATCCCCGGCTGGCTGAGGTACGGAAACAGTTCACGGATGGGCGAGCCGGCAGGGTTCGCGAACGGGGCGGCAAAGCCCGGCATGGCGGCTGGCGTGTGCGGGCCGGTCATGCGGCATCCACCACGGGCGTGCCGAGCAGCACGGCGCGCACCTGATCGATGGAGCGCTGCTGCGCTGCCTCGTACAGAGCGATTTCGTCATGCACGCGTGCGCCCAGCGCGGTCTCAAAGGCCTGCTGCGCGGCGTGGGCCTGATACTGCTTCTGCTCCTCACCGCCCAGGTTGGATTGGAAGATGCCCGCCGCGCTCACTGGCAAGAAATCTTCATACGTGATGGGGTCCGCTTGCACCCAGCCCTTGGCCTGGAGTTCATCCAACGACACATCGGCTGTCGCGGCTGCGTCGGCCTGTGCATGGCCCGACGGCGTGAGCGTGTAGCGATAGAACGCCAGGCCTTGCGCACGCAACGCGTCATGGCTGTCGGGAAAGGCGCTGAACGCCTGGGCCAACCGACTGCCGTAGTTGGGTGCGGCACTGCCGGCATAGCCCATGCTGCGCACCTCCGCCAGCAGTTGGTCGTAGAGCGTGCGGCCGGTGCGAGTGAGGGCCACGCCGCGCTGCTCGATTTCGCCAAAGCGTGCCGTGTGGGCGCCTGCATCATCGGTAAAGCGCACCGCTTCCTGCAGCGCCTTGAAGCTGGTCTGGCGCAGCAGGATGGGGCAGTCGCGGCGCGGCGGACCTTCCACCACATCCTTGGCGTCCATGCCGCGTGTGGGCATGGCGGCCTGTGCGGCGTCGATGTCGAGGGTGCGCGGTGTCAGGTGGTTGATGTGGGGGCCGCGGAAGCACACCACGTCGGCTACAAGACGGTGAGCGGCTTGCAGCGCGCGATACGTCTCGGCGTCGACCGTGGCGGTGCTGTGCCAGCGGAACGTCTCCAGCGCTTCGCGTACGAACGCGTCGGCATCTGCGTCGGCCAGGCCGCCGTCGGCTTCGCATTGGGCGATCAATTCGAGCACGCGCGGGGTAAAGATCTGGCGGCGCGCCAGGATGGCAGCGGCCTTCTCGCGCAGGGTGGCGTCGGCAATCAATTCAAGCCGCAGCAGCGAGGTGAACACGCGAAACGGGTTGGCCAGCAACGCGGCATCGGTTACAGGGCGAAACGCCGTCGAATGCACGGGCACGCCGGCCACCGACAGATCGTAGTAGCCCACCGGTTCCATCCCCATGACGGCAAACAGCCTGCGCAGCGTGGCGAGCTCGGCGGCCGTGCCGACGCGGATGGCGCCGTGGCGCTCGATATCCAGCCGCTCCAGTTCGCCCGATTGCGCCATCTGCGCGCGCAGCGCGGGCTGGGCGTCCAGCGTGCCGGCGTTGATGTCTGCCACCAGCTCGACCAGCGTGCCGTATTGCGGCACCTCCTCGCGATACATGGCCGACATGGCGCGCGAAAAGCGCGAGCGGATTTCGTTTGCGTGGACGAACTTGGAGGCCGAAGGTTGATGCGCTGCGCTCATGATTGGATTGAGGTTTGGCAGGGGTGGGAGCGATGCTAGGGTGGCGAATGAAGGCCGGTCAAACGATAATCCGGGCGTAGGTCATTCCAAAACAGAATGAACGTTGCGACTTCCGCACCGCACAGCTCACACGCTCCCATGTTCCTGTCCCGCCGCTTCCTGCCGCCGATGTCCTTGCTATGCGCGTTCGAGGCCGCCGCGCGCCACCAGAGCTTCACGGCCGCCGCCGCCGAGCTGCACCTGACGCAAAGTGCCGTCAGTCGCCAGATTCGCGCGCTGGAAGAGCGTCTAGGCGCAGAACTGTTCGTGCGTGAACGCCAGACCGTGCGCCTGAGCGCAGCGGGCCAGGCGTATGCGGAGGAAATCCGCGGCGCGTTGATGCGCATCTCGAGCGCCACGGTCGGGTTCCGTGCCAATCCGCAAGGCGGCAGCTTGAATCTGGCGATCCTGCCGACGTTCGGCACCCGCTGGCTGGCGCCGCGCCTGCCGGCGTTCTTCGACGAGCACCCGGGCATCACCATCAATCTGACGACGCGGCTGTCGCAGTTCGACTTTCAGCTGGAGGCGGTGGATGCGGCGATCCATTTCGGTACGCCGCACTGGCCGGGGGCGGAACTCGCCCTGCTGATGAGCGAAACCGTCGTCCCCGCCTGCAGCCCGGCGCTGCTGGCCCGCTACGACTTTGCGCAGCCGCGCGATCTGCTGCATGCGCCGCTATTGCATCTGGCCTCGCGTCCCGATGCCTGGCCGCGCTGGCTGGCAAGCCATCACGTGGCGGGTGCAGAACCCCAAGGCATGCTGTTCGACCAATTTGCCACCGCCGCACAAGCGGCCGTCGCGGGGCTGGGCGTGGCGTTACTGCCGCGTTTTCTGATTACCCACGAGCTGCAGCAGGGCGATCTGGTGCAGGCGCTGCCGCATGTGCCCGAGATGGAAAGTGCCGAGCGCTACTACCTCGCCTGGCCCACCAGCCGCGCTGACTATCCGCCGCTCCAGGCGCTGCGGACATGGCTTGTAAAGGCGGCACAAGACTTCATGCCAACGCAGGCAGCCGAGTGAGACGCAACGCTTTCGCACAGCACAGGCACGCGCGAGTTCGGCACCAAACCAACGGTGGCCAAGCAGGGCATGACGCATCCACCGGGCTTCTGTAGAGTTCGCAGATCGAATCGGTTGGATCGGGTCAGCGGTGCTCAAAACCCGGTCGACGCCAAACAAAACTGACGTTATCTCTGCCCATGTCCATCCAACACGCACTGCTGACATCCCTGCTGGAAAAGCCCTCGTCGGGCTACGAGCTTGCTCGACGCTTTGACAAGTCGATGGGATATTTCTGGAGCGCCACGCATCAGCAGATCTACCGCGAACTCGGGCGCATGGCCGAAGCCGGCTGGGTGAGCATGGAAGAAGAGGAAGACAGCCGCAAGAAGACGTATACCGTCCTGCCGCCGGGCCGGGACGAACTCGCGCGCTGGGTGCTGGAGCCGACCGTGTCGTCGGACAACCGCGAAGAAGTGCTGGTGAAGCTGCGTGCCGACGCCGTGATCGGCCCGCTCGGTTTTGCCGACGAGATGCAGCGCCTGATCGAGCAGCACCGCACGCGGCTGAACACCTTCCGCGAAATCGAGCAGCGCGATTTTGCGCGGCCCGATCTCACGCGTGCGCAGCAGTTGCAGCACGCGGTGCTGCAGCGCGGCATCGTTTACGAAGAAGGCTGGCTCGCGTGGGCAGACGATGTGCTGCCGTTGCTGGAGCCAGCCTCAGTGACCGCGTAAGCCTTAAGCCGTCGCCTTACTATCGGCCGCGGTGCGCAGCGCTTCGATGTTGTTCAGGCGCCGGCGTGCCACCTCGAACTCCTCGGCAAAGCGCTTGACGAGTTCCGCCGCCGGCACCACGCGCTTGACCGCGCCCACGCCCTGGCCGGCGCCCCAGATGTCTTTCCACGCCTTGGCCTTTGCGCCGCCGCCCGAGCCGAAGTTCATCTTGCTCGGGTCCGATTCCGGCAGAGCGTCCGGGTCCAGGCCGGCGCCTTCGATGCTCTTGCGCAGGTAGTTGCCGTGCACGCCGGTGAACAGGTTCGTGTAGACGATATCGCTGGCGGTGCTTTCCACGATCGCTTGCTTGTAGCCCTCGATCGCATTCGCTTCTTCGGTGGCGATGAATGCGGATCCGACATAGGCCAGATCAGCGCCGGCCGCCAGCGCCGCCAGGATGGCGTTGCCGTTGGCGATGGCGCCCGACAGCAGCAGCGGGCCATCGAACCATTCGCGAATTTCGTGGATCAGCGCAAACGGCGAGGTTGTGCCCGCATGGCCACCTGCGCCCGCCGCCACGGCGATCAGGCCATCGGCGCCTTTCTCGATCGCCTTCTTGGCGAATTTATTGTTGATGACGTCGTGCAGCACGATGCCGCCGTAGCTGTGCACCGCCTGGTTCACGTCTTCACGCGCGCCCAGCGACGTGATGACGATGGGCACCTTGTACTTCACGCACAGCTCCAGGTCGTGCTCCAGGCGGTCGTTCGACTTGTGCACGATCTGGTTGACGGCAAATGGCGCCGACGGCTTGTCAGGGTGCTGGGCGTCGTATTCGGCCAGCTCCGTGGTGATGCGCTGTAGCCACGTTTCCAGCAGCTCGGCCGGGCGTGCGTTGAGCGCCGGGAACGAGCCAACCACGCCCGCCTTGCACTGCGCGATCACGAGGTCGGGGTTGGAAATGATGAACAGCGGCGAGCCCACTACGGGCACGGACAGCCGGTTTTGCAGAATTGGCGGCAGCGACATATGGCAGTCTCCGTTGGAATCGTTATGGAATGAGGGGAAGGGCGCGAGCGGGTGTCAGGCTTCGGCCTTGAGCAGCGCGAGCTTGTCGCCCAGCTTGGCGCCCATGGCCGCGCCGAGGGCCTGCAGGCCGCTGGCCGGGCGCACCATGACTTCAAACTCGACGATCTTGCCTTCAGCGTTGAAGCGCACCATGTCAATGCCCTTGAGGGCCTTGCCGCTCACGTTGGCACTGAATTCCAGCACCACGCTGGCGCCGTCGCCGGTGACGAAGCTGCGGTGGTATTTGAAGTCTTCAAAGACGGTGTTGACGGTGCGAAGCACCAGCGTGGTCGCCGTGCGGCCCGGGTAAGGCGTGTGCGCCACGGGTGAGCGGAAGACCACTTCATCGGCGAACAGCCGGTCGAGATCGTCCATGTTGCCGCTCTCGAGCATGGTGTGCCAAGCCTCGAGCGTGGCCTGCGCGGGGGCGTTCAGTGTCTGGGGAATCGGCTGCGGCATGCTGGCTCCTGGGCAGAAAGTGCAACGGATTGCATCAACGTGGCATGCAACATAGCACAGCCAACTTTCTCTATGCAACAAGTTGCATAGTGGAGCCATTCGACTTCAGCCGAGGTCAGCCGACAGCGCTTTGTGGGTGCTGTGCACGTACCACGATGACGGTGCGGTGCGACAGGCGCGCCGTGCGCTCGGCCACGCTGCCCAGCAGAATGCGCGCGAGTCCGTGCTTGCCTTGGGAGCCCACGACGATGGTGTCGGCCTGCCAGCGTTCGGCTTCGTGCTCCAGCGCGTTGCCGATGTCGTCGTCGGTGGCGTCGAGTATCAGCACGCCGGTTTCAGCGGCGGTGCCGTCAGCGTCGAACTGGCGCTGCAGTTCGACCAGCGATGCGCTGGCCGTCCGGTGGGCCTCTTCGCGCAACGTGTCGACGCTGTAGATTTCGCGCGATTCCGGCATGGCCGGCGAGCCGATCGCCCAGACGATCCGGACCCGGCCGTTGAACGCGCGGGCGAGGGCGGCCGCTTCTTCCACCGCCAAGTGGGATTCATGTGTGCCGTCGAAAGCGGCAAGAATGCGTTGATGCATGGGGCGCTCCGCAGAATCGGAATGGGAATGCCACACTGTAGCAGCGCAGGTGGGCGATGCTGCACCCCGGATGTGCCCGGGTTGTGCAGCGTCAAACGGGCGCCGTCGTGCGCACGGGGTGCGCCAGCAGCAAGTCCAGCAACCCCTGGGCCGCGATCGACAGGCTGCGCCCGTCGCGCCGGATGACATACAGCGTGCGCACCAGCCCCGGCAGTGGCAGCTGCCGCACCACCAGCTCGGGCAGGCGGAACTGGAACAACGCCAGCGCCGGAATGACGGTGATGCCGAGGTTGGCCGCCACGAGCGCGGCCGCCGTGGCCAGATGTTCGACTTCCATGCCGCTGCGCAGCTTGGTTGGGTGCAGCGCCGCATCGAGGTACTGCCGGATGCTCGTGTTGCGCGCAAGGTGGATGAACGGCGTATCGATAAGATCCCCCACGGCCAGCGCCGGCTTGCGCGAAAGCGGGTGCTCCTGATGGCAGACGAGGTGGAAGTCGTCGGTGCAGAACGGCTGGGCGGCTAGGCCCGCCATGTCGGCGCCCATGGCCGCGATGGCGAAGTCCGCCGCCCCGCGCCGGACCATGTCGATGCAGGGGTCGGACAGTTGATCGTGCAGCGCCAGCTGAATGCCCGGATGCTGCGCGGAGAACGCGGCCAGCACACCCGGCAGGATGCCCGCGGCAATCGACGGCAGCGCGGCCACCGTCACGCGTCCGGTGCGTGCCGCGGCGCGATCGCGCAGCTCGGAAAACGTCGCCTCGAAATCGGCCAGCAGGCGCAGCGCCGATTCCGCAAAGGCTTCGCCCTCTGGGGTCAGTTCAACATGGCGCGTATTGCGGTCGAACAGGCGCACGCCGGCATCGGCCTCCAGGTTCTGGATCAGCGCGCTGAAAGCCGATTGCGACAAGTGGCATGTCTGTGCCGCCTGCGTGAAGTTCTTGTGCGCGCGCAGCGCGGCAAAGGCGCGGAGCTGTTTGACGGAGAGGTTCATGGCGATGCCGGGCGTGATGCGCCAGCTTAGCCTGGAATCTCCAGCGTGAGCAGCGCGCTGGACAGCGATTTGCCATGCGCATCCAGCGCCAGCGATCGCGTCACGCCGCCGGCCAGCGCGCCGTGCAGCACGAAGTTCAGCGCGCCCAGTTGCGGGAGCACGTAGCGCTCGACTTCGCCGTGGACGAGTTCAGCGAAATGCGCGCGCACGTGCTCGGCCGTCACGTGTTGTTCGAGCATGGCAAATTCTTCGGCGCATTCCGGACGAAGGGCGATGACGGAGATGCACGAGATGTCGCCCTTGTCGCCGGCGCGGGTGTGGGCGAGATCGCGGAGGGTGCGGGGCATGTCAGCTCTCCAGGATGTGCACGGCGTGCGGGGCGAGTTCAGCAGGAATCAACGTCGACGCCACGGCGATGATCTCGCGCGCGCCTTTCGTTGCTCCGCCGCCGCCGGATGGGCCGCAGGTCAGCAGCGTTTCCACTTCGTTGCCGATGCGGATGGCTTCGGCCATCGACTCAGTGCGCGCGGCCACGCGCACGCGCACTTCGTACGGTTCGGCATCGGTGCGGGAAAGGGCTGCGCCATGCAGCGCATCCACGCCAATCAGCTCGAAGCGCGTTTCCGTCATCTGTACGCCGGTGAGCGCAAGCCGCTCGCGCACGATGTCGAGCGCCAGCTTGCCGCGGGCCACCGCGTTGGGGCCGGCATAGCTGATCTGGCCTTCACCGATATAGCTGTCGAGATAGCCGATCGAAACCTTCAACTGGCCCGTGCGCGGTGTGCCGGTGGCCCCTTCAATGACGACGCGGTCTTTGCCGTCGGCGTGCATGCGCACGTTGGAGAAGTCCGCTACCACGTCAGGCGTGAGGTAGCGCGCCGGGTCGTGGATCTCGTACAGCAACTGCTCCTTGCACGTGGCTTCGGTGACAAGGCCGCCTGCCGTGGCGACTTTGGTGATGCGCACCGAGCCGTCTTCACCCACCTCGCCAATGGGGAAGCCCAGGCGTGCGAGGTTAGGTACGTCCTTGATGCCGGGGTCGGCAAAGTAGCCGCCGGTGATTTGTCCGGCGCATTCAAGCAGATGGCCGGCCAGCGTGCCGCAGCCCAGGCGGTGCCAGTCGTCCATGCGCCATCCAAACGCATGGATGAGCGGCCCAAGCGCCAGCGCCGGATCGGCCACGCGCCCGGTGATGACGACGTCCGCGCCCTGCGCCAGCGCATCGACAATGCCCAGCGCGCCGAGGTACGCATTGGCCGACACCATGCGCGTGTGCAGCGATGCGACTGGCGCGCCGCCATCCATCAGCGTGAAGTCCTGGCCGCGGGCTTGCAGCAGGTCGAACACGTCGTCGCCCGTCACGGCCGCCACGCGCAGCTTGAGGCCCAGCTCGCGGGCGATGTCGCGCGTGCGCTCCGCCGCCGCCTGCGGGTTGGCCGCGCCCATGTTGGTGACGATGCGGATGCCGCGTGCCGCGCAGGCCGGCAGTACTGCCCGCATGCGCGCTTCGAGCAGCGGGTCGTAGCCATGCGACGGATCTTTGCGTCGCACCTGCTGTGCGAGCGCAATGGTGCGCTCGGCCAGGCATTCGAACATCAGCACGTCGATGTCGCCGTGCTCGGCCAATTCCAGCGCCGGTTCGATGCGGTCGCCCGAATAACCGGCGCCGCCGCCGATGCGCAGTGTTTTCAACTCGGTCTTCATGCCATCACCACGGAAGCACGCCCAGCACCACGGCCACTGCGGTCATCAGCAGCGAGGCACCGAACAGGAAGGGGATCGAGAATTTCTGGTGGTCTGCCAGTTCGATACCGCACAGGCCGACCACGAGAAAGGTCGCCGGTGTGAGCGGGCTGACCGGAAAGCCGGTGGTCATCTGGCCGAGCACGGCGGCCTGTGCCACATGCACCGGCGCAACGCCCAGCATCTTCGACGCTTCGGCCACGACGGGCAGCACACCGAAGTAGAACGAATCCGGATCGAACAGCAGAGACAGCGGCATCGACAGCACGCCCAGCACCACTGGGATGTGGTGCGCCATGCCGGGCGGAATGAAATCGACCGCCGTCTTCGCCATTGCGGTGAGCATGCCGGATTTGCTCATGATGCCGGTGAACACGCCTGCCGCCAGTAGGATGCTCGCCATCATCAGCGCGGCCTTGGCGTGGGCGTCCACGCGCTGGCGTTGCTGATCGACGTTCGGGTAGTTGATCAGCAGCGCGGCCACCACGCCCAGCATGAACATCACCACCGGGTCCACCTTGCCGCTCACCATCACGCCCATCACCACGACGGTGAGGATGAGGTTGATCCAGAAATTGCGCGGGCGGCGCAACGCCTGCTCTGCATCCGTCAGGGGGCGCGCGACGACCTGCGTGCCGCCGGCGTGGTTGGCCAGGCCCAGGCGCTTCTCTTCACGCTTGCCGAGCAGCCATGCGCACGCGAACACGAAAACGAGCCCGGCAATCTGCACCGGGATCAGCGGGTTGAAGATGTCCGTGACGGGCATATGCAGCGAGGCCGAGGCGCGGATCATCGGCCCCGTCCACGGCAGGAAGTTCACGCCGCACGCCATCGACGTCACGCACGCCAGGATGCGGCGGTCCATGCCGAGGCGGTCATAAAGCGGCAGCATGGCCGGAATGGTGATGAGGAACGCCACCGCGCCCGAGCCGTCCAGGTGAATCAGCAGCGCCAGCAGGGCAGAACCCACCACGATGCGCGGCGGACGGCTGCCCACGGTGCGCAGGATGCGGTCGATGATCGGGTCCAGCATGCCGGCGTCGGTCACGATGCCGAAGTACAGGATGGCGAAGATGAACATCCCCGCCACGGGCGCGACGTCCTTGATGCCGCCGATGATGAACTTGCTGGTGTTGAGCCCGAACCCGCCTACGAGCGCGGCGATGACGGGAATGGCGATGAGTGCGACCAGCGGCGACATGCGTTTGGTCAGGATGACGACAAACAGTGCGACGATGGTCAGCAGCCCGAGCATTGCGAGCATGGTCTCCTCCGAGTTTTTTGGATTCGGAACCCCTGTTGGCGGGATTTAGGAGTGACTGTAGAAGTTGGTGATCTGCCTGTGAAACAGAATATTTGGATTGATTGTGCGGATTCGCCGATGAGTGGCGCCGACGCCGCCCGCCAAATCCCGGCAGAATGTCTCGCATTCCAATCCGCCATTCACTGCCGGAGACGCCGTGAGCGCTACCCCGACCGTCCTGATCCTGCCCGGCTGGCAGAACTCTGGCCCCGAGCATTGGCAATCGTGTTGGGAACGCCGGCATGGTGATCGCCGTGTCGAACAGCGCGACTGGTGTGCGCCGAAGCGTGCGGATTGGATGGCTGCGCTGGAGGCCGAAGTGAGCGCAGCCCCTGGCGACGTCGTATTGGTGGCGCACAGCCTCGGTTGCGTGCTGACGGCGCATTGGGCGGCCACCTCGGCCCGTGCAGTGCGCGTGCGCGGCGCTTTGCTGGTTGCGCCGCCGCAGCTCGATCGCGCTGACATGCCGTCGGAGTTGGCGGATTTTCGGCCCGTTCCGCAGCAGCGTTTGCCGTTTCCCGCTGTGCTCGTGTTCAGTACCAACGATCCGTTCAGCGACGCTGGCTGGAGCCACGGCCAAGCCGAAGTGTGGGGAGCGGAGCCCGTCGATATGGGTGCGCGCGGTCATATCAACGCCGAATCGGGTTTGGGTGAATGGCCGGAAGCCCGCGCCATCGTCACAAAGTGGACGAAAGACCTTATCTAGCGATGCCGGAACGTGGGGCTTGACCCTGAAGCTTCTTCAGGGTTTTGAATGGCGGCATGAAACCTGATCTCGCCTCCAGCCTGCCTGTCCACGACCACGCCAAGCCGGAAGCCTCCGGCTGTGGGGGTTGCTGCGGTCACGCACAACCGGTCGCCAGGGACACCACCCAACCTGCGCATGATCATCACGATCACGACCATCACGATCACGACCATCACGTTCATGATCACGGCCACGCGCCCGAAGTTGCGGCGCCCGCCAATGCGGCGGCACGCGCAGCTGCCACCGGCTGCACCGTCGTGCGCGTCGAGCAGATGGATTGCCCCACCGAAGAGCGCATGATCCGCGCCAGGCTGGGTAGCGCGGATGGCGTCGTCGCGCTCGATTTCAATTTGCTCGAGCGCCATCTCACCATCCACCACACCGTTGACGATGTGGCGCCCTTCCTGGAGGCGCTGCGGGCCATCGGCATGGATGGCGAGGTGCTTGAACAGCGCGAGCGCCTGGCCGCAGCGTCTGCGGAGCCCACCCGCATCTCGCGCCGCACGTGGCTGCTCGGTATCGGCGGCGTGACTGCCTTCGGTGCGGAAGCCATCGCCTGGTCGCTCGGCGATCACGCCTGGCCGGTGTTGGCGTTGGCACTGGCTTCCATCGCATTGGCCGGCGGACCCACGCTGCGCAAGGGCTGGATTGCCGTGCGCGCGCTCACGTTCAATATCAACTTCCTGATGGCGGTGGCCGTCATCGGCGCGCTGCTGATCGGCAAGTGGGCCGAAGCCGCCATGGTGATCTTTCTGTTTGCCGTGGCCGAAGCCATCGAAGCGCGCGCGCTGGTGCGTGCCCGCGATGCCGTACGCGCCCTGACCGCCATCGCGCCGGACACCGCAGAGTTGGCCGATGGCGCAGGCGGCTGGCGCGATGTGGCGGTCGACAGCGTTTTCGTTGGCGCGCGCCTGCGTGTGCGCACCGGCAGCCGCGTGCCAGTCGACGCGCGCATCGTGAGCGGCCGCGCCGCGCTGGACGAATCGCCCGTCACGGGCGAAAGCCTGCCGGTGGAAAAAGCCATTGGAGACACCATCCTTGCCGGCACGATCGTCACCGACGGCATGGTCGAGGCGCAAGCCACGGCGCTGGCTGCGGATAGTACGCTGGCGCGTATCGCCGGGGCCATCCAGCAAGCGCAATCGCAGCGTGCGCCCACGCAGCGCTTTGTCGACAAGTTCTCTTCCATCTACACGCCCGCGATGATGTTGCTGGCGTTGGCGGTGGCCGTCATCGGCCCGCTGGTCACGGCCGACGGTTGGCTGGCGTGGACCTATCGCGCACTCGTGCTGCTGGTGATTGCCTGCCCGTGCGCGTTGGTGATCTCCACGCCGGTCACGGTGGTCAGCGGCCTGGCTGCCGCCGCACGCCGTGGCATCGTCGTTAAGGGCGGCGTGTATCTGGAAAGCGGCCGGCGCCTGCGCGCGCTGGCGCTGGACAAGACCGGCACGCTCACCGCAGGCCGGCCGCTGCTCGACGCGGTGATGTTGCCCGACGGCGCACGCCGCGCCGTCGCGGATCTGAACGCCGCGACCGACGCGACACAGTTGCATGCGCTGGCAGTGGCCGCGGCGCTCGATGCCAACACCACGCACCCGATTGCCGTAGCCATCGTGCAGGCCGCTGCGGCGCACGGCGCGGTCGATGCGAATTCAGTGGAAAACTTGTCGGTGCTGCCGGGCCGCGGTGTGGCGGGCACGCTGGGCGGCGTGCGTTGGCATCTGGGCAACGCGGCGCTTGTTGCAGAGCGAGGCTTCGATACCTCTGTCTGGCGGGCCGCTGCAGAGTCGTTGCAAGCCGAAGGCATGTCTGCCGTCACGCTATGCGATGCGAACGGCGCCGTGGCGCTCTTTGGCGTGCGGGACCGCGAGCGCGCCGAAAGCGCCGAGGCCATCGCCGAGCTGCGTTCTCTGGGCGTGATGCCCGTCATGCTCACCGGCGACGACCGCCGCGCCGCACAGGCCATCGCCAAGACGGTCGGCATCGACAACGTGCACGCAGAGCAGCTCCCCGCCGACAAGCAGCGCGTGGTGGGCGAGCTGGCCGCGCAACACGGCTTCGTCGGCATGGTCGGCGACGGCATCAACGACGCCCCGGCGCTTGCCCGCGCCGACATCGGTTTCGCCATGGGTGCCGCCGGTACCGCCACCGCGCTGGAAGCTGCCGACGTGGCCATCATGGACGACGACCCGCGCAAGCTCGCGAGCTTCATCCGCATCAGCCGCCGTACGGTGGCCGTGCTGCGTCAGAACATCGTGCTGGCGCTCGGCATCAAGGCGGTGTTTCTGGCGCTGGCCGTGATGGGCGACGCCACGTTGTGGATGGCGATCTTTGCCGATGTGGGCGCGAGCCTGCTGGTGGTGTTCAACGGCCTGCGGGTGATGCGCGTGCGCGCGTGATGTGCCGGCGCGCGAGGTCACTCGATCAGCCCAGACAGGCGATGAGGTCGTCAGCCGAGCAGCGCGCGCTTTCGCCGGCCGGAATCGTCTGCTCCCATGCGATGACGCCGGGGTGGCGTTCTCTATTGCGCTAGGCAGGTACCGGCGAGCGTCCAGAATCTGCAAGTCGTTCAGCGATGCACGCCGCGAATATGCCGGTGTGCGTGTTCGCCCTCGCCATGTTCGTGACTGTGGCCTTGAGGATGGGCGGCGACGGGCTCTTCGTGCAGCGATTGCAGCACGCCGCACTCAGCCACGGACGCGGCCGTCGTGCAGCGTTGCCCGATCGCCTCGATCTGGCCCTTCAGATCGGTCAGCTCGGCGATACGCGCTTCAACGTGGCGCAGGTGCTCGTCCAGCAGGTTGTTGATCTCTTCGCACGAGGCCTGCGGGTTGGCCTGCAGTTCGAGCAGACGGCGGATTTCGGTGTGCGCCATGTCGAGCGACCGGCACTTCGCAATGAAGGCCAACTGCTCGACATGCTCCGGGGTGTAGACGCGATAGTTATTGGCGGCGCGCGCAGCCGGGGGCAGCAGGCCCTGCGCTTCATAGAAGCGGATGGTCTCGATGCTGATGCCCGTGCGCTGGGCGAGTTCGCCAATTTTCATACGCGTTGAAAAAACAATCAGAAGACAGTCGGCTCGGCGGTGATGGCTTCGACGCCGGCGACTTTCAAGCAGGCGTCCAGGCAGGCGCGGCAGGCCGTTGCACAGCCGCTGCAATGGCCTTGGCCGTGATGATCGCATTCTTCCGCGCATTGGGAACAGATCTCGGCGCAGTCTTCCAGAAGCAATTCTGCGAATTCGCTGTTGCGCTCCAGGAATTTGCGCGTGAGGGCGCAGTATTCGGCGCAATCCGTGCACGCGCTGATGCAGCGCGCCATGGCTTCAGCGTGGCCATTCTTGCCGGATTCCGTCGCGCAATGAGTGCAAGCGGCCTCGCATGCCTGCAGCGCCTGGATCACACTGGCAAAACGCTTGGCATTCTCTTTCGCGGTCGGACGAGTGGTCATGTCGGTTCTCCTGTGGCAGTGGATGTGCACGCTGGCGCGCTTGGGAAGGGATGAGCCCGGGCGCGGCCCGGGCGTCGTCTCTCCAATTTAGCAACTCGCGCTCCACTGCGTGAGCCCGACTTGCGCGTTACACCGCTTGTGCCTCGCTCTTGCCGCTGCGCAGCATGCCGTTGCCGGCACGTGCGATGAGTCGATTGACGCCGCCCACCACGGCGCGAATCGACGCCGTTGTCAGGTTGGCATCGACGCCCACGCCGAAGACGCTGCCCGCCACGCCCTGCGCGGCCATTTCTGCAAACGCGATGGCATCGGCATTGGCGCCCTGGCCCAGCGCGCGCTCTTCGTAGTGATGGATCGACACGGGGGCCGTCAGCACGTGCGACAGCGCGTGCACCAGCGCATCCAGCGGCCCGTTGCCGGCGCCTTCGCAGATGTGCTCGCGGTCAGCAATGTTCACCACCAGGCGGATGTGCTGACTGCCGTCGTCCCGCTCGGTCAGGCGGTGCGATACGTAGCCGATCACGCCATCGCCGCGCAGATACGTCTGCTGGAAGAGCGCCCAGATGTCGGCGCCCGTGGCTTCGCGGCCGCTCTCATCGGTCAGCTGCTGAACGGTGCTGCTGAACTCCACCTGCAGGCGGCGCGGCATGGCCACGCCATAGCCGGATTCCAGCAGATAGGCGATGCCGCCCTTGCCCGACTGGCTGTTCACGCGAATGATCGAGTCATACGTGCGGCCCACGTCGGCGGGGTCGATCGGCAGGTAAGGCATTTCCCACAGCGCATCGGGCTTCTGCACCGCAAAGCCTTTCTTGATCGCATCCTGGTGCGAGCCCGAGAATGCCGTGAACACCAGATCGCCGACGTACGGATGGCGCGGATGCACCGGCAGTTGCGTGCAGTCTTCGCAGGTCCGTGCCACGTCATTGATGTGCGAGAAATCCAGCTCCGGATCCACGCCTTGCGAGTACAGGTTCAACGCAAGCGTGACGAGGTCCACGTTGCCGGTGCGCTCGCCATTGCCGAACAGGCAACCTTCCACGCGATCGGCGCCGGCCATCACGGCCAGCTCAGCGGCAGCCACGGCCGTGCCGCGGTCGTTGTGCGGATGCACGGAGAGGATGATCGAATCGCGGCGCGCCAGATTGCGGTGCATCCATTCGATCTGGTCGGCGTAGATGTTTGGCGTGGCCATTTCCACCGTGGCCGGCAGATTGAAGATGATCTTGTGCTCGGGCGTCGGCTCCCAGACTTCGGTCACCGCGTTGCAAACCTCCAGCGCGAAATCCAGTTCCGTGCCGCTGAAGACTTCCGGGCTGTATTGGTACGTCCACTGCGTCTCGGGCATCGTTTCCGCAATCTCGCGGATCAGCCTGGCGCTTTGCACGGCAATGCGCTTGACGCCGTCGCGGTCGGTGTTGAACACCGTGCGGCGGAACACCGGCGCCGTTGCGTTGTAGACGTGGATGATGGCGCGTTTGGCGCCGCGCAGCGATTCCATCGTGCGGCGGATGAGGTCTTCGCGCGCCTGCGTGAGGACTTCGATGGCCACGCCGTCGGGGATGTGTCCGCCTTCGATCAGCTCGCGCACAAAATCAAAATCGGTTTGGGAGGCGGCGGGGAAAGCGGCTTCGATTTCCTTGAAGCCGATCTGCACGAGCATCTTGAACATGCGCATCTTGCGCTCGGCGTTCATGGGCTCGAACAGGGCCTGGTTGCCGTCACGCAGATCCGTGCTCATCCAGATCGGGGCACGGGTGATGGTCTTGTTGGGCCAGGTGCGATCGGCGAGGGCGATGGCGGGGAAGGGGCGGTACTTGGTGGCGGGGTTCTTCAACATGGTGTGTGCGTCCTGTGAGATCGAGATCGGTTTCGTGCAACGGGGACGGCCGCGCGGGCGGCGTCCGGGGTGGCCGGAATCGGGTTCGGGATGTGGCGGCCAGACAGCCACGGGCGCGTGGTCTGGCAACCGGTCGGTAGTCGTAGCGAAAGCGGGATCGAGGCGTGCATGAGAGGCTCCAACGATTCGGCGCACAAACTGCGCCACACTCAAGGCCCGTCGCCGCTTACGGCACGGACCGGTCAAACACCGGAACGAGGGGAAAGAGAGGTCTACGCGCTTACACGCGTAGTAGGGAAGCGGATAGCAGACCGCGCACGCACGAGAGGGTGCGGGCAGGAGCGGTACGGAGGGTGGTCTGCTGAGAATGCATTTGGCGATAGTGATGGGGAAGGCCGGGGGCTGTCAAGTTGCTTGGGCGAATTTTGGGGACGTTGTTGGCGGGAGAGGAGACACCCCATCCTGGCCCGGCAAAAAAGGCCGCCCGCCAGCCAGAAACCATGTGACGTGGGCGCCAGCAGAACCCATCCGAACCTGCTTTAATACACCCCGTCCATGCCGCCCGCCCGCTATATCAGCGGGTTTATAGCGGCGAGACCCCTCACGCCCCACAAGGAGAATCCCCCAATGGTCACGTTGAACATCAACGGCAAACCGGTGGAAGTTGATGCTGATCCATCGACGCCGCTGCTCTGGGCGTTGCGCGACAACCTCGGTCTGACAGGCACGAAGTTCGGTTGCGGTGTCGCCTCGTGCGGCGCCTGCACGGTGCACCTGAACGGCCAGCCCACGCGCAGCTGCGTGCTGCCGATCTCTGCGGTGGCCGGCCAGCAGATCACCACGTCTGAACACATCGCCGACGACAAGGTCGGCAAGGCCGTGCTCGATGCCTGGGTCAAGCACGACGTGGCGCAATGCGGCTACTGCCAAAGCGGCCAGATGATGAGCGCGGTGGGTTTGCTGCGCACCAAGAAGAAGCCGACCGACGCCGACATCGACAGCGCGATGGCTGGCAACCTGTGCCGCTGCGCGACGTACCAACGCATTCGCGCGGCCATTCACGACGCAGCGAAATCGCTCGCCTGAGCCCACCGGAGAATTCACGATGCGTATTCGAAATCTTGAAGCGCTGGCCGGTGGCGGCGCGCAACATCAACCCGCCTCTGCGGAGGCCGGGTCGGCAACGCTTGATCGCCGCAGCTTTCTAAAGCTCACGACGCTGGCCGGCGGCGGCCTGGCCCTGGGCGTGACACCGGTGCTGGCCGGCGCGCAGGACGCAAAGGCCAAGCCGCCATCGCCGCCGCAGGCGTTCATCATCATCGCGCCGGACAACACCGTCACCGTGGCGGTGAACCGGCTGGAGTTCGGTCAGGGCGTGCACACGGCATTGCCGATGGCGCTGGCTGAAGAACTCGATGTCGATTGGCGCAATGTGCGCGGCATGTTGGCGCCCGCGGGCGACCCATACAAGGACCCGGGCTTCGGTATCCAGATGACGGGCGGCTCGACGGCGCTCAATCACTCGTTCCAGCAATACCGCGAACTGGGCGGCCGCGCGCGTGCCATGTTGATCTCGGCGGCGGCCGAGCGCTGGAAGGTCGATCCGTCGACATGCCGCACCGCCAATGGTGTGGTCACGTCGGGCAGCCACCGTGCCACCTACGGCGAGCTTGCTCAGGCCGCGATGGCGCTGCCGGTGCCGGCGCAGGTCACGCTGAAGAACCCGTCGCAGTTCCGCATTGTCGGCAAGCCGACGCCGCGCCTCGATGCGCGCGCGAAGCTCGACAGCTCGCTCAAGTTTGGCCTCGACACGCGCCTGCCCAACATGAAGGTCGCTGTGCTGGCCCGTCCGCCGCGCTTTGGCGGCAAGGTGGCCAAGTACGACGTGGCTGCGGCCAAGGCGGTCAAGGGTGTGGTTGATGTGCTGCAGATCCCGACAGACCGTGGCGGCACGGGCGTCGCCGTCATCGCCGACGGGTACTGGCCGGCCAAGCAGGGCCGCGACGCGCTGCAGGTCACGTGGGAAGACGCCGGCTCGACGGTGTCCACGCCGGCGCTGATGGCGGAGTACAAGAAGCTCGCCGGCCAGCCCGGCACGGTGGCCAAGGCCGCCGACATGAGCGCAATCCAATCTGCCGCGACGCGCATCCAGGCCGACTACGAGTTTCCTTACCTCGCGCACGCGCCAATGGAGCCGCTGAACTGCACGATCGATCTGCAGAAAGACGGTGGCAAGACCACGGGCGCGAAGGTGTGGGTCGGCTCGCAGTTCCAGACCATTGACCAGGGTGCCATCGCCAAGGTGCTCGGCGTATCGCCCGAGAAGATCGAGCTGAACACGATGATGGCGGGCGGCGGTTTTGGCCGGCGCGCGATCGTCACGTCGGACTACGTGGTTGAAGCGGCCAACGTGGCAAAGGCCTATGCGGCAGCTGGGCACAACGGCCCCGTCAAGGTGATCTGGAGCCGCGAAGACGACATCCGCGGCGGCTACTACCGCCCGATGCACCTGCACCGCGTCAACGTGGGCGTGGACAACAGCGGCAAGGTCGTCGGCTGGGACCACGTGATCGTCGGTCAGTCGATCCTCAAGGGCACGCCGTTCGAAGCCTTCATGGTCAAGAACGGTGTGGACGAGACCATGGTCGAGGGCGTGATCGAAAACGACTACGGCTTCCCGATGCAGTTGACGGTGCACCATCCGGACGTGAACGTGCCGGTGCTGTGGTGGCGTTCCGTGGGCCACACGCATACGGCCTACGTGATGGAGACGATGGTTGACGAGGTTGCGCACGCGGCCAAGCAAGACCCCGTCGCTTTCCGCCTCGCGCGCTTTACGGGCAAGGAACATGAACGCCATCGTGCGGCGCTGCAGCTCGCCGTCGACAAGTCCGGCTACGGCAAGCGCAAGCTGCCCAAGGGTCAGGCCTGGGGCGTTGCGGTGCATGCGTCGTTCGAATCGGTGGTGGCGTACGTGGTTGAGGTGTCGGTCGACCAGGGCAAGCCGCGCGTGCATCGCGTCACGGCCGGCGTGCATGCCAACCGCGTGGTCAACCCGATGGGCGCGGAAGCGCAGATCCAGGGCGCGTGCGTGTTCGGTCTGGCGATGATTCAACCCGGCTTTGCCATCGACATCGAAAACGGTGCCACCAAGAACAGCAACTTCACCGACTTCCCACCCGTGCGCATGCCCGACGCGCCGCCGGTGAACGTGTTCTTCGTGCCGTCGGAAGACAACCCGACCGGTCTGGGCGAGCCCGGCACGCCGCCGATTGCACCGGCGGTAGCCAATGCGCTGTTCACCCTGACCGGCAAGCGTCAGCGCAAGCTGCCGTTTGACACGGTTTAGTTTCTAGTTGTCATCATCGCGTGATGTGATGGAAGCCGGCATGCAGTCCTGTGTGCCGGCTTTCTTGTTCTTGCAGCCTCGTATCCCCCCAGTTTTGCGGACCGATTCTTGCGTCCGCGATTGCGTCGTTCACCCACCGGAGGAGCATGTCATGGCATTGAATATCCTGTACACCGCCCACGCCAAGGCCACAGGCGGCCGCAACGGCCACACGCAAACCGAAGACGGCCAGGTCTCGCACGACCTGTCGGTGCCCAAGGCCATGGGCGGCCCCGGCAAGCCCAACACCACCACGCCCGAAGACCTATTTGCCGCCGGCTATGCCGCGTGCTTCGGTTCGGCGTGCGACTTTGTCGCCAAGAGCATGCTCAAGCTCAACCCGAGCAATATCGAAATCCATTGCGATGTGGGCATCGGCACGCGCGATGAAGGCGGTTTTGGCCTGAAGGTGGGGCTCACCGCGCGGATCGGCGGGCTCTCGCAAGCTGATGCCGAGAAGCTGGTGGCCCAGGCGCATCAGGTGTGCCCGTATTCGAACGCCACGCGCAACAACGTGGAAGTCACCCTCAAGACCGAGGTAGTCTGATGCCGCAGCGGCCTGTTGTTGGTGTGTTGCTGGCCGCAGGCCGCGGCAGCCGGTTCGACGCGGCGGGCGTGGCCAACAAGCTGCTTGCCCCGCTGCCCGATGGAACCCCCGTGGCGGTGCAGGCCGCGCGGCACCTGATGCAGGCGCTGAGCGACGTAGTGGCAGTGGTGCCCGCCGCCGCCACGCATGGCGCGCAGGTCGATCAACTGGCAACGCTGTTGGCCGAGGCTGGCTGCGAAGTCTTGCGCTGTCCCGATGCTGCACGCGGTATGGGCGCCAGCCTGGCTGCCGGCGTAGCCGCACGCCCGCAAGCCGGCGGGTGGATCATCGCCCTGGCCGACATGCCGTGGATTGCCCCCGAGACCATCACCCAAGTCGCCAACGCAGTGGATCCACACGGTTGCGTTGCGCCCTTTCATGCCGGGCAGCGGGGCCACCCGATCGGCTTCGGGGCCGACTTCTTCGCGGGCCTGACAGCGCTCGACGGGGACGAGGGCGCGCGGCGGCTGATCGATCCTGCCAAGCTCATCCGCATCGAGACCGATGACGCCGGCATCCTGCGCGACGTCGACACGCCGGCCGATCTGGCCCGCTGATCGAACGTTTGCCCGTGGGCATGGGGTGTTCGGGGCTGATGCAGGCGGTCCTGCGAAGATTGGCTAACAAAAGCCGCGTTTTCGGCCAATCCCACTTGTCCACAGCAACGCGCACACCGCTTGCAAAACCCCCCGCAAGCAGTTGACGGAAAAGGGTTTGTTGCACGATGTAACAGGGCTGCCGAATGTGGATAACTTTGTGCGGGTGCACAGGTTTTACGTGCGCTGCATGTTTGCCCAAACCCGTCAAGCCCTTTTGTGGTTTGGGTCTCGGCAGGCGGCGCCGGTTATGCACAGAACATGTGGATAAGTCTGTGGGAAACACCATCCGAGCGGCGTGGCGACGGCTTTTGGTCGGCGCTGCTTGCGAATGCGGCACGGCCTCTCAGACGCGCCCGCCCTGCACATTGCAACGATTGATTACAACTTGAAACAGCAAGTCCGGCACCCGTTGGCCAAACTCCCGATACGCGATGGCTTGATCGCGACCGACGCATTCAAGGAGAAAAACATGGTTCGGGTACTGACGATTCTGCTGGCCGGTGCGACGTTGCTGACCGCAACCGGCTGTGCCGACATGACGGCACGTCAACGCAATACCGCCATTGGTGCGGGTGTGGGCGGGTTGGCCGGCGCTGCTTTGATTGGCGGCCCGGGTGCCACGCTGGGCGGTGCCGCACTGGGCGGCCTGGTGGGCAACGTATCGACGCGTTGATTTCGGTTCGACCTGCGCGTCGACTCAAAAAGAAACGGACCCGGGGTTAAACCTTCGGGTCCGTTTTTTTATACCTGTGCGCGGCTTCGGGTGCGCAGCAATTCTTCCAGTGCCGACACTTCCAGCGGCCGCCCAAACAGGAAGCCCTGCACTTCGTCGCACGCATGTGCGGTCAGGAAAGCCGTTTGCTCCGGGGTTTCCACACCTTCGGCCGTGACCGTCATGTTCAGCGCGCGGGCCATCGCGATGATGGTCTTGGTGAGCGCCACGCAGTCGGGCACCCCAGGCACGCCGCTGATGAACGAACGATCGATCTTGATGTTGTGGATCGGCAAGCTGCGCAGATACGACAGCGACGAGAATCCGATGCCGAAATCATCGAGCGAGATGCGCACGCCCCGCGCGGCCAGGCTCATGAGCAGGCGCTGTGTCGATTGCCGGTCGGCCAGCAGCACGCTTTCCGTCAGTTCCAGTTCCAGCCGGCCGGGCGCCATGCCCGAAGCCTTGAGCGCTTCATCGACGTCGCGCTCGATCACGCCCGCATCGCATTGCCGCGCGGACACATTCACCGCCATGCGCCCCGTGAAGCCGAACTTTCGTGCCCATGCCTCGCCCTGCGCGCAGGCTTGCATGAGTGCCCAGCGGCCGAGTTCGAGGATGTAGCCCGACTCTTCTGCCACGTCGATGAACTCGGAGGGCGACACTGCGCCCAGTTCGGGGTCGGACCACCGCATCAGCGCTTCAACCGCCACCAGTTCGCCTGAGTCGAGTGCGTACTTCGGCTGATACACCAGCCGCACCTGACCGCGCGCCAGCGCACGCCGCATGCGCTCGTTGAGTGTGAAGCGGCGCAGCATCTGTGTTTCCAGCGCGCGCGAATACCGCGTGATGCGGTTGCGCCCGTTTTCCTTGGCGCGGTACATGGCGGCTTCGGCATGGCTGACCAGCGTGGCCGCATCGCCGCCGTCTTCCGGGTAGGCCGCCACACCGATGCTGGCCGACAGATGCACTTCACGTTCGCCACCGGTAAAGGGGCGGGCCAGCGCGTCGAGCACCTGTTGTGCAAGCGTGTCGGCAGCGTTCGGGTCATCGATGGCCACGCAGAACTGGTCGCCACCGAGGCGGGCCAGCAGCGCGCGCTGGCCCGCCTGGCCGCGGATGCGCTGCGCCGCCATGTTCAGCACCTGGTTGCCCATGTGGTGCCCCATCGCCTCGTTCACGGTCTTGAAGTGGTCCAGCCCGATATACAGCAGTGCGGATTCCCCGGTGGACGGCAGCGCCAGCCGCGCATCGAGCCGCTCGATGAACGCCGCGCGATTGGGCAGGCCGGTGAGCGAATCCTTGGTCTCCAGCAGGCGCAGCTGCTCGTAGGCGGAACGCTCGGCCGTGATGTCGGTAAAGATGACCAGCACCGCGTGCGGGGATGCGCTGTCCGGCGAGAACATCGGCAGCACCGATTCACGCAGCCACACGATCTGCCCATTACCGGCCGGCACGCCCACGACGACGTTGCTGATCGCTCGCCCCGTGCGAGCCGCCAGGGTGGAGGGCCATGCGGCGCGGGGCAGGATGGCGCCGTCTTCACCCAACATCATGTCGTTCAATGCCACACGCGGGCGGCCTTTCCATGACGCGCCCGACATGCGCAAGATGTCCGCCGCGCTGCGGTTGTACGAAAGCACGCGGCCATCGGTGGACAGCGTCAGCACGCCTTCGCTCAGATGATTGACGACCAGCCGGTACTGATCACGCAGCTCGCGGGACTGGCGATATTCATTCTCCAGGCGCAGCAGCTTGACCAAGGCGGCGATGTAGCGGCCGCAGTCTGCGCGCAGCGTTGTGTCGTCGCTCGGTTTGGCAGTTGGGAAGAAGAGGCAGAGCAGATCATCGGCGACGGCCATGCCGCCATGTTGGGCCGGGATGCGGCACAGCCATGTCGGATGCGCGGTGTCTAACACGCGGACAAGTGCTTCGTGCAAAGCCGTGGGCGCATTGGCTTCGTGAACCAGTTCGATGGGCGCTAGCTCATTGAGCAGCGGCGCGATGCGGGCCAGTTCGATATCGAACTCACCCTGTGCCGCGGTGGGCAGGTGCGCCGCGTGGTCGTCGCGCAATGCCAGCTTCGCCCGGGCGCGCTGTGTGCCATAGAGCCTTGCCCGCCCGGAGACGACACGCACCACGACGCACAGCGCCGACGGCAAGGCAGCCTCCAGCGCCCGCAGCGCAGCATGCAGCCGCTCGCCGAGCGAGGCGGCGGACGGCAGCGTGGAAAGCAGATGATCAAGATGCTCGTGCGGCAGCGCTGCACCGATGGCTTCGGCGCTCAGCACGCGCTCGCCGGCCTTGCCCGGCAATTGCGCATCGAGCGGCAGCGGCAACCCGTGCACGACCACCTGCTGCGCTGGCAGCCCATCAAAGCGGGTTGGCGTCACCGTCAGCCTGACGCTGACCACCTCGTTGGAATCGCCGGCAGAAAGGGCGGAGACGAGCTGTGCTGCCGGAATGGGCCGAGCATCGGGCTGCGTCGCATCGGCGTCTTCTCCGGTACGGGCCTCCAGCCATGCGGGAATGTCCTGGAAGAAGCGCGAGAAGGGCTCGCCGAGCAGTTGGTCGGAGGACAGCGCCCGCACCATGCAAACACCGGCTGCATTGGCAAAGACGATGCGGCCTTCAAGCACCACATAGAGCGGAACCGGAAGGCTTTGCGCCGACAACGGGTAGGAAATTTCGTCTGGCATCCCACGCTCCAACTGAGGCATTGCCCGGCATCTCACTCAGCATGGACTTCGGCCGACACTGGCCGCGAGAACGCCGGCTGCCGGAAGTCGGGGGCAATGCTATTCATGATGCGCAAAAGTCGTGCGCGGCGCAAAGTCTAGTTTGTGGTCGATACAACACATTCTGAATGCGTTTTGTCAGACGCGCAGTTGTTCGTTTGTCGCGCGGGTTTCAAAACGATTGGCTGCGGGTCTGGTGCGAGCGACGGTTCCATTTGGGCATGCGGGCCATGTCCACTCTCCTGCGCGGCGAAATGCTGATCGATCCAGTGATGCGTCAGTGTCAACCCGATTGCACACATCAACATGCATGTTCCCATTGTCAGGATGAAATAAGCGCTGATCCGTTCGACTGAACGTTCTGGAAAGAAAACGGTCGCGGCGACAAACAGGGTGCCTGCCAGTACGCCAAAGACCAAAAGCAGATAGTAAAAACGACGCGGCAAGGGCGAATTCATCGTTGTCTCATCCAACTGCAACCAAGAGGGTGGTGCTTTCAATCGTTTTACCGCCCCCTCAAATGGGCATGCCATGACGGGGCCATCGCGGTGCAATGGCATGCCTGGCCGGAGGCTTGCGCATGAATTGATATTGCGTTTGCTGTACTGCAGCGATGCTGCAGATTGCCGCTTGCGCCGAAAGCCGGAATTGCGGGACCCGGCAGCGCTTGCTATGGTGGTGGCACTGAAATGAAGCGCGATACCAGTTTGCTGCCTTGCATGATCGCGTACGCTAATCCGATGCGTCAATTCGACTTTCCGGTTGAAACTGAGCATCTGGTGTGCCACGAGTTGATTCGTGGCTTAGTGGAGCGGTTTGAAGGGCCACGATCAAAAACGTTGAAATTTGATTTCAGTTATGAATACAATTGATCTAATATCTGATCCACACCAGACTTCACACCGGAATTTATTGGGAGCGCATATGGCGACATACAAGGAATTGGTTGCACAAAAGGCCAAACTGGAAGAGCAGATCGAAACTGCGCGTGCCAAGGAACTGGAAGCGGTTATCCAGCAAGTGCGCCAGACGGTTGCCGAATATGGCCTGACGGCTGAAGACCTGGGCTTGGCTCAGCGTCGCGGTCGCCGTGCCGGTGCGAAGGCGCCGGTGCCGGCGAAGTATCGTGACCCGAAGACAGGCGCAACGTGGTCCGGCCGCGGCCGTGCTCCGGCCTGGATCGGCAAGAACCGCGATAAATTCCTGATCGCCTGATTCGTCAGGCCCTGCCTGACGCGCAAGTGCCGCAATGCAAATGGCCCACCTGCCCGGTGGGCCATTTGCGTTGCTGCGAGTGATGAGCGTTCCTGTATAAGGAAGGCATGACGCCCCGCCTGCCCAAATACCTCGAACTGGCCGACTGCATTCGGCTCGACATCCTGCATGGAACGCTGCCGGCCGGCAGTGTCGCGCCCAGCGAGAACGAAGTCGCCCAGCGCTACGGCGTATCTCGTTTGACGGCGCGCCGGACACTGAACGAACTGGCGGCGCGCGGGCTGCTCAGGCGCTCGCGGGGGCAGCGCAGCGTGGTGCTCGACCGCGTGGGGCCACATCGGCCGGTGCTGTACGCGCCGGGCCAGTCCGATGCTGCGTTGGAATACGTGCCGGGCGCCGTCTATACGGTCAGTGCATTTCGACTGGAGCAGGCCGACGAAACCGTGGCCGCCGCGCTTGACCTGGCGGTGGGCGCGCAGGTGGCGTTTGTCGAGCGCCGCGCTCAGGTGGATGGCCAGCCCATCATGCTGCTGCGCACGTGGCTGACGTCCCGACTCGCGGCGATGCTTGAGGCGCGCGACTTCGAAGATCGTCTGTTCGTGCAGGTCTTCCAGCGCGCCAACCTGACCATCGCCCGCTCGCGCGAGGCGCCGCTGGCCTGTGTGGCCGATGCCCACCAAGCCGCGCAGCTCGGCGTGCAAGCGGGCGTGCCGCTGGTGCGTGTGCGCCGCATCGGCTACAGCCTCGCCGACGTGCCGATCTCCATCACGTACTGCGATTTTTCTCCTGAACGCTATACGCGTGAAGTCGATATCCGCGTGCTTCAAAACGACTGAAAGCGCACTGCGCCACAGCGGTGCAGAAACGGCGCCACACACCCCGCAATGGGGACTTGTCCCCCTAGGGTATTCAAGCTAGTCTGCGCCCCTTCCCAGGAAAACGTATTCATTTGTGAAGCGACGCTTTGCCAACAACGTATTGGCACGGCAGTTGCATTCACGGCGCCATCTCAGCGGCGGCGGGTTGAGCCACCTGCCGCCTCGAAGCTGATTCAGTCGATTCAACACACCGGAACCACAAGAGGGAGAACTCAACAATGCAACTCAAGCGACGTTTTTCGCTGGCCGTGCTGGCTGCCGCCGCCGGTTTGACCGCAGGCGCAGCGCAGGCCCAATCGTCTGTGACGCTGTACGGCCAGGTGGATGCATGGGCGGGCGCCACCAAGAACCTGGGCCAGGACCGCGCATGGGGTGTCAACTCGGGTGGCATGTCGACGTCGTACTGGGGCCTGAAGGGCAGTGAAGATCTGGGCAACGGCCTGAAGGCGATCTTCACGCTGGAAGCGTTCTTCCGCCCTGATACGGGCAAGTCCGGCCGCTTTGATGGCGACCACTTCTTCGCACGTAATTCGTTTGTCGGCCTGCAGTCGAACACCTGGGGCTCGATCAAGCTCGGCCGCAACACGCCGCCGTACTTCGTTTCGACGATCCTGTTTAACCCGTTCATCGATTCGTACACCTTCTCGCCGATGGTGTTCCACACCTACCTCGGCAACGGCCGTTCGGGCGCCGCGGGCATCTCGGGCCTGGTGGGCGATTCGGGCTGGGACAACTCGATCATGTATTCCACGCCGGACATGGGCGGCCTGACAGGTACCCTGATCTACGGCGCTGGCGAGCAGGCTGGTCACAACGGTCAGAACAAGTGGGGCGGCAGCCTGCTGTTCTTCCGCGGCAATTTTGCGGCCACGGCGGCGTTCCAGCAGGTGCGCTACGACGGCGCGCCGGGCGATCTGAACAGCCTGGTGGCGGGCTTTGCGCGCCAGACGGCGGGGCAACTGGGCGCGACGTATGACTTTGGCGTGGTCAAGCTGTACGGCCAATACCAGTACATCAAGAACACGATCAGCACCGGCGACGCCAAGAGCAACGGCGGCCAGCTGGGTGTGTCGATTCCGGTGGGCCCGGGCAGCGTTCTGGCGTCGTATGCCTACACCAAGACCTCGGGTGCAGCCGACGTGAAGCGCAACACCTGGGCGATCGGTTACGACTATTCGCTGTCCAAGCGCACCGATGTGTATGCGGCGTATTTCCGCGACAAGGTGTCGGACCTGTCGACGGCCGACACCTTCGGCGTAGGCATCCGCGCAAAGTTCTAAGCCTTCCGCGTTCTGCTTTTCCTTGTCGCCGCCCGCGTCTCGACAGCGTGGGCGGGCATTTGCAACGGCGTCCGGATTCCGGGCGCCGTTTTTTGTTGTGTGGAAGATGGGTAAGAGCGGAGCGTCAGCCCGTGCGCGCCAGGCGTAGCGGTGGCGAGGGCAGCGACGAGGGCTGCGCTCCAATGTGTGGCTGATTCAGCAGCATGGCGCCGCGCTGCGTGGCAACGAAGACGGCCTCGGTACGGCTGCGCACTTCCAGCCGGCGATACAGCGCGTTGATATGCGCCTTGGTTGTCGCCTCGGAAATACTCAGCATGCGGCTGATGGTTTTGACCGGATGCCCGCGCGAGAGCAGTACGAGAATCTCATATTGACGCTGCGTCAGGCCGAGCAACGCGCCATCGTCATGGCCATTGGCCGAACCTGCCGCAATGGCTTCAGACCGCGCCAGCACGATCGAGGCCGGCACATAACGGCCGCCGGCGAGCACCAATTCCAATGCCGCTGCAATCAATTTGCCGGAATAGCTTTTCAGCAGATATGCCGAGACATTCAATTGCATCAGCGTACGCACGTGCGCAGCGGAATCGGTTTCGCCCAGTATGGCGATATGTCGGGGATGCGGCTGTTGCAATAGCCGGGAGAGGGCCGGCAGATCGTCGATGCCGGGTAAGGGCAGCCCGATCAAGGCCAGTTCGGCGTCCGCATGCGCCGCGAGACTTTCAAAGAGGGTTTCGTCCGGCTCGACGCTGACCACCTCGGTAATGGCCGGCAAGGATTGCAACACATGGGTCGCGCCGGCACGCACCAAAGGGTGTGCCTCCACTACGATTGATTTCACTGCGCCGCCTGTCTGGTTATGGTTTGTTTGCCCATTTCCGGAATCAGCTTGTTGCCGCGTCTATTTGGACCAGGCGGTCCAAAATCAATGGGGCCGTGCTTGTGGAAATGCTTCTGGCGCGCGGTCTCGGTATATTTCCCCGTTCAACCGGCAGTCACCGCAATGCGGTGCCACCGGGCCGAAACCTTGCACGCCATTCAGGCGCAATTTCCTTCCGGTTTTTCTTGTTTATGTCGCCAGGCGCGGAGGATTAACCCCGCCAAAATCGCAGAATAAATCCCCAGCATGCTTGTTGCACCCATCAATGGGATGTAAACCTTTTTGTCTACCCCGATCGGTGGTGCGCTAGACCCCCCTATACATAGCAGGATCAGGCAGCAGCAGCTAGCCCCACTTCACGCCCATTGACGTGAGCGTAAAGCAGGGCTTTTGTACCGAAAAAACGTGTTCTGGTGGCTTATTGCGCGACGACCGAGAAGCGCGGCATCGACAGCGGTTGTTTGCCGTCGCGGCCGTAGGGTGTGCCGCCGCCATTGTTGGCGGCATGCAGGACGGACAGCGCGTTCTGCGTGGCGCGCAGGCGCAGGTCGATCAGGGTGCCGTTGTCGATGTTGCGCTGGCGCAGCAGGCGGGCCAGGGCCAGGTTCTCGTCGAACAGGCGGCTGGCCGTTTCGTCGGTGCGCAGATATTTGACCAGCCCGTACGGATCGGCGCCGCCGTGCTGCGCCCACCACAGGCGGCGGTCACGGTCGGCTTCGCCCAGCGCGGCGAGCTGCTTCTGCTTGGTCTGTGTGATGCGCTCGAGTTCAACCATGTCGCCATCGCGCAACGCCTGCGCTTCGGCATCCAGGGTGAGGGTGGCGGCGCGCAGCAGTTCCTGCTCGTCGGCAAGGGTGCGGATCAGCAGTGTGTTGTCCATGGTGACTACCTCAGGCTTGGAAGCTTGGGCAGCCGCCGGCCGGCACGCCGCCCCGCCGCGTGCGGTCGAGAGTCGGAAACCCTCGGACCGGCGGCGTCAGAAAATACGGGGGACGGACGACGGGAAACCCCCGTCAGACCTTCTTGGAGCGCGTGGAGAGCAGCGATTGCGCGTCGGAAAGCGCCGCATCGGCGATCTTGCCGGCGTCCATCTTGAGCGTGCCGTTCTGAATGGCACTGCGGATCTGCTCGACGCGTGCGGCGTCGAAGTCGCCGCTGCCCACTTGGCGCGAGACTTGTTGGACCGACAGCGACGGCGAATCGCCGGTGTGGCGCGGGGTGCCCGAAGCCGTCGTAGCGGCCGGGGACGAGCCGGTCGCGCGCGTCGACCCGGACGCAGCGTCCTTGGTCGGCGCAACGGCCGGCGTGTTGTTCACGATATGGTTGATTTTCACGGGTGTCTCCGAAGAGCGCGTTCATCCTAACACCCATATCGGCCAACCCCGGCCCAAACTTTAGCGGCAGGTATCGATTACGCATCACAGTAGAAAAGTGATCCGCCGTTATCAATTTGGACTTAAAACTGGATCGTTACGACACCGACGGACTGTGCAATGCCGGAGACGACATTGCCGTTGGCGGTGCGCACCTGCGCCACCTGGCCCACGGCTGCCTGGTTCAAGGCCCGGCCGTCGCTGCTGACCTGGAAGCCACCGCCCTCGGCGATGAGCTTGACGGTCTGGCCGGCCTGCACGGCAACCGGCAGGCGCAGGCTTTCGGCGCGCAGCGGCTGGTTGGCGGCCACGCTCGTGAGCAGTACACGCCCCACCACATCGGCTGGCTGCTGCACGACCGAGGCCGGCAGCGTCGACAGATCGCCCGTGCGGGCTTCCAGGTCGCCCATATCGAGCGTCTTGCCCGGCGGCAACTGGTGCGAGGCGACGTAATACGTCCCGGTAATCTGGATTGTGGCCGGCACCCAGGCCGCCCAGGCGTGCGGCGAGCGGCAGCGCACTCCCACTTGTATACGGCCGCGCAGGCGGTTGGCCGCTGGCAGCATCAGGTCGATCTGGTCGCAGGGCTGGTTGGCTACACGTGCATCCACCGGACCGACCTCCACCGACGCACGTGGCGCCCCCGTCTCGTTCGTGCCGCCCAGGATGTCCAGTTGGGATTGCAGTTGTTGCTGGATCTGCATCTGGATGGCGTTCGGCCCCTGAATGGTGGTGGGCTGCGCGGGCTGTTGCACGGCTTGGGCAGGCGGATAGCCCACCCGCACCATGCCCTGTGCATGCGCCAGGATCGGGTGCACGACGCTGGCCAGCAGGCCCAGCGCCAGGATCAGCAGCAGCTTGCGCTGGCGCCCCGCCAGCGGCATGGCCGTGGTGGCAGGTCGGATCGGGTGGTGCGCGCTGCGTGCAAACCGCGTGGACATGGAGAGCCCCTTCATCAAAAGTCCGGTGAAGTGTAGCTACGCGTGCGCGAGCGCCAAATGCGGAAATGTCGGCCAATCCCCCCCTTATTCGGACGAATGGTCTTGCATACCGGCCCCTAGACTTTGCAACGTGGTGAAGTCCCTGGCGTTGTGCGGTTCCTGGCCGTACAGCCTGCCCCGGTGGAAGGTTTCCCGGCCAACCTCTGGATTCGCAGACAGGTCTTTTCCACTGAGGCTGCATGACGGCAACTCAGCAAGACAAGCGGTTCAGCGGTTTTGGAGACGGCATCGGCGGTTTTTGAAGGGGCCGCTGATGCCGAGTTCTCCGGCCGAAGGGAACGCGCAACACGCAAACGCAAGACAGAACGCAAACCCCGGCGGGTGGCAGCAATCACCAGGATGCCACGCGCGAGGAATGACAGACATGGTCGACAAGCTGGATCAGTTGTTCGGTTTTCAGGAGCAGGCGCTGCACTTGCGCTCGCAGCGTCACCAGATCCTGGCCTCGAACATCGCCAACGCCGATACGCCCAACTACAAGGCGCGCGACTTCGATTTTGAGTCGGCGCTGCAGAAGGCGGTCGGCCAGCAAAGCGGTAACAGCCTGCCGATGACGGCAACGGCTGCAGGTCACCTGAGCGTGGATGGCGCACCGGCCGGCGATGTGTCGCTGATGCAGGCGTCGCTGTCGCAGCAGACCAAGGCGCTGCAGGGCGAGGTGCAGTACCGCACGTCGCAGCAGCCGTCCATCGATGGCAACACGGTGGACATGGACGGCGAGCGCATGCGCTTTGCCGACAACACCGTGCGCTACGAGGCCGATCTGAGCATCGTGACGCAGAAGATCAAGTCGATGCTGGCGGCGATTCAAAACAGCTAGCGCGACGTAGCAAGAGCAGCAAGAGCAGCAAGAGCAGCAGACAGGCATTAAGACGACCGCGCAGCAATCACGCGCGGCGAAAGAGGGGCGGGAACTGTGTGGCGCTCCGGGCCCGGAAAGATCGGTCCGGAGCAAGCCGCCATGCAGAACACCGGATCGGTCCGGCAGCCGCGCCGGCAACAGTGTTTGAAGACATCGGAATCAACATGTCGCTATTCAAGGTGATGGATGTAGCTGGCAGCGCGCTCACCGCGCAGTCCAAGCGCATGAACGTGGTCGCCTCCAACTTGGCCAACGCCGAAAGCGTGACGGGCCCGGACGGCAAGGCGTACCGCGCCAAGCAGGTGGTGTTCTCGCCCGCGCAGGAGTCTGACGACTACGCCACCGGCGTGTCGGTCGACCGCGTGGTGGAAGACACCGTCACCCCCATGAAGCGCATGCACCAGCCGGGCAACCCGCTGGCCGATGCCGACGGCTACGTGACCATGCCGAACGTCGATGTGGTGGACGAAATGGTCAACATGATTTCTGCGTCGCGCTCGTACCAGGCCAACGTGGAAGTCGCCAACACCACCAAGACGATGGCCTCCAAGGCTCTGACCCTGGGCCAGTAAACGGCACATTCCCAGCGAGACACGAACATGACCGTCAGCTCAACCGGCAGCACGACCAGCACCTCGAGCACGACCTCCGGCAACCAGCTTGCCATCACCAACGGCAGCGACCTGCAGAACACGTTCATGAAACTGCTCGTGGCGCAGTTGAAGAACCAGGATCCGCTCAACCCGATGGACAACTCGCAGATGACCTCGCAGCTTGCGCAGATCAACACTGTGAACGGCATCCAGCAGTTGAACACCACGATGTCGAGCATGCTCACGCAGAACGCGACCACGCAGGCGTCGTCGATGATCGGCCGCTCGGTGCAGGTGCCGACCAACAACCTGACGCTGGCCTCGGGGGCTGCCAACTTCGGCGTCTCGGTGCCCAACGGCGCCGACGACGTCGTCGTCACGATCACGAACGCTGCGGGCGTGGCCGTGCGCACCGTCGATCTCGGCCAGATGGGGGGCGGCAGCGGCAACTACACCTGGAACGGCAAGGACGACAAGGGCAACCAGCTTGCCGACGGCGCCTACTCCATCAAGGTGTCGGCCACGCAGGGTGGAAAGGTCGTTACGGCCAATGCGCTGGGCACCGACAAGGTGGCCGGCGTCACGATCAACAACGGCACGATGCAGCTGGTGTTGGCGTCTGGCGGAACCGCCAAGCTGTCCGACGTTGCATCGATTCAGTAATCACAGGTCAACTGCGGGCAGACCCCGCGCTTCTATCTTCTACGGGAGAACACTATGGGATTCCAGCAAGGCCTGAGCGGTCTCGACGCCGCCTCTGCAAACCTGGACGTGATCGGCAGCAACGTGGCAAACGCCAACACTGTCGGCTACAAGAAATCGACCGCCGAGTTTGGCGACGTGTACGCGCGCTCGCTGGTGGGTGCATCCGACAACCAGATCGGCCAGGGCGTGAGCGTGACCAAGGTGTCGCAGTCGTTCACGCAGGGCAACGTGACCATCACCGGCAACCCGCTGGACATCGCGATCAACGGCACGGGCTTCTACCGCATGGTCGACCCGTCGAGCGGCCAGGTGTCGTACACGCGTAACGGCCAGTTCCAGACCGACAAGAACGGCTTCATCATCTCGGCTACCGGCCAGAACCTGACCGGCTACGGCGTGGATTCGACCGGCAAGGTCAACACTGCCGTGCTGACCAACCTGAAGATTCCCGTCAACGACCTGGCGCCGCTTGCCACCACCAACACCGCGTTCGGCGTGAACCTGGATGCCGCCGCCACGGTGCCGACCACCACGCCGTTCTCGGCCACCAACTCGGCCACGTTCAACCACTCCGTTTCGGAGCAGGTGTACGACGGGACGGGCACGGCACACATGCTGACCAACTACTACGTGCGTACCGCCGCAGGCTGGGATGTGTACTCGCAAGTGGACGGCAACAATCCGACCGGCGGCAACCCGGTGACGGCGCTCACGTTCAACAGCAGCGGCCAACTCACCTCATCGCCGAGCAAGATCAACGTGGCCTTTGGCGGCATGAGCATCGCCACCATGGATTTCACGGGCACCACGCAGTACGGCGGCGGCTACAACGACACCGCCCCGGGCGTGACGCAAGACGGTTACGCCACCGGCCGCCTGGCCAGCTACGCGGTCGGTACCGATGGCACCGTCACCGCGCGCTACTCCAATGGCCGCACGTCGACGCTGGGCCAGATCGCCATGGCCAACTTCAAGGCTCCGGCAGGCTTGCAGAACATCGGCGGCAATCAGTGGGTGGAAACGTCCAACTCGGGCGCTCCGAACCTGGGCACGCCGGGCATGGGTTCGTTCGGCCTGCTGCAGTCGTCGGCGGTGGAGCAGTCCAACGTGGATCTGAGTCAAGAGCTGGTCAACATGATTGTTGCCCAGCGTTCGTATCAGGCCAATGCGCAGACCATCAAGACGGAGGACACCATCCTCCAGACGCTGGTCAGCATGCGCTAACGGGTAGCAGGAGCCCAGCATGGACCGCTCGATTTACGTGTCGATGACCGGCGTGAAGCACCTGTTCGACCAGCAGGCTGCCAGCGCCAACAACCTCGCCAACGCCAGCACCACCGGGTTCAAGGCGCAGATCGACGCGTTCCATACGGTGGGTGTGCAAGGCGAGGGCTCGCCCACGCGCAGCTACGTCATGGCCTCGGCCATCGGTACGGACCTCGCGCCCGGCCCGATCGAGACCACTGGCCGCAGCCTGGACGTGGCCATCGACGGACAAGGCTTCTTTGCCGTGCAGACGCCGGATGGCGGTGAGGCTTACACCCGCGCCGGTACGTTCCAGCTCGGTGCCGACGGCACGATCCAGACGCTCTCGGGCCAGCCCGTGCTGGGCGACGGCGGCCCGATCACGTTGCCGCCCGACACCACGGTGCAGTTTGCCAAGGACGGTACGGTCAACGCGATCAGCGCCGACAGCCGTACGCCGCCCGTGTCGCTGGGCCGTCTGAAGCTGGTGAGCATCGACCCGTCGAACATCGATCGCGGCGCCGACGGCCTGTTCCGCCAGCGCGACGGCCAGGACGCCAGCGTGGACGAGAAAGTCCGCGTGACCGGCGGGGCGCTGGAAGGCAGCAACGTCAACCTGACCGACTCGCTGGTCAACATGATTGCGATCTCGCGCCAGCTCGAAATGCAGATGAAATCGCTGCACACGAGCGACACGAATGCCCAGTCGGCCAATGAACTGCTGCGCCACGCCTGAACGGCCGGCGCATTGAATTGAATCAACCAAGGACTCGAACATGATTCGCTCCCTGTGGATTTCCAAGACCGGGATGGACGCCCAGCAATCGCAGCTGGATGTCATCTCGAACAACCTGGCGAACGTCAACACGACGGGCTTCAAGCGCTCGCGCGCCGTGTTCGAGGACTTGCTGTATCAGAACGTGCGCGAGCCGGGCGCACAGTCGTCGCAACAGACCACGCTGCCTTCGGGCATGCAGATCGGTACCGGTGCGCGCATCGTCGCCACCGAGCGCCTGCACACGCAGGGCAACCTGCAGCAGACCGGCAACTCGACCGACGTGGCCATCAACGGCAACGGCTTCTTCCAGGTGCAGATGCCTGACGGCACGCTGGCCTATACGCGTGACGGCAGCTTCCAGGTCAACGCGCAGGGTCAGCTGGTGACCTCCAGCGGTTACCCGGTGCAGCCGGCTGTGACGATCCCGCAGAACGCCACCAGCCTGACCATCGGCAAGGATGGCGTTGTGACGGTCACCACGCCCGGCGCGGTCAACAACACGCAGGTGGGCACGTTCCAGCTGGCCAACTTCATCAACCCGGCCGGCCTGCGCAGCATGGGCGAAAACCTGTATGCCGAAACCGAAGCGTCGGGCACGGCCAACCTGGCCAACCCGGGCTCGAACGGCGTGGGCGCGCTCAGCCAGAACTACGTTGAAACGTCCAACGTGAACGTGGTGGAAGAAATGGTCAACATGATCCAGACGCAGCGTGCGTACGAGATCAACAGCAAGTCGGTCCAGACCTCGGACCAGATGCTGGAGAAGCTGTCGCAGCTTTGAGCCGACGGCGCAGTCTTTGAGGATGTAGTGCGATGCATACCCCCCCGGTTTATTCGCTCCAGAATGGCGAGCACAGCGGCCGCGCTGTGCCGGCTGTTCGAGTCGTTCGATTGGCCGTGCTCGGCACGGCCGCCTTGCTCGCTACGGCGTGCGGCTTGCTGCCGCCGCCGGCCCCGATCGTGCAGGGTCCGACAACCGCGCGCCCGCCGATGCCGGTGATGGCGCCGCGCCAGAACGGGGCGATTTACCAGGAAGTGGCATCGGGCAGCGGTGGGTTTCGCGGCATGTTCGAAGACCGCCGCGCGCACATGGTGGGCGACACGATCACCATCGTGATCACCGAGAACACAGCGGCCAGCAAGCAGACTTCGGGCAGCGTCAACCGCACCGGCAGCATGAGCGCCTCGGTGCCGACCTTCGCCGGCATGAACGCGGGCGTGCTGTCTTTGCTGGGCGTGTCGGCCAGCGACGCCAACAAGTTCGACAGCAAGGGCGCCAACGGTGCGCAGAACAACTTCACAGCCACGATTACCGTCACGGTGGTGGAGGTGCTGGGCAACGGCAACCTGGTCGTGAGCGGCGAGAAGCAGATGGCCGTGGGCCAGGGCACCGAGTCGATCAAGTTCTCGGGCGTGGTCAACCCCACGACCGTCAACAATCAAAACACCGTGCTGTCCACCCAGGTGGCGGACGCACGCATGGAATATCGCGGCACGGGCTATGTGGCCGAGTCGCAGCAGATGGGCTGGCTGTCGCGGTTCTTCCTGACCGTGTCGCCGTTCTGAGGAATCTGCCATGACTTTGCTTAGAACGAGGTTGTATCGAACCCTTGGCGCGGCCCTGGTGGCACTGAGCGCGATTTCAGCGGTTGTTCCGACCACGGCACACGCTGACCGCATCAAGGATCTGACCACCGTTGCCGGCGTGCGAGACAACGCGCTGATCGGCTACGGCCTTGTCGTCGGCCTGGACGGCAGCGGCGACCAGACCACGCAGACCCCGTTCACGGTCCAGAGCTTCAACAACATGCTCACGCAGTTCGGCATCAACGTACCGGCCGGCGCGAGCATCCAGCTCAAGAACACCGCCGCCGTGGTGGTGACGGCCACGCTGCCTGCCTTTGTGCGGCCGGGCCAGACCATCGACGTGACGGTGTCCTCCATCGGTAACGCCAAGAGCCTGCGCGGCGGCACGCTGCTGCTCACGCCGCTCAAGGGCGTGGACGGCCAGCTCTACGCATTGGCGCAGGGCAACGTGGTGATTGGCGGTGCAGGCGCGTCGGCCAATGGCAGCAAGGTGCAGATCAACCAGCTCGGCGCGGGCCGTATCGCCAACGGCGCCACGGTGGAGCGTGCCGTGCAGGCCACGGTGGGCGAGGCCGGCAGCATCCAGCTCGATACCGGCACGACGGATTTCGGCACCGTGCAGAACATCGTCACCGCCATCAACAAGCAGTTCGGCACGGATACGGCGCAAGCCGCCGACGGCCGCACGATCAACGTGCGCGCACCGGCCCTGGCGTCGGACCGCGTCGGCTTCGTGGCCAAGCTGCAGAATATTGACGTGACGCCGGCGCTGGCCGCCGCGCGTGTGGTGGTCAACGCCCGCACGGGCTCGGTGGTGATGAACCAGCTCGTCAAGCTCGAGCCCTGCGCGGTGGCGCACGGCAGCCTGTCGGTCACCATCAGTACGGACCCGGTGGTGAGCCAGCCCGCGCCCTTCTCGCAAGGGCAGACGGTGGCGGGCGCGCGCTCGAACATTGAGGTCAAGCAGCAAGGCGGCAGCCTTATCAACGTGAAGGGCGGCACCAACCTGGCGGATGTGGTGAAGGCCATCAACGCGATTGGCGCCAACCCGCAAGACCTGATCTCGATCCTGCAGGCGATGAAGGCGGCCAACGCGCTGCGCGCCGACCTGGAAATCATCTGACGCAGGGGAGGCCACGATGAACCCAACCGACCTCACCAGCCGCCTGGCGCTCGATTCCCGAGGGTTCGAGTCGCTCAAGCAAACGGCGCGTACCGATCCGAACGGCGCGGCCAAGACCGTCGCCAAGCAATTCGACGCGATCTTCGTGAACATGATGCTCAAGCAGATGCGCGATGCATCGCCGCAGAACGGGCCGCTCGATTCGTCTTCGAGCAAGATGTACACGTCGATGCTCGACCAGCAGCTGTCGCAGACCATGGCGTCGCGCGGCGTGGGCGTGGCAGACCAGCTTCTGAAGCAGATGCTGCGTCAGGCCAACCATGTGAACCCGGATGCGGGCGGCAAGGTGAATACCGCGCTGTCCAATACGACGGCGACCAATACCGCGCTGCCGGGTGCCGCCAGTGCGACCAGCGATGCCGCCAAGGCCATCGCCCGGTCGTCACTCAACAGCATGGCTGCAGCCGTCGCACCGGGCACCGAAGACGACGGTTCGGGCATCAGCACCGTGCCGCGCCCGGGCCTGGAAGAACGTGTGCAGCGTGCGCTGGCCGCCCTGCGCAAGCAGGCGGATGCGCAGGCGCAGACCCCGAGTGCGCCGCCCGAGGTGGATCTGTCGACGGTGGCATCGGAGCCGCGCGGCGAGCGCATGACCAGCTTCTACAACAAGCTGATCGGCCACGCGTCGCAGGCCGCACAGGAAACCGGCATTCCGGCCAACTTCATGATCGGCCACGCCGCGCTGGAGTCCGGCTGGGGCCGCCGCGAGATCAAGGCAAAGGACGGCACGAACACGCACAACCTGTTCGGCATCAAGGCCGGCGGCTCATGGGCCGGCAAGACTGCCACGGTGACCACCACCGAATACATCGGCGGTGTTGCCCACAAGGTTCAGGAGAAATTCCGCGCCTACAGCTCGTACGCCGAGGCGTTCAAGGATTACGCCAACCTGCTGGCCAACAACCCGCGCTACAGCAACGTCGTGGCAGCCGGCAACGGCAACGATGCGGCGTCGTTCGCCAAGGGCTTGCAGCGCGCGGGCTACGCCACCGATCCGAACTACGCCCACAAGATCATGGCGGTGCTCAAGCAGATCGTCTGAGTGATTTAAGAAGCATATTTTGGCGACGGCGGCCGGCTCAAGTTTGTCCTGAGTCGGCCGATGTTGTTTCTAGAGCTTATTTCGGCGGCTTCGTGCCGCCCGCACCGAGACAACTATGAGCAGCTCCCTCCTGAATATTGGCGCGTCTGGCCTGCGGGTTGCCGATATCAACCTGCAGGTGACCGGCAACAACATTGCCAACGCCAGCACGCCTGGCTATTCGCGCCAGGAAGCCGTGCAGACGGAAAACATTCCGCTGTACGCCGGCGTGGGCTATCTCGGCCAGGGCGCCAACGTCACGACCGTCAAGCGCATCTACGACCAGTTCCTCACGGCCCAGGTGCAAAGCGGCCAGGCCTCGACCAGCGCAGCAGACCAGCTCAACAGCCTGGTGTCGGGCCTGAGCAAATACATGTCGGACAGCAACAGCGGCCTGACTTCGTCGCTCACCAGCTTCTTCAACGCTGCCGATGGCCTGGCCTCCAAGCCCTCGGACACCACCGCGCGCCAGGTCTTCCTGAACGCCGCGGCGGGCCTGCAAAGCCGCTTCAATTCGATTGCCGGGCAACTGAGTTCGCTCAACAACCAGGTCAATACGCAGGTGCAGACGCAGATCAGCTCGGTCAACGGCACCGCGCAGCAGATCGCCTCGTTGAACGACCAGATTTCCAAGGCGGAAGCCTCAACCGGCCAGCCGGCCAATGACCTGCGTGACCAGCGCGACCAGCTAGTCCAGACGCTCAATCAGTCGATCAAGGCGAGCGTGGTGCAGACCGGCGACGGCCAGTTCAACATCTACGTGGGTAACGGCCAGGCGCTCGTGCAGGGCAACAAGAGCTACCAGCTGACGGCGGTGCCGTCGCAGTACGACCCGACGCAACTGTCGGTGGGCTACAAGAGCCCGGGCGGCACGGTCAACATCGACGACAGCCAGCTCGGCGGTGGTGCGCTGGGCGGCCTGATGGACTTTCGCAACAACACGCTCATTCCGGCACAGAACAGCCTGGGCCGTCTGGCCACGGCCGTGTCGGCCGACGTGAACGCGCAGAACAAACTCGGCATGGACGCCAACGGCAAGATGGGCACGGACCTCTTCTCCGTGGCCAACCCGAGCGTCGCGCCCAGCACCAACAACACCGGCAGCGGCTCGCTGACTGCCAGCATCACCAACGCCAATGCGGGGCAGGGCTACGACTACCAGGTCAAGTACCAGGGCGGCGCCTACACCGTTTCGCACTATCCGGACGGCTCCGCCTCCGTAACCGTGTCGAGCTGGCCGACCACGATCGACGGTGTCACGCTCAACCTGTCGGGCACGATGAACAGCGGTGACTCCTTCCTGGTGCGCCCGACCGCCAACGCGGCCGCCACCATGCAGACGCTCACCACTGATTATCACAACGTGGCCGCAGCCTCGCCCGTGGTGCTCAACCAGGGCAGCAACAACACGGGCAGCGCCACGGTGTCTTCACTGGGCGTGGACAGCACGTATGCCGGCTCGCCGCTCACCTCGCCGATCAACCTGACGTACAGCTCGGCCGTTGGCGGCTCCCTGTCGGGATTCCCGGGCAGCGTCACCGTCACGGTGGGCGGCACGTCGACCACGTACGCGGGCGGCACGGCACCGTACACGCAGGGCGCGACGTACGCGTTCAACGGCGTACAGATGACGCTCTCGGGTTCGCCCGGCAACGGTGACACGTTCGCCATTTCGGCCAACACCGCCAACAGCACCGACAACGGCAACGCCAGCGCGCTGGCCAAGCTGCGCAACAGCAACCTGCTGGACGGCGGCACGACCTCGATCGGCTCGGCGTGGAACAACCTCGTCACCCAGGTGGGTGTGCAGGCCAACCGCGCCAGCACCAACCTGACCTCGCAGAAGGCGCTGCTGGCCAGCTCCACGCAACAGCAGCAGTCGGTGTCGGGGGTGAACCTCGATGAGGAGGCGATGAACCTGATGAAGTACCAGCAGGCCTACCAGGCCTCCGCCAAGGTGATGCAGACGGCCAATTCGCTGTTCGCCAGCCTGCTGTCGATTGCCGGCGGCTGATCGGCGCGGCTGAAGAAACCGCCCCGCCTGCCGATAACGTCCTAAAGCCCTTCGTCCGGACCGATCATGCGAGTCAGTAGCGCCCAATTCTTTGCAGCGTCTTCCGCTTCGATGCAGAACACGCAATCGAACCTGCTCACGCTGCAGCAGCAGATTGCAAGCGGCATCGCGCTCACCAGTGCGGGCGACAACCCCAGCGCGTTTGGTCAGATGGCGCAATTGCAGCAAACGCAGGACACCAACGACCAATACCAGTCCAACCGTGACACCACCGACGCGCGCCTGACCAGCGTGTCTTCGGCGCTGACCAATCTGGTGACCACGCTGCAGCAGGGCAAGCAGACATTGGTGGGCGCCAACACCTCGCTGATGACGGAGTCACAGCGCGTTGGTGTGCTGGCGCAGGTCAAGCAGCAGTACCAGCAGCTGCTGTCGACGGCCAATCAGCGCGATGCCTCGGGCGTGGCCCTGTTTGGCGGCGCCAACGGCACGACCGATCCGTTCACCAACACCGGCGGTTCCGTGCAATACGTCGGTAGCGGCCAGCCACCGGTGGTGCAGGTTTCGCAGAACATCTCGATGCCGAATTCGGTGTCGGGCGATTCGGTGTTCGTGCGCATCCCCAACTCGGATGCGTCCAACCCGAACGCCAATCAGAGCATCTTCAAGACGTACGAGAAGCTGATCACGGCGCTGTCGACCCCGATCAACGCTGCCACTCAGGCCACCGACGTCGCCAACCTGCAAAAGGCCGTGCAGACGGCGCAGGGCAATCTCGACAATGCCTATCAGGTCGCCCTGCAAGCGCAGGTGACGGTGGGCACGCAGCAGGCGCAGCTCGCCACGCTCAACAGCAGCGGCTCGAACTACGGCGAGCAGTTGAAGGAGCAGATCTCGAAGCTGCAATCGGTGGATTACACCTCCGCCATCTCGCAGTTCTCGCAGCAGCAGGTGTCGCTGCAGGCCGCACAGAAGACCTTCACGGCCATGCAGGGCATGTCGCTGTTCCAGTACATCAATCCTTGATGCGGCGCGGTCGGGCGGTCGGAGGGCGCGGCGTATCATGTCGGCTCACCTACCGTCAGGACTGGTCATGCCCATCCAGTATCTTCGCCGCCTGACCAGCCCGGAACGCTCAGAAGACGCCAACCGGCGCCTCGGTCAATCGCTGGCCTTCGTGGCGGGCGCCGCCAACGCGGGCGGATTTCTCGCCGTCAAGCAATACACCTCGCACATGTCCGGCATCGTCTCGGCGATCGCCGACGACCTCGTGCTGGGCGACGTTGTCCTTGTGTTTGCGGGCTTTGCTTCGCTGCTGGCGTTTCTGTGCGGCGCGGCGTGTACGGCAGTGCTCGTCAACTGGGGGCGCCGCCGCAGCACGCAGAGCGAATTCGCGCTGCCACTCATGCTGGAGGCCGCGCTGCTGCTGCTCTTTGGCCTGATGGGCACAACGCTCGGGCAATACCGGGTCGTGTTCGTGCCGGCCACCGTGGCACTGCTGTGCTTCCTGATGGGGCTGCAGAACGCCATCATCACCAAGATCTCGAAGGCGGAAATCCGCACCACGCACGTGACAGGCCTGGCCACCGACATTGGTATCGAAATCGGCAAGGCGCTGTATTGGAACCATGGACATCACAATCTGCCGGCCGTGGTCGCCAACCGGCCCAAGCTGCGGCTGCTGGCGTCCCTGCTTGGGATGTTCTTTGTGGGCGGCGTGGTCGGTGCGTTGGGTTTCAGGCACCTGGGCTATACGGCCACGATTCCGCTCGCGTCGATTCTGATGCTGCTGGCGGTGGTGCCTGTGGTGGATGATCTGCTGGCGCGCCGGCGGTAAGCGGGCCCGCGCTGCATCGGTCCGGGCGCGCGCAGCAGCGTTCCGTCAGGCGACTTCCCTCCGGCATACCTCGTGCAGCGTATCGAGACGGCGCACCGGATTGACCACGAACGGATTCGTTTCGTCCCAGGCGTAGCCCGCCAGGATGGCGCTGATCATGCGGCGGATGCCCGGTGAATGTCGCGGGTGGAAGATGATGTCTTGCAACTCGCCCGTGTACCACCGGTCGACGAATGCGCGGAACGTATCGATGCCTTTGCGCAGCGGCTTGTCGTAATCGGCAAGCCAATCGACGGTTTCGCCGTTGAGTTGCCGTACGAGGACGCGCGTCGCCAGGTCCGCCGAGCGCAATGCGATCGTCACGCCTGACGAGAACACCGGGTCCAGGAACTCGCCTGCATTGCCCAGCAACGCATAGCCTGGTCCGTAGAGGCGCTCCACGTTGGCCGCGTAGCCACCGATCTGTCTCACGGGCATCAGAAACGGCGCGTCGCCAATCAGCGCTGCGATATTCGGTTCGGCCTGGATCAGTTTGCGCAAGGTCGCTTCGCGCTCTGCCTCCGGCACGTCGAGGAAGCTCGCTTCGGCCACGCAGCCGACCGACGAGCGGCCGTTGGCCAGCGGGATCATCCAGTACCAGACATCGCGACGTTCGGGGTGAACGGCGATGCAGATCTTGTCGCGATCGGTGCTGCCGGCAGGCAAGGCGTCGCGCACGTGCGTGAACAGCGCCGCACGCGTTGGCATGCGGGATGGCGCTTCAAGATTCAGCAGGCGCGGCAGCACGCGGCCAAAACCGCTTGCGTCCAGTACGAAGCGGGCATGAACGGCATAAGCGTTCCCGGCTTCGTCTTCAACTTCCAGCACAGGCGCATCACCAGGCTGCATCGTGCGCACGGTGTGGCCAAAACGAACGACGGCGCCCTGTTCCGCAGCGCTTCTGATCAGCGTTTGATCAAACACCGCCCGTTCGACCTGATACGTCGTGCCCCAGCCAGCGGAGTGCTTGTCTCGGAAATCGAAGGACGCGTGCTTGTCCTGATGTACGAAATACGCCCCGTTCTTGTATTGGAATCCTGCTTCCACAACGGCTTGCAGCATGCCCGCCTCTTCAAGGTAGGCCATGCTCTGGGGCAGCAGGCTTTCGCCAATCGAGAAGCGGGGGAAATGCTGGCGTTCGAGCACCAGCACATTGCGCCCGGCGCGCTGCAGCAAGGCTGCCGCTACCGCGCCCGAGGGGCCCGCGCCGATGATGGCGACGTCGACGTGTTCGTGTTGATCGATTGCTTGGGGAGTTGTGTGCATTATCGGTTGTGATTATCGTTGTCATGTCGCCGCCGGCCGAGATAACGCGCGAGATTACGTCTTCCCACACGCTTTGAAAACCGGCGTTCGATGTCGGTACAATGCGCCAGCCTTGAAAACCCGTTTTGATTTTCAGACCAACACCGTTCATCCATGGATAGCACGTCAACGCCTGCGCATATCGGATCTTTCGTTCCGGAAACCGCTTTCGGCATCTGGTTTCTGCGCACGTATACGTGGGAGCACCATGTGCTGCGGGTTGCCATCAATGACCTCAAACGTCTGATCACCAAACCACTGTCTGACGCCCCGATCCTGGTGGATGTGGGTTGCGGACAGGGCATTTCCTTTCGGTTGCTGGAGCAAGCGTTTGCCCCGCAACGGATTATCGGTGTGGACTGCCATGCGCCTTCGCTGGAGGCTTCGCGTCGGGCGGCCAGTGCCATCGGCACGCCCGTCGACATCCTGCACGCCGATTGCGCGGCGTTGCCCCTGCCTGATGCCAGCGCAGATATCGTCTTCTGCCACCAGACATTTCATCATCTTGTCGAACAGGAGCGCGCATTGGCGGAGTTCCGCCGCGTATTGAAGCCGGGCGGCGTGCTGCTGTTCGCCGAGTCGACCGACGCGTATATCAAGTCGTGGGTGATCCGGTTGCTGTTCCGTCATCCGATGCATGTGCAAAAGAGTGCGGAAGGGTATTTGCAAATGCTGCGTACCGGCGGTTTCGATTTTGACCAACGTAACGTGTCGCTACCGTATCTCTGGTGGAGCAGGGCAGCGGACTTCGGGTTGTTTGAACGCCTGGGCTTGCACCATCCGAAGCCGGGCAAGCGGCGTGAGACGCTCGTCAATGTCGCCGCTACCAAATTGGCTGCCTGAGGGGCCGCCGGCCGAGTTCCCTGGCCGGCAGCGCCCATGGGCTCCTACTTCTTCAGGGTCACAACCTCACCCTTCAGTGCCACGCCCGACATGAGGGCGCCCGAACCGCAGGTGAACTCCGTGGCGCTCTCAGTCAGTTTATTCTTGTAGTTGCTCTTGATATTGATGACCGCGTTGCCACCCAACTGGCGCGCACGTTCCTGCAGCGCCAGCACGGCGGACAGGAACACATACTGGCAAGCGGCTTCATCGCTGCGGCCGACGCCATTGGTCTTCTTGTTGGTGGCAACCTCGCCCATCGATTTCTCCACCGCTGCATGCCGTTGGCCGGCGAAGACGAGCGCGATATCGCTGCCCACCTTGTCGGAACCTTCGCTCTTGAACGCTGCATCGAGCGAGTACGACTCGACATCGTTGCGGGCAAACGCGGAGGTGCTCATCGTGGCCGCGCACAGCACGGCCAGTATCAATTGGCGTTTCATTCCAGATCCCTCGTAATGGGTGTGAGCGGGGTGCGGATGACGATTGCCGCTTACTTGGCAGACTCGACCGTGACCAGTTCACCGCGCACCCGCAATGCCGCCGATACGCCGCTGACACCGCAGGTGTAATTGTTCTCGTCGTTGCTCTCGGTCGAGTGGAACCACGTCTTGATGTTGATGACAGCATTTGCGCCACGGTCGTGCGCGGCACTTGCGAGCTGGCGCAGGGCATCGGCCAGCGTGGCGTTGCAGATTTCGACCTCGGTGGCCGTTTTGCGCGCCGGGTGGGACGACTTCGTGACTTCACCCAGGCTGGACACCACGGCCGGGTGCGGCTGGCTGCCGAAGTAAAGCGCCACCCCGGGCGCGAATTGCTGCGATTGCAGCACGGGCTGGATCGGGTACGTCACGACCTCGGTGCGCGCGTGTGCGACCTGGGTGAGCATGGCAAGCGCGCTGGCGGCCAGCAGCAGTTGTTTCTTCATTGAGAGCACTCCTGTCTTCTTATTGCGTTGAGAAATTACCAAGGACGGTGTCAGACCATGGCGTCGAACATCAGTCCGGCGCAGCTGCCGCCGAACCCAAATGAAATCGATAGCGCCCGCCCGATACGAGCGGCACGCGACTGGCGCACCAGTGGCAGGCCGCCGACCGCAGGGTCGAGTGTTTCGATACCGGCAGAACCGGCGATGAAGCCGTCTCGCATCATCAGTAAGGTATAGATCGCCTCCTGCGCACCCGCCGCTCCAGGTGGATGTCCGGTGAGGCCCTTTGTGGATGAGAATGGCGGCACGGCGGTACCAAATACGGTTTGCAGGGCAAGCAGCTCCTCCACGTCGCCCGCGGGTGTGGATGGGCCGTGCGTATTGATGTAGTCAGGATGGTGGCCCGAATCATCCACCGCGCCCTGCACCGCGCGCGCAATGCCCGGCGCACGCGGCGACACCATCGAGCCGACGTCGGTGCTTTGTCCGAAGCCGGTCAGTTCCGCGTAGATCCGGGCGCCACGGGCGCGTGCGTGGGTTAGCGATTCCAGAACCAGCATGCCGGCGCCGGAAGCCAGCACGAAGCCGTCGCGTGCCACATCGTACGGGCGCGATGCACGCTCGGGCGCGTTCGCCGGCGCACGCGAGAGCGCGCCCATGGCATCGAAGAACATGGCATAGCTGTCGTGTAACTCTTCCGCGCCACCGGTCAGCATGATGTCTTGCTGGCCCGAGCGGATCCACTGCGCAGCCTGACCAATCGCCAGCGCCGACGTGGTGCACGCCGATGACGGTGAATAGCTGATGCCGCCGAGCCCAAACACCTGCGCAAGGTTCGCGGACACCGTACTGCTCATCACCTGCGGCACGATGTAGGGCGATGCCCGTTCCACACCGCGCGCGCGTACCGCGTCCAGTGCGACGTCGTACGCGGCCAATGCCCCGCTGCCGGAGCCTGCCACCAAGCCCGCGCGCGGCGTCTGCAGCGCCGCCGGGTCCAGACCCGCATCGTCGATGGCGTTGCGTGCGGCGTGGCATGCCATGCGTGCGGTCTCGCCCATGAAGCGTTCGAACTTGCGCGCAAACGGCTGAGCGCCTTCAACCGAGGCCAAGCCGGCGACTTGGCTCGACAGCCCCAGCGCCTGCCAGGCAGGAATGTGCGAGAGGCCCGAGCGGCCGTCGCGCAGCGCCGCAGAGACCCCGTCGAGCGTGTTACCCAGGCAACTGACGATACCCAGGCCTGTCACGACCACGCGTTCGGGTGCCGCAGGAGTGCGCGAAGTGCTAAGCGACATCAGGCAGCGCGCTTGAAGATCAGCGAGGTGTTGATGCCGCCAAACGCGAAGTTGTTGCTCATCACGTGGTCGGTATCAAGGGTGCGCGCGCTGCCCGCGATGTAGTCCAGCGGTGCACAGGCTGGGTCGACGTTCTCGAGGTTGAGCGTGGGTGCGTACCAGTTGCGCTTCATCATCTCGATGGTCCACCACGCTTCAATGGCGCCGCATGCGCCCAGCGTATGACCGATATAGCTCTTGAGCGAACTGATCGGCATCGTGGGCCGGAAGACCTCAGCCGTGGCCTGGCTCTCCGCCACGTCACCCAGGTCGGTCGATGTGCCGTGCGCGTTGACGTAGCCGATGGCGTCTTGCGGCAGGCGTGCATCCTGCAGCGCCAGGCGCATTGCCTGGCTCATGGTGGCTGCCGTAGGTTGCGTCATGTGTGCACCGTCGGAATTGCACCCGAAACCGACGACCTCGGCATGGATGCGCGCCCCGCGCGCACGGGCGTGTTCGTAGTCTTCCAGCACCAGTGTGGCGGCGCCTTCGCCCACGACCAGACCATCACGGGCTTTGTCGAACGGGCGGGGCGTGAGGTGCGGCTCGTCATTGCGCGTGCTGGTGGCGTAGAGGGTGTCGAACACGGCTACGGCTGGTGCGGACAGTTCCTCAGCGCCGCCGGCCAGCATCATCGTCTGTTTGCCGGTCGCGATGGCTTCATAGGCATAGCCGATCGCCTGGCTGCCCGATGCGCAGGCGCACGACGTGGGAATGACCCGGCCTTTCAAATCCCAGAACAGCCCGACGTTGACCGCCGTTGTGTGCGGCATCATCTGCACGTAGCTGTTGGATGTGACGCCCTGCATCGAACCCGTGTCCAGCATGCTGCCAAACGCACGGATGGGCTGCACCGAGCCTGACGACGAGCCATATGCCACGCCCATGCGGCCATCGGAGATGGAGGTGTCTGCGGCCAAGCCTGCATCGGCCAGGGCCAGCTCGCTTGCTCGCACGGCGTACACCGAGACCGGGCCCATCGAGCGCGTCTTCTTGCGCGGGTACTCCGCCGGTGCAGTGAAAGCTGGCAGCGGGCACGCCAGCCGTGCGTGCAGCGTGTCGAAGTAATCCCACTCCGGCATGCGCCGAACGGCATTGCGGCCCTGCTCGATGGCCGACTGGATTTCGCTCCACTCAGAGCCGAGGGCGGTAACGCCGCCCATGCCGGTGACGACAACGCGCTTCATCAGATCATCCCGCCGTTGACACCGATGACCTGGCGCGTGACGTACGACGCTGCATCCGACATCAAAAAGCCCACCACTGCAGCCACTTCGGCCGGCTGGCCGACGCGCTGCATCGGCACCGTCTGAAGCGCGTGGTCAAGGTGTTCGACGTTGGACAGCATCTCGGTTTCGACCAAACCGGGGGCTACGCAGTTGACCGTGATGCTGCGTGAAGCCAGTTCGACTGCCAAGGCCTTGGTTGCACCAATCAGACCGGCCTTGGCCGCGCTGTAGTTCACCTGCCCTCGATTGCCCATCACGCCCGAAACCGATGCGATGGTGACGATGCGTCCGCCCTGGCGCGCGCGCACCATCGGCATGGTCAGCGGGTGCAAGACGTTGTAGAAACCGTCCAGGCTGGTTTCGAGCACGATGTCCCAGTCTTCGTCCGTCAGGGCAGGGAAGGCGGCATCGCGGGTGACACCTGCGCATAAAACGATGCCGTAGTAGGCACCATGCGCTCGGACGTCGGCTTCAAGCTGCGTACGACAGGCGTTGCGGTCGCGTACATCGAACTGGAGCACGTGGGCCTTACCTGCATTCGCGCGCTGCGCCTGGATACCGGCGACAACCGCCTCGGCCTCGTTGCGGCCGCTGCGGCAATGCACCGAGACGTCAAACCCGTCGGATGCGAGCTGATAGGCGATTGCGCGGCCGATGCCACGGCTTGCGCCCGTCACAAGAACACGGCGGCTCATATCGTGAGACTCCCTTCGATGAATGCTTGAAAATCGGTCGGCTGGAAAACCTTGATGACGGCGTTGGCCAGGCGCTGTGCGCCCGCGCTAATTGTGCACTCGTATGCACCATGGCCCTCGGCACCGCGCAACAGCTCGCGTGCCTCCACGCGCAGCGGCTGGCCTTGTTCAAACGCGGGCACGCTGGCCTCGTACTTGCGCGAGCCTAGCAGCACGCCGGGCCGCGCGGGCTGCCCGGCGCGTGTTGAAAGCAGGCCGACATGCGCAGCAATGGCCTGCGCCATCAGTTCGATGCCGATCCACGCCGGCATGTTGCCCTGGGTATCGGCATACCAGGCGGCAGGGTCGACATGGGCAACCGCTGCGAGAAACTCTTCATCCCACGTGTCGACCCCTGCGAGCAGCAACATCGTGCCGCGATGCGGCAGGATCGACTCGATGGGAGCAACGGGAAAAGCAGCGCTCAGTTCGGCATCAGTCATGCTCATCCTTCACCGAGGATCAGGCTGGCGTTACTGCCGCCGAAAGCAAACGAGTTGCTCATTACGTACCGGCCGGCGCCCAGGCGGCGGGTGTCTTCGATCAGATCGAGCGTGGGCAGAGCGGGGTCGGCTTCGCCATCCCAGATGTGGCGCGGCAAGGCGATGCCTTCATCGGTGAGCGTAAGCCATGCGAAGCCGAGTTCGGTAGCGCCAGCGGCGCCCAGCGTGTGCCCGGTCAGCGGCTTGGTGCCGCTGGTCGGCACACCCTGTGGAAAGACGCGTGCCATCAGGTGTGCTTCCATTTCGTCGTTCTTGCGGGTGGCGGTGGCGTGCAGGTTGACGTAACCGATCGCGTCGGCGTCGATGCCCGCATCGGCCAAGGCGCCACGCAGTGCGCTCTCAGCGCCGGCGCCGGTCGGATCGGGCGCAGAAATATGGTGGGCGTCGCTCGATTCCCCCACACCTGCAAGCCGCACAGGGCCGGGTTCGCGTGTCATCAAGAACACGGCTGCCCCTTCGCCGATATTGATGCCAGCACGGTTGCGGCTCATGGGGTTCGTGCGCGCGGCGCTGGTGGACTCCAGGGAGGCAAAGCCCTGCAGTGTCAACTCGCACAGCGAATCCGCACCACCCACGACCACTGCGTCGCACAGGCCCAGTTGCAGCAGCCGGCGGGCCGAGGCGAAGGCCTTGGCGCTCGACGTGCAGGCGGTGGACACCGTATAGGCCGGACCGGTGGTGCCGATCGCCGCAGCAGCGAACGGCGCCAGCGTGCCGATTTCCATCTGGCGATAGTCGAACGCGTCGGGAAGCTTGCCGTGTTCTTTTGCGTAGAGCAGCGCTGCCTCCGCGGCATCGATGCCCGACGTGCTGGTGCCGAGGACGATGCCGATCCGGTGCGGGCCATATTCGGCGCGCGCTCGATCCACCACCGGCTGAATCTGCGCCAGCGCCGCAAGCAGCAACCGGTTGTTGCGACAGTCGAAGGCAGACAACCGCGCGGGCGGTTCGAGTTCGAGTGCAGCCAAGGCGCGTCCGACCATGCCTGTAGAGCCATCCGGCCGGTCGGCCGCGCGCATGCCGGGTGCGTGTCCGGTTGCCAGGTTGCGGCGGATGGCACTCACGTCGTCACCCAGCGCATTGACCATGCCGAGCGCATGCAGATAAACAGGAGAGGCGGTCATGATGATCGATGTCGTGCTAGGGGCATTCCGAGCGGTGCCAACGCAACCGCAATGACAATGCCCAGCGCCAGCGTCATGCCAAAGCTGCGCAGCACCGGCATGGCACTTGTACCGAGCAGGCCGAACGAGAGCAGCGTGGTGGATGCCGACAGCAATACGCCAACCCATACGCCACCAATATCCGCGCGTTGGCGCGCACAACCTTCGCGCAGGAACACAGCGTAGTTGCCGCCGACGCCCAGCACCAGCATGAGGGCCAGCCAATGGAACAGATTCAGCGGAACGCCCGCGTAGCCATACACCGCAAACGTGATGCCGACTGCGCAGACGACCGGCAAGGTCACGCGCACACCGGCGGCGAGGCCATAGCGCAGGCAGAACAGCGTGAGGATCAGGGTGAGCGCCCCCGCCAGCCACCAACTGCTATCGACGCGGTACGTGGCAAACAGGCGAGCGACGCTGGCCGGCTTGTCGACGAGGCGGATACCGGGGGTGGCATCGGCCAGCGCCGCCAACGCGGGCAACTGCGCTGCCGTGACACCGGTCGGGATCACGATGGCGGCAAACAAGCGCGGCGCTCCGGCGCTCGACACGTCGCCTAGCCACAGATGGCGATAGGGCTGCGACCAGGGCATCGCCAGCCACGCATCCACCGTAAGCGGCCCGCTGGGGGAGGCTTCCAACGCAGTCACGTACCTGGCGGCGATCTCGGGCCGAAAGCCAGCGTTCGTCAGGGTTACGCGCAGGGCTTGCGGGTCAGCAGCCACGCGCCTGGTCAGGCGGGCGCGGTCTTCAGCCTGTTGATGCGCTGACGGCACGAATTGGGTGACCGATTGCACGCCGCCGAGCGAGCCACCCGCAATCGGCTGCTCCAGCGTGTGCTGCAGTGCTTGCGCTCGTTGCAACACCTGCTCGGCGGAGTCGCCCTTCACGACGAAGAACTGTGTGGTGTTTTCCACGCCGATGGCTTCGCGCACGAAGGCTTCCTGCCGTGCCAGATCAGGGTCGCGCTGGATCAGCAGGTGGATGTCGTCGTCGCTGGTCAGGCGCAGCCATCCGGGTACCGCGGCTGCAGCAATCAGTGCCAGGCACAGCCAGGCGCGCCGATGCGTGAGTGCTGCCTGCCAGCCGCTCAGCCAGCGCGCGGCGCGAACGTAGGCCCGGCCCGGCTGCCGTGGCGCATTCACTAGCAGCACAGGCAGCAGCGATGCCACTGACAGAAAGGCCGCCCCGATCCCGGCGATGGCAAAGCACGCAATCTGGCGCAGCGCCGGAAATGGCACGCCAACCAGGATCGCGTAGCCGAGCAGGCTTGTTGCAAGCGCCACAAGCAATGCCGGCCGCACATCGCGCGCGCTGCGCTGTGCGTCTTGCCCGTCGGCGCCGAGGTGGCGGACGAAGTACTGAATGGAGTAATCCACCGCCTCGCCGATCAGGCTGGCACCGAATACGAGCGTGAGGAGGTGCAGCTTTCCAAAGACCAGCATCGTTGCGGCCAACGCAAACACGATCCCAATGCCCGTGGACAAGAACCCGAGCAGCAGAAAGCGCGGCGAACGGAACACCCACAGCATCAGCAAAGCAATACCGAGCGTCGAGACGATGCCAATGCGATGCAGTTCCTGCTCCGAAGCGCTGCGCGCGGCGGCGGCGTAGAACACTGCGCCGGTGCGCACCAGGGTGACGTCCGGAAAGGTGCGCGCCAACGATTCTTCGGCCTGCGTGACAGCGGCGCGGACGTCGGCCTGGGTTTGCCCATCGTAGGCAGAAGCGGCCAGTGTGCTGGTGACCAGCACACTGGTGGTGTCACCGCGCCGCGTGACCAGGAAGTTGTCTTCCAGTTCGAGCCGTGTGGTGGTCAGCGGCAGGCCGGCCAGCCAATGACTGAGCCAGCCGAACGGATCTTCAGCCAGCGGTGCGCTCAGACCGACTTCGACCGGCGCGTACAGCCGTTGCTCGAGCAGCGTGGGCAGCGCGGTGGATGGGTCATCCAGGGCCGCGCGGTCTGCGGCGCTCAGGAGGCCGAATCGGTAGGGCAGATAGAAGCGGGTGATCTGTGTGGTATCGAACGGCGGCAACTCGGCAATCACGTTGCGAAACGCCTTGCTGCGCTTCAGTTGCGAGCCAAGCTGCATGGCAGCCGCTTTCGCGTGGTCGGCGTTGCGGCTGCTGAGCAGGAACACCGTGCGGTCGCCCAGGGATGCCGCCAGCGTGTCGACAGCCTTTTCCGCTACCGGATCGGCCTCGGTGTCAGGCAGCAACGACAGCAGGTTCGTTTGCAACGCCGTACCGTCGTGCAGGCGCACGCCGCAATAGAGCACGGCGGCCAGCACGACCGCCAGCCAGCCGAGCCGGATGCCCCACGTTCGCTGGACAGAGAAGGCTGACCCATGCAGCCCGGACGCCTGCGTCATCAGGGCGCTCCCAGCAGCGTGCGCTCGCCAGCGTTGGGCACTTCCACGCGCGTGCTCTCCATGAACTCGATGTGTGTTTCATCACCACTGGCCGACTGGATGCGGATGCTCCGCACGTAGGTGTCGCCCGACAGATCCAACCCGCGCAGAGCCTGTGCCAACTGTGGCTGGGCGGGGGTCAACTTCAGATGCCAGCGGCCGACGTTACCCTGTGCATTGACGTTGAACTGGGAATACAGCGCCGACAGGTCGCCAGCGAGCATCGCGCGCATCATGCGAGAGACCTGCGCCACACCGGCGGCGTTGCGCGCGCCGCGCATGGGCTTGTCGTTCGCATCCAGCGCGGTTACACCGGAGTCGGTTATCACGTACGTCATGCGGGTCGGCTGCTCGATGCGCCAGACTGCGCCCTGATCGCGCATGAACAGGAGCGTGCCGTTGCTCACCAGCGGCTTCTGCATGGCCTGCAGCGATTGCGTTTGCACGAACTGCGCGCGCACGCCACGGGCCTGTGCCAATTGCGCCGCCACTTGCGAGACGAGTGTGCTTCCCTGTGGACCTTCGGTCGATGCCGCGCTGGCGAATGTGCACGCGCTCAGCATCAGCGCGGCAACCCACGCGCGCGCGATCGTGTTTAGCCCAGCCATGTACGCTCCACACGTTCGATCATCACGGGCGGCGAGACGAACTGCAGCTCTCCAGTGCGGGCGCATACCGCTACCTGGGTGGTGGTGCCCTTGGTCAGTCGGGTGCCTGATGCGCAATCGACGATCTCGTAGCTGATCTTCAGGCGATTCTCGTATTCAATCAGCGTGGCGTGCACCTCGATCTGCTGGCCATAGGTTGCCGGCTTGATGTACTTCAGGTGCGCTTCGACAACGGGCCATAGGAAGCCCGAGTCGCGCATCTCGCGGTAGTCGTAGTCGAAGCGGCGCAGCAACGCGGCGCGGCCGATTTCGAAATACTTCAGGTAGTGGCCATGCCAGCAGACGTCCATGGCGTCGACGTCGTGAAACGGCACTTCAACCTGGGCGCTGGCGGCCAGTGGCGGCAGGTCACGGGAGGTCATGCTGGCGTTCCTGTTGGTTGTCTGCGTTGGTGAGCAGGCCGCGCTCGATGGCGAGTGTCAGCGCGCGCAGATCGGCCTCGAGCGGGCGGTCTTCGCTCACGAATGCCGACATGGCGCTGACATGCTCCACGAATGCCTGCACGGGTGCTGGCACCTGCGTTGACGGGTCAAGCTGACAGCGCAATCGCACAGCCTGCACCGCAGCAAGCGTATGTGCGGCCGCCACCTGTTCCGTCAGCTCCAGCACGCGCAGGCAATCCCGCGCGGCAATCGTGCCCATGCTGACCTTGTCCTGGTTGTGCGCTTCGGTCGATCGCGAGAAGACGCTGGCCGGCATGGTGTGCTTGAGCGCTTCGGCCGTCCAGGCCGATGACGAGATCTGCACGGCTTTGAAGCCGTGGTTGATCGGTGCGCGCTCGGCAGTTGCGCCCGACAGGTTGCGCGGCAAGCCGTTGTTGAATTTGTCGTCCACCAGCAGCGCCAGCTGGCGGTCCATCAGGTCGGCCAGGTTGGCGATGGCTGTTTTGAGCGCGTCCATCGCAAACGCGATGTGCCCGCCATAGAAGTTGCCGCCGTGCAGGATCTCCTGCATGTCGGGATCGACCAGCGGGTTGTCGTTGGCGCTGTTGAGTTCGTTCTCGATGTCGCGGCGGATCCAAGACTGCGCGTCGCGCGCCACGCCGATCACGTGCGGAGCGCAGCGGATCGAATAGCGATCCTGTACGCGGTGCGCGCCAGCGTCATCCCAGTCGGCCAAGTCCGCGCGAATCCAACCGGCCACTTCTGCCTGCCCCGCATGTGGCTTGGCCGCGAAGATGGTCGGATGGAAGTGCGCGGCGCGCCCGTCGAGTGCTACCGTGGCCAGGGCCGTCAGTCGGGAAGACAGGCGAATCAGTTGGTCTGCGCGGGCGTAGGCCAGGCACGCCAGCCCAGTCATGACCGCTGTGCCGTTCATCAGCGCAAGCCCCTCTTTCGGGGCCAGGGTGATTGGCGCGTGGCCGATCTGTTCCCACACGCCAGCGGCGGGCTGCAGGTGGTTGTTGAAGAGCACGTCGCGCTCGCCGACCAGCGTGGCGGCCACGGAAGACAGCGGCGTCAGGTCACCGCTGGCGCCCACCGATCCCTCGGCCGGGATGCGCGGCAGGATGCGATGGTTGATCAGGTCGGCCAGGCGCTGCAGCAGCAAATAGCGCACGCCCGAATAGCCGTAGGCCAGCGAGTTCAGCCGTGCGGCCACCACGGCCAGCGTTTCGGTGGGCTCCAGGTGGCGCCCCATGCCGCAACCGTGATAGCGCGTGAGCTGCAGCGGCAGGGCCCCCACCAGCGCCATCGGCACGCTGACCTGGCATGCATCGCCGTAGCCTGTGTTGACGCCGTAGATGGTCGCGCCTTCGGCCAGCCGTTGGCCCAGGAACTGCGCACCACGTTCGATGCGATCGCGCCAGGCGGCATCGGCGCTGAGCAAGACCGGCTGCTGGTCGCGTGCAATGGCGACGATGTCTTCAATCGTCAGATGACGGTTGCCGATGACAACGGCGTGCTGCCGGGCGGGCGCATTGGCTTGCGCGGTCACGTGCGGATCGTGTTCAGCCATGGGCGTCCATGTTCTTGGTGGCGTTGGGACGCGCCCAAAAATCGAAGAAATTGAACCATTGGAAAGGGGCCTTGCGGCAATAGTGTTCCAGCCGCTCGGCGTAACGCTGGGCCAATGCGCCAAGGTGGCGCGCGCGCTCGGCACGCGGTAGCGCGACCTGCTCGGCAAAAGGCTCGAAAAACAGGGTATGGTCCCGCCCGGTCTTCAGGCAAAAAAACAGGTACACCGGGCAGCCGAGCGCGTGCGCCAGCACATATGGGCCTTGTGCGAATTGCGCAGGCGCGCCCAGAAAGCTGGCCTCCACCGTGCGGCCGGACTCATGTGCGGGCACTCGGTCGCCCACAATCACCAGGAGTTCGCCCGCGTCGATGCGCTCTTGCATCAGCATGGCCGTAGCTGGCCCGAAGTCGGTCACTTGCATCAGGTGCGAGACGACATCCGGGTGCGCCTGCGCCAGTACGTGGTTAAAGCGCTGCGCATGCTCGGTGTAGACCACCGCCGTTACCTTGGCGAGGCCATTGCGGGCTGCCAGCGCCCGCGTCATCTCGAGGTTGCCCAAGTGGGCGCCGATGACCAGCGCACCTCGGCCACTCGCAACGAGCGCTTCGAATGCGGTCGGGTCGTCAAAGCGCACGCGTTCATTCTTGACCTGACCCGACCATGCGGCCAGCTTGTCCAGTCCCGACTGCGCAAACGCGATCATGTGGCGGTACGCACTGAGCCAACCCGGTTGCGGCATACCCGTGCAGGGCGACGCCGCATGCAGCCGGGCAAAGTACTGCCGCGATGCCTCTCGCGCCTGACGCCCTGTTATCAGGAAATAAGCGACGATCGGGTACAGCCACAACGATGTGAAGCGCGTGCCGAACAGGCGGCAGCTCAGGGCAAGGAGTTGCATGCCGAACCGGCTTCCACGCTCGGCCACGCGCCACCAACCTTGTGTCGTGTTTGATGCCGAAGAATGACGCCAGCGCGGCAAGCATTTCCCGGCCAGCAGCATTGGAAAACGCAGCAGCATGCCGGCTACCAGTCGCGTGTGGCTCTTGCTGATGCGGACGTTGTCCCACAGCACGTCAAAGTGCGACAGCCCGCCGGGTTCATACGTCACGCGCGTGGGCAGCGTGATGATGCGCGCGCGGCGCCAGTGCAGGCGTACCAGAATCTCGATATCGAAATCCATGCGGGTGGGCAGTGCCACGTCATCCATCAGCTTGCGCGCCAGCGCCAATGGGTAGATGCGGAAACCGCACATGGAATCCCGGATGTCGAATGACAGCGTTTCGATCCACACCCATACGTGCGTGACGTAGCGGCCGTACAAGCGGGCCTTGGGCACGCTCTCGTCGTAGACCGGACGGCCGAGGATGATGGCGTCGGGCGAGGCGCTGGCGGCGGCAAGGAAGCGCGGTACGTCGCCCGCATCGTGCTGGCCGTCGGCGTCGATCTGCAGCGCGTGGGTATAGCCGGCAGCGTAGGCTGCGCGCAGACCCGCCATCACGGCGGCGCCTTTGCCGCCGTTTGCGGGCAGGCGTATCAGCGTGACTTGCTGCGCGTACTGCTGTGCGAGCGCGGCCAGCACGGACTGCGTGGCCGCATTGCTGCCGTCGTCGACGATGAGAATCGGCAGCCCATGGACTGCAAGGTGTGCGACGGTGTTGCCGATCGCGTCCTTGTGGTTGTAGATCGGGATGACGATGACCGTGTTCGGGCTCATGCAGCCTCCCGATGGACCAGTACGCCCGAGGCGCAATCGCGCGTGCCGAGTCGGGCAGTGAAGCGTACGCGGCTGCGATCCGGCTCGTGCACGAGGCGCAGCGACACCACGGCACCCGGTGGCACCGGCGCCATGAACTTGAGCTGGTCGATCGACGTGATCGTACGTACTGCGCTGTTACGGGCAGCGGCAAGACGCACAGTCCAGTCGATCAGCACCACGCCGGGCAGGATCGGCAGGCCGGGAAAGTGGCCCGCGAAATGGACGAGATCGTGGCTCACGCGCAACTCGTAGTGATCGCTGTCGGCATCGCTCACATGGCAGAGCGTTTCGAAACCTTCGGCGCCGGGCAGGAATGTACCGGCCACGGTTGACGCGGGCAATTTGCCGCGCGCGTCTACGGGCATCGCCATGCAGAAGCGCCAGCGGCGCGGGATCAAGGTGGGTTTGGTGTAGGCGGACAGGTGCCGGCGCAGCGTCTTGGCCAGCGCCATGCGGCCCTGCGCGCGCAGCGCATCTGCGCCAGCCGGAGTGAGTGCAACCAGTGCGCCCAGTCGGTCCCGTGACACGCCCGTTAGCAATGTTGCCGCTGCCCGCGACACAAACGGGTGCGCCCCCAACCAGCCTTCGACTTCCGGCAGCGAGACACGCTTGCCGTCGACCTTGACGACGCGGTCCAACCTGCCCCGCAGGACAAAGCGGCCACTGTCGTCAAACGCGATCGCGTCATCGGTGCGGTGCCAGTCACGGTGTGGCAGATGCGGCGAGCGTACGGCGAGTGCGCCGTCGTCTTCCTGACAGACTTCGATGCGGTCGAACGGCTGCCATGCATGGGAGTGGTCCTGGCGGCGCCAGGCGATGCCGCCCGTTTCGGTGCTGCCGAACACTTCGATGGGTGCACGTCCATGCGCTTCTGCAAACGCCGTCGCGGCAGCCGCATCCAAGGGGCCACCAGACGAAAACACGGTTGGCAGAGCCGGCAGCGTATCGAAACCCGACAGCAACGGCCAGCGTGCCAGCTGGGTCGGGCTGGAGACCAGCGCCGCGGCCGGTTGCAGCGTCAGGGCGCGTTGCAATGCGGAGGGTTCGGTGATGGTCTGCCGACTGAATGGGCGTCCGGCGGCCAACGGCCAGAACACGCGGAACAGCAGCCCATAAATATGGTGATGGGGCACACTGGCCAGCACCACGCCGGTGCCGATCTGCCTACCCCATTGCTGCTCAAGCGTGACGACTTCCGCGTCAAATTGGGCGAGCGTCTTTTGGATGGGCTTGGGTGCGCCAGTGCTGCCAGAGGTGTACAGCGTGATGGGCGCTTCCGGGTGGATTGTGCCCAGCGTCACGCCGTCGGCATGCGGGCCGATGGTGGCGAGTTCGATATCGGTAATGAGCACGTCGTACGCGTCTGCCAGCGTACCCAGGTAGGCGGGCGCGGCGCTGGCGGGAATGACGACGTGCTTGCCGCACGCAAACAGCGCAAAAAGTGCGCACGTGAAATCGAACGGATCGTCGACGCACAGCGCATAGCGTGTCGCCTGCTGGCCAGCGAACACCGCTGAGCAGGCCGCTACACGGGCTCGAAAAAGCTCGGATGTGATGGACTGCTGGCCATCGGCACAGATGACGGTGTGATCCGGCAACGCAGTCGACAGCAAGGCGTGGAGGGCGATCATGTCGCCTCCGATGGCAGCGTGTGCGGGCGCACAATCCAATGTCGGAACGCCATTTCCGCAACCACCAACACGCCGACCAGGACGTAAGCAATCACGCCGTTGTACAACGCCCATGCGCCGCGCGACCAGTACAGGGCCGCGAGCAGTGCGGTCACTCCGTTGAGTGCGAAGAAGACGCACCACACCTGCGTGACGCGCCGCGTATAGCAAACGGCCCGCGGCTGCAGGTCGGGCAGGCGCATGCGCGCAAACTTCTCGATCATGGAAGGGCCCGAGCGAAGGGAAGCAGCGAAGCTCAGCAACAGCCCAGCATTGACCACCGCCGGGTACAAACGCAGCAGCAATTCGCTATCCGTGATAGCGACGGCGGCGGACATGCATGTCAGCGCTCCCGCAGTCAGCCAATCCAGCGGCGTGAGCTGGCGCAGCAGGGTCGCGACGCTGCCCGCGCCGATCCACCGCTGTATCCAGAGCAACGCCAGCAGCGCGATGCCAGCGTAGCGCGGCGTGCCGAAATGCCATGCCCCGATCAGCACCAGCGGATACGCGATCTTCAGTGCCGCATGTGCGGCGCCACGCGCCCAGTTGGGCAGTGCGATGGGTTGGCGGGCAGGTTGCGCCTGCATCCGCTTATGCCGCGAGCAGGGATTCGACTGCGCCGATGACGTCGCCCACCGTGCGCACCGTCTTGAACTCCTCGGGCTTGATGCGTCGCCCCGTCATCTCCTGCAACTTGATCGCCAGATCGACCGCATCGATGCTGTCCAGATCCAGCTCTTCGAACAGATGTGCTTCGGGCGTGACGCGCTCCGGATCGATATCGAAGTTTTCTTTGAAAATGGCGCGGATGCGCTCGAGGATCTCAGTGTCCGTCATGATGTTTTCTCTCCCTGTGCCTGCCAGTGCCAATACCGGGTGATTATTGTTGGCTCTTCACCAGTGCTGCGAGTGTATTAATCGAGCGGAAATGCTCGCGCGTATGTTCATCATTGGCGGCAATCGTCAATTGGTAACGCTTGCGCAGCACGATGCCGATCTCCAGTGCGTCAATGGAATCCAGGCCAATACCGTTCGTATCAAAGAGCGGGGCGTCGTCGTCGATGTCGGCTGGGGTCATATCTTCCAGATCGAGCGCTTCGATCAGGAGTTGCTTAATTTCGAGCTTCAAAGAATCCATGTTGCAGAAGATGATCGGTGATATGGGTTTCGACGCCGGCGGTCAGCGCACGTGCGGCAAGCGCCGGCGGCGAGCCATCCGGCACGTATTGCGCAACGCTGATCGGCGCGAGCACGGCGACCTTCATGCAGAACGCGCGTGGTGGCACGTCGTACCACCGCATGGTTTTGGTAAAGGCGGGCGGGTCACAATCCATCAGCACGGGCACGATGGGCGCGCCCACATGGAGCGCCATGTGCGCGAAGCCGCGCGAGAACGGATGCAAGCGATCCTTGGCCGGACTGCGCGTGCCTTCCGGGAAGATGATCATGGTGTACCCGGCGGCCAACTGGCGTGCGCTCGCCTCGACCAGTTCAGTGGGGTCTGCGTTGCTGATGTACTCGGCGGCACGCACGATGCCCCAGAAGCACGGGTTACTCCAGTGGGCGTTCTTCACCACGCAGCAGGCTGACGGGGTGAGTGCCAGGAGCACCATCACGTCCAGGTATGTCGGGTGATTGGCCACCACGATGGCGGGCCGGCGCGCACGCAGCGCCTGCGCACCCTGCACGTCCAGCCGCATCACGCCCAGCCATTGAAGTACGCGTACCAGCGTACGGAAGAACCAATGGATCACGAACGTGACACCGCGTTGGCGCGATGCACGGTGGGGCCACAGCCAGGCCAAGGGAAATACGACGACGGAGAACAGCACCCCGCAGACGCCGAAGACGGTAAAGGCCAGCCCCGTTGCCACCAAGCGCCATGCCAAGTTGAGGCGGGCGCTCAGTGTGCTTGCCATGGGCCCTCGCGCCATTGCCACGACCAGCTGCTGCTTGCGTGTTGCCAAGTGCCGGAGGTGCGGGATGACAGGCAGTGCAGAACGGCCTGGCTTTGCGTTGTCATGACATTTGCCGTGTCCCTGCGCTCTGTCGCGAGGCCATGCGAACACATCAGCGAGGCCTTGGCCGAACCGTCGAGCAGGACGGCCAGCGCGCACGTATCCACCTCATCGGCCACGGAGCCGAAGCGTGTGTCGGCGGGTTCATCGGCGTAGACCAGCAGCACCGGTGAAGCAGGGTCAGATGCGTACTGGGCATGGGCTTCGAGCAGAGCGAGCCCCAGCGTAGCTGGGCCGGCCGACACTGCGATGGCAGGCGACGTGTCGCCGCGCGCGATGCCAAATACGCCGCTCATGGCGTTGAGTACAGACAGGCTGAATGCGGTAGGGGAGACCGGGGCGGCGTTCTCGATGTCGGCCAGGATGCCGGCGGTGCGGCGCAATTCGCCATGTCGGGAGGCAAAGACGATACGCGCGCGTGGGAGGTCGGCCGCGCAATCGTGTGCGACTTTCAGCGCGGTTTTAGAGAGCGTGCTCAGACGCCGTCGAACCATCGGTTCAATAAAACCGATTTCCGGAGACGATATTGAATCAGCACCAATGGCAGGCCAGCAGGACCAGCGAGCAACCGGGATTGTCCAGTGCAAATCGGGCATATCGGTGTTCGCATGTGGAGCACTGCCAGTGGCCGCAGTGTGTGCGGTGCCCGGCGCGGGGCCGGCTGTTGCGCATCATCGCAACACTCGCCTCACCCGATTCGCTCTCATTGTTTTCGATTGATCTGGGTGAATGCGCAGGCCATTATTCTTGGCCGATTTTGTCTTTCAATGCGCTTGCCATTCCCCAACCCTGGGGCCGAATCATACTGAAAAGTCCGCTAGGAAAACAACCACTTGCGTGACTTCGTGTCACATGCGCGACGCTTGCAAGCGAGCGGGAGGAATCTGGCAAAACACGGCGGTGTCGTTTGCGCGGTTATTGCAGTTATTGCGCTTGAATGGGTTCCCCCATGTAGAGGGGTATTGAAACCGCCGTTTTAATTCGTTTGGATTATGGGCGGAACTGGCCTGATGACTGCGGTGTGCTGAACTGGCTGAACGCCCGCCCACCGAGGTCCAGCGCATCCATCACAGACCGCTCCACCACCGGCGCCAGCGACGTCATCATCACCATGACGAGCATCAGCCCCACCACCAGCGTGGCGGCGATGCCCACGGCAAACGGGTTGAGCGCCTGCGCCGTGCGCGAGAGCACGGCAAAGCCGAGGTTGACGATCATCATGATCGCAATGATGGGCAGGGCGATGCGCAGGGCGAGCGCAAAGACGATCGTGCCGCCGCCGGCCAGCGTCTGCCAGCCCGGGTTGCCCAGCGGCGCCGCCGAGACGGGCAGGGCGGTAAAGCTGTCGAACAAGGCATGCAGTAGCACGAGATGGCCGTCGCCGGCAATGAACGCGGTGACGGCCGTGAGGCTGAGGAAGCGGCCGAGCAGCATGCTGCTCTCGGTCTGCGTCGGGTCGAGCAGCGAGGCGAAGCCCAGGCCCATCTGCACCGACATCACCTCGCCGGCACCGCTGACGGCCGAAAACACGAGCTGCACGCAAAAGCCCAGCGCCAGCCCGATCAAGACCTGCACCAGCGTGATCCACAGCCCTTCGTAGGAGCCCACCGACACGCCTGCGGGCGCCGGCAGCATGGGCGCGAGCGCCACCGTGATGACCACGCCGAACGCCACCTTGATCGACGTCGGGATCTCGGTATTGGCAAACGGCGGCGCAATGGCGATGAATGCCAGCACGCGCACCAGCGGCCACCAGTACATGGCGATCCAGCCGTTGAGCTGCGTGGCGGTGAATTGGATCATCGTGGATTGCGTGGCTGCGTCAGCTTGGTGACGTCAATTCACGTAGTTGGGGATGTTGGTCAGCACGCCGCGCGTGTAGTCGACGATCACGGCGACGATCCACGGGCCGGCCAGCACCATCGTGGCAGCCACGGCCAGCAGCTTGGGGATGAACGACAGCGTCTGCTCGTTGAGTTGCGTGGCGGCCTGGAACACCGCCACCAGCAGGCCGACGACGAGCGATACCAGTAACATCGGCGCGCCCACCATCATGGCAACCTGCATGGCCTGACGGGCCATATCGAGAACGTACTCGGGTGTCATGTCGGTTTCCTATTGACGCTCATTGCACAAAGCTCTGGGCAAGCGAGCCCAGCAGCAGGTGCCAGCCATCCACCAGCACGAACAGCATGATCTTGAACGGCAGCGAGAAGATCGACGGCGTGACCATCATCATCCCCATCGACATCAGCACGGCGGCCACCACGATGTCGATCACCAGGAACGGGATGAAGATGGCAAACCCGATCTGGAACGCGCTTTTCAGCTCGCTCGTGACGAAGGCCGGGATGAGCGCGCGCATGGGCGTTTGCTCGGGCGCGGCAATGGCCGGCATGTTGCCCATCTTGACGAACAGGGCGAGGTCGGGCTCGCGCGTCTGCTTGAGCATGAACTGGCGCAGCGGCGTGGCGGCCGTGTCCATGGCTTGCTCTACGGTGATCTTGCTGTCACGCAACGGCACGTAGGCGTCGGTGTACACCTTGTCGAGCACCGGCGACATGACGAAAAACGTGAGGAACAGCGCCAGCCCGATCAGCACCTGGTTGGGCGGCGTGGTTTGCGTGCCGAGCGCATGGCGCAGCAGCGACAGCACGATGATGATGCGCGTGAAGCTGCTCATCATCAGGATGATGGCCGGCAGAAACCCAAGCGACGTCAGGAAGACCAGCGTCTGGACGGGCAGCGAATAGCTTTGGCTACCGGCGGTGCCTGTGAGCAGCGGCAGACCGGGTTGCGCCTGTGCAAACACGGCGGGCGCGGCACCTAGCAGCGCCAGTGCCATCAGGCAGCGGAGAAGGTTGCGCAGGTTCATTCCGACTTTCCCGTCAGGTGACGCTTGAGCTGGATGGACAGCGCGTCGGCAAAGCGGGGCGGCTTGCCGGAGCCGGAAGTGCCGTCGCCGGATGGGTCGTCCGGCGTGGAAGCGGCTTCTGCGGGGCGCGGGAGCGTGTGGAGGGTCTGCACGTGCTGCTGCGTGACGCCCAGCACGAGCCATGTGCCTTCCACATCGACGACGACGACCTTCTCGCGCGCGCCCAGCATCTGCTGCGCGACCACGGTAATCACCTGGCTGCGGCGCCGGCCCAAACCTGCGGGGCCCATGCCCGCGCGTTGCTGCAGACGGCGCAGCAGCCAGCCGGCCGCCACGATCATCGCCAACACTACAAACAGCCCGCCTAGGGTGCGGGCCCAATCGACTGCATGGTTCATGTCAACACCTTGCCCGGGGGGGAGCACTGGTTGCTGTCAGGGTGCCGCTCGACGGCGCACTTACTGGTGTGGATTAACGGTTCAACTTACGGATACGTTCCGACGGCGTGATGATGTCGGTCAGGCGGATACCGAACTTCTCGTTGACCACCACCACTTCACCTTGGGCGATCAGGTAGCCGTTGACAAGGACATCCATCGGCTCCCCGGCCAGCGCGTCGAGTTCCACCACCGAACCTTGTGCAAGCTGCAGCAGGTTCTTGATGGGCACCTTGGTGCGGCCCAGCTCCACCGTCAACTGCACGGGGATGTCCAGGATCATGTCGATGTCGTTGCGCTGGGCGCCGCCCAGGCCGTCGGCCGTCAGGGGCTTGAACACCGGGCTGGATTCGGCGGCAGCGGGCGCGGCAGCCGGCGGGTTGGCCGCGGCACGCTGCGCGGCTTCCAGGGCCATGGCCTCTTCCATCGTCATTTCGACATCGATGTCGTCGGCGTTGGCTTCGGGGTTCATGGTCGGTTCAGTTGTCATCGTCAGACTCCGTGGCAGACTCGCTGCCGCTCATATTCAGCATGCGGTTGACCCGCAGCGCGTATTGGCCGTTGAACGTGCCGTAGTTGCATTCCATGACGGGCACGCCATCTACCTTGGCGGTCACGCTGTCATCCAGCTCCAGCGGAATGACGTCGCCCACCTTCATGTTCAGGATGTCGGATACCTGCACCTTGGCCGTGGCGAGGTCGGCAATCAGCTCCACCTCGGCGGTCTGCACCTGTTGTGACAGCAGCCGCAGCCAGCGTTTGTCCACTTCCAGCGCTTCGCCCTGGATGGCGGAAGTGAGCCGGTCGCGGATCGGCTCGATCATGGTGTAGGGCATGCAGATGTGCACGTCGCCGCCGTTGCTGCCCAGTTCGATGCTGAAGCTGGTGGTGATCACCACTTCATTGGGCGTAGCCACGTTGGCGAACTCGGTGTGCATTTCCATGCGCAGGAATTCGAAATCGATCGGGTAGACCGGCTGCCACGCCTTGGCGTAATGCTCGAACACGAGATGCAGCATGCGCTGGATGATGCGCTGCTCCACGTCGGTAAAGTCGCGCCCTTCCACCCGCATGTGGAAGCGCCCGTCGCCGCCGAACAGGTTGTCGACCACCAGGAAGATGAGGTTGGGGTCGAACACGAACAGCGCCGTGCCGCGCAGCGGCTTGACGTGCACGAGGTTGAGCGAGGTCGGCACCACCAGGTTGCGGATGAACTCGCTGTACTTCTGCACCTTTACCGGCCCGACGGAGATCTCCGCGTTGCGCCGCATGAAGTTGAACAGGCCGATGCGCCAGTTGCGCGCAAACCGCTCGTTGATGATTTCCAGCGTGGGCATGCGCCCACGGACGATGCGCTCCTGCGAGCCCAGGTTGTACGAGCGTATGCCCGAGGGGTCGGCGGCTTCGACGGGGTCGTCGTCCGCGTCATCGGACACGCCCTTGAGGAGCGCGTCGATTTCCTCCTGGGAAAGAAACTCTTCCTTGAGCATGTCACTGGATCACAAAGTTGGTGAACAAGACATCTGCCACCGGCGATTCCTTGCCGACAGCCTTGAAGACGTGTTCGCACAGTTCAACGATTTCCTTGGCCAGCTTGACCTTGCCGTCCGCCGGATACAGCTCGGTGGGCGTCTTGCTGGCCAGCAGCATCAGGACCTTGCTGCGCAGTTCGGGCGTGTAGGTCTTGATCTCTTCTTCGGCATGCTTATCGAAGCTCTTGAACGTGATGCCGATCTGCAGGTAACGGTCGTTGCCCTCTTCGGGCTGCAGGTTGACGGTCAGGGTTTCCATGACCACGAACACCGGCTCTTTCGGCTTGGGCGGTGCGGCGGGGCCGGATGCGGCGTGATTGCCGCCTCCAAGGAAGAACCAGGCGGCGCCGCCGCCCATGCCGACGAGCAAAAGCACGATCAGGATGATCAGCAGCAGCTTGGTGGAACCGCCCTTTGCTGGGGCGGGCGCGGTAGTGGCGGCAGCGGCTTCGGCCATGGGGATCACTCGGGGACTAAAGGGGGGGTGGGCTTTCCCGGCTCGCGTCGCGCAAGACAACGTAAAACAACGCAAAGCACAGAGTCGGGTTCTCGGATGGCATTCTTCCCCACCTCTGTCCAGCTCATTCCAGGAAGAAACGTGGTCAATCCGGCTTATCTCGGGCGTTTGCGATGCGCAGGGTGGGGCGGTACGCGCACGATAAGTGATTTTTGATCCACCTACATAGTCCCGATGCACCGCATTAGGCGCCTTACCAGTCGCCTGGCGGGCGGGTTCCGCTGCAAAAGTGGCGTTGGCCCGAAAGAATTGCCCGCGCTTGCCGTTGTAATGAAAGAACGCGCCGGCATGTTCCGGCCTTGCATACCTGCGTTGCCTTGCCGGAAGCCGCCTTGAATTCCTTGCCCTTTTCCACCCGTATTGACCTTGCGCTAGTCGATGCCGATGGCTTGTCGGCCGACTGTCCTGCACGCGGCGCACTGCCGAGCTTCTGCCCGAAGCTGGACCTGCTGTCGATGGTCAATGCGCTGACGGAGGGCATCCTCGTGTGCGGGGCGGATCGCCGCGTCACCTATGCCAACCCGAGCGCCGCACGGCTGCTGGGTTTGCCGGTGGATGCGCTGGTGGGGCGCCTGCTGCCCACGGTGGTCACCTCTGCCGTGGACGAATTCGACGCCTCCATCCACGAGGCGGACTGGCCCGATCAGGACGTGATCGCCGAGGGCCAGCCGCAGTTGAACCAGATTTTCGGAATGCACTGCGTGGATGGCCGCACGGTGTGGGTTTCCAGCAACTGGACGCCACTGTTTGCCGATGGCGGCCATTCCATGACGGCCTCGGCGCGCGCCTCGGAAGCCGGCGCCACGCCCTATTCGGTGCTGGTGTCGCTGGTCGACATCACGCAGATCCGCGAAGCACAGCAGCGCATCCGGCATCTGGCCACGCACGATACGCTCACGGGCCTGCTGAACCGCTCCGCGCTGGAAGACCGGCTGGAGCACGCGCTGGCGCTTGCGCGCCGCAACCAGTCGCGCGTCTCGGTCATGTTTCTCGATCTGGACCGTTTCAAGAACGTCAACGACACGCTGGGCCACCAGTTTGGCGACATGCTGCTACGCGAAGTGGCGGCCCGCCTGCAGGCCTGCGCGCGCGAAGCCGACACCGTTGCGCGCCTGGGCGGCGATGAATTTGTCGTCATGCTCGAAGCGCTCGATGGCCTGGGCACGCGGCGCGTGGCCGAGCGCATCCTCTCGGCCATCAGCGCGCCCTTCCATATCGAGGGGCAGGAGCTGTATCTGGGCGTGTCGATCGGCATTGCCGTGGCACCCCACGACGGCGACGATCCGAACACGCTCCTGCGCAAGGCCGATGCCGCCATGTACCTGGCCAAGGAACGCGGGCGCAACAACTTCCAGACCTTTACCAGCGACCTTGACGACCGCGTCTCGCGCCGCTTCCGCATTGAATCGGGCCTGCGCCGCGCGAGCGACCGCAACGAGTTCTACGCCGACTACCAGCCGCGCGTGGACGTCAGGAGCGGCCGCATTGTCGGGGTGGAAGCGCTCATCCGCTGGAACTCGGCCGATTTCGGCCACATGATGCCCGGCCAGTTCATTCAGGACGCCGAAGAAACCGGTCTCATTGTCGAGATCGACCGCTGGATTCTGCGCGCCGCCTGCGACCAGCTTGCACGCTGGCGCCGCATCGGGCTGCCGGACTTGCGCATGTCGATCAACCTCTCGGGCCAGGCATTCAGCTCCGGGCAGTTGAGCGGGATGGTGCGTGGCGCGCTGTCGACCAGTGGCTTGCCCGGCAACGCGGTGGAACTGGAGATGACCGAAGGCATTCTGATTCGCGACGATCCGTCATTGCATGCCCTGCTGACCGAGCTGCGCGCCATGGGCGTATCGCTGGCGCTGGACGATTTCGGTACCGGATACTCATCGCTGTCGTATCTGCACCGCTTCCCGATCGATACGTTGAAGATCGACCGTTCGTTCGTGCAAGACCTGCCGCACGTGGTCGAGCGCGCGGCCATCACGCGGGCCATCATCATGATGGCGCAAGCCATGGGCATGAAGACCGTGGCCGAAGGCGTGGAAACCATCGGCCAGCTTGAATTCCTGCGCGAAGTCGGCTGCGACGAGTTTCAGGGCTATTTGCTCACGCGGCCGCTGGAACCGGCAGCGGTACAGGATCTCGTGCGCGAGAACGCCCGCCGTTACGGCGAGCGTGTCCCGCGGTTCTCATAGCGCGCTCAGATCTGCAAGCTGTTGCTGACCACGTACATGGTGAGCTCGGCATTGTTGCGCAGCTTCATCTTCGAGAGCACGCGCCCCCGATACACGCTGACCGTTTTGACGCTGATCTGCAGCGCCTCGGCAATCTCGCCCAGCGTGCGGCCGGAGCCGAGCATGCGCAGCGTCTGGAATTCGCGGTCAGAGAGGATGTCGTGGCGGGGCTTGTCCCAGTCGACATTCAGGTTGTCGGCCAGGACTTCCACGAGGTCCGAAGGCAGGTATTTCTTGCCTTTCGAGATGGCGTTGATGGCTGCCAGCAGTTGCGGCTGGCTGGCGTCCATCGGCAGGTAGCCGGCGGCGCCCGCCTTGAGCGCCCGTACGGCAAGCAGCGCTTCCGGGTGGCGGCCCAGCGCCAGCACGGCCAAACGCGCATGCTGCTGGCGCACGGTCTTGATGGTCTGGAATTCGTCTCCGGTGGCCGATTCCACCGAGAACAGCATGACGTCCCACTCGCGCTGTGCGAGCAGGTCGTTATTGGCATCGCGCAGGTCCGGCACGGCCTCGATCTGCCGGGCCAGGCGCGAATCCTTGAGGATCTGGCGCAGGCCGACACGGGCAATATCGTGCGGTTCGACGATCAGGACATTGAGCATGGTGGGTGTTGCGGGTCAAACGCGGGCTCGCATCGAGCTCTTCTTTCCGCCGGCAGGCCTTGGGCCGTCTGGCGGGCTTGCAACTCCCCATCTGTGCTGTGTGTGGCGCTCTATATAGAGAGATGCAGGCGCCTATGAACTGGTCGAACGAGTATAGCCGAGGGCCCGAAGGCCAAGAAGCAGGCGCACCGCCTCTTTTGGAGGGGTGCCGAAAGTCAGGCGCCCGCAAGCCCAAACCGCCGCCGACGCACAAATTTGTCAAGGCGACCCTAAACTTTCCTCCGAGGCCACCGATAACCTGAGTACAACGCAGACCTGATCCCCTTCAAGTTGCAGGTCACGTTGCCCGGCCTAGCCGGAATCAGCAAACACGGGCAACAAACCATCGGGAAACTTAGGAGCCGTCATGTCCCTCAGCCTTAATACCAATATCTCGTCCCTGCAAACGCAGCAAGCACTGTCGGCATCGAAGGATGCGCTGCAGACCTCGCTGGAACGTCTGTCGACCGGCCTGCGCGTGAACAGCGCGAAGGATGACGCCGCCGCCTACGCTGTGGCCTCCAGCCTGACCACCACGCTGAACTCGCAGACGCAAGGTATCCAGAACTCCAACCAGGCGATGTCGTATCTGCAAACGGCCGACTCGTACCTGGGCCAGGTTGAAAACAACCTGCAACGTATGCGCCAACTGGCCGTGGAAGCCAACAACGGCGGTCTGTCGACCACCGACCAGGCCAACCTGGACAAGGAATACCAAAAGCTGGCCACCGCCAACAAGAACATCGAGACCAACGCGAACTACAACGGCAACAAGCTGTTCGACGGTTCGGTTACGGCCACGACGTTCCAGTACGGCCAGAACGCCGCGACCGATGTGACCTCGGTCTCCAACGCCAACCTGTCGACCTTCGGTACGCTGAGCGGCACGAGCGTGACCTCGACTGCCAACGCGACCGCCGCACAGGCGGCCATCGACACCGATCTGACCAACCTGAAGGCGGCTCGCGCCAACCTGGGTGCTCAGCAAAGTGGTCTGAACTCGACGATCAACACGCTGACGTCGAACAACACCGCGCTGTCGGCTGCCAAGTCGTCCTTGATCGATACGGACTATGCGTCGGAAACCTCGAACATGACCCGTCAGAACATCCTGCAGCAAGCGGGTACGGCGATGCTGGCGCAAGCCAACTCGGCACCGAACAGCATCCTGAGCCTGCTGAAGGGCTAATCAGTAAGCTGGATGCCACCCAGCCGTCTTGCGGCTGGGCCAAGGGCCGGCGCTCCTCGGGGGCGTCGGCCTTTTTCCTTTTGTCGGATACCCCTCTTCTGCGTGGGTGGCGCCTGCATAACCTGCCCTAAAGAAGCTGCGGCCCGTGCCGTTGTGTAGAGAGACTTCCGTCGGCGCAGACGCTTATCAGACCCGATCATGGCGACTACCACTACCACCTCCTCAACCAGCAGCTACGTGCCGCCGATCTCGATTCCCGGTATTGGGACGAGCATCGATGTCAATTCGCTGGTGTCCAGCCTCATGAAGGTGGAAAGCCTGCCGCTGACGCAGCTGCAGACCCAGCAAAGCTCGTATCAGACGCAGCTGTCGGCTGTGGGCTCGCTCAAGAGTGCGCTGTCGACCTTCCAGACCACGCTGTCGAATCTGAGCAGCGCGTCAAACTACAGCGCCATGAAGGCCAGCGGATACGACACCTCGATGCTGAGTGCGTCGGTGACAGGCTCGGCGCCGGCAGGTTCCTACGCGGTCAATGTCACGCAGCTTGCGCAATCGCAGGTGCTGGCGGCGCAGGGGCAAGCTTCCACCACCACCGCCATCGGCAGCGGCGCATCGACCACGATTTCGTTCTCGTTCGGCACGGTGTCGGGTGGCTCGCTTTCCGGCGGTAAGTACACCGGTTCGACGTTCACGCAAAACGGCAACTTGGCGGGGGGCTCGATCACGATCAACTCGTCCAACAACACGCTGGCGGGCATCCGTGATGCCATCAACTCGGCCAACCTGGGTGTCTCGGCCAGCATCGTGAACGACGGCAGCGGCAACCCGTACCGTCTGGTGCTGACGTCCACTGCGGGCGGCTCAAGCTCGGAGATGAAGATTTCGGTGTCGGGCGACTCGACGCTGCAATCGCTGCTCTCGCAGGATCCGGCCGGCACGCAGAACATGACCGAGGTGACCACGGGCCAGAATGCCCTGGCCACCATCAACGGCATTGCCGTGCAAAGCCCGACCAACACGTTGTCAAACGTGGTGGATGGCACGTCGTTCACGCTGTCCAAGACGGGCAGCACCAACGTGACGGTGGCCAACGACCCGACCGCCACCACCACCGCCGTCACCAACTTCGTGAACGGCTACAACGCGCTGCGCACGCAACTGAATTCGCTCACCAACATCGACACCGCCAACAGTGCCAACAATGGCCCGCTGGCCGGCGATGTGAGTACCAAGACGCTGATCAACCAGATTACCGACGTGCTGGGGCAGGCAGTCGGCAACGGCAACTACCAGTCGCTGGGCAGCGTGGGCGTGACGATGAATTCCGACGGCACCCTGTCGGTCGACAACACCAAGCTGTCGGCGGCCATTGCAAAGTCGCCCAGCCAGGTTACCGGTTTGTTTGCCGGTACCGGCACGGCCACCGATTCGCTGGTCAGCGTGCCGACGTTCTCGGATTCCACACAGGCCGGCAGCTACGCCGTCAACGTGACGCAGTTGGCCACGCAGGGCACGCTCACGGGTTCGGCCGCCGCAAACACGACCATTACGGCGGGCGTGAACGACACGCTCGCGTTCAGCATCAGCGGCATGTCAGTCAACGTGACGTTGGCGGCCGGCAGCTACACCGCGACGACCCTGGCCGCGCAGATTCAAAGCCAGATCAACGCATCGGCCACGCTACAGAACGCCAAGGTCAACGCATCGGTGTCGGCCAATGCCAGCGGCGTGCTGAGCATTACCGATAGCCAGTTTGGCTCTGTGTCGGTGGTGTCGGTATCAGGCGCGGGGGCTTCGTCGCTCTTCGGCGCGAGCCCGACGGCCGCCAATGGTGTGGATGTGCAGGGCACCATCAACGGTGCGGCAGCGACCGGCTCGGGCCAGAACCTGTATGGGATTGCCGGTTCCGCCACCGACGGCTTGACCGTGCAAGTGGCCGGCGGCCCGCTGGGCGCCCGTGGCACGGTCACGGTGCAGCGCGGTTACGCCGCGCAGCTCAACACGGTGATGACCAACCTGCTGTCGTCCAGCGGCATGGTGCAGAACGAGACCGATTCGATCAACAGTTCGCTGACCTCGCTTGCCAGCCAGATCACCGCCATGCAGACGCGCCTGGATAACAAGCAGGCGCTGTACTACACGCAGTTCAACGCGCTGTCGGCCGCGGTGGCAAGCATGACGAACACCAGCAACTACCTGACGACGCAGCTCGCGGCCATTACAAAGCAAACTTCGAGCAGCAACTAAGCCGGGCTCAGGTTTAGAGCACAACCCATAACAAAACAGACACCAGCGAGGACCTTTTCCATGTACGCAGCACGCCGTGCCATCGGTGCCTATGCGCAAGTCGGCATCGAGACGTCCGTGGTAGACGCCAATCCGCATCGCCTGATCGCCATGTTGTTTGAAGGCGCGCGGGCCGCCATCAACCTGGCCAGTGCCGCCATGCAGCGCGGCGACGTGCTGGCCAAGGTGCGGGCGATCGACAAAGCCATCTCGATCATCGGCCAGGGGCTGCAGGCCAGCCTGGATCACCAGCGCGGCGGCGAGATTGCCGTGCAACTGAACAATCTGTACGACTACATGCTGCGCCGCCTGCTGTTGGCGAACGCCAACAACGATCTGACGATCCTCGCCGAGGTGGATGCTTTGCTGGTCCCGCTGCAGGATGCGTGGCTCGCCATCGGCCAGGCCGGCCAACCGGCTGCCGCTGCGGCAAACAGCCACCTGAGCGTTGTGAGCTGATGGCCCGCTGTTTGTAGTAAAGCGACCTTTGACTGAATTCGGCCCAACTGGAGCCAATATGCACCGCAACATCCCGATCAAGGACAGCGAAAGTCTGTTCGCCTGCTACGAAGCCATCGCACGCCTGACCGCTGAAATGGTCAGCGCGGCCGAAGTGGGTAACTGGGAAGTCGTCAGTACGCTGGAGCGCGAGAGCGCCACCTATGTGGATGCGCTGCGCCGTTCCGAGCCGCATCCGCAGCTCTCGCGTGCAGACGTGGAGCGCAAGCGCACGCTGCTCGTGCGCATTCTGGAAGATGACGCCCGCGTGCGCGCCATGGTGTATCCGCGCCTGGACCGCCTGCAAAAGCGCATCGACACGGCACGCCGCGCCACCACCGCAAGCAATGCTTACGGCAGCATGGCGCGTTATTGAGACGACGCGTCCTGCAGTTGTTTTGACAGCGTCAGGTAGTGCTCGGACTTGCGTGCGAGCGCGTGGCTCTGCATCTGGTACACGATCGCCAGTTGCTGGGCAGCGAGGAAGCTGCCCCGGCCGATGACGCTGCCGTCCATCTCCGGCTGATCGCCGATCTCAAGGCAGCGGTTGAAGACCTGTTCTGCCAGCGGTAGCCACCGGGCGCCTGCCTCATCAGGCTGCTTGGCAGCCGCATCCAGCAACACCAATCCCAGCGCAAAGCACAGATCAGGAAAGTCCGGCCACGTCTGGATGCCGACATCGCCTTGCGCCAGCGCTTCTTCAACGCGATCGGCCTTGCCCAGGCTATACACATATCGCAGCGCCAGGTTGCGGCGGTACGGCGCATCAGGAGGTGCCAGGCTGAAGGCGCGTGCGTAGTAGGTCACGGCCTTTGTGTAGTCTTCGTGATGCAGCTCGGTTTCCTTGCCGAGCTGATACAGCACGTACGGGTCGTCTGGCCGATGGGCGAGTTCATCGAGCAGCAGTTGCGTGTTGCGCTCGCCTTTCTTCTGCATCTTGGCGGCGGTGTAGCCATCGTGGCGGACTACGATCGGCACGCGCGCCGCAGGCAATGAAGACACCGGCTGCTCGTGAATGCGCCCCGTGTAGTGCACGCCACGCGGCAGCAGGCGGGGAATCCACGCAATCAGCTGGCTGGCGGATTCGGTCGCGTCGGTATCGTTCTTGACGCACACCACGCCAACGGACGGTGCTGCACCGCTGAGCGTGCGCAGATGCTCACCGCCGCTTTCCAGCCATTCGTCAGCGTCGAGGATGAGGTTCCAGTCGGCATTGGCTGCCTGCAGCGCGGTGTTGCGCGCGGCCGAGAAGTCGTTCGTCCAGGCCATGTGGCTGACAAGGGCGCCGCACGACTGGGCAATGGCCACGGTGTCGTCGATGGAGCCTGTGTCGAGCACCACCATGCGATCGACAAACGGTTTGGCACTGAGCAGGCAACGCGCAATGCTGGCGGCTTCATTGCGGGCGATGACAACCAGCGCCAGATCGGCGCAAGCGGAGGGTGCGCTCATTCGCGGTCGTCCACTGTGGCCAGAGCGTCGAGCAGCTTGCGCAGCACGTCGCGCGTGGCGCCAATTTCGTCCAATTCCAGCGGAATCTTGCAGGCGAGGGCTTCGGGCACCTTGGCAGCGCGCTCGCGCAGTGCGCGGCCGGCATTGGTCAACTCGATGACGACGCGGCGCTGGTCATCCGGATCGCGCGTACGAGTGACGAGGCCCTGTTCTTCGAGTCGCTTGAGCAGCGGCGTAAGCGTGCCCGTATCGAGGTACAGCGTGCGACCGAGGTCGCCAACTGCGCATGGCGCCTGCTGCCAGCACGCCAGCATCACGAGGTACTGGGGATAGGTCAGGCCCAGCTCATCGAGCAGCGGGCGGTAGAGGCGCGTCAGCAAGTGGCCGGCGGCATACAAAGGAAAGCAAAGCTGCTGATCGAGCGCCAGCACGTCGTTCACGGAAAACTCCCGGGGGGAACGGCCTGGCGCTCGAGCGGCGAGTGCCGCATCGGCCCAACAGGGCGGAGCAAGAGGCTCAGCGCGTGACCGTGTTCAATTGGACGTCAATATTGCCACGGACGGCATGCGAATAGGGACATACGCCATGTGCCGCAGCCACAAGCGCTTCAGCGGTCGCCTGATCGACGCCGCCCAGGGTGGCCGCCAGCGACACCGTCAATGCAAAGCCGCCATCTTCGCGCGGGCCAATGCCCACCGTGGCCGTGACCGACGTCGACGCCAGCTTGATCTGCTTGCCACGTGCTACATGCAGCACAGCGTTTTCAAAGCAGGCGGCATAACCGGCGGCAAACAGTTGCTCGGGGTTCGTAGCTGCACCGCCTGCGCCGCCGAGTTCGCGCGGTAGCGAAAGGGGCAGATCCAGCGTGCCATCGGTACTGCGAACATGGCCGGCACGGCCGCCTTCAGCAGTGACCTGGGTCTGGTAGAGCGTCTTCATGGTCGGGTCCTCTTGCGTGGGAAACCCGGTCGGCGACATGTCGGCCGGGAGATCGATCAAAAATCGATGGCACAATTATATTGAACGCAATATAAATAACAAGAGCGACCACAAGCCCTTCTCCATAGTGTGGAAAAGGGCCGGGCAGGGTGATCTCAGATCGACATGCTCATGATGCTTTGGTACGCCGAGACCAGCTTGTTGCGCACCTGTACGGCAGTCTGCATGTCGATGTTGGCCTTCTGCAGCGAGAGCATGACGTCGTGCAGGTCGACGTCGTTGCTGCCCATCTCAAAGCTGCGCGAAACGGCTTCGGCCTTCTGCTGCGAAGCGTCGACGCGGTCCAGCGATGACTTGAGCACCGAGCCGAAGTCGACACTCGGTTTACCGGCGTCGCCGCTGGCGGTGCTGCCACCAACGGCGCTTGACGGTGCCAGCACGCTGTTCATCAGCGAGACCACGGAATTGGCGTTGGAAAGATCCATGTGGGCGTGACCAGTGACTCAGGGAAATTTGGCGAGTGTTTCGAGTTCCGACACGAAGCGGACTTCGCGGCCGGCCGGCACCGCAATGTCCATCGGAATCGGCGTGACGACGATGGTGTGATGCGGAATGGCGGCATCGTCGTCGAGCACCAGAAACTCGGTGTCGGCAAAGCCGTGCGCGTGGTGCAAGACCTGAAGCGGTGCGCGGCGCAGGGTGGCGTACCTGGGCGGCTCGGGCTTGAACGGGTCGAGCTTGGTCACGTATTCGAACGCGGCGTTGACGCGGTACAGGTCATAGGGCGCGGCCAGGTCGCCTACCTCGCCGAGCGCCTTGATGCGGTTGGCGATGTAGTAGTTGTCGATCCAGCTGCCGCCTTCATGCGTGCGCAGGCGCAGCGCCACCTTCATACGCGCGAGCACGAACTGGTTGATGGCATTCAGCCATTCCTGCCGCTCGTTCGGGGCCAACGTGTGTGAGAACTTGCTCAACACGTATTCCAGGCCGCCGCGATACCGGTCCCATGCGTATTTCACTTCCTCGCTGCCTGCCTGGGCGCGGGTCTCGTCGTCAAAGTAGCGCGTAACCGAGCGATAAAACGGTGTCTTGCTGAAGTAGAGCGCGTACGACCCGAGCATTTCCGCGGCATGCGCGAATGCCCAGAACACATGTTCGGGCGCGGCGAAGTACAGCCGGTCGAGCACTTCGCGGCGCGCCAGGTAGATTTCCGGAAAGATGTGGTGTGACAGGATCAGCGCCAGCAGCTTGGCGTAATCGTGCTGCTCGATCAGGTAATTGTCGTCCTGGCGGTAGAAGGGCGTGATGTCCTGCCGGGTTGGCAAGTCGTGGATGAACCAGGGCGCGAAGATGACGCCCACGCCCGCATTGCGCTCGAAGATCTCGAGGTTCTTGTTGATCTCGTCGAGGATGGGCAGGTCGTCGTCGGCGTGGTAGAGCACGTATTTGCCCTGCGCGCTGCGGTAGAGCTGGTTCAGGTTTTCGGCCGAACCCAGGTTGGACGGGCGCCGGAAATACCGGATGTTCAGCCGGCCTTGATGGCGGGCCACGACCTGTTCGGTCGTGTCGCTTGAGCAGTTGTCGCCGATCAGGATCTCGTAGCTGAATCGTAGTCCATCAATCTGCGCGGCCAGTTCCCCGAGCAGGTTGTCCAGGTAGCGCGCCCGGTTGTAGGTCGGGATGCAGATGCTCAGCGTGACTGCATCGGTTTGGGGCGTCGTCTTCGCGGGTTCCATTTCAGCGGCCAATTTTTCGGATCAAGCGGTCGGTTCAAGCGCTCAGGCAACGCGCTTCAGGTAGCCGTCCGGTGCGACGGTAATGAGGAGTTTGTGGTGAATATCGGCGTCGATCACGAATTCCGGGTGGTCACGCAGGTAGGCGTGCACAGCGGTCTTCGGGTTGTTCCCGACGCCCCACGGACGATCGTTGAACATCGCTTGCGGCATGTCTTCGACAGCGGTGTCGAACACCACGCAGTAGCTGCCCACGCTGGTCAGCGGCGCGTAGGCTTCCAGTTCGGCAAGCACGTGGTCGTGGGTGTGGTTGGAGTCCAGCGCCACCAGCACGCGCTGCTTGCCCGCGGCGATGCGCTTGACCTGCTCGATGATGTCCGGGTCGATGCTGGAGCCCTGCAACATCTGGACGCGCCGCGCCATCGGGTGCGCCTCGATCGCTTCGCGGTTGTGCTGGCGGATGTCGATGTCGATGCCTAGGACCTTGCCTTCACCATGACCGCTCTGGGCCAGCAGCTCGAGCATCGAGGCATAGAAGATCAGCGAGCCGCCGCGCGCAATGCCGGTCTCGATAATCAGGTCCGGCTTGACCTCCCAGATCAGTTGCTGCATGGCCAGCACGTCTTGCGGGCACTGGATGATGGGCAAGCCCATCCAGGTGAAGTTGTAGTGGTACTTGTGCGCGGTCACTTCGCGCAGCCAGATGCGTGACAGCGATTGCAGGTCTTTGTCCTGCGCCAGGGATTGGATGTTCTGCTGGACTTCGCCTTGGAACTGTTCGATGTCATTCATGGGTGAATTGGCGCCAGTTGAGGGTTTGTGGGTTCAGGTACTGCTTGCTCGCCGGTCCGTGATTGGCAATGAGGTCCAGGCTGCTGACAAAGGGGGTGAACGCGCCGTGCAGTTGCCGGTAAGGCAGCATGGCGTAGTTCATGTATTCGACGGTGATGCCGTGCTGCTCGAATTCAGCATGCGCCAGATAGTTCTTGGCGCCATGCCCGGTAATGTATTTGCTGCCGTGCAGTTGCCGCACGATGGCCAGTACGCGATCGCTGTTGCGCCCGGGCACGGCCAGTTCCACGGAGTCGCGCAGCTTCGCACTGAGCGGGATGTCCAGATAGCTGCAGACCGCCTGCATCGACGCCAGCGCCAGCGCGCCCATGTTGGCGTAGTCGGCCTCGTACACCGTGCGCACGAGTACCAGCATGTCCTGTGCATAGGGCGCTTCTTCGTAGGCCTGCTCTAGTTTGCGCAAGTGCTGGCCGCGCCAGTCGGTGCTGGCGCAGGGGCGGACCTGATCGATGCGCTCACCCAGGTGGAACTTCTCCAGCGGAACGGTCAGCCAGCGTGATCCGGTGCGGTCCTTGATCTGCACCCGGTTTGTGAAGCTGCCTTTGGAGAACTGCACGTCCGCATAGTTGACGAAGACGTCCGCCAGCACGATCTGCTCAAGCATGCCGACCCAGGGGAACAACATGGGTTGTGAAATGACGATGTTCATGGGCTCAGCATGCGTTCCATCAGCACGACGTCATGCCAGCGCTGATCCTGCAGATAGTGCTCGGCCAACTGGCCGATCTGGCGGAAGCCGAGCTTCTGATACAGCTGGATCGCGCGTTCATTGTCAGCCAGCACTTCCAGCGTGATCTTGCGCAGGTTCAGCGTCTGGCGAGCGTACGAGAACAGCGCCGCGCAGGCGGCTCGCCCGTGTCCCTGTCCCTGATCGGCCGGTGCCAAGCAGATGCCCAGCGCAGCGTGCCGGTTGACCAGGTCGATCTTCGTCAACTGGAGGTAGCCCAGAACGCGGCCGCCGGCCTGCTCGGCAATGATGAAGAGCACCGCGTCGCTTTGCGTTGACCTGCCGACCAGCCAGTCGCGCACACTCGCCGCGGAGTTGGGCCTGGGGCGCGTCATCAACTGCAGTTGCGTGTGTACATCGTTACGCAGTGGCAGCAGATGCGGGATGTCGTCTTCGCGCCATGCGCGCAGGCATACATTGCCGGAAGCGATCATGGCTCGAACTGGAAGTAGCGGAAACGGTTGGGGAACGCGGCTTCCACGGTGTGTTTGACCTCATCGGCAATGACCGGATTGACCGCCAGATACACCAATTCGACTTCCGCCGGAATCTCGGTCAGCGCAATCACCGGCTTGCCCGCTAGGGATGAGCCTTGCAGATACGGGTTCTGGTCCACAAAGGCCCGCAGCGCGTGCGGGTGCTGCAGATTGCTGGCGGTGTAGGTGCCGTAGAAGCCCGCGCCGTAGATCACCGCAGGCGCGCCCTGGTGGCGCGTTTCAAAATCGCCCAGGTGGTTGGCCGCTTGCTGCCAGAAGCGCGCAAGGCGGTTGGCGGCGCCCACGGTGTCCGCCAGTTGCCGCGGATCAACGGCAGGCGCAGCATGGTCAGGGGCCGTGCGTACAGCGGTGACGACGAATGCGCCGCGATGGCTGCGTTCGTCAAGTTCGAGCAGCTCGAAACCGTGGCTGGCGAGCAGTACCTGCAGCGACGTGCGCGTGAAATGGTTCACGTGATCCGCCACCAGAAAATCAGCCGTATTGGTGAACGTGTTGGGCACGATGGCATACAGCCGGCCGCCCTCGCGCAGCAACCCGTGGATGGCACGCAGCGTGGTGCTCAGGTCTGGGATGTGCTCAAGCGAGAAGAACGAACTGACGACATCGAATGAACGTTGCCATGCCGGCGGGATGGTGTACGTGGCCCATTGCCCGGCGCTGAGGAATTTCTCCCAGAAGCCGACGTAGCGGTCGCTGATGTCGAACAGGTGGACCTTCACGTCCGGGCGCTGCTGTTTGAGCAGTCGCATGGTCGCGCTTTTTGCGCAGCCGAAGTCGACCACGCGGGCGCCCTCGTGTAGCCCCCCCAGCAGTTGCAGCTTTTTCTGGAAGAGCGCGACCTGGTGATCGGCACGGAAGATCTTCTGGCCATTCTCGACCGCGTAGATCTGGTCTTCTTCCTCGCTGTTCACGAGGATGTCGTATTCGGTGTCGTAGAAGCTGCCGTTGTCACACAGCTCGACGGTCTGGATGTGGCCGCACGCGGCGCAGCAGAACACCTCGAGCGTGCCATCCATGGCGCGGCGCAGTGATGACAGCGCGCTTTGCGGGGCACGGTAGATCGGCTCTGGCAGCGGTTGCTGGCAGACATTGCACGGCAGTGCACCTGTCGTCATGGTCAGGCTTCCACAGAAAGTTCGGGATGGACGGTTCGGAAGTCGACGCCGTTGGCGTATGAACCTTTCCAGCCGTGCGAGCGCCCGGTCGGCTCGCAGAAATTGAAGTAGCGGAACTGCATCGACCAACGCGAGCGGCCGCTGGTGTTTTGGCCCGATGCGTGCAGCACCAGAAAATCAACCAGCACCAGATCACCGGGTTGGGTCAGCGGCTGCACGTGTGGATAGCGCGCGAGATAGGTGGCTTCATCCTTGAGCATGAGCGCGTAAGCGCCTTGCTTGCCGGCGTTGTCCGGGTCTGCGCTCACGACCGGCAGCGGCCCTTCCCGATGCGAACCGGGGCAGAACTCCACGGGCCCGATCTCGGGCGTGATCTCCACGAGCGGGCTCCAGAACACCACGCCGTCCAGGCTGCGCAACTGCGCCGGATATTCCTGATGCCAGTTGGCGCGAAATTTCTCTTCACGCGGGTTGTCGATGCGGATGCCATAACCGGCGCCGGCAATACCGGGCAGCGCGCCGGGGCGCAGCTCGGACACCACCTCCTCATGGCGCGGATCGCCCAGGAGCCGGACAAACGCCGGGATCTGCTTGACTGCGTCATACACCTCGGCGCCATATTTGCGATTGGCTTTGATCAGCGCCTGGTAGCCGTCGTCGAAGCGTTCCGGTGCAAACGGCGCACGCTCGATGTCGAGCCGGTACTTGTCGATGACCAGACCGATAATGTTGTAGATCGCACGTTGGATCGGCACCACCTGGTCCGGCGCATAAAAGTCACGCAGGATCAGCAGGCCGTCGCGCTGGAAGGACTCGATCTGATCGGGGGTCAGGATGCCAGGCACGTCTGCTTCTCCTGATGTTCTTGCACGAGATCGAGCACCACTTGCGACACGGTGTCGATGTCTGCGCTCGACATGTCGTGATATGACGGCAGGTTGATGGCGCGCTCGGCAATTGCGTAGCTGTTGGGCGTGTTGCCTGGTGCGTCACCAAAGAGGCCCATCTGGCTCAGGGGATAGAAGAACACGCGTGCATCGATGCCGCGGCGCGAGAACGCGGCCAGCAATCCATCGCGCGTGATGCCCAGTGCCTCGTCAAACACGACGGTGGGCATCCAGTAGCTGTTGAGCGTGCCAGGTGACTCCGGGTTGAGCGCAAGGGCACCAACGTCACCCAGATGCTTCTGGTATGCCGCGAAGATCTCGCGCTTGCGTGCAACCAGCGCGTCGATGCGCTCAAGCTGCGCGCAGCCGATGGCGGCCTGCACGTTGGAAATGCGGTACTTGAAACCGATGAAATCGGACCAGAACTGCTTGCCGCCCGGCACGCGGCCATGGTTGTTGAGCGTCATCACGCGGTCGTACAGCGCGCGGTCGTTGGTGACAAACATGCCGCCTTCGCCCGTCGTCATGGTCTTGGTGCCATGGAACGAGAACGTGCCGAAGATGCCTTGCGCCCCGGTTGCGTGGCCGTGCCAGCGCGAGCCAACAGCCTCGGCTGCGTCTTCGATGACGGGAATGCCGTGGCGCTTGCCGATGTCCAGCAGGCGGTCCATCTCGCATAGGTTGCCGTAGAGGTGCGTTGCGATGATCGCCTTCGTGCGCGGGGTGATGGCCGCTTCCACGAGCGCCGGGTCCAGGCACCACGTATCCGGCAGGATGTCGACAAACACGGGCGTAGCGCCCACGTAGGTGATGGGCGACGCCGTGGCGATCCAGTTCGTGTCGGCCAGGATCACCTCATCGCCGGCGCCGATGCCGAGCGCGGCCAGCCCCATGTGCATGGCACCGGTGCAGCTCGACGTGGCAATGGCGTACTGCGTGCCGACAAATTCGGCAAACTGCTTTTCGAAGCGGTTGATGTAGGCGTAGCACTGGTCGCCCCAGCCGTTGCGTGCGGCGTCGGTGGCGTATTCGACTTCCAGCTCGGTGATCGACGGCTTGGAGTACAGGATCTTCTGGGTCATGGCTGTTCCTGCAATTCAGGATTCTGGGCACGCAACGTGATGCCCGCAAACGCGTCGGTCAGCGGCGGATGGTTGCGGTCCCGGTCAGAGCATTCGGTGATGGCAAGCGGCCAGCTGATACCACCGTGGCCGAGTCGGCTGTCGGTCGGGTTGAGGCCGTCTTCAGCGGCTTGTGCGTACGGCGTCGAGGTCAGATACAGCAGTTCGCAATCGTCTTCCAGCGCCTGGAAGCCGTGGGCAAACCCGCGCGGCACCAGCAGGCTGTTGTGGCGTTCGGCGGACAACTCCAACGCATGCCATTGCAGGAACGTCGGCGAGCCCGCACGCAGGTCAACGGCCACGTCGAACACACGGCCGCGCACGCAACTCACCAGCTTGATCTCGGCATGCGGCGGGTACTGAAAGTGCAGCCCGCGCACGGTGCCGCGCTTGGCGGAATAGGAGTGATTGATTTGCGCGATGGGGCTGTCAAAGCCGGCGGCGGCAAGTTCGTCTGCGCAGAAGAAGCGCGTGAAGTAGCCGCGATGGTCACCGATGACCTTGCGGCTGATCTCGACCAAGCCGGCTAGGGGTGTCGGTTGGATGGTGAAGCGGTTCATGCGGCGCTCCTGGATGTGGCAGCAGACGCGGCGGCGGTGAAGCGGTCGAGCTGTTGGTCACACAGCGCGCGCGCATCCGCGGTTTTTTCATGCAGATGCCGGTACCACGCGGCGGTCTGTTCCAGCGCGGTCTCGAACCGCCACGCTGTCTGCCAGCCTAGTTGCTGGCGCGCCCGGCTGGCGTCCAGATGCAGCATGCCGGCCTCGTGGCGGCCGGCGGCGGCTTTGGCGTCGAGTTGCCAGATCAGCGCGGGCCAATGGTGTTGCAAGCCTTGCAAGACCTGTTCGACCGTGCGCGTGGCAGCGCTGTCCGGGCCGAAGTTCCAGGCGGTTGCGCACGAGGCGTCACCGGCCAGCAGCCGTTGCGCGAGCACCAGATACCCATGCAGGCAATCCAGAACGTGCTGCCACGGCCGCGTGGCGTGCGGTGAACGGATGACCAGCGGGGTACCGGCACGCATCGCGCGCTCGGCATCGGGAATGAGCCGATCTTCCGACCAGTCTCCGCCGCCGATCACGTTGCCTGCGCGGCCGGTAGCCAGCAGCGGGCCGTTGGCGAAGAAGGCGCGCCGGTAGCTTGCGGCCACCAGTTCGGCGCAGGCCTTGGATGCGCTGTACGGATCATGGCCGCCGAGCGCATCCGTCTCGCGGTAGCCCCACGCCCATTCGCGGTTGTCGTAGCACTTGTCGGTGGTGGCGACCACGATCGCCGACAGGCCGGCGCACGCGCGCGCGGCTTCCAGCACGTTCACGGTGCCCATCACGTTGGTGGCGTAAGTGCCGACCGGGTCCTGGTACGACGCACGCACCAGCGGTTGCGCCGCGAGGTGAAACACCACGTCAGGCCGCGCCGCCGTCATCGCGGCACGCAGGCCATCCGCGTCACGGATATCGCCCAGCGTGTGGCCAGCCATGGCGGATTCCACCTCGGCCAGCGTAAAGAGATTCGGGTTCGTTTGGGGCGCCAGGCTGTAGCCGTACACATCGGCGCCAAGCTGGCGCAGCCACAGCGCCAGCCAGCTTCCCTTGAAGCCCGTGTGCCCGGTCAAGAAGACGCGCTTGCCGGCCCAGGCAGCGAGGTCGAGCGTCACCACTTTTTCCACGGTGCACTCCCCGATTGCCACATGGCTTCGAGACTGTTCTTGTCGCGCAGCGTGTCCATCGGCTGCCAGAAGCCCTGGTGCTCGAACGTGTTCAACTCGCCCATCTCGGCCAGGCGATTCATCGGCTCGCCTTCCCAGTGGGTGTCTTCACCCGCGATGTATTCGATGACGGCCGGGTTCAGCACAAAGAAGCCGCCGTTGATCCAGGTGCCGCCGTCGCCGGGTGGTTTCTCCGTGAAACCGGTCACACGGTTGCCATCGCGCTGGAGCATGCCGTAGCGGCCCGGCGGCTGCACGGCCGTCACCGTTGCCATCTTGCCGTGGGCGCGGTGGAAGGCGATCTTGCGGGTGATATCGACGTCGGACACACCGTCGCCGTAGGTAAAGCAGAAGGGCTCGTTCGGATCGAGATACGCGGCAACACGCTTCAGGCGCCCGCCGGTCATGGACTGCTCGCCGGTATCCACCAGCGTGATGCGCCATGGCTCGGCATGGCGCTCATGCACCGTCACTTCGTTCTTCGACATGTCGAACGTCACGTCCGACATGTGCAGGAAGTAGTTGGCGAAGTATTCCTTGATGACGTAGCCCTTGTAACCGAGGCAGATGATGAAATCGTTGATGCCGTGCGCGGCATAGATCTTCATGATGTGCCACAGGATCGGGCGGCCACCAATTTCGATCATCGGCTTGGGCCGCAGGTGCGATTCCTCACTGATGCGCGTGCCGAGGCCCCCGGCCAGGATGACTGTCTTCATGATTGCGTACTCATGCGGCGACGGCGGCGCTGCGCTCCTGCATCTGCCGCGCAATGTCGGAATATTGGTTCGACTTGATGGCCAGCGTGTCGGCCAGGGCCCGGTAGGTCAGCGCCAGGTACTTTGCGGCGGCAAAGCTGCCGCGCCCGAATACGGCGGCGTCCAGTTTGGGCTGCTCGCCAATTTCCAGGCACTTCAGGAAGGCGTTTTCTGCCATCGGCAGCCATTGCTTTTCGGCTTGTGCAGGGTCTTGCGCGGCGGCTTCGAACATCAGGTGTCCGAGCATGTAGAAGTAGTCTGGCGAGCCGGACCACTCCTCCATCCATTCACCCGCCAGCGTGATGGCCGCGTCGAGTTGCTTCGATTTGGAAAGACACGCCAGCAGGCAGATGCACAGGTCATGCCGATATGGCGCCACCTTGGGTGCCATTGCGAGCGCGCGCTGATAGTGCGCAGCGGCCTCGGCCGGGTCTTTCTGGTTGATCTCGAAGTCTTTGCCGAGCTGGTAAAGCACATACGGGTCATCCGGATGCGCTGCCAGCTCGAGTTGCAATAGCGTGTGGTTGCGCCCACGCTTGCGGTCCAGCTTGGCGTTCATGTAGCCGTCGTGACCAATCACGAGTGGCAGACGCACACGCTGCAGGTTGGCCGCGGTTGCCACCGGCTGCTCGTGGATACGGCCCTTGTAGCGCACGCCGCGAGGCAACAGGCGGGCGATCCAGCTGTTGGAATGCTCTACGTGGCCGGAAATGTCGTATTCACTGCGGATGCACACCACACCCAGCAACGGGCCGAACGTGCAGGCGTTGCGCAGCTCTTCCGTGCCGGCTTCGATCCATTCGTCGGCGTCCAGCACGAGGTTCCAGTCTGCATTGGCGGCGGCCAGCGCGGCATTGCGGGCGGCGGAAAAATCATCCACCCACGTGAAATGGTGCACCTGCGCGCCGCACGCCTTGGCGATCGCCACGGTGTCGTCAGTCGAGCCGGTGTCCAGCACGATCATGCGATCGACGTGCGGCTTGGCGCTCATCAGGCAGCGCTCGATGCAGGCGGCTTCGTCGCGGGCAATGACGACCAGCGCCAGACTGCCCTTGGCCGGCTTGGCGTGATGTTTGGCGTGCTTGGACATGCGGCGAAGAAAAAGAGGCGTAGAAAAAAGTGATTTCAGATCGACATACTCATGATGCTCTGGTATGCCGAGACGAACTTGTTGCGCACCTGCACGGCGGTCTGCATGTCGATGTTGGCTTTTTGCAGCGAGAGCATCACGTCGTGCAGATCCACGTCGTTGTTGCCCATTTCGAAGCTGCGCGAGATGGATTCGGCCTTCTGCTGCGACGCATCGACCCTGTCCAGCGACGACTTGAGCACCGCGCCAAAGTCGACGCTGACCTTGGCGCCGTCGCCCGAGGTCGAGCCGCCCGAGCCAATGCCACCCACCGTGCTGGACGGCGACAGCACGCTGTTCATCAGCGAGACCACTGAATGGGCGTTCGTAATATCCATGTGAAGAAAACTCCTCTTTTACGCTGTCTTGCTTGCGGCGCCGCTGCTTGGCTGCCTGGGCCGGGTTTCCAGGGCGCTTTCCGCCCCGGCCGGTTGGTCGCTATGGCGCCACGGTGATGCAAAGGTAGCCGCCCGCCCGCCGTTCCCAAGCGCCCAAAAGAACGGGAAAAGGCCCTCTTCTTGCCGATTTGCTTGCGCACCCACTGCCGATAATGGCAACCACGGAGCCATGCCCGGACATTGGGTGAGCGCTCAAGCAACGTAGTCAGTCAGGAGATTTTGGATGCCAACGACAGCCGATTCGGTTGCTGTCGCCGACACGCTCGGTACGGTGGAAATGCCGGCGGTGGGCCAGGGCGCGATGACGCGCCAGAAAGCGGGAGGAGCAGGTGCGCTGGGCGCCCTGGGCCCGCTCGGCCGTCTGTCGCCGCGTCTGCTGATGATGATCGGCGGTGCCGCGCTGGTGGCCGTCATTGCCGCCGCGATGCTGTGGAGCCGGGCTCCGGACTACCGTGTCCTGTACAGCAATGTGTCTGACAGCGACGGCGGGGCGATCATCGCTGCGCTGCAGCAGATGAACGTGCCGTACCGCTTCGCCGAAGGCGGCACCGCCATCATGGTGCCCGAGACGAGCGTGCATGAAGCCCGTCTGAAGCTCGCTTCGCAAGGGCTGCCCAAGGGCGGCCAGGCCGGCTTCGAGCTGATGGAGAACCAGAAATTCGGCACCAGCCAGTTTGCCGAGCAAGTCAATTACCAGCGCGCCCTGGAAGGCGAGCTCGCCCGCACCATCCAGGCCATGCAAGAGGTGCAGTCCGCCCGCGTGCATCTGGCAATGACCAAGCCGTCGGTGTTCGTGCGCGAGCAGGCCAAGCCCAGCGCGTCGGTGCTGCTCAAGCTGTATCCGGGCCGCATGCTCGACCGCTCGCAGGTGCAGGCCATTGGCCACCTGGTGTCGAGCAGCGTGCCGAACCTGCCGCTGGCCAATGTGACGGTGGTCGACCAATCCGGCCGCCTGCTGTCGTCGTCGTTCCAGGACAACGCCTCGGGCCTCGACCCGACGCAACTGAGCTACGTGCGCGACGTCGAGCAGGGCTATATCAAGCGCATCGAAGCCATCCTCGGCCCCGTGGTGGGCGAAGACAACGTGCGTGCGCAGGTGACGGCCGACGTCGATCTGGACAACACTGAACAGATGGCCGAGAGCTACCGTCCGAACCAGGACCCGGCCAACGCCGCCGTGCGCAGCACGCACACTGCTGAAGCCACGCAGAACAAGGCCGACGCCCAGGGTGGCGTGCCGGGCGCGCTGTCCAACCAGCCGCCGACCGCGCCGCGCATGCTGCCGACCGCACCGGCTCCGGCCTCGGCGTCGCAACCGGCTGCGACCGGCCCGAATGGCCAACCGCAACAGGCGGCGGCTGCCAACACGAGCGGCACCGCGGCCAACGGCAATTCGTCGAGCACCCGCGACACCACCACCAACTACGAAGTCGACAAGACCGTGCGCCGTACCCGCGCCGCAGTGGGTACCGTGCGCCGCCTGTCGGTGGCCGTGGTGGTCAACTACCGTGGCGACGGCAAGACCTGGAAGCCGCTGTCGGAAGCCGAGATGGTCAAGCTCAACGCGCTGGTCAAGGACGCCGTGGGCTTTGACGCCAAGCGCGGCGACTCCGTGAACGTGGTCAACAGCCAGTTCTCGGGCACGCTGCCGATGTCCAAGGACGACCTGCCGCTGTGGAAGCAGCCGGACATGATCCAGTACGCCATTCAGGCCGCCAAGTACCTGGCGCTGGCAATCGGCTTCCTGATCCTGGTGTTTGCGGTGATCCGTCCGGCGATCCGCTCGATGGGCAAGAAGGACGCGCCGGCCACGCCCACCTTCGTCGGCCGTGAAGGCGAAGATCCGAACGCCCCGATCATCACCGGTGCTGCGGCTTCGGCCGGGCCGGAGCTGGAAGGTCCGGCGGCGGCTGGCTCCGATTCCGAAGAGCTGCCGGACGCGCTGCCGCAACTCAAGAACAACGACTTCGAGAAGAAGCTCGAGACCATGCGCCGCGTGGCGCAGAGCAACCCGCGCGCCGTCGCGGCCGTCATCAAACAATGGGTGAGTAACGAATGAGCGCCGAAGGACTCCAACGCAGCGCCATCCTCATGATGTCGCTGGGCGAAAGCGAAGCCGCCGAAGTGCTCAAGCACCTGGGCCCGCGCGAAGTGCAGAAGCTGGGCGCGACCATGGCCGCGCTGAAGAACGTCTCGCGCGAGCGTGTGCTCGACGCCTTTGATGCCTTCTTTGTCGAAGCCGAAGACCTGCCGCTGGACGTGGATTCGAACGAGTACATCCGCACCGTCTTCCGCAAGGCATTGGGCGACGATCGCGCCGCCAACATCATCGACCGCATCCTATCGGGCGGTGACACAAGCGGCATCGAAGGCCTGAAGTGGATGGATGCATCGTCGGTGGCGGAACTGATCCGCAACGAGCACCCGCAGATCATCGCCACGATCCTGGTGCACCTTGACCGCGACCAGGCTTCGGAAATCCTGACCTATTTCACCGAGCGCCTGCGCAACGACACCATCCTGCGTATCGCCACGCTCGACGGCATTCAGCCCAGCGCCCTGCGCGAGCTGAACGACGTGCTGACCAAGCTGCTGCAAGGCAACGACCACCGCAAGAAGAACGCGATGGGCGGCGTGCTCACGGCAGCGGAAATTCTCAACCTGGTGCCGAGCGCCGTGGAGAGCGCGGTCATCGAAGGCGTGCGTTCGCGCGATCCGGAACTGGCCGACGCCATCGTCGAGAAGATGTTCGTGTTCGACAACCTGATCGATCTGGACGGCCGTGCGCTGCAGACGCTGCTGCGAGAGATCAGTCAGGACGTTCTGGTGGTGGCGCTCAAGGGCGCCAAGCAGGAGTTCCGCGACAAGGTATTCGCCAACATGTCGCAGCGTGCCGGCACGATGCTCAAGGAAGAGCTGGAAGTGCTCGGCCCGGTCAAGGTGTCGGAAGTCGAAGCGCAGCAGAAGGAAATCCTGGTCGTTGCGCGCCGCCTGGCTGACGAGGGCGAGATCACCATCGGCCGCAAAGCGGAGGACGCCTATGTCTGACCGTGCTGGCCGCCTTGTTTTGACGGGGCGCTGAGATGCCGCGTCCGCCGATCATCCCGCGCGACACGCTGCTCGAATACCAGGCGTGGGAGCCGACCGACTTCCGGCGGCAGGCCGCAGAGGCTGCTGCTGCAGCCGCGCCGCCGCCTCCGCCGCCTCCGCCGGCTGAGCCCGAAGAGCCGCCGATTTCCGAAGAGGAATGGCAGGCCGCGCTGGACGCCGAGCTTGCCACCGCCCGTGACGAAGGTCGCCGCGATGGTTTTGCGCAAGGTTTTCAGGATGGCTTTGAACAAGGCCGCCGCCAGGGCGAGGAAGATTCCAAGCACATCGCCACGCTCATGCAGTCCGTGCGCGAGGCGATCGATCAGTTGAACGGCAGCGTTGCCGAAGAGCTGGTTGATCTGGCGCTGCAACTGACGCAGCAGTTTCTGCACGGTGCGCTGCATGCGCAGCCCGAGCGTATCCTGCCGCTGATTCGCGAAGTGCTGGGCGACGCGCCCACCGCACCGGCACCTGCCATGCTGCGCGTCCATGCCGATGACGCAGAGCTGATTCGCCAGACGCTGGGCACGGAGCTGGCCGCTGCCGGTTGGACGCTCATCGTCGATGCCGCCATCGAGCGCGGCGGCTGCCGCGTGCAGACCCGCTTTGGCGAAACCGATGCCACGCTGCAAACCCGCTGGGCCGAACTGACCCGTGCGTTGGGCCGCGATACCGCATGGCTTGCCAGCGAGCGCGTGGAAGCCGAACGCGTGGCAGGAGGCGCACTCCATGTCGCCTGAGACCGTGCGGCTCGCCGCGGGGGTTGGCCACAACGCTGCCGCCAACAACCCCAACGTGCGCATGTGGCAAACCCACCTGCAGCAGACCGCGCAGCGTGCGCGTCTGGCGCGCCCGGTGGTGACGTGCGGCAAGCTCACGCGTGTGGCCGGCCTGGTCATGGAAGCCGTTGGTCTGAAGCTGCCGGTGGGCAGCGCCTGCCGCGTGGAACTGCCGCATGGGCGCCACGTGCTGGCCGAAGTGGTCGGCTTTGCCGAAGAGCGCGCCTTCCTGATGCCGCAAACGGATCTGGTGGGCGTGGTGCCCGGTGCGCGCGTGTTCCCGCTGGAGCCGCCACGCCTGCCGGTGTCGAGCGAAGACGGCGCCGACCCGACGATTTCGCACAGCAAATTCTTGCCCGTGGGTCCGCGCCTGCTGGGCCGCGTGGTCGATGCCAACGGCGAGCCGCTCGACGGCAAGGGGCCGCTGGGCGCGCACGAAGACCTCGCCTGGGGCACGTTGAACCCGGCACCGCTGAACCCGCTCAAGCGCAAGCCGATCGAGCATGTGCTCGACGTGGGCGTGCGCGCCATCAATGGTCTGCTGACCGTTGGCCAGGGCCAGCGTCTGGGCCTGTTCGCCGGCTCCGGCGTGGGCAAGAGCGTGTTGCTGGGCATGATGGCCCGCTACACGCAAGCCGACGTGGTGGTGGTGGGCCTGATCGGCGAGCGCGGCCGCGAAGTGAAGGAATTCATCGACGAGATTCTTGGCGACGAAGGCCTGGCGCGCTCGGCCGTGGTGGCCGCGCCGGCTGATACCTCGCCGCTGATGCGCCTGCAGGGCGCTGCTTACGCCCACACGATTGCCGAATACTTCCGCGATCGCGGTTGCAACGTGCTGCTGATCGTCGATTCGCTCACGCGTTATGCGATGGCGCAGCGCGAGATCGCCCTGGCCATCGGCGAGCCGCCGGCCACCAAGGGCTATCCGCCCTCGGCGTTTGCCAAGCTGCCGGCGCTGGTTGAGCGTGCCGGCAACGGCATGGTCGATGCCAACGGCCGCGGCGGCTCCATCACCGCGTTCTACACCGTGCTGGCTGAAGGCGACGACCAGCAGGACCCGATTGCCGATGCGGCCCGCGCCATTCTGGACGGCCACTTCGTGCTCTCGCGCAAGCTGGCGGAGCAGGGCCACTACCCGGCCATCGATATCGAACAGTCGATCAGCCGCGTGATGTCGGCCATCGTGCCGCGCGAGCAGCTCGACACCGCCCGCCGCTTCAAGCAGCTCTACGCCCGATACCAGCGCAACCGCGACCTGATTGCCGTGGGCGCCTACGCGCGTGGCAGCGACCCGGTGACCGACCAGGCCATCGCGCGCTACCCCGACATGGAAGCGTTCCTGCAGCAGGGCATGTTCGAAAACGAAAGCCGCGAACACACGCTGGAGAAGATGCACGGAGTGCTGGCGTGATGTGCCCGCTTGACACTGTGAAGCCGCAAGCGTTGCGCAAGCCGGAGGCTAAAGCCGCCGGGTTTGCGTCCGATGGGTTGATGTAACGGGAAGCTGGAGGGTCTACCGATGACCACCATGAACAAGCCGTTCCGCCTCGAAACGGTGCTGGAACTGGCTCAGAAGGACACAGAAAAAGCCACGCAGGAAGTCGGCCGCCTGATGAACACGCGCGAGGCCGCCACGCAAAAGCTCGCACTGCTGTCCGACTACCGCAACAACTACCACCAGCAAATGCTGAGCACGGCCGAAGGCGGCATGGATGTCACGCGCCTGCGCAACTACGCGGCCTTTATCGACCGACTGGGCAATGCCGTGCACCAGCAGAAGGGCACCATCAACGCGTTGGAGCAGCAGCTCGCGATGAGCCGTGCCAACTGGCTGGAAAAACAGCGTCGCGAGCAGTCGTTCGACATCCTGCGCCAGCGCCACATTGAAGAGCAGCGCCTGGACGAAGAACGCCGAGCCCAGCGCGACAACGACGAACACGCCGCCAAGGTGATCCGCATGCGTGCGGCCCAGGGCGGCAATTGAAGACCAACGCGAACACGCAGTCGCAAGATGGAGTCAACGTGGGCTTGAGTGCCACCCCCAACCCCGCTGCCAACGATCTGGGCGCCATGCTGTCGGCCGGCAATGCTGCCGCAGCCGACAAGGCGCAGGCCCCGTCGTCAGGTACCGATACCTTCGGCAACCTGTTGTCGGACCGCATGGCCCAGGACGCTGCACGCCGTCGCGCCGACGCACAATCCGCCGCCGACGATGCCAGCCGCCGCGCCGATATCGCCCGCAAGGACGTCGCACGCACCGACGCCGCGCGCAACGACCAAGACGCCCAACCGGCAGACGGCAACACTCGGGAGCAGGCCGTCACAACGCCTGCTGGCAGCACCGCCGATACGGCCAGCGCTAAGCCGGCCCAGCCTGCCAGCGCCAAGGATCTCGATACCGCCGCGAAACAGGCCGCGGTCGATCCGGCTGCACAACTGGCCGCCCAGATCGAGGCTGCACGCCAGGCCGCGCAGCAGGCCGCAGCCGCGCAACTGCCGGTTGCCTTGCACGCCGCCCGATCGAATACCAACACCGATACCGATGCGACGTCGTCGGCTGCGGGCAGACCGTCCGCCAATGACCCCGCCGCACTGGCCGCCGCAAGTGCAGCTGCCAACGGGGCGCAGGGTGCCGCTGACCCGGCCACGACGGCACACGCAGGCCTGGCCGGACTGCCTGCTGCGAAGGACACGAAGGCAAACGCCGCAAACACGCCGACGTCGCCCGCCACCGCGTTGCCCGACAGCGGCACGCTGGCGCAGGCCATGGCTCGCACACGCGCCGTTGCTGACAACACGCCGGCTGCCGTGCGCCAGCTCGGCAGCGCGTCGTCCGGGCAGGGTGCCAATGCCGATCGCGGCCTGCCGCGCCGCGATCTGAGCGCACACAACGCCCCCGTGCAACCGGCCGCCGCCGCCGTAACCGATGCCACCAGCCACGCCAGCAATGGTGGCAACACCGGCAACACCGATAACGCTGGCACGCAATCCAACGCGCAGGGCAACGGCATGCAGTTCCAGGGCGTGCTGTCGCGCGCCACTGGCGACGCGGGCATGGCCGCGCCTACCTTTGCGGTGGGCGGTGCCAACGCAGGCGCAGCGGCTGGGGCATCGATCACGCCGCAACAAGTCCACACGCTGCCCACCTTTGGCGATGCCGCGTGGCCGCAGAGCATGGCCAGCCAGCTCGCCTTCATGCAAGTGCATCGCCAATCGTCGGCCGAACTGCAGTTGAACCCGGCCGAACTGGGCGGCATGCACGTCAAGCTGGAAGTGGACAACGGCGCCGTCAACGCGAGCTTTGTCTGCCAGCACCAGGCCGTGGCCGAACTCGTGCAGGACGCCATGCCGCGCCTGCGCGACTCCATGCAGCAAGGCGGGATGCAGCTTGGGCAAACGTCGGTCAGCACGGGCGACTTCAGCCAGCAGCAGAACGCATCGCAGGGCTCGTCGGCGCAAAACCAGGGTAGCAGTTCGGGCAACGGGGGGAGTGGTAGCCGTTATGGCAGCAGCGGCTCGCAAGACCGACCTGATACGGTGACGGCGGCACCGCGCCGTGTTTCCAGCCACGAAGGTGCGATCGATACATTTGCCTGACGATTGGGGCGGCGCCTAAAGTTCGACGCGACGCTGCCGTTAGTACGCAGGAGTACCACGCAAAAATGGCCAGCCGCAAGGCCACAAAAGAAGGACGGGAAATCACAACGCGAGCTCGCCGCGCATACGTTTGATGCGGCAGCGTTGCAAATGAATAACAAGGGGGTCAAGTCCGACTGGCGAAGAAGGGATCAAACGGGGATCATTTCGCCACATCCGTCCTTGGGCGGATGCACACGGACCGATGCGGGGTGTCCGAGCCGGGGGGCTGGCGCACCGCATGTTTGCCGTACTTACGGGAGAGCGCACCGCGAGGTGCGCTTTTTGTTTTTGTGCGCCAGCTTCGTGGTTGCGGCGCACCTGCGTGCGGAATCTCAGGCGCCCGCTTCCGCCGTTGCGAGTGTGGCGGGCGTGACCGATATCACGTGCTCCACGCCATAGCCGCGCTCCACCCATGCGTCGATACCGCCATGCAACGGACGCACGCGCTTGAAGCCGCGTCCCATCAGCGTGCGCGCCAGCATGACGGCAGACGCCTCGTTGGGACAGGCGCAGTAGATGATGATCTCTCGGTCGGGGCCGTCGATCTCGATCGCGCGTTTGCTGCTGGACATGTCATACAGCATGGCTCCCGGAATGCGTTGCGGCTGCAGCATGCGCGAGCTGTCGGCGCGCACATCGATGATGACGGGTGCCGCGCCCGATTCGATCAGCGCGTGCAGCTCATCGGGCGAGATGCGCGCCATCTCCAGCATCTTGCGAAAGCGCCAGCGCTGCAGCCAGCGCGCCGCCACATACACCGCCGCCAGCAACGCGACCAGCAGCACGGCACGCGTGCCCAGCATGTCGAGCCGGCGCAGCGCCTGGTCGATGCTGTCATGCGCCACGCGGCCCAGCAGCAGCCAAAGCGTGGCCCACACCGCCGAGCCCACCAGGTTGTACAGCGCAAACGTGCTGAACGGCGTGCGCATGGTGCCCAGCAACGCCGACGACACGGTCGACAAGCCCGGAATGAACTTCGCGATCAGCAGCATCGGCGCGCCCCAGCGCTCGAACTGCGTGCGCGTGCGCCGCACGCAGGAATCGGGCGACAACGACACGCGGCACAGCAGTGCCATGACGTGCCTGCCGTAGCGCTTGCCTGCGAAGTACCACAGGCCGTCGCCCAGCAGCGCGCCGGACACCGCAGCGGGCGCAAGCTCCATGAAGTAGAGCGGCCCCTGGAATGTGAGCGCGCCGGCCACCAGCAGCGTCGGCACGGCCGGCAGCGGTGCACCAGCTTGCGTCAGCAGCACATTGAGGAACACGGCAAACGCGCCGTATTCGGCGATCAGGGGAAACAGGTCATGCATGGCAGGAAGGGCGCGGCGGGGGCAAATGCGTCTGCCAAATTACCGCATTCCGGCGCCGCCCGATAGCCATGTCACCGGAATGCACTCGGCGATACGCGGTTCGTGTTGAATTGGCGTGACAATGAACGCTTCACATCGCTTCCCATTCCCACAGCCATGTCTTCCGCAATGCCCATCGACGCTTCCGCTCCCGTGCATGAAACCGGCGCCGTTACCATTCGTGCGGTGACCGAGGCGGATCTGCCGACCATCGTCGGCATCTATGCACATCATGTGCGTACCGGCACCGCCAGCTTTGAGATCGATGCCCCCGATCTGGCCGAGATGACGCGCCGCTTTCACGCATTGCAGGATGCCGGCATGCCCTACGTGGTGGCCGAAGCAGGCGGTGCGCTGCTCGGTTATGCGTATGCCGGCCCGCATCGTGCGCGGCCTGCGTATCGCCATACGGTGGAAGACTCCATTTATCTTGACAGCGCCGCGCAGGGGCGGGGCGTTGGGACGTTGCTGCTGGAGGCGCTCATCCGCGAATGCCAGGCGCGCGATTTCAAGCAGATGGTGGCGGTAGTAGGGGGCGGTCGCGAGAACCCGGGGTCAGCCAAGCTGCACGCCCGTTGTGGGTTTCGCGAGGTGGGCGTGCTGGAGGCGGTGGGCTACAAGTTTGGGCGCTGGCTGGATTGTCTGCTGATGCAGCGGGCCCTGTGAGGCAGCGGCACTGGTCAAGGTTCAGTGAAGAACGGTAGACACTTTCCTGAGTGGCTCAAACTTCTAAGCTCAATTCACAGCGCTTTGATTACTACGCTCAATCGATGATGTCGGCGCAGGCGTCGGTGGGCGCGGCCGCCACATGCCCCACCAGCGGCACCATCTTCAGGCCCGCCGATGCCACGCGGCACGGCGCGGCCACCACGCCGCACCCGGAAAGGAGTGCAGCAACGAGCAGGGACACAGCGAGGAGAAGGCGTTTCATCGTGGGAGCGTTTGAAAGCGAATGCCGGGCAGTGTGACACAGAGTCATTCGCCAACCTGTGCGCGTGTGTATCGGGAAACGACAATCTGTGCGCGTCGCACAACCATGATGCGATGCGTCAGAACCCAACACTAAAACCCGTTCGAAAGCCGTACAACGCTGACTTTGGGTGAAAAAGTCACATTCTGCGTTTGCGCAAATTAACCCGCAAGCCTTTGTTGCAGGCCGCAAAACCACTGGTGATGCGGGTTTTCCCGTAATTTCACATATCGCAACAATAAATTGTCTGTCGCGACATTTATTGTCTGAACAGGCTCGCCTACGATGACTCCATCGAATGCGGCGCCGCAGCGAAAAAGAAGATCCTGGAAATGTCCGGATCACCTGCCCGACGCGCTGCGCCCATCTGGAGAAGACATCATGAAAGCCCAACGTACCCTGATTGCTGCCCTGATCGCCTTGGCAAGTGTGCCGGCCCTGGCCGCAGCCAAGTTTGACGTGTACACGCAAGGTGCTGCGCAAGTCAGCCAACGCTTCGATGTGTACTCGGAGTGCGCCAAGGCTGGCGACAGGTTCGATCCGTACACGCAAGGCGCCAAGGCTGGCAGCAAGTTTGATCCGTACACCGAAGGCGCTCTTGCCCGTGCCGGCAAGTTCGATACCTATACCGAAGGTGCCAAGGCTGGCGGCAAGTTTGACCCGTACACGGAAGGCGCCCTGGCACGTGCCGGCAAGTTCGACACCTATACCGAAGGCGCCAAGGCTGGCAGCAAGTTCGATCCGTACACCGAAGGCGCCGTCGCCTGAGCCTGGTTCCTGCCCCAAAAACGCCCGCACATTGCGGGCGTTTTTGTTTGCGTCACCGGGCAAGCGCGATGATTGCGAACCGAGTCGCCGTTGCCGCGTCTCACTCTCATCGCAACCAGGAAGCCATGATGATTCGTTCTCGTCGTCCGACCCGCTCCCTCCTGTGCCTTACGCTGGCCGCGGCCGGCATGCTCGCCGGTTGCGCAACCGTCACCCCGGGCCCGTTCCTGATCACCGTGCGTGATGCCGATGACACGGTGCTGGAGCAGTTCCAGTTCCAGGCCGGATCGCAGGGGGCGCTTGAGACCGCCATGATCGGCATGTGCCGCGTGTATCCGGAAGCCACCGTCATCGCAGAACAGCTCTCAACGCACGAACGCCTGCGGGAGCGCTGCAAGCGCTCGTTCGCTTCAATGCTCTCAGCGTCCTGATGCGCTGAAGCGGCTACCATGTCGCCTCATCGGCTGGCGTTGCCGGCCTTGTGTGAACACCCCGAGCACGCACCCGAGGCCCATGTGAACCCGCAAGACAAGTCCTCCGAAATTTCCCAGCTTTCCCGCTTTGCAGCGACTCGGCCGCGCCTGTTGTCGGCGTTTGCGCTGGGCGCCATTGCTGTGGCCGTTGTGCCGGCGCACGGGTGGCTTGCGCGCCTGCTGCTCGGCTGGGACATCGCCGTGTGGGCGTACCTGATTCTGATCACGGTGATGATGTTGCGCGCAGACCCACACCGCATCCGCGCCGTCGCCCGCCGTGAAGACGCACGCGCATCTGCCGTGCTGGCGGTAGTCTGCCTCGGTGTGGTGGCCAGCATGGTGGCCATTGCGTTTGAGCTGGCGACGGCCAAGTCGGCTGGGCATGCACAGACGTCGCACTACGTGTTCACCGGCATCACAGTGCTCGGCGCCTGGCTCATGGTGCCGAAGATGTTCACGGTGCACTACGCGCATCTGTATTACCGTGCGCCCCACGAGCCGCCGCTGCGGTTTCCCGACGAGCAGCTTGAGCCCGATTACTGGGATTTCCTCTACTTCTCCTTTACGATCGCGGTCGCCAGCCAGACGGCCGATGTCAGCATCCGTTCGCGCGCAATGCGGCGGGCGGTGCTGGGGCAATCGCTGCTGTCGTTCTTCTTCAATACGAGCATCCTCGCGCTCTCCATCAACATTGCTGCCGGCCTGTTCTCATGACGATGCTGCCCCCCGAGCTTCCTCCCAACGCGCACACCCGCGCCATCAACGCTGTCAGCTACGTACTGGTGGCGGCGATGATTGCGTCAGTGCTGTGGCTGCACCTGTTGCCGGCCGCCATAGCCGGTTTCCTCGTCTACGCGTTGGCGCGCAAGCTGGAGGCGCGCCTGCGCCGGCGCCGCACGCTGTCCCAGCGCGCAAAGGCGATTGCCGTGATCTGCGTGTTCGTGATCGCGGCGCTCATTCTTGCGGCGCTGGGCATCGGGATCGGCCGCTTGGTCGAACATGGGCATGGGCTCGAAGGCATGCTCACGCGCATTGCCGACGTGCTCGACAACCTGCGTGAATTGTTGCCGGCAGCGGTAGTCAATTACGTTCCGCAGTCGGTGACGGAGCTGCGTGTGCAGCTTGTACAGATGATCAAGGAGCACGGCCATCAGGTGTCGACCCTCGGCATCGACGGGTTGCGAGCCAGCGCATTGATGCTGGTTGGGCTGATCCTGGGGGCGATGGTGGCTTGGTCGGAAACACCTGATTCCGAGCACCACAAGCCGCTGGCCGCAGCATTGGTGAGCCGGCTGAGCCGGTTGACCGATGCATTCGAGGCGGTGGTGTTTGCGCAGGTGAAGATCTCCGCGCTCAACACGGCGCTCGCTGCGGTCTACCTGCTGGGCGCGCTGCCGCTGTTCGGGCAGCACGTGCCGTATTCCAAATCGCTGATCCTGTTGACCTTTGTGGCGGGGCTGATTCCGGTGGCGGGCAACCTCATTTCCAACACGGCCATCGTGGTGATGAGCGTGACCGCCTCATTGGAACTGGCAGTGGCTTCACTCATCTTCCTCGTGGTGGTGCACAAGCTGGAGTACTTCGTGAACGCGCGCATCATCGGCAGTCGCATCGATGCGCGCGCGTGGGAACTGATTCTCGCGCTGATCGTGATGGAGGCGCTGTTTGGTGTGGGCGGGGTAATTGCCGCGCCAGTGCTGTACGCCTATATGAAACGCGAGCTGACGGACGCCGGGCTGATCGGCTGACGCGTTTCTCGTTGATGCGCGGGGTGACCCGCCAGCGCCCCCGCGCTGACGGCATCGGCAGAAAAGAGCGCGCCCTACGGGACGAGGGGCGCGCAATAACTCGCTGACCGAGAGACGTCAGCGAGCCGAGGGTCGGTACACGGGGACGAAGCGGGCGGCGGGCGCGTGGCGTTGCCGGTGACATCCACGGCTTCGGAGGTGACGAAGCAGCAGACGACCCGGTCGTCGAGCAGAGCCTGATAGAAAAGGTCTCCCATCGCGCGGCATAGCGTTCCCGTTAGCAGGATCATCATGGCTTCCCCTCCCATGTTGGCCGATGTGCGGCATCGTCGATGCTGGTCATCGGTTCGGGTTGCGGATCGTCGTGCGTGTGAAGTTGCTCACGCATCGGGTTCCGTCAGGCCGTCGGCACTGGCACCTGGCTGGTGGCCGGGCGCCGTGCTGCAGTCCATGCTGGCGAGTATAGAAAGCGTCTCCTGAGCGGCCATGCTCCGAACGGAGTAGCCCCGCGCGAGAAAATGGCTAACACGTTAGCTGCCTGCCAGGGCAAGCTGGGCGCGGGTTTGCGGGAAGATGCCCCGAGTTTTGTTGAACCCGGCGCGGCGTGGGGTGACGCTTCTGCCTCGACAATAAATTGTCCGGTTTGCGCTAATCGTTGTCGAATTTGCGGTAACACGCCTGCACCGTTTAGGCGCAACATTGACCGCTTCCTCGCCTCAATATCGTGACCTCAAACCATCATGCAAACCACCGCAAACGGCACGGCCGCTGCATCGGCAGCCGCTGCCGCGCAGGCCGACAAGACCGGCTTTGGCGTGATCGGCGCCATCAGCTTCGCGCACTTCCTCAACGACATGATGCAGTCGTTGATCCTGGCGATCTATCCGCTGCTCAAGGGCAATTTTCATCTCGACTTCTCACAGATCGGGCTGATCACGCTCACGTATCAGATCACCGCCTCGCTGCTGCAACCGATGGTCGGGCTGTATACCGACAAGGATCCGAAGCCGTATTCGCTGGCGGTGGGCATGGGCTTTACGCTGGTGGGGCTGGTGCTGCTGTCGGTGGCGCCCAACTTTGGCACGGTGCTGCTGGCAGCCGCGCTGGTGGGCACGGGCTCGTCGATCTTCCATCCGGAATCGTCGCGCGTGGCGCGTATGGCGTCGGGCGGCCGTCATGGGCTGGCGCAGTCGCTGTTCCAGGTGGGCGGCAATGCGGGCAGCGCGATGGGTCCGTTGCTCGCGGCAATCATCATCATGCCGTACGGGCAGCACAGCCTCGCGTGGTTTTCGATCGCTGCGCTGATCGCCATCTTCGTCCTGTATCACGTGGGCGGCTGGTACAAGCGTGAACGTGCCGCGGGCCATGGCAGCAAGGCGGGTGGCCGTGCACATGCCGCGGTCAAGCTGTCGGGCGGGCAGGTCGCGTTTGCGATGACGCTGCTGGTCGTGCTGCTGTTCTCGAAGTACTTTTATCTGGCGAGCCTGAACAGCTATTACACGTTTTTCCTGATCACCAAGTTCCACCTGTCGGCACAGACGTCGCAGCTGTTCCTGTTCCTCTTCCTGTTCTCGGTGGCGGTGGGCACGATCGTGGGTGGTCCGATTGGGGATCGCGTGGGCCGCAAGGTCGTAATCTGGGTGTCGATCCTCGGGGTGGCGCCGTTCACGTTGCTGTTGCCGTACGCCAACCTGTTCTGGACGGCCGTGCTGACGGTGATCATCGGGCTGGTGCTGGCCTCGGCGTTCTCGGCCATCCTCGTGTATGCGCAGGAGCTGATTCCCGGCAAGGTCGGGATGGTGTCGGGCCTGTTCTTCGGGTTTGCGTTCGGGCTGGGCGGCATTGGCGCCGCGGTGCTCGGCAGGCTGGCCGATGCAACTGACATCTACAACGTCTATCACCTCTGCTCGTTCCTGCCGCTCATCGGCCTGCTGACGGTCTTCCTGCCGGATATCGAACGCAAGCGCCAACAGGCGGCGTAACGCGACACACCCCGCATACGGATGCAGCGCGGCGGACGTCCCCTCCCGGACGATCCGCCGCTTTGCTTTTGCTTTTTGGCGTTACTTCTCGATGGCGTGGGTCGGGCCCGGCCACACGCCGGTCATCTCGATCTCGCGCCGGCCGGTCAGCCATTGGCCGAGCGGGCTGGGCCAGCGGAACGAATAGTTGTCGCTGTTCACGACGCCCTGGAACTTCACGTCGACCTGGATATCGGTGGCGTTGAGCGGGATGTTCGCGACCGTCTTGGAGATGCCACCGCTGAGCGAAAACTCATCGCTGCGCGGGCCTTGCGGCGTGTTGAACCGCAGCTTGATGTGCGTGACGTAGGTGCTGCCCGGCTTGTTATTGAAGTAAATCTCGAAGCCGCCCAGACGCGTGATCCAGTTCGGGATCAGCAGGTTGCCGTCGAACGACGCAAAGGTGTAGGCCACCGGAATGGGCGCGGGCGCCTGCTTGCCGGGCTCGAACGGCCACAGATGCTGGTCGACGCTCTTGGTCTGGTTGACCGACACGAACGACCCCTTGCCCGTCGCGCTGCCGAGCATGTCATGCACGGCACCGGCCGAGCCCGTGATCGAGAACGACGCGTTGTTGTCTTGCGAGCCCACGTTCAGCCCGCTGTTGGCCAGGATCACGCTGGTTACCACGCCGAAGCCCTGCGCGATGTTCCCGCCCGAACCCATGCTGACAGACTGCGCCTGCTCTGCCAGCCACTTGATCGTCTCGGGCCGCGCGAGCTGTGTCAGGTCGCTGATGTATGACTCCGAGGCAATGCCGAATTCCGAGGCGATCGACCCGACCGCCGAGAACTCCCATTTCACTTCCACGCCGGCGTTGATCTTCGTGCCGCTTTCAGGGTCGGTGGCCGAGCCATCGAGCTTGACGTTGGTCTCGGTGCGGTGGACGTTGTTGGTCGACAGCTTCCATTGGTTCGGTACGGTGCGCGTGTTGACCGCCACGCCCGGTGTTTCCGGCTTGACGGGCGTGAAGTCGCCGGTGTCGGGCGACACAAAACCGACGGCGCCGGGTTTGATGGTGGGGGCGAGCGTCCAGTTGCCCCAGTAAGCTGCGCGGCCGTTGCGGATGAGGTCGGTGAAGGCGCGATTCCATTGCATGGTTGCACTCCAGGTGTGAGGTTGTGCTGCGAGTCAGCGGGTTTGCGCGGTGGTCTCCATCGCCACGTAGCGACGGGTAGGGCGCGAGGGCACTGTCTCAAACAGGCTGGCGCCTGTTAATGCAGCAGAAGACCTGGGACAGACGGCATGGATACCGGCATGGGGAGGTTGCCGTGCGCGGCCTCACGCAAGCCGCGCGAGCCCCAGCGCCAATCCCAATCCGATCAGGAGCACGCCAATCACGCCGTCCACGATGCGTTGCCGTGCCAGCAGCGAACGCCGTAACGCGCCTGACGCAAACACTGCGGCCACCAACGCAAACCACACCGCGTGCGCCGCCGACATGAACACGCCATAGCCGAACTGCGCGGCCGGCGGCGTGCCCGGGTGAACGACCTGCGTGTACGTGCTGACTACGAACAGCGTCGTTTTGGGATTGAGCGCATTGGTGAGAAAGCCCATGCGCAGGGCTGCGAAGGTCGATAGCGTTGGAGCGTCGACGCTGTCACCGGCAGTCTCGCCGCTGGGCAACGGCTTGGCCGACAGCGTCTTCCAGCCAATCCACACCAGGTACGCCGCGCCTACCAGCTTGATGCCCTGCAGAAGGGTTGGCGCATGCGCAATCAGCAGCCCTACGCCGAACATCGTGTAGAACACGTGCACCTGTACGCCCAGCGCAATGCCCAGCGCGCACAGCACGCCGGCGCGCCGCCCATGCAGCAGGCTGTTGCGCGTGACCATGGCAAAGTCCGCGCCTGGGCTGATGACGGCGAGGATGGTGATGAGGGCAACAGCAAGGAGTTCGGTCATGTCGGGCGCAATCGCAAAGTGGGGGTGCGCCAATTCTGGATGCACCCGTCATCGCTGAAAATCGATTTATGATGCCGTTTTTAGGTGAGAAAAACTGACAGATGGCGCTGCCTCCACTGAATACCCTGCGTGTGTTTGAAGCTGCGGCACGGCACGGCAGCTTCGTGCGTGCGGCGCAGGAGCTTCACGTAACGCATGGCGCTGTCAGCCGGCAGATACGACAGTTGGAAGCGTCGTTAGGGGTGGATCTGTTCGAGCGGCGCAATCGGGCCGTCTTCCTGACGCCAGCGGGCGACCAGTTGCATGCGGCTGCCACCGATGCGTTTGAAATTCTCACAGATAGCATCGACCGGATTGCCCGCCGGGCAATGTCTTCAACGCTGGTGGTGTCATGCGAACCGACGCTGGCGATGCGGTGGCTGATCCCGAGGCTGTCGCGCTTCCAGGCGCGGCATCCGGCCATCCAGGTGCATCTGTTTGCGGCGGGCGGGCCGATCGATTTCGCGCGCACCGGGGTGGACGTCGCATTGCGCCGTGATGACTTTGCGTGGCCCGCGCACGTGCATGCGGCGCCCATTTGCGATGAGTGGATCGGCCCGGTACACGCCCGCCAAGCGGATATTGCCGCGCGTCGACGGCTGCTGCACACCGCCACGCGCCCCGATGCATGGCAGGCATGGTGGCGCGCCAGCAGCACGGCACGGCCGCGAGGGCGGCTGCCCGAAGCGCGCTACGAACATTTCTATCTGAGTTTGCAGGCGGCCCTGGCGGGGCAGGGCACCGCCATCGCGTCAAAGCTGATGGCCGGTGATGACCTGAAAGATGGGCGGCTGATTGCGCCCGAAGGGTTCCGACGTGACGGCTCCAGCTACAACCTGCTGGCCGATGCGCCTATTGCGCCCGACAGCCCGGCCGGCGCGTGGCTTGACTGGTTGCGCGAAGAGGCGGCCGCCACGCTGGCGGATTAACGTCAGCCGGGCTTATGCCGTCGCTTGCCGGCCGCCCAGGATGCCGCGAATGGTGGCCAGATATGCTTCGCCCACGGCCCGGTTGAACGGTCGGGCACGCGGTGCCGCCCGTCTGCGCGGCGGGGGCGTCAGGCCCAGCGTGCGGCAGACTTCCGACACATACGGCCGCCCGCGCACATCCATGCGCAACACGACTTCGTTCAGAGCCTGTTCACCCAGGCGCTCGCGCAGCCAAAGCACCGTCTGGCGGTCGTACTCGTTTTCGATGCGGATCAGGTCGTCCATGACAAGGGCTGTATAAATTTACAGTTACTGTAAATATATACAGGTATCCACAGATTTCAAGGACGATGTTGCGGCCGCGCCGCAATAGCGCGGCGGCTCGGTCGATGCGGTAAGCGCCCCGTTGTCAGACCGTCATGCCGCCATCGACGACGATGCATTCGCCGTTGGTGTAGCTCGCTGCGTCAGACACCAGGTAGAGCACCGTGCCGGCCATCTCGCGCGGCTCGGCGTGGCGGCGCAGCGGGATCTCGCTGATCCAGCGGTCGTACGTGGCCTTGTCTTCAAAGAGGGCGCCTGCGAACTTGGTCTTCGTCAGCCCCGGCAGCAGCGCGTTCACGCGAATGCCGAAAGGCCCGCATTCCTTGGCGAACGCGCGCGTCATGTGGGCCACGGCCGCCTTGGTGATGGAGTAGATGCCCTGCTTGTCGCCCGGGTGCAGCGCGTTGACCGACGCGGTGTTGACGATCGCGCCACCGCCCTGCGCCTTCATCATCTTGCCGGCTTCAACCGACATGAAAAAGTAGCCGCGGATGTTCACTTCCACGGTCTTCTCATAGGCCGCCAAGTCCGTCTCAAGGATGTGCCCAAAGTGCGGGTTGGCCGCCGCGTTATTGATGAGGATGTCGAGCCGGCCGTGCCTGCTGCGGATGGTGTCGAACGCCGCCGTAATGTCTTCCATGCGGCCGACGTGGCAGGCAAGCGCTTCGGCCTTGCCGCCTGCCGCGCGGATGCGTTCCGCCACGACTTCGCAGTCGGCCAGCTTGCGGCTGGACACGATCACGTGCGCGCCTTGTTCTGCCAGCAGCTTGGCAATCTCTTCGCCAATGCCACGGCTTGCGCCCGTTACCAGGGCGATCTTTCCGGTCAGGTCGAACAGGTTGGTGCTCATGGTGTGCTCCTCCAATGGTTATGTGTTGTGGGCGTGTCCGCGTGGGCGTTCAGCCGTATGTCTGGAATGCGCGCCGCGCCGGGTCGTCCAGATGCGGGATGCCGTTGAAGGTGGCCAACTGGAACGCTTCGGCGTTGAAGAAATACTGCGAGACGCTGCTGTTGCGGATCTGCAGGTTCAGCGCGATGGCGCTCGTTGGCGGTGCGGCCAGCACCTGCTGCGCCGTCACAGCGATGGGACCGCCGGAACTGATCGCCAGTACACGCTGCCCGCCGCCGGCCTGGATGGCCGCGCGCGCATCGGCCACGCGCTGCTGGAAGGCGGCCCACGTTTCGGGCAGCGGCCCGCGGATCTTGTCGTCCGACCACAGATGCAGCACCTGCTTGAGCGCCCGGTAGTGGTCGCGCATCGAGCCCGAAGCGAGCTGCGTCAGCTCCGGAAAATCCTCGCCGAGCGCGGCAAACAGCCCTTGGAAGTCGTATTCGTTCAGCCCGGCATGCTGCTCATACGCCGTGCCCGACATGCCCATGCCGCGCAGGATGCCGTCGACGGTCTGCTCATGGCGGCGCAATGTGCCGCAGATGACGCGATCAAAAACGATGTCCTGCCGCGCGAAGTATTCCCCAAGCCAGACGCTCTGCTGCTCGCCGCGCTCAGAGAGCCGATCGTAATCCGCCGCGCCAAACGAGGCTTGTCCGTGCCGTACGAGATAAAGCTCCGCCATCGTCTGCTCGCCAAATCAAAGGGGAAACCAGATTAGCGGCGCGTGCATTATTTGTGAAATTTATTCTTTGAATGACCGGTAATGCATGCAATGAATAGTTGTGCCACTGCATGACGGCTTGCCAAGAGCAAGCTGCGGGTGAAGACCGTGCGCCTCGCGCAACATGGCTGCCCCGGCCAGCACTGATGTTGTGTGTAATGGCTGTTTTGCCACTTCGCTACAAAGGTCCCGCATGAAACCGTCCCGCCTTGCCGTTGCTGCGCTGCTGCTGTGTGCCTCAGGCCTGTCCTGCGCTGCCGATGCCAATCCCAAGGTGCTCTCCGCCGCCGAGGGCTACCGTGGCGACGCGCTGCACCTGCTCGAGCGCTTGGTAAACATCGATTCGGGGACGGGCAACGAAGCGGGGCTCAGCCAGATTGGCACCATCGTCACTGACGAACTGCGCAAGGCTGGCGCCCAGGTGGAAACAGTGTCCGCCGCGCCGGCGGTGGGCAACAACATCCTCGCGACCTGGAAGGGCACGGGCTAAACGCGCATTCTGCTGATGGCGCATATGGACACCGTCTTCAAGGACGGCACCGCACGCGCCAAGCCTTTTTACATCAAGGACAAGCGCGCCTACGGCCCCGGCGTGATGGATGACAAGGGCGGTGTGGTGGCGGGTTTGTATGCGATGAAGATCCTGCAGCAGCTCGACTTCAAGCAATACGGGCAAGTCACGCTGCTGCTCAACACGAACGAGGAAACCGGCTCCAAGGGCACGCGCGCGTTGATCGAGCGCGAGGCCAAGCAGCATGACGTGACGCTCAACCTGGAGCCCGGCCGGCCCGCCGATGGGTTGGTCGTGTGGCGCAAGGGCAGCGGCACGGCGGAGATCGACGTCAAAGGCAAGGCCGCGCACGCCGGTGTGGCGCCAGAAACTGGTCGTAACGCCGCCAACGAACTGGCGCACCAGGTGCTGCAAGTCGGCAAGCTGGGTGACAGCGCCAAGCAGACGACGTTCAACGTGACGGTGCTCAAGGCGGGTGATGCCACCAACGTCATCCCCGACCATGCAACGGCTTACGCAGACGTGCGCGTGGCAGTGCCGGAAGAATTCGACCGCGTGGAGCGCGATCTGACGCGCGTGTCGGCCAACAAGCTGATCGCCGAGACGGAAGTGAAGACCTCGCTGGTGCGCAGCTTCCCCCCGATGCCGCGCAATGCGGCGTCCGACCAACTGGCCGCCAAGGCGCAAGCCATCTACGCCGAGATCGGCCGCAAGCTCACGCTGGAGGGCAGCGGCGGCGCGGCCGATTCCAGCCTGTCGGCGGGTGTCGGTACGCCCACGCTGGATGGCTTCGGGATTGTTGGCGGCGGCATTCACACGCCGGAGGAATATGCGGAAGTGGAGAGCGTCGTGCCGCGTCTCTATCTGCTGTCGCGCATGATCATGGAGCTTGCCGCGAACAAGTAAGCTGCGCGCCGGCGGTACGCAACAACGAACGGGTGATGGCGCGGCGCTGTCACCCGTTTTGTTTTGTTGACCGCATGGGCCGCTAAGCAGGCACCGGCGAAAGTAGGCCAAGCCACGCCACAAGCGCCAAGATCAGCACGGCAAGGCAGGTTTCCGCCTGCAGGCTTCTATGCAGCGCCTTCACCGCGCCCGTGGAATCGCCCGTGCGGATTGCAGCCGCAAGCCGGGGGCTCAATCGATAGCGATTCCCTGCGGCCAGCAGGAGCATCAAAGCAAACAGCGTGAGCTTGCCAAGCAGCAACCGCCCATACAGCGTGGTGAACAGTGCATCGAACGTCGGGCCGGCAACCAGCACATAGTTGACGACGCCCGTGGCGATCAACATCCCAACGATGCACGTGCCGATGGTCGCGAAGCCGCTGGCGGCACGGCTGAGCGTTTGCACAGTATCGGGCGTGTCTGCATGTCGGGCAGACGACAGCAACACGAATGCGACCAGGGCACCCACCCACATGCCAGTGGCCAGCAGATGCGTAATGTCGGCGGCAAGATGGAGTGCGCCGCGCAAGGCGTCGTCCATGGCACCGTGCCCGGCCCATGCAAGCGTGGCCAGCGCGATGGCGCCCGACGCCGCAAGCACGGCCCGCTGGCGGAGCGGATCTCGGCGCCATGCGATTCCCACGAGAAGACCGGCCGCAAGCACCGCCATGCGTACCAGCCATGCCGCGCCGACTGCGGTGCCGGTCAGGATCATGTCGAAGACACGGCTGCTCAGCTGGCTGTAGCGGGAGGCGCCGGTCATCGACTCGGCCATCGCCACCACGTCCCAGATCGACAGCACGATGCCGGCCAATGCCGATGCTGCGGCCACCGTGCCGTACAACCGCGGGATGGCCGGCGATTTGCCGCTTGGCCCAAGCGCGTAAAGGCTGAAAAGCGGCACGCCAAAGAGCACCATCAAATCCAGGTACAGCGCAAAGCGCAGGATGACCGCCAGCCAGTCCTCGGGCATCGCGTTACTTCACCTGGAACGTCAGGTTGCCGGTCACGCGGTGCGTGTCTGCGGCCACGACATGCCAGTCAACGCGGTACGCCCCAGGCGCGAGCGGCTGCGTAGGCGATACCGTCAGTGTCCGCCCATCGCTGCTCGTGGCGACCTTGGCAGCGACATTCGTCGAGCCGGAGGCTGCGTTCATGATCAGCGTGGCGTCGCAGAACTGGGCAACCAGTTTTTCCGAGAAATGGAGCGCAATCTGGGCCGGTGCGGGGCCAACGGACTTGTCGGCGGGATTGGCCGAGAGCAGTTTCGGATGGGCCAGCGCCAGCGAGGTAGTGAGGGCGGCGCCAACGGCCACACACGCTTGGGCAATTCGGAAAGTGCTGAGCATAGGTGTGCGGGTTTCCTGCGAAGTTCGGGGATGGCGACTAGCGTAACGCATTGTTTTTCGCTCAAGGGTGCGCCTACCCATGTGCGCTGCAGCGCAAGGCCCAACTAGATGTAAACGATCACATCCTGCAACCCGCATTTGGCCGGCCGATGTGCTATCGTCGCCGCCACGAAAAATTCACAAATTCCGGGTATGCACGACGTCGTCATCAGCGGCACGGGCCTGTGGGTCGCGCCCGAGGTCATCACCAACGAGGAGCTGGTCGCCTCCTACAACGCCTACACCCAGCGCTACAACGCGCAGCACGCCGCAGCGATTGCGGCGGGCGAGCTGACGCCGCTGGCGGAGTCGTCGGCCGAGTTCATTGAGAAGGCTTCGGGTATTCGACAGCGCTACGTGATCGACAAGGCCGGCGTGCTGGACCCGACGCGCATGCGCCCGCACCTGACGCCGCGCCCCGACGATGTGCTGTCGCTGCAAGCCGAGATTGGCGTGGCCGCCGCGCGCGACGCATTGGTCGCTGCCGGACGCGACGCCGCCGACGTCGACATGCTGCTCTGTGCGACGTCCAACTTCCAGCGCCCGTATCCGGCGTTGGGCGTGGAAATTCAGAACGGCATTGGCGCGGGCGGTTACGCGTTCGACATGAACGTCGCGTGCTCGTCGGCCACTTTTGGGCTGGAGCAGGCCATCAATGCCGTGCGCAGCGGCACGGCGCGCGCCGCGCTCGTGGTGAGCCCGGAAATCACCTCCGGCCACCTCGATTGGAAAGACCGCGATTGCCACTTCATCTTCGGCGACGTGTGCACGGCCGTGCTGGTCGAGCGCGCGGAAGACACGCGCTCCGCCGACGCCTGGCGCGTGCTCGGCACCAAGTGCGCGACGAGCTTTTCCAACAACATCCGCAACAACGCCGGCTACCTCTCGCGCAGCGAAGATCGCAACCCGGACGACCGCGACCAGCTCTTCCGCCAGGAAGGCCGCAAGGTCTTCAAGGAAGTCTGCCCGATGGCGGCCGAGCACATTGCCGGCCATCTGCAGCAACTGGGCCATGCCCCGGCCGACGTTCGCCGCTTCTGGCTGCATCAGGCCAACCTGGCGATGAACCAGCTGATCGGCAAGCGCCTGCTTGGGCACGATGCATCGGCCGACGAGGCGCCGGTCATTCTGGACGAGTTCGCCAACACGGCATCGGCGGGTTCCATCATTGCGTTCCACCGCCACCGTGCCGACCTGAAGTCGGGTGACCTGGGCATGATCTGCTCGTTTGGCGCGGGCTATTCGATCGGCAGCGTGGCGGTGCAGAAGCAGTAATCGATCTGCATCGAATCGCGGGCGACGCTCAGGTCTGACCGGGCAGCGTCGCCGCGAAAAAGTCCAGCGCCCGACGCACGGCCAGGGCATGCACCGCATCGCGATCGACGCCGGCGTTGTCCTTGCACAGCAGCGGCACGTGGGGTGCGGCACCTGGCAGGCACGTGTCCACGAACGTGTAGTGCGACGCGCCCGGCACCAGCAGCAGATCGGCCTTGGGCAGCATCTTGGCGACGCGGCGTACGTTGGTGTCGATAGGCACGGTGACATCCGCGTCTCCGGCCATCAGCGAGACCGGGATGCTGATGTTGCCTAGCGACGTGGCGTCCATCGCCATGCCGACTGCAGGCGCCATGGCAAAGACGGCCTGGATGCGGGCATCGCGGTAGGACGCACTGGAGCGGGCCAGCGACGCTTCCGTTTGCGGTGACCGCGTTGTGTCAACTGCCGGGTCGATCTGCGCCCGGGCCATCTCGGGCGGATGGCAGATTGCATCGGCCTGCGGCGAGCCGCAGAACGCCATGAAGGCTGCGACATCCGTGCGTGCGCCGGCCAGTTCCAGCACGGTGTAGCCGCCCAACGAGAAGCCCACGGCGCCGATGGGCGATGCGGCGGTGGTAATCGTGTTCAGTGCGCGGTTTCATGCGGCAAAGCATAGTCGCCCCGCAGGCGTCGCGCGGTGCAGCGATTGCGCAAAATGCGCGTGCGGCAGGGGCGTCCCGCTATCGTCCGCCCGTGGCCCGCAACGTGGTGGCAAACGTCCGCAGCGCCTTCTTCGCGACCGGATCGGCGAGCCGCGAGTGCAGCACCACGCTGCGCGGCGGCAGCGGCGGCAGGCCGAGCGCTTCGCCCACGTCGATGGTGCCGGCCGGTGCCACGCGTCGGCTGAGTGCCGCCACCGCAAGGCCAGCCGCCACCGCTGCGCCAATGGTGGCCACGCCGCCCCCCACGAACACCTCTTGCCAGGCGATGCCGGCGGCGTCCAATGCTGTCGTTGCCATCTGTCGTATGCGGCACGTTTCGGTCTGATTGGCCAGGCGGACGGGTTCGCCCGCGCGGTGCTCGAAGTCGGGTGCGGCCATCCAGCCAAAGGGTTCGTCCATCAGCACTTCGCCGTCGGTGCGCCGGTTGTCGTGGCGCAGCACGATGGCGGCATCCAACGCGCCGCTTTCAAACATCTCCAGGATTTCCCAGGAACTGGCTATGCGGATCTCCAGCGTCAGGGCGGGCTCGGCGCGACCCATCTGCCGCAGCAGCCGTGGCAGTTCCGCGCCGACGATGTGGTGGCTCATCCCGACCGACAAGCGCCGCCGTTCCACGCCAAACGCGCCCAGCGCCCCTTCGTGCGCGGCCACCAGTTCGCGCGCCGCCGCAAGGAACGCCGCCCCGTCCTGAGACAACCGCACCAGGCGCGGCGTGCGTTCCAGAAGCCGGCGGCCCAGCGCATCTTCCAGCCGCTTGATCTTCAGGCTCACGGCAGATTGCGTGGAGTCCATGGCCTCTGCCGCGCGCGTGAAGCTCTTCAGATCGGCGGTCAGCACAAAGGCCTGGACGGCCTCCAGATCGAGCATCCTCATGGTCAAATCATTTTGAAATCGAATGATTGAAATATCTTAGGATGTCTTTTTTCAATGATCAACGTGAGGCATTCTGTCGTGACTGCAAATCACGGAGTCCGCCATGCCTCTCGTTCAAGTGTCGCTGCGGCGCGGCAAGCCTGCCGCTTATCACCAGGCCATTTTCGACGGCGTCTATCGCGCCATGCGCGAGACCTTCAACGTGCCGGAAGACGACCGCTTCATGACGCTCACCGAGCACGACGCGAGCACCCTCAGCGTCAGCCCGAGCTACTTTGGCATCGCGCGTAGCGACGACGTTGTGATCATCCAGATCACTGCCAACAACACGCGCAACCGCGAGCAGAAGCAGGCCCTCTATCGCCGCATCGTCGAGCTGCTGGGCGAGGAGCCCGGCATACGGCCCGAAGACGTATTCATCAACTTGGTGGAGGTGCTGCCCGAGAACTGGTCATTCGGCCACGGCATCGCGCAGTACGCGCAATGACGCCGCGCCAGGCGCTTCTGGCGCACCTGGGCGGCGTGCTGTGGGCGGCAGTGTTGATCGTCGGCGCGGCGGTCACGTTGGCGGTCGTCGCGCGCGACGTATTGCAAAGGCTCAGTCCTTGAGCGAATTGCCCAGCATGTCGAGCAGGAACTGCGTGCCGCGCTCGCGCGATCCGGAGTCGTCGTAGCCATCCAGGAAGGCGCCTTGCTCGGTCATGACGAGGTGCGTGCCGCCGGAGCCGTCCTTGGGCTCGCGCAATTCCAGCGTGGCGAGCGAGGCGGAGATCTTGCGGTCGTCCAGGTGCATCACATACGAATAGACGACGCGCTCGTTCGGGATGACGTCGTGGTACAGCGCCTCGAAGCTGGAGACAACACCGCTGTCCCACCGGCCCTTGACGACTTCGCGGCCGCCCGGCGTGGCATCCATTTCACGCACGAGCAGCGTGTAGCCGTTGCCGCCGGCAAACCACTTGGCCTTGGCGGCCGGGTCGGTCAGTGCCTTGAACACGCGCGAGCGCGGTGCGTCGTACGTGCGTTCCACCGTAAAGGTGGCATGCACGACGGAGCGCTGAATGCCTTCGGCCAGCGGCATGCTTGCGGCTTCGCGCTCCAGTTTGTCCAGCGTCTGCTTCCAGCCTTCGGGCGCACCCTTGATCATCATCTCGGCAATCGGCGCGAGCGGCGTGTGGGTCTGCGTGACTTCCATGCGCGTGCCGCCGCCTGTTTCCTCGGCAAAGGTGACGACGGTGTGGGCGTTCATCAGCGGGCGGTTGTCGCCATCCACCACGTTCATGTCGATGACGAGGCGCGCGTTGGGCACGATCTCCAGAAAGTGGCCGCGCGACCAGTGGTCTTGCCCCTCGGGCGAGCGCATGCACACATCGAACTTGCCGCCCACGCGAAACTCCACCGTCGCGTCGGGCACCGTGTAGTGCGTCGGGCAGAACCAGCGCTTGATGTGGTCGGCGGTGCTCCAGGCCTTGAAGACCCAGTCGCGCGAAACGGGAAACGTGCGCGAGATCACGAGGGGGCGCAGGGTCGTGCCGGCGGGGCTGTCAATGGTCGTCATGCAAGTCTCCTTGGGTCTTGAGTGTTTCCAGATAGGCGCCGAGGCGGTCGAAGTGCTGTTCCCACTCCAGGCGTCGTTGGTTGATCCACTGCTCTGCGAGGCTCAGCGCCCCGGGTTCGATACGGCAAGTCCGCACGCGGCCCACTTTTTCCGATCGCACGAGACCGGAGTTCTCCAGCACCGACAGGTGCTGCATCACCGCAGGCAGCGAGATATCGAGGGGTCGGGCAAGTTCGCTCACCGACGCCGGCCCGCGCACGAGCTGCACCAGCATCGCGCGCCGGTTGCCGTCGGCCAGTGCCTGGAAGGCGAGATCGAGAGAGGCGTCATGGTTAAGCATGTGGTTAACTATAGCGAGTCCGAATAGTTAAGCAAGTACTTTATCTTTCTGTAATTGACACACCGATTTACTTCGCATACAAAGTAAAACACTTCGCATGCGAACTAAATCGACGTCATGGACAGCACACCGCACACCATTCCCGCGACGGACGGCTACCCGCTGGGCGCCATGCTCTGGACCGCTGCCGGCGTGCCGCACGGCGTGGTCGTCATGCACCCGGCCACGGGCGTGCCGCAACGCATCTATCAAGCCTTTGCCAAATTCCTGGCCGAGCACGGCTTCCACACGATGACGTACGACTACCGTGGCATCGGCGCATCCCGGCCCAAGAGCCTGCGCCGCTTTGCTGCCCGCATGCGCGACTGGGCGCTGCTCGACGCCGAAGGTGTGATGCGGTGGGCAAGGGCGCGCTATCCGGAGTTGCCGCACCTAGCGGTCGGGCACTCGGTGGGCGGCCACGCCATCGGCCTGTGCTGCGCAGACTGGGATGTCGCGGGCGTTGTGCAAGTGGCCTGCCACACGGGCAACTCGCGCTTCATCCGCCAACGCGGCGAACGCTTGCGCGTGGAGCTGATCCTGCGCGGCGTTGGCCCCTTGATGGCGCGGCTGATCGGCTACGTGCCCGGCAAGCGGATGGGCCTGGGCGAAGACCTGCCGGGCGGCGTTGCCATCGAATGGGGCGCGTGGGCCGGCATGCAGCGCTACTTCTTCGATGATCCGACGCTCGGCGCCATCGAACGCTTCAACCGCGTGACGCATCCGGTGCTCGTCTATGGCTTTGACGACGACCCGTGGGCCACGCCCGCCGCCATCAATGCGTTGACGATGCACTTCACGAACACGTGGGTCGAGCGCCGGCAGATCGCGCCTGCGCAGGCCGGCGGCGCGGTGGGGCACCTGGGCTTCTTCCGCTCGCAGTTCGCCACCACGCTGTGGCCAGGTCTGGTGGATTGGCTGCGCGAGCGTGCCGCCGCCCCACGCAACGAAGCGGAGGCTGCATGACTGCGCCCGACCGCCGCCTTGTGTATCTGATCAGCGTTGGGCAACGCCGCTTGCAGCGCTGGATTCAATCGCGTACCGGCGAGGGCGTGACCGCCGCGCAGTCCGGCCTGCTGTTCTTCCTGGAGAAGAACGACGGCGCGTTGATGCGCGAAGCTGGCGCCGCGCTGGACCTCGGCCCCTCCGCCATGAGCGGCCTGGTCGATCGAACCACCGACGCCGGCCTCATCGAGCGCCGCGCTGACGCCAAGGATGGCCGCGCCTGGCAACTCTGGATCACGCCCGCCGGCCGCGAAGCCTTGGCAGCAACACGCAACGGCCTGGCCGAACTGAACGCGCGGCTGACCGAAGGTTTTACCGACGCCGAAATTGACGTTGTCGCACGCTGGCTGGCCAGCCTGCAAACCAAGTTCCCCAACGGAGACGAGCAATGAGTGAACACATCCAGAGCCACAACGCCGACGGCGTGCTGACGCTCACCCTGGCGCGCGCCGACAAGAAGAACGCCATGACCGACGCGATGTACGGCGCGCTGGCCGATGCGCTGACCGCCGCCGAGCGCGACAACACCGTGCGCGTGGTGTTGCTGCGCGCAGAAGGCGACATGTTCTCCGCCGGCAACGACATCGGCGAATTCGCATCGATCGCCATGACGGGCGGCAAGGGCGATGGCGAGCGCAACGTCATCCGCTTCCTGCATGCGCTCGCGCGTGCCACGCGCCCGCTGGTCGCGGCCGTGCAAGGCCGCGCGGTCGGCATTGGCACGACCATGCTCCTGCATTGCGATTTCGTGCTGTTGGCCGACAACGCGCAGCTTTCCACGCCGTTCGTCAATCTGGCGCTGGTGCCGGAAGCGGCATCGAGCCTGCTGATGCCCGCGCGCCTGGGTCACGTGCGCGCGTTCGAGATGTTCGCGCTGGGCGATGCGGTAAGCGCCGAATCGGCGCTCGCGTGGGGGTTGGCGAATCGCGTGGTGCCGCTGTACCAGCTCGGCACGGAGGCGCAAGCCGTTGCTGCCCGACTGGCGCGCCAGCCGCTCGGCGCCCTGACCGAAACCAAGCGCCTGATGCGCGACGCCGAACTGCTCAAACAGCAGATGGATGCGGAGAGCGCCTGCTTTGCGCAGCGGCTGAAGTCTCCGGAGGCGCATGAAGCCTTCCGGGCGTTCGTCGATCGACGGCCGCCCAATTTCAACGCCGTGGCGCACTGAGCGCGCCGGTGGCCTTCCCGCACACCTTCAGCCCGCGCGGTGGCGATTCAACTACCTGAGCGCGGGTTGGGCTACCTCTCCGAGGGAAGGGCGGGTCAACGCGCCATGCTACGGCTGCTCATCCTCTTCCACGGAAAACCGCTGCGCAGCGCGCGTACCGTTGCGTGCCGTTTCGTCTACCACGCCCCGCATGACGACGCGCTGGCCAGGCTGCACAGCGATGGTGGGGCGCCCTTGGCCTGGCCGGCTGTCTACCCCGGCGATGGGTGCTGCCGGATCGGGCTCGGGGCGGCTGTTGTCGAGCGAGGCGTTGGAGTAGATCACGTTGTCTTGCCACTGTGATGGGCTCTTCGCAGCCTCCAGGCCCTTCCCGTCTGTGTCGACGGTGTTGTCAGTCGCCTCGGCACCCGCCGCGTCGACGGAGCGGATGCGGTGGGAGGCGCGCGCAAGCGGGTCGTTGCGGGGCGAGTCGGGCGGCGGTTTCGTCAGCTTGGCGCCTTCGGGTTGGCGGGTGACGGGCTCTTCGGGCTGAGGCTGCGCTTGGTTGTGCTCGGCGTTGTGCATGATCGGGCTCCTGCGCCGCTGCATGCGGCATGAACGTCAACAGCGCCGCAACGCGCGTGCCCGGCCTCGTGCGTCAGGCGCGCTTGCGGCCCGGCCGGCGCCCGGCTTCTTGCAGAAAGGCCACCGCACGCGGCTCCGTCGCATAGGCGCTATTGATGCGCACCCACGGCGATACCTCCAGGTTCGGGCGGAAGTAATGCCCGGGCGCCAGCGTCACACCATGCTTTTCTGCGGTGGCCGCCAGATCGCGCGAATCCTCCACATGCGGCACACGCGCCCACAGGAAGTTGCCGCCTGACGGATGGTGAAACACCTCCCAGCCCGCATCGGCCAGCACATCGAGCGACGCGATGACGGAGTCACCCGCGCGCTGGCGCAGCCGCTCCACATATTTGCGATAGGCGCCGCGCTCCAGCAGCGTACTCACCACGGCCTCGGCAAAGCGCGAGCCCCCCACGCTGGTGAGCATCTTCACGTTGGTCAGGTCATGCACCAGCTCGCGCTTGGCAATCAGGTAACCCACCGGCAGCGACGCCGACACCGTCTTGGAAAATCCGCCCACGTAGATCACGTGATCGAGCTGATCCAGCGTCGCCAGGCGCGCGGTCGGATCGGTCTGCAGGTCGGCAAAGATGTCGTCTTCCAGAAACGTGAAACCGTGGCGCCGCGCCAGTTCAAGCAGCCGGAACGCGACCGGTGGCGACACGACCGAGCCGGTGGGGTTCTGCAGCACGCTATTGATGAAGAACAGCTTGGGCCGGTGCTCGCGCAGCATCGCTTCCGTCACTTCCACGTCAGGCCCGTCGGTGCGGCGCGGAATACCGACCAGCTTCACGCCGTGCAACCGCAGCAGCCCAAACACGGTGTAATAGCCCGGGTCCTCCACAAAGACCGTGTCGCCGGGTTTCAGCAGGTGCCGCATCACCAGGTCGATTGCCTGGCTCGTGCCGGCGGTGATGAGCACATTGGGCTGTTCGGCCTGGATGCCGAGCTGCCGCGCACGCATCATGACCTGATGCCGTAGCGCGGTGTTGCCAAGTGGCGAGGAATAGTCGATCACCGCGTGCGTGTCGGTGCGCGACACCTGGCGGATGGCCTGCGTCAGGCCGTCGACATCGCGCCAGTCGGCCGGCACGAACCCGCCGCCGAGCTTGAGCATGCCGTCGGGGTAGCTGAACTGCTCGAAGATGTGTTTGGACTCGGCCTCGGCCCGGCGCGGGTCCGACCAGCCGCGTCCGTCGCGCCCGGTCAGGTTGCTCTCGGCCACGTAGAAGCCCGAGCCGTGGCGCGAGTCCAGCAGCCCCAGCGAGACCAGCCGGTCATATGCCTCGATCACGGGGAAGCGGCTGATGCCGTAGTCGGCCGCCAGTTGCCGGATCGACGGCAGCTTGGCGCCGGGGCGCACGTCATTGCCGCCGATCCACGCCTGCACGCCGGCCACGATCTGGTCGGAGATGGGGACGCGGGTGGCGGGATCGATCTGGAGTTTCATGGGCGGTAGCCCTCCGGGCAGATGATTCGGAACAGTCACGTACAACTGTTCGGGACTGTTCGCATTGTAATGACCCGGCGCACCAACGGACGCGCTTCGGTACGGCGCGTCATGCAGGCCGGCGTTATGCGATGACCGTGGATCGAAGGGCGGTTTTATTCGTTTTATCAAATATCACCCACGGCTAGAGTGGGCTTGTCCGTCACCCATTGCGCGCTCGTTGCGATCGCTAAGTCGGAGGTTCGATGTCTGCCACCACCGTTCAAACTGCGCCACGCGATCCGGCTGTGCAGGCCGTGCTCGACAGCGTGCTGTCTACACCCTCGTCAACGCTGCTGGAGCGCGCACGCAGCCACGCCAGCGCGCAGGGACTGCGCTATGCGGGCGGGCTGACACCGGCCGAAGCCTGGGCGCTGGTCAGCCGTGGCGACGCCGTACTCGTGGACGTGCGTACCGCAGAAGAACGGAAGTTCGTGGGTCGTGTGCCGGATACCCCGCACGCAGCGTGGCAGACCGGGCCCGCCATGATCAAGAACCCGCGCTTCCTGCGCGAGCTGGAGAAAGCCGCGCCCAAGAGCGCCGTGGTGCTGCTGCTGTGCCGCAGTGGCAAACGCTCTGCAGCCGCAGCGGAAGCCGCCGCCGCTGCCGGATTCCAGAACGTGTTCAACGTGCTGGAAGGCTTTGAGGGCGATCTGGACGAACAGCAGCAGCGCGGCGAAGCCGGCGGCTGGCGTCGCTGGGGCCTGCCCTGGCAGCAGGACTAAGCGCCACCGTATCCGTATCCGCTAACAACCAAACCAACAGAACAGGGGAGCGACGATGAGCGATCGCGTCATCGCGGGCAGGCCTGCGCCCGCGCACGACCCAGGCTGGCAACTGGACCGCATCGTCAGCGAGCTGCGTGCGGCCCGGGCTGATTGGCGCGCCCGCAACGGCCGTACCGAAGTCACGGGCCGCGAGTTGCCCTCGCGCGAGGCGGTGCGGCAGATCCTGGAGGCGCTGCGCGGGGCCCTCTTCCCCATGCGGCTCGGCCCCACAGACTTGCGTGAGGAAAGCGAAGACTTCTATGTCGGCCATACGCTCGATTCGGCACTCAATGCGCTGGTGGCGCAGGTGCGGCTGGAGCTGCGTCACACGGTGCGCCAGGCGCGCGCCGTGGATCGCGATCCCGATGCCGAGGCGGTGCAACTCGTGCGCGACTTCGCGGCGGCACTCCCCGCGCTGCGTCGCCTACTCGATACCGACGTGCTGGCCGCCTACCACGGTGATCCGGCAGCGCGCAGCGTCGACGAGGTGCTGCTGTGCTACCCCGGCATCCTCGCCGTCATCCATCACCGCATTGCGCATCACCTGTACCGCGCCGGGTTGCCTCTGCTTGCGCGCATGGTGGCCGAGACCGCGCATGCCGACACCGGCATCGACATCCACCCCGGCGCGCAGATCGGCAGCGGCTTCTTCATCGACCACGGTACGGGCGTGGTGATTGGTGAGACCGCCGTGATTGGCGAGCGCGTTCGGATCTACCAGGCGGTGACGCTCGGTGCCAAGCGCTTTTCTGCCGATGCCGATGGCCATCTTGAGAAGGGCGTTGCGCGCCACCCGGTGGTGGAAGACGACGTCGTCATCTACGCCGGCGCGACCATCCTCGGGCGCATCACCATCGGACGCGGCTCGTCCATTGGCGGCAACGTGTGGCTCACGCGCAGCGTGCCGCCCGGCAGCAGCGTCACCCAGGCAAACGTGCAGAGCGGCGTGCAGGAGGGCGTTCAGAGCCCTCGGCCGCACACGCACAGCCACAGCGAGGCACACCCCGCGCGCTGATTCGCCCGACGTGCCTTTCCCACCGGTTTTATCCACCGCACCCGCCAGAGAAACGGGGGCATTTTTTCAAATGAAGTTGGGAGTCATTGCATGGCAGAAGCAGATACCCAGGACGTGCGCACCGCGCTAGGCGACAGTGCCGCACGCCAATTGGCGAACGCGACCAAGACTGTTCCGCAGTTGTCCACCATCAGCCCGCGCTGGCTGGTGCACCTGCTGCAGTGGCAGCCGGTGGAGGCCGGCATCTTCCGCCTGAACCGCGTGAAGAATCCGCGCGATGTGCGTGTTGCCTGCTCGCAGCGCGACGAGGCAGAGCTGCCGCAGACCTTCGTCGACTACGATGAACATCCGCGCGAGTACTTCCTCAACGCGGTGACGACGGTGCTGGACGTGCATACGCGTGTCTCCGACCTGTACAGCAGCCCGCACGATCAGATCCAGCAACAGCTGCGCCTGACCATCGAAACCATCAAGGAGCGTCAGGAAAGCGAGCTGATCAACAACCCCGACTACGGCCTGCTGGCCAATGTGGATGAAACGCAGCGCATCTCCACGCTCACCGGCGCGCCCACGCCCGACGATCTGGACGAGCTGATCACCAAGGTCTGGAAAGAGCCGGCGTTCTTCCTTGCGCATCCGCTGGCGATTGCCGCGTTTGGCCGCGAATGCACACGCCGTGGCGTGCCGCCGCCCACTGTCAGCCTGTTCGGCTCGCAGTTCCTGACATGGCGCGGCCTGCCGCTGATTCCGTCGGACAAGGTGCCCATTGACGAGAACGGCCGCACGAAGATTCTGCTGCTGCGCGTGGGCGACAAGCGCCAGGGCGTGGTGGGTCTGTATCAGCCGGGCGTGGCGGGCGAGCAGAGCCCGGGTCTGTCGGTGCGCTTCATGGGCATCAACCGGAACGCCATCGCGTCGTATCTGATTTCGCTGTATTGCTCGCTGGCCGTGCTGACCGAAGACGCGCTGGCGGTGCTCGAAGACGTGGAGATTGGCAAGTACCATGACTACCCCGACACCTACAAGTAATGCGCCCGGCGTGAGCGGCCTGGCGCTGCCGGCGGGCGACGTGCCGGCTGGTTTGCCGGATGCGGCTGCGCTGGCGCAACTGGCCAACGCGTTCTTCACGGCGCTACCCGGCAGGGAGCCAGAGCCCGCCATCGATCTGGCGCCGGAGGGCACATCGCCGCAGTTGAGCGCGTTGCCCGTTGCGGATGCCGCACCGATTGCATCGCAGGTGCCTGTGCTGGGTGTGCCGACGCAGTATGCGGCGGCGCTGCCGCAGCTGGCACCCGGTCATGGCCAGCCTGTACCTGCGCATCCCGTCTCGGCCCCGAGTGCGCCGTACTACTTCCTCGGTGAGGCGAGCGGATATCAGTCCGCTGCGCCGCATGCGGGGGTGGCGGCGTCGGAGGCGGGTGTGCCGGAGGATCGTGTCTCGGCGCAGCCGTTTCACCTCCCAGGCACCGATGCGCTGGCACGGTTCATCGATGCAGCGGCAGGCACGCCGCCCGCCGGGCCCGACGCCTTGCAGCAGCCCGGCGGCGCAGCGCAGGCGGGGCAGTTCTATTTCCTCGCGCCAGCCGGTGGCTCTCCCACGCCCACGCTGGAGGCACCGCGCAATACGAGGGACCAGCAGAGCCACCAGCCGCATCGCGTTGGCGCTTTCGACGTGCATGCCGTGCGGCGGGATTTTCCGATCCTGGCCGAGCGCGTCAATGGCCGACCGCTGATCTGGCTGGACAACGCTGCCACCACGCACAAGCCGCAAGCGGTGATCGATCGGCTGGCGTATTTCTACGCGCACGAGAACTCCAACATCCACCGCGCGGCGCATGAACTGGCCGCACGTGCAACCGACGCATATGAGGGTGCCCGCAACAAGGCGGCGCGCTTTCTCGGTGCGCGGTCGGCAAGCGAGATCATCTTCGTGCGCGGCGCCACCGAGGCGATCAACCTCGTCGCGCAGACGTTTGGCCGTCAGCACATCGGCGCGGGCGACGAGATCATCGTCTCGCACCTGGAGCACCACGCCAATATCGTGCCGTGGCAGCAGCTGGCCGCGCAGGTGGGCGCACGCATCCGCGTGATTCCGGTGGACGACAGCGGGCAGATCCTGCTGGATGAATACCGCAAGCTGCTGAGCAGCCGGACGAAGTTGGTGTCGGTCACGCAGGTGTCGAATGCGCTTGGGACGGTGACGCCCGTGCAGGAGATCATCGCACTGGCGCATGCGGCCGGCGCGCGCGTGCTGGTGGACGGGGCGCAGGCGGTCTCGCACTTGCGTGTGAACGTGCAGGCGCTGGACGCGGACTTTTACGTGTTCTCCGGCCACAAGGTCTTCGGGCCGACGGGCATTGGCGTGGTCTACGGCAAGCAGGATCTGCTCGACACGCTGCCGCCGTGGCAGGGCGGCGGCAACATGATTGCCGACGTCACGTTCGAGAAGACGCTGTACCAGCCCGCACCCGCGCGCTTCGAGGCCGGCACCGGCAACATTGCCGATGCGGTGGGGCTGGGCGCTGCGCTTGATTACGTCGAGCGTATCGGCCTGGAGCACATCGCGCGCTACGAGCACGACCTGCTGGTGTATGCCACGCATGGGCTGTCGCGCATTCCCGGTTTGCGGCTGATCGGTACGGCTGCCAACAAGGCGAGCGTGCTGTCGTTCACGCTGGCTGGGTACCGCACCGAAGAAGTGGGCGCGGCGCTCAACCGCGAAGGTATTGCCGTGCGCTCCGGCCATCACTGTGCGCAGCCCATCCTGCGGCGCTTTGGGGTGGAGGCCACGGTGCGGCCATCCCTGGCGTTTTACAACACGTGCGAGGAGGTGGATGAACTCGTGCGCGTGGTGGCGGCGCTGGCCCGGCGGTAAGGCATTTTGGGCTGTTGAAGAAAGACGCCCTGTTGGTCCGATGCACGGGCTGGCGGGGCGTTTTTTTGTTTTGGCCTTTGGCCTTTGGCCTTTGGCGGGGCGGGGGGGTGGTGGTGCGTCTCTTTTTCTCCCCCTGCCGGGGATGAAACCGGGAATGGACCACTAGCAAAAAAAATCAACGAGCTCTCAACGCGCCTTCAGCCGCCGCACCGAGACATCCCCCACCCACTGCACGAGGCTCACCAGCCCGATCAGCACCACGATCACCACCGCCATGACGGTGGTGTCGAAGCGCTGATAGCCGTAGCGGATGGCAATGTCGCCCAGCCCGCCTGCGCCAACGGCACCCGCCATGGCCGATGCGCCAATCAACGACACCACCGTCAGCGTAAAGCCGCCGATGATGCCGGGCAGCGCTTCGGGCAGCAGCACGTGCCAGACGATGTGGCGACGCTCGCAACCCATGGCCTGGGCGGCTTCCATCAGGCCGCGGTCGACCTCGCGCAGGCTGATCTCGGCAATGCGCGCGAAGAACGGTGTGGCGCTGATCGACAGCGGTACGACCGCCGCCCATACGCCAATCGTCGCGCCCACCACCAGCCGCGTGAACGGCAGCAGCGCCACCAGCAGGATGATGAACGGCGTGGCCCGAAAGCCGTTGATGAGTGCGCCCAGCACGCGGTGCACGCGCGGCGATTCCAGCGCGTTGCCCGGCGCCGTCAGCACCAGGATGAGCGCCAGCGGAATACCGGCCAGGACGGCGATCAGCGCGGAGGCCGACACCATCGTGAGCGTGTCGAGCAAGCCCTGCCAGATGCGATCAATCGTGAGCGGCGACATAGCCGAGGCTCCGGGTGTCTTGGGACAATTGCAGCGCGGCGAGCGCGTCGGCCGAGAGCGTGCTGCCCGCCGCCGCGACCAGCAGGCGCCCTTGCGTGCGGCCCTGGATGCGGTCAAGGTCGGCGCGCAGCAGGCGTGTGGGTTGGTGCAGTGCCCGGGCAATCTGCGCGAGTTCCGGCACGGCGGCGGCGCCGGTGTAGCTGAGTTCGATCAGTTGCTCGAACGGCGCGCGCGCGGGCGGCGTGGGCTGCAAACGCAGGGCGATGTCTTCAGGCAGGCCGCCGCGTAGCGGTTCGAGCAACGCCCGTGTGGCGTCGTGCTGCGGGTCGCCAAAGACGCGCCATACGGGGCCTTGCTCGGCAATGCGACCGGCTTCGAGGACGAGCACGTTGTCGCAGATATCGCGGATCACGCCCATCTCATGCGTGATGAGCACGATGGTCAGACCCAGGCGGCGGTTGATGTCGCGCAGCAGGGCGAGGATGGCGTCGGTCGTCTCGGGGTCGAGCGCGGAGGTGGCCTCATCGCACAACAGAATTTCGGGGCGATGCACGAGTGCGCGCGCAATCCCGACGCGCTGCTTTTGCCCGCCGGACAGGCGCCCGGGATACACGTGCTGCTTGCCCTCCAGCCCGACCAGCGCCAACAGCGCATCCACGCGCTCCGCGATCTCGGCCGGCGGCACGCCTGCCACCTTCAGCGGCAGCGCGACGTTTTCCCAGACCGTCTTGGCAGAAAGCAGGTTGAAGTGCTGGAAGATCATGCCGATGCGCCGGCGCAGCCCCACCAGTGCGGCCCTGCCAAGCGTGCCGACATCGACGCCGTCCACCAGCACCTGCCCGCGGGTGGGCTGTTCGAGTCCGTTGATGGTCCGCAGCAGGCTGGATTTGCCCGCACCGCTGCGCCCGATGATGCCGAAGATGCCCCCAGCCGGGATGTCGAGGTCGATGCCTTGCAGTGCATGCACATCGCCCGCCGCCGCGCGGTACGTCTTGCCGACGTTGCGAAACGTGATGGTGCCGGCGGTGGGCGTGGAGACCGCGGCATCGGCGTGTCTGGCATGCGGCGCGATCGCGTCGGTCCAGATGTGTGCGGGGTTTGAGACGAGTGTGGTCATGGCCTTAGCGTGTCACCGTGTCACCGTTTCACCCAGGGCAGAGTGAAGAGCTTGTCGTCGTTGGCATAGGACGTGCGCACCTGCTGGCGCACGGCTGGTGAGTCCTGATACAGCTTGATGAAGCGGGCGATGCGCGGGTCGTTGGCATTGTCGTTGCGGGCAACGAAGCGGATAGCGAAGTACTCGTCGTCGATGCCCGAGTACAGCAAGCCAGCGCTTGCAACGTCCGGTTTGCCCGCGTTGACGAAGTGCGCGGGGTAGCCCTGTGCAAGGTCCACGTCATCCAGCGCGCGTACGAGCTGCGGCCCTTCGATTTCGACAAACTTCAGCTTCTTCGGATTGGCGACCACGTCGTTGAGCGTGCCGCGTGCACCTACGCCATCGCGCAGTTTGATCAGCCCCGCCTTCTGCAGCAGCAACAGACCACGGCCTTGGTTGACGGGGTCATTGGCCACGGCCACGCGCGCGCCGTCCTTCAAATCGCTCAGGCGTTTGATCTTGTTGGAATACAGGCCGATGTTGCCCAGCACGCCGATGCCGACGCTCTTGAAGGCATAGCCACGTTCCTTGATCGCGTTGTCGAGAAAGGCCTGGTGCTGGAAGTAATTGAGATCCAGGTCGCCCGAGGCGAGTGCGACGTTGGGGGTGGTCCAGTCGGTCAACTCCACCACCTTGACGTCGAGCCCCTGCTTGCGGGCTTCGGCGGCGGCCACCTCCACGGAGTCGGCCAGCGCACCAGGCGTGACGCCGATACGCAGTGGCGCTGCATGAGCGGTAGCGGCAACGGTGAGGGCACTGAGTGCCAGGGCGAGTCGTTGGGTCAGTTTCATGGGCATGGTTACCGCAAAAGGAACATGCGGTGATTCCAGCATGGCAACCGGCTCCATTCCCACGAATATTTGCTTAGATGGTTACTCGGTCTGGGTTAGGGCGATACTTGCGGACGACCGTGGCAGTTCAATCACAAGGAGGGGACTCTTCGATGCATGCATCTTTCAAACGTCGCCGGGCGACGGCGGGGCGGGTGGTGGGGCGATTGCTGTTGGCAATCGCCGTCATCCTGGTGGGTCTTGCGGCGGTTGTGGGCGTGAATACGTGGCGACACGACTCGCGCCAGCTGGATGTGCCGGCCGTCACGCCGGTCGCGGTGGATGGCGCGGCCGCTGCGGCGCACCTGGCCGAGGCCGTGCGCGCACGGACCGTGTCGAGCGCCACCGATGCGCAACTGAATGCGGACCAGTTCCGCCAGTTGCACGCCATGCTCGAGGCGCGCTACCCCAAGGCGCACGCCGTGCTGCAGCGTGAGCAGGTGGGCGACTTTGCGTTGCTCTACACCTGGAAGGGCGCTGACCCGTCGCTGAAGCCCATCATGCTGATGGCCCACCAGGATGTCGTACCCATCGCCCCCGGCACCGAAGGCGACTGGACGCAGCCGCCCTTCGACGGCGTCGTCAAAGACGGCATGGTCTGGGGGCGCGGTGCGTGGGACGACAAGGGCAACCTGATCTCGCAGATGGAGGCCATCGAGCTGCTGGCCGCCAGCGGCTTCAAGCCGCGCCGCACCATCCACCTGGCCTTTGGCGCCGACGAGGAAGTGGGCGGCGAGCGCGGTGCCAAGCAGATCGCCGCGCTGCTCAAATCGCGCGGCGAACGGCTCGACTTCGTGATCGACGAAGGGCTGCTCATTACCGAAGGCGTGCTGCCGGGGCTCACCAAACCTGCGGCGCTGATCGGCGTGGCAGAGAAGGGCTTCCTCTCCGTGCAGCTCAAGGTGGGCGCTACGCCGGGGCATTCGTCGATGCCGCCCCCGCAAGGGCAGAGCGCCATCGCCATGATGAGCGCCACGCTCAAGCGGCTGGATGACGATCAATTGCCCGCGGGCATTAGGGGCGTTGCGCAGGAGATGTTTACGACGCTGGCGCCCGAGATGCAGGGTTTCAGCCGCGTGGCACTGTCGAACCTGTGGCTTTTCGGGCCGCTGCTCCAGAAGCAATTGGAGGCATCGGGCAGCTCCAACGCCATGCTCCGCACCACCACCGCGCTGACCATCGTGCAAGCCGGCAACAAGGACAACGTGCTGCCCGGCCGCGCCGAGGCCACGGTCAACTTCCGGCTGCTGCCCGGCGACACCATCGCCTCCGTCACCGCGCATGTGGAAGACGCCGCCAAGGCCGCTGCACCTAAAGGCAAGTTCGAGTTGAGCCGGCTGCCCGGTTCGAGCGAGGCCTCGCCGGTGTCGCCCACGCAATCGGCGTCGTATCAGTTGATCAACAAGACGGTGCGCGAGCTGTTCCCGGGCACGGTCGTGGCGCCCGGGCTCATGATCGGTGCGACGGATTCGCGCCACATGATCGAGATTGCCGACCATGTGTATCGGTTCTCGCCGGTGCGCGCCAAGCCGGAAGACCTGCCGCGCTTTCACGGTACCAACGAGCGGATCACCGAAGCCAACCTGGTGGAGCTGATCCGCTTCTACCACCGGTTGGTGCAGCAGGCGGCCGGGGCCTGATGTCAGTGCGCGCCAGCCAGCAGCGTGTCGATGTGCGCGTCGTTGGTGGCTTCGGGGCGGCGCAGTTGCGTGCTGCGGCTGCCATCCACCGAGATGGCCGTGTCGCCATGCACGGTCACGCGGCGTACCAGGCGCGGCTGATTGCCGTAATCGTTGATGGCGTAATGCTGCGTGGCGCGGTTGTCCCAGATGGCGACGTCGTGCTGGCGCCATTGCCAGCGCACGGTGTTGTCCAGGCGCGTCACGCGGTTCTGCAGCAGTTCGAACAGCCGCGTCGATTCGCTTCCCGGCAGGCCGGTGAAGCGCTTGACGAAATGCCCGAGCAGCAGGGCGCGTTCGCTGGTCTCCGGGTGCACGTGCACCACCGGGTGCGACGCTTCATATACCGAGGCGGTAAATACCTCGCGGTGATGCCGCAGGCGTGCGCCGTCGATCTGCGTGCGCTCGGCGCCGTAGTCGTAATCGTTGGTGTGCACGGCCCAGAGTTGCTCGGCAAGCTGCTTGAGCGTATCCGGCAATTGCTCGTAGGCGCGGGCCGTGTTGGCCCAGACCGTGTCGCCGCCGTAAGCGGGAATCGTCACCGCGCGCAGGATCGACACCTTCGGAAACGCATCGAGAAAGGTCACGTCGGTGTGCCACGAATCGGCACGGCCGCCGCCCTTTGATGCGTCGAGTTCAAACAGCTGCGTGCCGGTGGGCGCCGGCACGGTCGGGTGGGCAACGATGCGGCCGAAGCGCTTGCCGAAAGCCTGGTGCCGATCATCGTCCAGATGCTGCTGGTCGCGAAAGAACAACACCTTGTACTTGAGCAGCGCCGCATACAGGCTCGCGAACGTGTCTTCCGCCAAGTCGGCGCCGAGCTTGAGGTCGAGCACCTCCCCGCCGATATGTCCGGCCACGCGGCGTACGCGCAGGGTGCCGAACGTGGTGTCGATGGCGGCGTTGTGATCGTCTGGCATGGCGGCTCCGGCAAGAATGGCAATGGACCATGCTAGCCACCCGGTGCCCGGCCGAAAACGAACGGTTTGACATATCCAAATGCAGTTCTGTCGGTCATGCCGATGAACTGTTCGCGAAAGATGCTGAACAGTTCAGCCAAACTGTTCACAACTGTTCATGTCAACCGGTTGCGCTGCCGCGCAAGATGGAACCGTGCCGATCCGCAGCCCCCATAAAAAATCATCCACCACGAACCCCGGCACAGGAGTCTCAATCATGCGCGAAATCAGAATCTTCGAACTGGACCGGCCGGGCGTGCCGGTGAGCTGGCGGTCGGCACGGGCCCAAACCATCGCCGCACAAGCCGGGCTGTTGTGGGTCACGCAGGAGCATCAGCGCCAGGACATCTGGCTCAAGCCGGGCCAATCGATCGACGTGCCGGCGGGCGTGCGGTTCTGGTTGTCCGGTGAGCCGGTCGAAGGCACGCCGGCGCGCTTTGCCGTGACCGAAGACATCAACGCCCCGCGCCGCCTGCTGCGCTTCATCGGTTTGGTGGTGATGGCCGCGTATCGGCAGATTCTGCGCGACGACGGGCAGGATGCAGCGCGTACGCCGTCGGCACAGCGGATCGGTACGTAAGCCTTGCGTCAAGCCGGAAACACGAGCCGGAACTCGGTCCGCCCACCCGGCGGGCTGCTGGCCTGCACGCTACCGCCGTGCAGGTCCATGATGGTTTTGACGATGGCCAGTCCCAACCCGGTGGACTGGCTCGACTGCGCACCAGACTGCGTGCCGGATTGCGCCCGCGAGGGGGTGCCGCGGTAGAACCGCTCGAACAGCAGCGGCAGGGCGGCGGGCGGAATGCCCGGTCCTGGGTTGCGCACGGCGATGGCGACCCTCTGCGGCGCTGTCTAGATCGTCACGTCGATGCGCTCGCCGGTGGGGGTGTGACCCAGTGCGTTGTCGAGCAGGTTGTTGATCGCCCGGCGCAGCAACGTGGCATCTGCGCGTAGTTGCGCATCGCCCTGCACGTCGATGGTGATGTTGCGATCGGCGGCTACTGCGTCGAAGTAGTCGACCAGCACCTGCACTGGGCTGGCCTATCGACGGGAGGAAGAGCGGGAAGGCATTACGGCGCGGGCAGATTCGGCGGCGCCATCCGCCGCGCCGTAACGGTGGCGCTTATTCGGCCTGCAGTGCGGCGATGATCTTCTCGGCCTGAGCCTTGAGCTTGTCGCTGTCGGCCTGCACGCGGGCGTGCGGTTGCAGCGGGGTATCGCTGTAGCGCGGCAGCACGTGAAAGTGCACGTGCGGCACCGTCTGCCCGGCGGCGCTGCCGTTGAGTTGGAAGATGGCGATGCCCGGCGGCGTGAACGCAGCCCGCACGGCGCGCGCCAATTTGCGCGTGGTGCGGATGGCAGCCGATGCGGCATCGTCGGACAGGTCGAACAGCTCTGCCGCGCCTTCCTTGGGCAGCACCAGCACGTGGCCGTCGGCCTGCGGCATGATGTCCATGAAAGCGACGGTGTGGTCGTCTTCGTACACCTTGATGCAGGGCAGCTCGCCGCGCAGGATCTTGGCGAAGATGTTCTGGTTGTCGTAAGTCGCGTCAGGCATGGGTGTCTCCAGTAAGCGGAAAAGGCACAGGAAAGCGCTGCGCGAAGTATATAGGCGACCGTTGGCGACGCGCGTCGCGCAGGTTTGGCGCAGATCAAGCGGGGCTGTCGTCCACCGACAGCGGCGCAGCCACGTGTTCGAGCGGTTTGCGCTCAGCGGCCGTCCCCCAGTACGCCTGCACCGCGGCCGCAAGCAGCATCAGCACCGCGCCGAACGCATAGCCGCCGAACACGGCACCGCGCGAGTGCGTATCGATCAGCCAGCCGAAGAGCGCAGGCCCGGCCACGCCGCCCAGCCCGGTGCCCACGGCATAGAACAGCGCGATGGCCAGCGCGCGCACTTCCAGCGGGAAGGTTTCGCTCACCGTCAGATAGGCCGAGCTGGCGGCGGCCGATGCAAAGAAGAACACGACGGTCCACGCGATCGTCTGCGTGGCGCTGTCTAGCACACCCGCCTTGAACAGTGCGCCACTCACGAGCAACAGCAGACCGCTGATCGCATACGTGGCGGCAATCATCGTGCGCCGGCCCACCACGTCAAACATCCGCTCGAGCAGCAGGGGCCCGAGAAAATTGCCCAGCGCGAACGGCAGCAGGTAGGTGCCGACCTTCGTCGCGGGCACATCGTAGAAATCCGTCAGCACCAGCGCGTACGTGAAGAAGATCGCGTTGTAGAAAAACGCCTGTGCGGCCATCAGCGCGAGGCCCACCAACGCACGTTGCCGGTGCTGCACGAACAGCACCCGTGCGACTTCCATCAATCGGGGATGGCCGCGGCTGCGCATGCGCAATGCCGGCAGCGGCGCGGAATCGAAGCGATGGCCACGCGTGGCGATCTCGCTTTCGATGTCCTGCACGATGGTCTGCGCTTCTTCGTGGCGACCGCGCGTGATGAGCCAGCGCGGGCTTTCCGGAATCCAGAAACGCATCACCAGAATGATGAGCCCCAGCAGGGCGCCGATGAAGAAGCACAGCCGCCAGCCGGTATCGACGCTCATGTGCGCGGGGTCCAGCAACCACAACGATGCGCCAGCGCCCAACGCCGCTCCGACCCAGAACGTGCCGTTGATGGCGAGGTCCGTCCAGCCGCGCACGCGTGCCGGCGTCAGCTCCTGGATCGTCGAATTGATGGCCGCATATTCGCCGCCGATCCCCGCGCCGGTGAGCACGCGAAATACGACCAGGCTGGCAAAGCTCCACGAAAACGCCGTGGCGAGCGTGGCGAGGATGTACACCCCCAACGTGATGAAGAACAGCTTGCGGCGGCCGAGCCGATCGGTCATCCAGCCGAACAACAGCGCGCCGAACACTGCCCCGATCAGATACGCGCTGCTGGCAATGCCAACCTGCGCGTTGGTGAGATGCAGGGCAGGGCTTTGCTTGAGCGCGCCCGCCACCGCGCCGGCCAGCGTCACCTCCAGGCCGTCGAGCAACCACGTAATGCCCAGTGCAATGACCACGCGCGTGTGAAAGCGGCTCCAGGGCAGGCGATCGAGCCGGCTGGGCAGGTCTGATGTGTGAAAGGCTGGCGATTCGGGCATCGCGGCGCACCCGGAGAGGATTGCGCACGATGCAGCACGATTTATTCCCGCGAAGGCGCGGCCGAACCGTCTTGCGGTGCGCCCGCGAGCAGCGTGTCTTCAAAGAAGCGGCGGCGCGCGTCCTTATCGGGCTTGCTGCCCTGGTGCCAGAGCGTGGCTTCCGATAGCTGGTAGGCGTACAGCATGAAGGCGCGCGTCTTGGCGTCTTTGCGGGCAAAGCCGATCGCCTGGAAATGCTGGACGTAGTAGTCCATGCGATGCTCGTCGACAGCTTCAACGGCTTCTTGCGCCATCGGGTCACGCCGCGCCCAGGCGCGGATGGCGAATTCGATCATGGCCGTCCGGCGCGCGCTGCGACCGCGAAACGGCAGTGCGAGCAGATCGCGGACGAGCCCCTGCACCGACGGGTTCTGCCGCTCCAGCTTGGGGCCCACGCGCGTGCGCTCGCTCCAGTCCTGCAGCACCTGGTGCAGCAGGTCGTCGCGGTTCTTGAAGTGCCAGTAGAAGCTGCCACGCGTCACGTCCAACTGCTTGGCGAGCACATCCACGCGCACTGCATCGATGCTCTTGGTGACGAGCAGATCGGTGGCGGCGCGCACCCAGTCGTCGGGCGTGAGCTGTGCACGCGGCGCGGCAGGGGAGGCGGAATCGGCACCGACGTCGACGGTGTCGTCGTGTTTGTCGAGCAGCAGGGAAGGCTTGGGCATGAAGGCGGATTCTAGTCCCGCTAACAGGTCTGTCCAGCGCTTAAATCGTGCTGAGGCCCCCTGGTTTGCGCGGGTTGACACGGCAACAAACGCGCTCCTACCATGCACATACGTTTGTGTATGGAAGGATCGAGCTACCGTAAGCCTCGGTTTGCGGTTTAGTACAAGAACCATGCTCGACGATGCCTTCTGCACGGCGTCAAACGATAAGACATCAGGAGACATTTGCATGAAGGCATTCCGACTCGCGCTGTGCGCGGCGGCAGCAGTTGGCACATTCGCGGGCGCATTGTGCCCGAGCATCGTCCACGCCGAGACCGTCAAGATCGCGTGGATCGATCCGCTGTCCGGGCTGATGGGCGCGCTGGGCCAGAACCAGTTGCGCAGCTGGCAATACGCGGCCGATCTGGCCAACCAGCAGAACTGGAGCGGCAACGGCACCAAGTTTGAAGTCGTCGGCTTTGACAACAAGGTGTCGCCGCAAGAAAGCCTGACGATCCTCAAGCAGATCACCGACCAGGGCATCCGCTACGTCGCGCAGGGCGACGGTTCCAGCGTGGGCATGGCGCTGCAAGACGCGATCGCCAAGTACAACGACCGCAACCCGGGCAAGGAGATCATCTATCTCAATTACGCCGCGGTCGATCCGGACATGACCAACAGCAAGTGCAACTACTGGCACTTCCGCCTGGACGCCAACTCCGACATGAAGATGGAGGCCCTGACGAGCTATCTCGCCAAGGACCAGAGCATCAAGAAGGTCTACCTGCTGAACCAGAACTACTCGTTCGGCCACCAGGTGGCGCGCGCGGCGAAGGAGTACCTCAAGCGCAAGCGCCCGGACATCCAGGTGGTGGGTGAGGATCTGCACCCGCTCGCGCAGGTGAAGGACTTCTCGCCGTATGTCGCGAAGATTCGTGCTTCGGGCGCGGATACGGTCATCACCGGTAACTGGGGGAGCGATCTGGCACTGCTGATCCGCGCATCGAAGGATGCGGGCCTCACCACCAACTTCTATACGTACTACGCTGGCACCACCGGTGTGCCCACGGCGATGGGCGCATCAGGCGCCGACCGCGTGAAGGTCATCAGCTACTTCGCGCCGAACGACGGCAACGCGAAGACGAGCGCTGTGCTCGACGGCTTCAAGAAGAAGTACAACGACGATTTCTTCAACGCCGATGTCTACACCGGCATCGCCTTCCTGGCCAAGGCCATCAAGACCAGCGGTTCGGCTGAGCCGGCCAAGGTGGCCAAGGTGATGGAAGGCATGACGGTCGATGGGCTCAACGGCCCGATCGAGATGCGCAAGACCGATCACCAGGCGCAGCAGACGCTGTACGTGACGACCTGGGTGAAGGCCGACGGCAAGAAGATCAAGTACGACCAGGAAAACACTGGCTACGGCTGGCGTACCGACGTCACGCTGGAACCGCACCTGGCGGCCCAGCCGACGTCGTGCCAGATGAAGCGTCCGGCGTCGTAACGTAGCGTGCAGGTGTCCCTGGCTTAGACCGGGGACACCACGCCTGTGCCCGCCAGGTGTCCGCGGGCGTTCTCCAGAAAGCGATCCACCGTCGCCTGCACCGATTCCGGCGACCAGCCGGCAATGTGCGGCGTCAGCACGACCTGCTCCAGGTCCAGCAGCCCGGCCGGCGGCTTGGGCTCGCTCTCATATACATCCAGCCCCGCGCCGCCCAGCTTTCCTGAACGGATGGCCGCTTCCAGCGCCGCCGTATCCACCACGCTGCCGCGCGCAATGTTGACCACGTAGCCGCGCGGGCCCAGCGCTTCCACGATCGTCTGGTTGACCAGATGCTTCGTCTGCGCACCGCCCGGCGTGGCAACGATCAGGAAGTCGGCCCACGCGGCCATGTCCTTAAGCGCATCGAAGTAGCGGTACGACACCCCGTCGCGCGGCTTGCGATTGTGATAGCCGATCTGCATGTCGAAACCGGCTGCGCGGCGCGCGATCTGCAGGCCGATGGTGCCAAGGCCGACGATGCCCAGGCGCTTGCCGCATACACCGGGCTGCAGCGGAATGTCGTCGCGCCAGATACCGTTGCGTGTGGACCGATCCAGCTTGGGAATGCCGCGCACGGTGGCCAGCAGCAAGCCAAACGCGTGGTCGGCCACGCAGGCATCGTTGGTGCCGGCGCCGTTGGCTACCTTTACGCCACGCGCGCGGGCGGCATCCACATCGATGTTCTCGTAGCCGGCGCCCAGCGCGCAGGCGAGTTCAAGCTTGGGCATCGCGGCGATCTCCGCGCCGGTCAGGCCCGTCGAGCCATTGGTGAGCACGATGCGGACATCGCGCCCATCGCGCGCGATGGCGGCGTCGCGTTCGGCGCGGGTGGGTGCATGGATGACGCGGAAATGTTCAGCGATCTGCGCCATGTTCTCGGGCGTCATCGCAATGAGGAGCAGCAGGGTCGGTTGCATGGGGTAGGAAGAGGAGACGGGCCGCATGAATGGGGCGAGACCCGGCAAAGAGGTGCGTCGCGCAGCGCCTGGCGATGATAACGCGCGCTCCAACGCCACGCGGAAAGCCACGCGCGCCATGCGGTTACACACCGTTACCGATGAGCAGGTTTGGTTGCACGGGTTTGCAGAGCCGCGGCATAGACTTTGCGGCAGGAGGCGCATGGCCGCGGGCCGCAGAACAGACTGCCGGTCCGGCCCAGATGCTTCGCTTACCAGACGGGATTCATCATGCGAGCAACGAACAAGTTAGACCGTGCAGGGCGCGCAGCGCGTTGGGTGGCTGTGGCCGCATTGGCCGCCGTGGCAGCAGGGCTGACGGGCTGCGTGACGGCGCCGGCGTACCCCGGTTACGGCGCCGGTTATGGGGCAGGCTATGCCGCGGGCAGCAATGCTTACGGCAACAGCATCGCCCCGACCACCTACAGCAGCGGCTATGCCAGCGGGTACGACAACACGTACAGCAACGGCTATGGCAGCTATGACGCGAATGCGCCGCAGCCGTATCCGCAGCAGCCGGCGCCGGCGTATTCGCAGCCCCAGCCGACATATTCGCAACCGAACTATTCGCCGTATCCGAACAACGGCGACCCGTCTTATCAAGCGCCAGCGGATAACCGCTACGGCGTTGTCGAATACGTCGAAGCGGTGCCCGTGCGCGGCCAGTCGAGCGGCGTGGGTGCCGTGCTCGGCGGCGTGGTGGGCGGCTTGCTTGGCCACCAGGTTGGCGGCGGGCGCGGCAATACCGTGGCCACCATCGGCGGCGCGGTGGCGGGTGCCATGGCGGGCAACGCCGTGGAAGGCAACACGGTGGTCGGCCAGACCTACCGCGTGACCATGCGGCTGAACGACAACTCGCGTGTCACGCTCACCCAGAACAACCCCAACGGCCTGCGCGTGGGGGATCGCGCCCGCATCGAAAACAACATGGCAGTGCCGTACTAGCCACTTCCTGCATGGGAGCGCCCGCGCCGGCTTCAGAAACGGCGCGGGCCGACCGATATAGCGGAGGCAATAACCCCGCGGTGATTCCCATGCTCAATCGACTTTCCATCCGTTTCCGTCTCAATGCAGCGCTGACGCTGCTGGCCTTGCTGCTCGCCATTACCGGCACCATTGGCGTGATCGGAATGCGCGCGTCCGACGCGAACATCAACGAGATCTACACCAATCAGCTCGCTTCGACCTCGCTGGTCGGCAAGGCGCAGCTGAATGCGGCGATCGTGCGTACGACGCTCGATCGCGCGGTCTTCCATCCGGATGCCGCCGACGTGCCGGCCATCCTGGATAAGGCCAACGGCTACCGCACGAAGTCTGACGACGCCTGGAAGCAATACAAGACCCTGCCCATGAACGCGGACGAAAGCCGTCTGGCCGCCGACATGGAGACCAAGCGCAACGCATTCTTCCGTGACGGCATCGAGCCGCTGATGACCGCATTGCGTGCCCGCGATGCCGCGACCGTCGACAAGGTGGTGATGAACGTGATTCCGCCGCTGTCCGTGGCGCTGTCTGCGGCAGCCGATGCGCTGGATCGCAGCCAGGTCGAACAGGCCAAGGCAGCCTACGAAAGCGCAGCGGCTCGATCGCACGCGTTCCTGATGCTGATCATCGGCGCCATCGGGGTGGGCATTGCGGCGGCGCTGGGGTGCGCATTTGGCCTGCACCGGGCAATTTCGGTGCCGTTGTCAAAGATGCTGGGCCACTTCAGCGCGATCTCGAACGGCAACCTGACCGAGCGCATCACTGTCGGCAGCAAGGACGAAATGGGCGCGCTCACGCAAGGTCTCATCGACATGCAGCACGGCCTGATCCGCACCATCGTGACGATGCGCGGTGGCAGCGAATCCATCGCCAGCGCCACCAAGCAGATTGCGGCCGGCAACATGGACCTGTCGCAGCGTACGGAGGAACAGGCTTCGTCACTGGAAGAAACTGCGTCGAGCATGGAAGAGCTGACGAGCATCGTGCGCCAGAACGCCGACAACGCACGTCAGGCCAGCCAGCTTGCCGGCAACGCGTCGGACATCGCCGTGAAGGGCGGTGAAGTGGTGGGCCGCGTGATCGAGACGATGTCGGGCATCAACGACAGCAGCAAGAAGATCGCCGACATCATCGGCGTGATCGAAGGCATTGCGTTCCAGACGAACATCCTTGCGTTGAATGCCGCAGTGGAAGCTGCGCGCGCAGGCGAGCAGGGCCGGGGGTTTGCGGTGGTGGCGGGTGAGGTGCGCAGTCTGGCGCAACGCTCCGCCACGGCAGCGAAGGAAATCAAGGAATTGATCAGCGATTCGGTAGGCCGTGTTGAGAACGGCTCGACGCTGGTGACCGAAGCCGGCGCGGTGATCGACGAAGTGGTGGTGGCCGTCAAGCGCGTGACGGACATCATGGGCGAGATCAGCTCCGCATCGGACGAACAGAGCGCGGGTATCGAGCAAGTCAACCAGGCCGTCACGCAAATGGACGAAGTGACCCAGCAGAACGCCGCGCTGGTGGAAGAGGCTGCGGCTGCGGCCCAATCGCTGGAAGAGCAGGCCGGTGTGCTGCGCGAGGCGGTCGCGTCATTCCGCTTGCCGGCGGCGGGTGTACACGTTGAACCTGTGCAGGCGCCCGTAGCTCCAAAGGCGGCGCATACTGGTTCGGCTGCATCGGCCGTGTCCAGCAACCCCGGCCCGGTCGCCAAACCGGTGGCACGCAAACCTGCCGTTGCGACGGCGCGTGCGGCACGCAAGCGCTTGGCCGCGCCAGTCAAACCGGCTGTTGTGCCCGCTCAGGACGTGAAGACAGCGCCTGCCGTGGCAGTTGAACCCAAGCCCGGCAAGCTTGCCTTGGCCGCGGTCTCGCACGATGCCGACGACTGGGAACAGTTCTGACGCACCCGCCGACACGTCCATCCCGACAAGCCGCGCCCTGAGCGCGGCTTTGTGTTTCAGCGCTGCAACCGATTTGCAGAACTGCTTGGGCCGAGGTTGTTGATCCGGCCGACGATTTGCGTTGCGGCGTCGCCAACGCAACGCCGGACCGCGAGGTCGGTCGCGTTTTGCCGCGCGATTCATCGGGCAGAGCCTTTGCGCATAAGACTTTGCAACCTGCGCCCAGTTGCGCGCATTAGTTCATGCGGTAACACGCGCCCACGCCGGTCAGGGGTGCTCCCCGCTCGCCTAAGCCAAACCGCCTGCATTTGATCGGGCAGCGCCTCCGTCGTTTGTAGGGAGGCCTTGTTGGCTGCCGGACGAATGTCCCCCCCATATCAGATGGCGTTGTATGCCGTGGCGTTGATCCCGCCACCGCCACCGCCCGTTTCCTGCGTTCACGCATGCAACAACCCGGGCTATCCGGCACGTGTCTGAAGGCGCATGTGATGTGCTGCACCGCATAACTGTGCGCTTTGGCGGGCGTTGGTATGGTCCTCGCGTTCCCCTTCACGAGAAGCAGGCCAGAGGGCGACGCGTCAACCCGATCGGCGGTGGGAGATTAGGTCGGATGCCATGGCGCAAAGCGGTTGCGTCGCACGTCGAAAAGACCTTGGGGGAAGCATGAGCGCCACTGCGCAAGGCGGGGGGTACGCCGGACACTCGCAACGCGCCCGCAAGGCCGGGGCAGGGGAGCAGCCGTGAGCGATTTGCCATGGGAGCTTTACTTGGCGTTGCTCAACACCTTGACGGTAGCGACCACGCTCGTCATCTTCATCAGCACCGCCGACGACTTCTTCCTGGACGCCTTCTACTGGGTGCGGGAGCTGTGGCTCTGGCCGCAGCGTGGCCGCACGCCGGTCACGATTTCGGCGCAATCGTTGCGCGAGCGCGAAGAGCAATGGCTCGCCATCATGGTGCCGGCCTGGAAGGAGTACGACGTCATCGCCAAGATGGTTGAGAACACCCTGGCGACGATGGAGTACACGCGCTTCATTATCTTTGCCGGCGCGTACCGCAACGATGCGGAAACCACCACCGAAGTCGAACGCATGGTGCGCCGCTACCCCGGCCGTGTGGTGCGCGCGGCGGTCACGCACGATGGCCCGACGTGCAAGGCCGACTGCCTGAACACCATCATCCAGACCATCATCCGGCACGAGGCTGGGCACGGTATCCGCTTTGCGGGCGTGATCATGCACGACTGTGAAGACGTGATCCACCCGCTGGAGCTGAAGTACTTCAACTACTTCATCCTTGATCAGGATCTGGTGCAACTTCCGGTGCTCTCGCTTGAGCGCAAGTGGTATGAGTGGGTGGCCGGCACTTACATGGATGATTTTTCCGAGACGCACCAGAAAGACCTGGTGGCGCGCCAGGCGCTGACCGGCACGGTGCCCGGTGCTGGCGTCGCGCTCTGTTACAGCCGCCGTGCCATCGAAGCCGTGATGAAGGTGCGCGGCGATTCGCCTTTCAACACCAGCACGCTCACGGAAGACTATGACTTCAGTTTTCGCCTGCGCGAACTGGGCATGCGCGAAGCATTCGTGCATTTCCCGATCTGCGAGAACGCAGAACCAACCGAGGATGCCGAGGGCAAGACGCGCACACGCTGGCGCTTTGGGCGGCGCCAGGGAACCCGCCCGCAACTGCTGGCCACGCGGGAGTACTTTCCGAGCACCTTCCGCACGGCGTATCGGCAGCGCGCGCGCTGGGTGCTCGGTATCGCGTTCCAGGGCTGGTTGCAGATGGGGTGGAATGGCAACCTCGTTACCCGCTACATGTTCTTCCGGGATCGAAAAGGCGTGCTTACGGCGCTGTTCTCCATCCTGGCCTATGTGCTGTCGCTGAACTATCTGGCGCTGGGCGCGCTGATGTTCAAAGGCGTGATCACGATCCCCGATGGCACGTTCGTGGTCGGCAGCATCTGGATGCAGGACCTGCTGGCCATCAACGCGGCGCTGCTCTTTAACCGGCTGGCGCAGCGCGTGTACTTTGTCGGTCGGCTCAACGGCCCGTTGCAGGGCGTGTTGTGCCTGCCCAGGCTGGTGGTGAACAACTTCATCAACTTCTTCTCGGTGTGCCGGGCGTGGAAGATCTTCCTGATCTACTGCCTGACAGGCAAGCCCATCGCCTGGGACAAGACGCAGCACACCTATCTGTCGAACGACGCGCTGGGCCGTACGCGCTGCAAGCTTGGCGAGACGCTCGTCAAGTGGGAAGTGCTCACGCAGGAGCAATTGGATGCAGCACTCGCCATCCAGCGCCAGAGCGGGCACCGGCTTGGGCAAGTGCTGGTCGAGCAGGGGCTGGTCACGCCCGACACGCTGGCCGATGCGCTGGCCGAGCAGGTCGACCTGCCGCGCGTGAGCCTGACCAACGTCGTGCTCGGAGCGCTGGCCGATTGCCTGCCGCGAGACCTGGCCGTGCGGCATCACGTGGTGCCGTTCTCGATTGGCGAAGACGGGTCGCTCAACATCGCCGTGTCGGAGTTGCCCGAGGGCGAAGTGCTGGAAGAGCTGGCCCGCGCTGCGGGCCGCAAGGTCGCCTGCTTCATGGCGTGCGACCACGAGATGTCGGCCGAGCTGGCGCAGATGGCCGACCCTAACCGCCGTGCCACGGTCGTATTCGGACCGTCGGCGCATTCGGCCATGTTGGCCGTCGAATCCATGACGGGCGCCGGCCCAGGCATTGCAGCCGGCACGGCACCCGCATCCGAGGCTTCCACCATCCCCCCGATTCCTGTGCCGCCGGATCTGCCCCCCGGATCAGAGCCGCGGCCCAACCCATCTGTTGCGGGAGGTGTGGCATGACACACGAGAGAGCCATCCGTCTAACCGTGCGCCGTTTGCGCTGGCCGATTGCCGCGGCAGTGTGGGCGCTCTGTCATGGCGTATCCCTGGCGGAGCCGCCCGCGCCGTTGCAGCCCGACGCCTATTTTCGCGCCGACCGCGCCTATCGCGCCATCGACGCCAACAAGCTCGACGATGCGGAAGCCGCCACGCGTGCGGCGTTGGCCGCGCAGCCAGACAGCCTGCAACTGAACCTGCTGCTGCTGGATGTGCTGACGCGCAAGGGCCAGTTGGATGCGGCGCGCGCGCAGGCTGATGCGCTGCTGCGGAAGTATCCCGACGAGCCCCGTGTCTTTGCACAGCACGGGTTCCTTGCGCAGAAAGCGAACGATCCCGCCGTGGCCGAACAGGACTTTGCACACGCTGTGCAAGGCACCGACTGGACGCCGCAGGAGCAGCGCAATCTGCATCTGGCCTGGTCGGACAGCGCATATTCGGCCAAGCACCCGCAAGCCGCCCTCGATGCGCTGAGCGGCATGAAGGACGAACCCGACGCCGACGTGCAACTGCGTCTCGCGCAATCTCGCCTGCAATTGGGCGACCGCGATGGTGCGTCTCAGGCCGCCACGCTGGCAGCCGAACACGCGACGGACCCGGCGCGCCAGCGCTACGCCAAGGCGCTGCTTGCCCAGGCGATGGCACCTGAAGCGCAGGGCGAAACCATGTCCGCCAATGACCCGCGCGTGATCGGCCAGCGTGAGTTGAACGATGCCTACAGTCACCTGCGCGCGCGTGACGATCGTGCCGCGCTGGCAGCCTTCCAGCGCGGCTTTGCCTCGGGCCAAGGCAGCTGGACGCACTACGCCGATGCCGCCTACGCGGCCAAGCGCCTGGGCGACAACCCGACCGCCATCAAGCTCTTCCGGCAAAGCCTTGACCATGCCGATGCCGATGCCAAGGGCGACAGCGGCAGCAATGGCGACGACCGCCTTCCACCCGACCGCCGCTTCGGCTACCGGCGCGAAGTCGAGCAGATGCAGCGTAACTTCGGCATGGTCGTCTCGGGCGCATATCAAACTTCGGCGTTCGGTTTGCCCAACACCGTGAGCGTGGGCCAAGCGGGCGCGGAGGTGTACTGGCAGCCGCCCGGCATCGGGTATCGGGACGGCAGCATCTTCCAGGTCTTTGCGCGCGGCTATGACAACGTGTACGACCGCAATGGCCACACAGGCCTCCCGACCGCGCAGGGCTCGGTGGGCGCGCGCTACAAGCCGATCAAGGACATCAACCTGGTGTTCACCGCCGAGCGCCTTTTCCGCATTGGGCAACTGACCACCAACGACACGCTGCTGCGCATCGGGTTCTCGACCGACCAGGGGCTCGACCTGCAGGTCACCAAGCCGCGCTGGCAGACCTGGCAGGTGTATGGCGAGGGTGCCTATTTCCTCAACCAGGGCCGGATGATCATCAGCACGGAAATGCGCTACGGACACACGTGGCTACTGAACTCCGTCAGCGATCGGCTCACGGTCTACCCGCACATCGTGCTGGCGGGCGATCACGACAACAAGGCGATCGACCACCAGCTTGCGCTGGGTGTCGGCCCAGGCATCAACTTCCGCTATTGGTTTCGCGAGTCGCACTACGCGGCGCCGGCCAGTTGGCTGGACTTGACCGTGCAATACCGCTTGCCGTTGACGCACGCGGATCGAGCAAAGGGGGTGGTCGCGCGAGCCATTCTTTGGTTCTAGGGCAACCCCGGATTCAAGCAGACCCCAGTCAGAGGTGTCGCAGATGAAACGTTTTTGACCGCCGAGGGAAACGGGTAACAAAGAGACTTGGCAGCGGCGTCCACAGGATGGCGTCGCAGCGCCATGGTGGGTCAAAGCAGGACGCATGGCACGGCCTTCGCTCAGTAGCGAGGTCTGCCCGGCGTCAGAAGCGACACGCGCGTCTTCGCGCCCGTCGTGCTTTGCAGGCGCGCCGGAGCAGACGACAGGGGAGTGCAGTGATGATGGGGAAGATCTTGACCGTGTTCGGCACGCGCCCAGAGGCCATCAAGATGGCGCCGCTGGTGCAGGCATTGCAGGCCGAGGCAGGCTTTGCGTCGGCAGTGTGCGTGAGCGCGCAGCACCGGCAGATGCTGGATCAAGTGCTGGAGCTCTTCGGCATCGTGCCGGAGTTTGACCTCAACCTGATGCGGCCCGGGCAGACGCTGTCCGATATCACATCCAACGTATTGAGCGGCATCGACGGCGTGCTAGACGCCTACAAGCCCGATGCCGTGCTGGTCCACGGCGATACGACGACCACGCTGGCGGCGAGCCTCGCAGCGTTCTACCGGCGCATTCCGGTCGGGCATGTGGAGGCGGGTTTGCGTACCGGCAACATCTGGTCGCCATGGCCGGAAGAGTTGAACCGGCGCGTGACCGATTCCGTGACCACCTGGCACTTCGCGCCTACGGCCGAATCACGCCAGAACCTGCTGGACGAGGGCATCGACCCCGAGCAGGTCACGCTGACCGGCAACACCGTCATCGATGCGTTGCTGGCCGTGAAGCAACGGCTGGACAGCGATGCCGCGCTGTCAGCGCAGTTGGCGGCGCGCTATCCGTTCCTGGCGGCTGGGCGTCGGATGATCCTGGTGACAGGCCATCGCCGCGAGAACTTCGGCGAGCCGTTCGAGAACTTCTGCGTGGCGCTGCGCCTGCTGGCGGCGCGGCATCCGGATGTGCAGGTTGTGTATCCGGTGCACCTGAACCCGAACGTGCAGCAGCCGGTCAGCGCCATCCTTTCCGGCCACGGCAACGTTCATCTGATTGCGCCGCAGGACTACCTGCCGTTCGTCTACCTGATGGACCGCGCCTACCTGATCGTCACCGATTCCGGTGGCATTCAGGAAGAGGCGCCCGCTCTTGGCAAACCGGTATTGGTAACGCGCGACACGACCGAGCGACCGGAGGCTGTGGCATCGGGCACCGCCCGGCTGGTCGGCACCGATACGCAACGCATCGTCGACGAGGCAGAAACGCTGCTTAACAACGCCGCCGAATACGAACGCATGGCACAGGCGCACAACCCCTATGGCGACGGCCAGGCCTGCCGGCGCATTGTCGATGCGCTGAAGAACGCCTTCACCACGCAGCCGAAGCAGGCAGCGCGCGGCCCGCAACTCATTCGCAAACCGGCCACCGAGGCCGAAATCATCGATCTGGAAGCGGCGCGTGCCACCGCGCAAGGGTCGTCAACACAGCACCGCCTGAACGGTTAGGAGGCTTTGATGAAAGCGAAGCAAATCGGGGGCGGCGTGTTGGTTGCCTCCGCACTTGTCGCCGGTTGGTTGATCGTCGCGCCACCGGGGGGCGGTGATGGTGGTGTGCCTGCCATTGTGACCGGCGCGACAGACCAGGGCACCCCCGGCGCCGGCACGAACAAGAAGGCCCCACCGCCCGCGTCTTCGAAGGCGACGGCCATGGCTGCGCAACCCATGCAGCCCACCGTTGTGGCAGCAGCAACGCCCAGGCCCGTGACCGGAGGCGCGCGCGCCTACGGCTACGGCGTCATGGACGAGAACGGACAGGTCATCCCACCGCCGCGCCCGGCCGTCGTGACCGAAGTCCGCCCCGGCATGCCGGAAAACGAAACGACAGGCACTGAACGTGGCCACGACCGTGGCCCCAATTTCAACCTCGGGCTCTACCGCCAAGCGGACGGCTCGGTCTATCGCCCATGATTGCCATGAGTCGGAGAGTCATCATGAAGACATTGCTACGAAAGTTTCTGTGCGCGCTCGTCTTTGCGGGCAGCATGCTCGGGGTCTCGCTGACAGCGCCAGTGCAGGCCGCCACCTGCACAATTGGGCTTGGGCCCATCTGCGTGACCATTGGTGGATCTGCATCGGCCCAGACCGCGCCAGCCCCGATGCTCGTGCTGTACGACGCCCCGCCAAACGACCAGTACACCAACCTCGGCAAGTCGTACGCGATCATGCTGTACAACCTGCTCGCGCACTTCAACACCACCATCACGCTGCTGCCCGTGCAGAACTACACGGCGGGCATGACCGAGCAGTACACCGCTATCTTCTACATGGGGAGTTACTACAACAATCCCATACCGGCAGCGTTCCTGTCGGATGTGACGACCACGCAGAAGACCGTGGTCTGGTTCAAGTACAACCTGTGGGAACTTGCCTGGAATACGGCGTATCCGTTTACCTCGCGCTACGGCATTTCGTTCTCCAACTTGGCGGGCATGAACGCGGCACCGTCAGCCAGCGCACCGAACCCTGGCTTCTTTGACACGGTCACCTACAAGAACCAGACGATGACGAAGTACTACGCCTTCAACGCCACGACCGGGGCGATTTCCGCAGACCCCGACATTGGCGTGACGGCGGTGGCCGATGCCACCAAGGCGACGAGCCTGGTCACGATCACCAACTCGGTGACCAAGGCGACGGCTCCGTATGTGATCCGCTCAGGCAACTTCTGGTACTTCGCCGACATGCCGTTCTCGTACATCGGACCGCGCGACCGCTACTTGGTGATATGCGACATGCTGCATGACATCCTGGGCACCAATGCGCCGACGCTGCACCGTGCGCTCGTGCGTCTGGAAGACATCAATGCCACCAACACGGTGACGTCCATCAATACCCTCACGGATTATCTGTACAGCAACAAGATTCCGTTCTCGCTTGCCACCATCCCGCTGTACAAGGACCCGAACGGTGTCTACAACGGCGGCGTTGCGCAGACGATCCATCTCGTCAATGCAACGGGGCTCAAGTCGGCACTGAACCACGCACTGGCGCGGGGGGGGAAGATCCTGATGCACGGCTACACGCACCAGTACAGCAACATCCCGAACCTCATCAACGCCGTCAGCGCGAACGACTTCGAGTTCTGGTTCGCCACGCAGAACCGGCCCGTGAACGAAGATTCAACGCAATGGGCAGCAGGGCGATTGTCGTCGGGGCTGCTGGAGTTCCAGCTCAACGGCTACGCGCCGTTCGCCTGGGAGGCGCCGCACTATCAGTCGTCTCCGCTAGCCATCAAGGCGGTACCCCAGTACTTCAAGACCACGTATCAGCGCGTGGTGTACTACACCTCCGACAATCCGCAGACGCTGAATGCCTCGACGCCGGGTCATGATTTCTCGGTTGGCCAGTTCTTCCCGTACATCATTCAGAAGGACTACTACAACCAGCGCATCATTCCGGAAAACCTGGGCAACGTGGAGTACAACATCTGCAATATCGATCCGTCGTCGTGCCTGACCTACACCGCACAGGACATTCTGACCAATGCGACGTATGCGCAGGTGGTGCGAGACGGCTTTGCCTCGTTCTTCTTCCACCCGTTCTGGCTTGAGCCGGAGATCGGCACGCCGGGCTATGCGGATTTCCAAACCATCATCAACGGCATCACCGCGCTGGGCTTTACCTGGGTGGATGCCAGCACGGCGCAGTAGGCGATGCTGCGGATGCGCTCGGTACTGGTGGCGGCAGCCATGCTGGTCTTGAGCGCATCCACCGCAGCAGCAGGGCCGGTGGGCGCGATGCCTTCCGGCCCTGTGCCGTTGTATGGCGTGACCGTCGATGCGGTGGACAACGTGCCCGCCGTGGTCGACGCACTGTCGCACCTCTCGCGCACACCCACCGTGCGCGTCGTCTTTGATGAAGGCATGGACGCACCGCATTACGTCGGGCCCGTGGCCGCCATCCGGGACGTGGCTTACGTGATGGGTGAGCTGGCCGATTCCTCCACGCTCAAGCAGTACACGACCCAGCAACTGCGCCAGCGTGCCGCGGCTTATCTGCACACGCTCGCCGGCAACGTCGATGTCTGGGAAATCGGCAATGAGATCAACGGCGAGTGGACAGGCCCCACACGCGACGTGATCGACAAGACCATGGCAGCCTATGAGGTCATCAAGGCCGGCGGCGGCCGCACGGCGCTCACGCTGTACTACAACGAGGGCTGCGCCGAGCAGCCATCACGCGCCATGTTTGATTGGACGCAGCGCAATGTGCCGCTACGCCTGCGCGATGGGCTCGACTACGTGTTCATCAGCTTCTATGAAGACGACTGCAAGATCGCGCCACCCGACTGGAACGCCGTGTTCAGCCGCTTGGGAGAACTGTTTCCGCACGCCGTGCTGGGTTTTGGCGAAGTCGGGACGCGGCATGCCATGCGCAAGGCCGCGCTCGTGGCGCACTACTACGGGCTTGCGATCGCGCATCCGCGGTTTGTCGGCGGGTACTTCTGGTGGTACTTCCGGCAGGACATGGTGCCGCGTTCGAGACCGCTGTGGCGCAGCCTCGATGCGGCGTTTCTCAGCATGCCCGCAGTGGTCAACCGCTAGCCCGCGCGCTCACACGCTGAGTGCTGGCGGGTGAGCGGTCGGCGAGGTCTTCCGGGCCAACAGGTTCGCCGTCACGGCGCACGAGCTGGATCGTACGCGTGGGCAGGGCGAACGAGGTGCCCAGATTTTCCAGCCCTTCCAGGATCGTCAGGTTGATGCGCTGCTGGATATCCATGTACAGATTGAAATCCGGATCGGTCACGAAATACACGACCTCGAAGTTCAGCGCGTTCTCGCCAAACTCCTTGAAGTGCGCACGATCGAAACGCGTGTTGCCGACGGCCTCCACCGCACGGCGCACGATGTCCGGAATTTTCTGCAGTTGCGCGGCGCGCGCATCGTAGGTCACCCCAAAGGCGAAGACGATGCGTCGTTCCGACATCCGTTTGTAATTATGAATCGTGCTCTTGAGCAGCGCCGTGTTGGATGCGACGATCTCTTCGCCCGACAGGCTGCGGATGCGCGTCGTCTTGAGGCCCACGTGCTGCACAGTGCCGGCAATCGATTCGAAGACGATGAAGTCGCCAATCTCGAACGGCTTGTCCAGCCCGATGGCGAGCGAGGCAAACAAGTCGCTCAGGATGCTCTGCACCGCCAGCGCCACCGCCACACCGCCCACCCCCAGGCTGGCGACGAAGGCCGTGATGTTCACGCCCACGTTGGCCAGAATGGCCAGCAGCAGCATTGACCACAGCGCAAACCGCAGCACCCAGGCGGTCATTGATGTGATGACCGGATTGCGTGTGGCGTGGGTTTGCGTCGACAGCCGATCGCGCGCCCACAGCTTCACGCCGCGGTTGAGCCACAGTGCAATCTGAAAGCCGATGATGACGAACCAGATGTGGTCGAGCTTGTTGGCAACGCGCGTGGGCAGATCGATGAAGTACGACCCGGCAAGCAATGCGGCCAGTGCAATGAAGAGCGGATGCGTATCGCGCAGCACTGCGGTGATGAGAATGTCAAAGCGATGGCCGGTACGGCGCGCGCGCGCATCAAGCCGGTTGCAGATGAGGCGCAATACGCTTGAAAGCACTGCATACGCGGCGATGACAGTCAATGTGGCGGCGGCCCAATCGCGGGCCGGCACGCGCAGGAAGGTGTGGGCGTTGAGCCACTCCATGGGTTTCTCCGTGCAGAAAACACGGATGCTGCGCCGCACATAGCGTGCCTGCGCTACGGCCGCAGCGTTGCCGCGGGGTCGGCGTCAGTCGACACACACACGCGGTTGCGGCCCTGACGCTTGGCTTCCATCAGGCCGAGATCGGCATCGGCCAGCAGGCGCGCAAGGTCTTGCCCGGGGCGCAGCGCCGCGGCGCCAACGCTCACCGTCAGGGGCCCGACGGGCGTTTGCGTGCGTGCCACGGCAGTCTTGAGCCGTTCGACCACCGCAAGCGCGCCCGTCAGGCCGCAGCCCGGCAGCAGCACGGCAAACTCGTCCCCGCCCAGGCGGCCGAAGAGATCGGCGGGGCGCAGCACACCCGCCAGCGCATCGGAGAGCGCGACAAGCGCTTCGTCGCCGGCGGCGTGTCCCCACGTATCGTTGATCGATTTGAAGTGATCGACGTCGAGGTACAACGCGCACAACGGCTCGGCATGATGCTGCGCGCGCTCGACCGCGAAGCTGCCGAGTTCAAAGAAGCGCTGCCGCGCGAGCATGCCGGTCAGGTGGTCCGTGTTGGCGCGATCGGCGAGGCTGCGTTCAGCCGCAAAGTGCCGGGCCATGGCGCGCAGCAGGTAGTGGTGAATGACCGCCGCTGCGGCAATGCAGATCGGCAGATAAAGCACCAGACCCAGCCAGCCGTGGCGGATTGCCGTGGCCGGTTCCGGCGCGATGAGCAGCGCGACGAGCGGCCCGGTGGCGCACATCACCATGGCAATGCAGAAATCGCGCCGGGTGAGCCACGCGGGGCTGGTGGCAAGCGGCATCAGATAGAACGCCGGGAGCACCCATTGGAGCCCGGCCTGATAACCGAACGCGATGATGGCCACCTCTTCGGCAAACAGGTGCGTAAGCGCCAGCAGCCCCCAAAGGCCGGTATGCCGATGCCGCTGCGCCGTCACCACGATTGCCATCAGCAAAAGCAGCAGTCCAAGCAACGGCTCGGGCCGATGCAGCAGCCCGACCGACCAGCCCAGCATGATCGCGAAGCCGTAACCGAGCACGCCGCATTTGCTCAGCGCGAGGATCATCGGCACGAAATGGCGCGCCTGATAGTCGAGCGAGGGCGTGCGGGCGTCGGGCAGGTCGGAGGCGGTAGGCAGGTTCGCGCTCAAGGCAGGACAAGAAAGGCCTTCGGGCGCGACGGGATGATGCGGGCGCGGGCGTGGCCGGATTGCGCAACAAAGCGCGCATTCTAATGGCGGCGGGCAGCCCCGTGCGCGGATTTTTAGTGGGGGAAATCCCGCAATGTGCGTATCAGCCCGCCAGTACCTGCCATACCAGCCACATATTGGCGACGCCGATGACGACGAACAGGCCCCACGCCAGCCACGACGTGAATCGGCTGTTAACAAAGACGCCCATCAAGGTGCGATCGCCTGTCATGCGGATCAGCGGAAACATCGCAAACGGCAACTGCAGGCCGAGCACCACCTGACTGATGACAAGCAGTTTGCCGATGGCGTGGTCGCCCAGCATCGCCACGCCAATGAATGCCGGGATCAGCGCCAGCGCCCGCGTGATCAACCGCCGCTGCCAGCAGGGCATGCGCAAATCGAGGAAGCCCTCCATGAGGATTTGCCCCGCGATGGTGCCGGTAAAGGTCGAGCTTTGCCCCGCCGCCAGCAACGCGATGCCAAACAGCAGCCCGGCCAGCGCCGTCCCGACGATGGGCTCCAGCAGGTGGTAGGCATCCTCGATGTCGGCCACGTTCTGGTGGCCGTGCGCGTTGAATGCCGCTGCGGCCAGGATCAGGATCGCGCCGTTCACGAGCAGCGCCAGCCCCAGCGACACGATGGTGTCCAGCCGCGACAGGCCGATGGCCTCGCGCTTGGCGGCTTCGGTGCTGGCCGTCATGCGGGTCTGCACGATGGATGAATGCAGGTACAGGTTGTGCGGCATCACCGTCGCGCCCAGGATGCCGATCGCCAGGTACAGCGGCTCGCGCTGGCTCACGGCCTGCCACGAGGGCATCAACCCGGCTGCCACCGACGGCCAATGCGGCTTGATGAGCACGAGTTCAACGAAATAGCACAGCCCGATCGTGAGAATGAGCCCCAGCACGATGGCTTCCAACTGGCGGAAGTTCTTGCCCTTCAGGCCCAGCACGATCAGCGTGTCGAGCGCGGTGAGCGCCACGCCCCAAAGGATCGGCACGCCCAGCAGCAGGTGGAAGGCCAGCGCGCAACCAAGCACCTCGGCCAGGTCGCATGCAATGATGGACAGCTCCGCCAGCAGCCACTGCACGCGCAACGCGCCAGGTTGATAGCGATTGCGCGATGCACGCGCCAGATCCATGCCCGTGACGATGCCCAACCGCGCCGACAGACACTGCAGCACCATCGCCGCCAGACTGGAGAGCACCACCACGAACAGCAGCGCATAGCCGTAACGCGAACCGGCTTCAATGTCGGTCGCCCAGTTGCCCGGGTCCATATAACCGACCGACACCAGCAACCCCGGCCCCGCAAAGCGCAGCAGCTTTTTCCACAGGGGCAGGCCGGGCGGGACGGCAACGGTGCCGCGCACCTCGGACGGGCAGAACGGCGCGGTGGCGGTGGTGGGCAGGCGGAACATGCTCGGCGGCTTAAGGAAAATGCAATCGGAATTTAGAAATGATAGCTAAACGCCACGTTGCATGCCCGAGCCCGCGCCCGGTATGTATTGGCGAGGCGACTTCCTCGTCACGTGTCTCCACACATTTAAGGTAAAGCTCAGTCCGTTGCGGTAGATTTCGACCTTCGCCGGCGCCTGTTTTCCAGGTGCCGGTTGTCCGTTTACCGTCATTACCGCCGCCGAGATTCCCGCGCATGAACGCCATCCTCCTCATCGAAGACGATTTGCCGTTGGGCACGGCGCTGGCCCGCGCGCTGCGTCAGGCCGGCTACAACGCGACCTGGGTGCGCCGCCTTGTCGACGCGCAGAAATGGATCACCACCAACACGTTCGAAGCCATCGTGCTCGATCTCGGGTTGCCCGATGGTGAAGGCCATACTTTCCTGGAAGAACTGCGTGCCGCGCACAGCGACGTGCCCGTCATCATCGCCAGCGCGCGCGACGCGCTGTCGGAACGGCTCAAGGGCCTGGATTCCGGCGCGGACGATTTTCTCGTCAAGCCGTTCCCCGTGGACGAACTCATCGCCCGTCTGCGCGCCGTGCTGCGCCGCCATGCGGGGCAGAGCACCAACCAGTGGAACGTCGGCAACCTGGTGGTGGAACCCTCGCAGAAGCGCGTGACGCAAGAGGGGCAGGTCATCGAACTCACACCGCGCGAATACCAGTTGCTGCTTGAACTTGTGCGCCGCGCCCACCGGTGGGTACCGCGCGAGACGCTCATGGATGCGCTCTATCGTGAGGGCGACAGCGTGAGCGCCAACGCGCTGGAGGTCGTCATCCACCACCTGCGCCGCAAGCTCGGCAACGAAACCATCCAGACCATTCGCGGTGTCGGTTACATGATCGGTGGCAACCGCGGGGCCGCCCAATGAAGCTGGCGGTTCCAGCCATCCTGCGGGTTCGCTCGCTGTCGTTCCGCCTGTATGTGCTGATCCTGCTCGCGCTGGTGTTGATGCTGCTGGTGCAGCTCGTCATCGCGCATCTGGAAATCTCGCGCACCAACAGCCGCCAGGTGGTGAGCGATCTGCGCATGTCGGCGCAGGCCTATGCGGACCTCACCACGCTCAACATGGATGACGTGCCGCGCCGCGAAGAATTCCTGCGCCGCCTTACCGATATCAAGCTGGGCCTGTCGCTGCCCAACATCCTGCCTGGCGAATTCCGCTACGTGCTGTGCGATCGCGCCGGCAACGTCATCACCGCCTTCCCCGGTGCGCCCACCATGCCATGCGGCAAGGCGCACGGCACCGTCGTCGAGATCATGCTGGAGGGCAAGCCGTGGCGCAGCTACACGGTCGACAGCGTCGACGGCAAGATTTCCGCCACGGTGGCGCAGCCCCTGGCCGCCTACGAACGCGCCATTCGCGATCTTTTCCAGGAAGTGGCAGTGGCGCTGGCCATCCTGGCGAGCGCGCTGATGGTGATGGTTGGTTGGGCGGCGCATCAGGGCCTCAAGCCGCTGCGCACGCTCACGCGTCAGGTTGAGGCGCGCGATTCTGCCGACCTTGACCCTGTGCAAAGCGTCGAGCATGCCGAGTTGAAGCCGCTGGTCGAAGCCTTGAACGGGCTGTTTGCGCGCGTGCGTCGCGGCATCGAGGCAGATCGCCGTTTCTTTGCCGATGCCGCGCACGAACTGCGCACGCCGCTGGCGGCCATTCAGGCGCAGGCGTATGTCGTGTCGCATTCCGACAGCGAAGACGACCGTTCTACCGCGCTGCGCGAATTTGATCGTGGCATTTCGCGCGCAACGCAGTCGCTCGCCAAGCTGCTCGCCATTGCCCGGCTGGACGCGCGCCGCGTGGAGGCGCAACTTGCGCAGGGCGCATTGTCGGACTTGGCCGGCTGCGCGCGCAGCGGCGTGATTCAGCAAGCCTCGCGCGCCGAGCGTCGCAACATCACGCTGTCGTATGACGGCGCCAACCAGGCGTGGGTCTCGGTATCGCATGAAGACGCCGCGACGCTGGTGGAAAACGTGCTCGACAACGCCGTGCGCGAAACGCCCAACGGTGGCGAGGTGCGCGTGGCCGTCAAGCGCATCGAGCAGGCGGGCGTGCCGATGGTCGAACTGCGCATTGAAGATTCCGGCCCCGGTATCCCGCCCGACGAGCGCGATCGCGTGTTCGAGCGGTTCTACCGCCCGCGCACCAGCCAGTCGCAGGGTAGCGGCCTGGGCTTGGCGATCGTGCGCCGTATCGTTGAACTGGGGAGTGGCTCGGTGGCCATCGAAGACGGCCTGGCCCATGCGGACGGCAGGGGTTGCGCGATCGTGATCCGCCTGCCGGCGCTGGATTCCGCGCCCGAGCCGATCGAGCCCGATGATGCGCCTCCCGGCATGGCCGACACGCCCAGCCATTGATTGGCGCACTGGCCGTGCCTTCCACCTGCCGCTGATCAGTAACCGACCGTGAAACGCTGGCGCGGGTGTGCCGGCTTTTCCGTTTCGTCGAGGAAGGCGATGGCGTAGTCCTCCATCGAAATCCAGGGTTTGCCGTTTGCATCCACCAGCAGCGAATCCTTGCCGACGCGGAAGTGCCCCGTGCGCTCGCCCGGCTCGAAGATGGCCGACGGCGAAACGAAGGTCCAATTCAGCTCGGTTTCCTGCCGCAGCGCGTTGAGGAAATCGCGGCCGGCCGAGGCTTCTTCAAAGTACTCCTTGGGGAACTGCGGCGTGTCGATCAGCGCGACACCCGGGGCCACTTCCAGGCTGCCGGCCCCACCCACCACCAGCAGGCGTGGCACGGCCGCTTTCTTCACCGCTCCAACAATCTGATCGGCATTTGCCTGCAGGAAACGCACGGTGCTGTAGACCACATCGTTGCCGGCAAGCGCGGCCACGAGCCCCGCCTGATCGGCCACGTCGACATCCTTTGTGGTCAGCCCGGCACGTGCGGGCAGCTTGGATGCCGTGCGCGCAATGGCGGTCACCTGGTGGCCGCGGCGCAGCGCTTCGTCGATCAGGCGGGTGCCCACGCGCCCCGTGGCGCCAATGATTGCGATCTTCATGATCATTTCCTTGTGGTTGGTCTGGGTGGTTGAAACGTTATATGTAATTAATGCAGTTACATATAGGGATAAAAAAATAGGCCGGCATGCGGCCCGGCTAGGCCCGACGGCGGCGGCGTTGCGCGTGCCCCACCTCGCTGAGAATGCCGGCGATGGTTTGCGCAGCCAGCTCGGCTTCCAGCGCGGCTTGCGCGCGTTCCGTCACGCGCTCCAGCACACCGGTGATCTCACGGCCCACCTCGCACGCCGGGTTGGGCGCGTTGGGCGGCAGCGCGATCAGCACCGGAGATTCCACCACACGAAAGACGTCGAGCAGCGTGATGCGTTCTGCCGGTCGCGCCAGCGTGGCGCCGCCTGTTGCGCCCATCTGCGAGGTCACCAAACCGGCATCCGCCAATTGCGCCACCAGACGCCGGATCAGCGCCGGGTTGGTCCCCACGCTGCCAGCAATGAGCGAAGACGGCACCGGTCCCTCCGCACTGGCAAGCAGGGTGAGGATGTGGACGGCGACGGCGAAGCGGCTGCTGGTAGACATGGGGTTAGGCGCAAAAGTGTAACCATGTTAGATACACTTTGGTTCGCGGTCAACCCCGCGGGCAGACGTGCATCTCAGAAGGCTGCGCCCAATGCCGCCGCCCGCGCTTTGGCATCGGCCTTGGTCGCCGCGAGCAGATCGGGCGCCGTCAGCGTGGGCGCGGCGCTGATCTCCGTCACATCTTCAATGCCGAGAAAACGCAGCCAACGGCGCAGATAGGGCTTCTGGAAATCGTCCGGCGATTCGCTGGCACCTTCCGTGTGCGCGGCGTACGCCCCGGCGCTGGCGTAGATAAGCGCCGCCTTCTTGCCCGAAAGCAGCGCCTGATAGCCCGTGGCGGGCGACCAGTTCCAGTTCTGCCCTGGCAGTGTCACCACATCAATGAAGTGCTTGAGCCGATAGGGAACGCCAAAATTCCACATCGGTACGGAGAAAAGATAGTGGTCTGCCGCGTTGAAGCGCTGCGACAGCGCCACGGCGCGCTGCCATTGCGCACGCTGCTCCGGCGTGGCGGTCTGGGTGCGCAGGACGGCAAACTTGGCGCCGATCATATCGGCGTTGAATTCGGGCAGATCGATGTTCTGGCTCCACAAGTCGATCGTGTCGATCTCGTGGTTGGGGTGTGCGGCACGGTAGGCGTCGAGAAACTGCTTCGCCACGTCGATGGAGTGGGACAGCGTTTTCATGGGTGAGGCTTCGATATGGAGCAGGCGGGTCATGGTGGACTCCTGATGCGGTTTTACGCTGCGTTGAAGAAGTTGAGGCCGACGGTGCCGGCAATCACCAGCCCGATGCAGGCCAGGCGCGCGGGCTGCATGCTCTCGCCAAAGAGCACGATGCCCAGCACCGTCACGCCCACCGAGCCGATGCCCGTCCAGATGGCGTAGGCCGTGCCGGCAGGCAGGCCGCGCATGGCATGCGTGAGCAGAAAGACGCTGGCAAGCGCCGTCACGATGCCGAGCACGCTGGGGATCGGGCGCGTCCACCCCTGCGCAAATTCGAGCGAGACCGCCATGGCGATCTCCACAGCCCCGGCTGCCAGCAGCCACAGCCAGGCGGTTTGAAGCATGGAACCTCCGAGGTGTCCGCTGCCGGGCTGGCAAGCGGATGCGTTGCGATGCACCCAGAGTAAGGACGGTGCGGTGCGGGAACAAGTACGCACCTGAAGGTAACCACCATGGGCGGCGTGGGTATGGGCGTCCGATTTTGATCGTGGTGGCCCGCATCATCCATACTGCGAGCAACCAGCCAACTCGGTGCCCGAACTGCGCCCGGGCTGGCTTGACGAGCGGGACCGCACGGCGGCCCATTCCGCGGCGGTTTCCATCTAACAGAGAAGCAAAAGGAACGACATGATTCCCGCATTCCGCATCGCGATCATTCCAGGAGACGGCATCGGCCGCGAGGTGATGCCAGAAGGCCTACGCGTCATCCAGGCAGCGGCCAAGCGCTTTGGCTTGCAGCTTGAGTGCCACCCCATCGATTGGGCCAGCTGCGACTACTACCAGCAGCACGGCCAGATGATGCCCGACGACTGGAAGGCGCAGCTCAATGGCATGGACGCGATTTTCTTTGGCGCGGTCGGCTGGCCGGCCACGGTGCCCGATCACGTTTCGCTGTGGGGCTCGCTGCTCAAGTTCCGCCGCGAGTTCGATCAATACATCAACTTGCGCCCCGTGCGCCTGTTTGAAGGCGTGCCGTGCCCGCTCGCCAATCGCAAGCCCGGCGACATTGATTACTACGTCGTGCGTGAGAACACCGAGGGCGAGTACACATCGCTCGGCGGCATCATGTACGAAGGCACCGACCGCGAGATCGTGATCCAGGAATCGGTCTACTCGCGCAAGGGCGCAGAGCGCCTGCTGAAGTTTGCCTTCGACCTCGCACAGAGCCGCCCGCGCAAACACGTGACGCTTGCCACCAAGAGCAACGGCATCGCCATCAGCATGCCGTGGTGGGACAAGCGCGCGGAGGAAGTCGCGCAAAACTACCCGGGCGTCACGCTCGACAAGCAGCACATCGACATCCTGACCGCGCGCTTCGTGCTGCAGCCGGATCGCTTCGATGTGGTGGCCGCCACCAACCTGTTCGGCGACATCCTTTCCGATCTTGGCCCCGCCACCACCGGCACGATCGGCCTGGCGCCTTCCGCCAACCTGAACCCCGATCGCACGTTCCCGTCGCTGTTCGAGCCCGTGCACGGCTCGGCGCCGGACATCTACGGGAAGAACATCGCCAACCCGATCGCGATGATCTGGTCAGGCGCCTTGATGCTGGATTTCCTGACGCAAGGGCAGGGCGCGGGGCGGGCGGCGCACGACACCATCGTCGCGGCCATCGAAGCGGTGCTCAAGGACGGCCCGCGCACGCCTGACCTGGGCGGCACCGCCAATACCACGCAGGTGGGCGAGGCGATTGCCGCGCACGTTGCTGCTCACTGATCTTCATTGACTGGATCGATCACGCGGACGAGGAGTGCGGCTCCTGCGTGGACGATTACCTCCACACCAAGTACGTCTGCCAGGGCCAACTCGACTGACGAGGCGCGTTACAGGGCGGCACGATTGGCGGTACGGTCACATGTATCCCAATCGTGTTCCGGAGGCCCCATGGCCGACAGCATGGCTCCGTCCTCATCATCAACGCCGAAAAATTTCCCTGAAGGCACCGTGGACGCCTGCCCGTCCATGCGCGCACTCGAGCTGATCGCCGGCAAATGGGCGCTGCGCATCTTTCCGGCGCTGGAAAACGGCCCCGTGCGCAACAACGAACTCCTGCGCCGCGTGGGCGACGGCATCTCGCAGAAAATGCTTACGCAGACGCTGCGCGAGCTTGAAGCCAACGGCCTCATCCTGCGCACCATCTACGACAGCGTCCCGCCGCACGTCGAATATCGTCTGAGTCCGCTCGGCGAATCGCTCAACCGCACGCTCGTCGGCCTGGACGACTGGGTGCGCGCACATTGGCCTGAAATGGAACGGGTCCGCAAAACGCAGGTCGATTCCGATTGACATCCGCGCGATCTGCCAGACGTTGTGTGCAGATGCAGCATTTTTCCGATAGTATTCGGGGCCCATGTTTGTGACGAATCTTTCCTCCGCCTTGCCGACGTTGTCTCGCGCGACCGCGCGGGGCGTGCTGTCGCGTGCGCGGGGCGTACGGTGGATCGTCACGATCTGGTGCTTGTTGTTCACCGTTTCGGTGTTCTCGGCCACGCATTTCCCCGATGGCCAAGCCGCCGATGACGCGCTGGAAGCAATCGAAGCCGTGGTCGACGACATGCCCGGCGATGCTCCGCCCGTTGCCAAGCCTAGCAAGGGTTTCGAGCGCGCCATCAAGGTCGCGCTCGGCAAGGCGGTCAAGCAGCCCGGCCAGTGCTTCAGCGTTGAACATTGGGTTGCGCACGCATCCGATGCACCCGATGCGCCTACGACCAGCGCCGCCGCCCCCGACCACCCCAGCGACGCGCCGGAACTCTGGCTCCCGCCGACTCCTATGGTGTTGACGCCCGGCTTGCGTGTCGCGCGCGTCCGTGTCTCTCTTCCCCCGTTCCAGGCTGGCCCCACGCCGGCCCCCATGCTGCGTCCTCCCGCACGCGCCTGATCTCCGGCTTTCGCCGGAAACCATCCCCTTGAGTTGCTAGTGCTGCGCCAACCGGCCCGTTGACCGGCTGGGCGTTCGCGCTTGCCTGTTCTTCTTTTTCAGGATGATTTCGGATGTTGTCCAATCAGGATGCGGCCACCCCGCGCCCCGCAGCGGGTGCGCGCGTGTCGCGATGTGCTGTTCTTTCCGCAGTGCTGGCTGCAATTGCCGTCCACGCCAACGCCGCACCCTCGGCACCTTCGCAACGTGGCGCACAGACTTCCACCGCCCGGGCTCATGAGGCGCCCGCGCAGCCCCGCTACACCTTGCAGCAGCTACTTGAGCTGGCCCGCGCCAACCACCCGGCACTCGCCGCTTCACAGGCGCAGGTGCAGGCGGCGCTGGCGGGCATCGCCACCGCACGTGCGTGGCCCAACCCCGAGGTGGAGGCGATGGCCGGCCGGCAGCGTGCCCGCATGCCGGGTGCGGCGGAAGGCCGCACCAATAGCGTTTCGATCACGCAAAAGCTCGATTTGCCGTGGCAGCGCGCCGCCCGTACGCAAGCCGCCGATGCCGCGTACGAAGCGTCGCAGGCGACCGCCCGGTCGCAGGCACGCGACGTGGAGGCCGATCTCAAGCTGCGCTTTTACGATGTGGTGCGCCGGGAGGCAGAGCAACGTAACGCGCGCGAAGACGTGACGCTGGTCGAGCAGATCCGCCGTGGCGTGGCCGTGCGTGTGGAAACCGGCGAAGCCCCGCGCTATGAACTCATCCGTGGCGACGCGGAGTTGCTCAACGCGCAGCGCAACGAGCAGGCCGCCGCACTGCGTGTGCAGCAGGCGCTGGCCGAGCTGCGCCGCGCCGTGGGCGCCGATCTGCCGCAGACGTTCGATGTCGATGCCGGTGCGGAAACGCCTCCCGTCGCGCATCTGCCGCCTCTGGCCGATCTGGTTAGCACGGTCCTCGCCACGCATCCGGAGCTGGAGGCCGATCGCGCGGCGGTGCGCGAGGCCGAAGCGCGTCTTGCGCACGAGCGCAGCCAGCGTTGGCCGTCGCTGGCGCTGCGCGGGTCGGTCGACCGCCAACCCGATCTGCAGGACAGCCGCGTGGGCCTGGTGATGTCGATTCCGCTGTTCGACCGCCGTGATGGTCCCGTTGGCGAAGCCGTAGCCGCCCGCGAACGTGCCCGCGCCCTGTTGCGCGACCGCGAACTGCGCATGCGCCAAGCGGTGGAATCGGCCTATCGCCAATACGAGATTGCGGAGTCGCAAGTCAGCGCACTGGAATCCGGCGTCATCAAGCAGGCCGAATCGGCGCTGCGCGTGGCCGAAGCCGCATACCGCCACGGCGAGCGCGGGATTCTCGACTACCTCGATGCCCAGCGCGTTTTTCGCCAAGCACGTAACGACCTGATTGCCGCACGCGCGGACCTGCGCACGGCTGCCGTCGAACTCGACCGCCTGCGCCCGGAGGCCCAATGACACGCCCGAGTCGCCGTGTTGCCTCACGAACTTACGAATCCAGCAAGACCATGACCGTACCTTCTCCTTTCTCTTCTTCGATCCGGCTGGCCGGCGTTGCCCTGGCGGCGATGCTGCTGCTGGGCGCCTGCGGCAAAGATGCCGCAGATGACACCAAGACCGCACAACAGGCCGTTGACCCGAACCTCGTGGTTGCACAGCCCACGCTGGTGGAGCGCCTGAAAGTGGCGCCGGTGGGCAAGCAGCCGATTGCCGAGCGCCTGCGCGTGCCGGGGCAGATTGCGTTTGACGAACAGCGCGTGGCGCGCATCGGCGCCACCGTCACGGGGCGTGTGACCGAGCTGGTCGCCACGCCCGGGCAGAGCGTGAAGGCAGGCGACATCCTGGCGCAACTGCACAGCACGGAGCTTGGCGCCGCGCAGCTCGCCTACCAGAAGGCCGCCGCGCAGCGTGACTTGCAGGCCCGCGCGCTGGAACGCGCGAAGCTGCTCCTGGCTGCCGACGTGATCGGCTCAGCCGAGTTGCAGAAGCGGCAGAGCGAACTGGCGATGGCCGATGCCGAAGTGCGCGCGGCCGTCGACCAACTGCGCGTGATGGGCGTGTCGCCCGGCACGCTGGCGAAGATGCGCACGGGTGGCATGTCGTCGATCTCGCCCGTGGTGGCGAGCATCAGCGGCACGGTGGTGGAGCGCAAGGTGACGCGCGGCCAGGTCGTGCAGCCGGCCGATGAACTGTTCACCGTGGCCGATCTGTCGCGCGTGTGGGTGGTGGGTGAAGTGCCGGAAAACGCCGCTGCGGGCGTGCGTGCAGGCCAGGCCGTGGAGATCGACACCGGCGCGGGCGATCGCATTGTCGGCAAGCTGATCTGGGTGTCGGACATTGTCGACCCGCAAACGCGTACGGTCACGGTGCGCACCGAAGTGGACAACGCAGAGCGCACGCTCAAGCCGTCGATGCTGGCTACGCTGATCATCCAGTCGCGCCCGGAAGAACGCGTGGTGGTGCCGACGTCCGCCGTGGTCCGTGAAGACAACCGCGACTACGTGTTCGTGCGTGCCAGCGACACGAACTACCAGCTCACGCCGGTCAAGCTCGGCGACGAATCGAACGGGGTGCGCCCGGTCGTCTCCGGCGTGCAGGCCGGGCAGCCGATCGTCGTTGAAGGCGGCTTCCATCTGAACAACGAGCGCAAGCGCGCCGAGATGGAGGGCGCATGATCGACGCATTGATTCGCGGCGCGCTCAAGCAACGGCTCGTAGTGGCGGTGATCGCCGCCGTGCTGCTGTTCTTCGGGTTGGATGCCGCACGCAAGCTGTCGCTTGACGCGTTTCCGGATGTGACCAACGTGCAGGTGCAGATCGCCACGGAAGCGCCGGGGCGCTCGCCGGAAGAGGTCGAGCGTTTTGTGACTGTGCCGGTGGAAATGGCGATGACGGGTCTGCCGGCGCTGACAGAGATGCGCTCGCTCAACAAGCCGGGACTGTCGCTCATCACACTCGTCTTCACCGATGAGACCGATGTGTACTTTGCGCGCCAGCTTGTGATGGAGCGGTTGATCGAGGTGCAGTCGCGCATGCCGGCGGGCGTGACGCCAGTGCTCGGCCCCGTATCGACGGGCCTGGGGGAGGTGTATCAGTACACGCTCGACAAACCGGATGACGGCGACAAGGAACTCTCGGTCGAGGAACTCACCCAGCGCCGTATCGCGCAGGACTGGGTGGTGCGGCCGCTGCTGCGCTCCATTCCGGGCGTGGCCGAGATCAACTCGCAGGGCGGCTACGAGAAGCAGTATCAGGTGCTCGTCAACCCGGAGCGCCTGCGCCACCACAACGTGACGGTCAAGCAGGTGTTCGAGGCGCTGGCCGCCAACAACGCCAACTCGGGTGGCGGTGTGCTGCCGCACTTCGCGGAGCAATACCTGATCCGCGGCGTGGGTTTGGTGCGCGACACCAACGACATTGACGCCATCGTGCTCAAGGAGGTCAACGGCACACCACTCACGATTCGCGACGTGGCCGATGTGAAGATCGGCACGGCGGTGCGTGCGGGGGCGGTGGTCAAGAACGGTGTGACGGAATCCGTCGGCGGTGTCGTGATGATGATGCGCGGCGGCAACGCGAAGGAAGTGGTCGCCCGCATCCAGGATCGCGTCAAGACCATCAACAACGACGGCATGCTGCCCGACGGCCTGAAGATCGTGCCGTACTACGAGCGCTCGGAGCTGGTGGATTCGGCCCTGAAGACCGTCATCAAGGTGCTGGCCGAAGGTGTGGTGCTGGTGGTGATCGTGCTGCTGCTGTTCCTGGGCGACATCCGTTCATCGCTCATCGTGGTCGGCACGCTGATCCTCACGCCGCTGCTGACGTTCATGGCGATGAACAAGCTGGGCATCTCGGCCAATTTGATGTCACTCGGCGGGTTGGCCATCGCCATCGGCTTGATGGTCGATGGCTCGGTGGTCGTGGTGGAAAACGCCTTTGCGCACCTCGCCAAGCCGCGCGACCCGAACGAGAGCCGCGCGCGCATCATCCTGCATGCGGTAACGGAAGTGGCGACGCCCGTGATCTTTGGCGTGGGCATCATCATCCTGGTGTTCCTGCCGCTGATGACGCTGGAGGGCATGGAAGGCAAGATGTTCGCGCCGCTGGCCTTCACGATTGCGATTGCGCTGTTCTTCTCGCTGGTGCTGTCGCTCACGCTGACGCCGGTGTTGTCGTCGTATCTGCTCAAGCCCAAGGTGCACAAGCACGTGGAAGGCCAACACAGCGACGACCCCCACGCCGAGCACGACGCCCATGACACGTGGCTGATCCGCAAGATGAAGAAGCCGTATCTGCGCTTGCTTGAGCAGAGCCTGAACAACGGGCGGAAGACCGTCATCGTGGCGGTGGCGGTGTTTCTCGCCACCGGTGCGCTGATGCCATTCCTCGGCACCGCGTTCATTCCGGAGATGAGGGAAGGCTCGGTGGTGCCCGGCATCAACCGCGCGCCGAACATCTCGCTGGAAGAGTCGATCCGCATGGAGATGGAAGCCATGCGCCTGGTGATGCAGGTGCCGGGCGTGAAGTCGGCCGTCTCGGGCGTGGGCCGCGGCGAGTCTCCGGCCGACCCGCAGGGCCAGAACGAATCGACGCCGATCGTCTCACTCAAGCCGCGCAATGAATGGCCCAAGGGCTGGAACCAGGACGACATTGCCGAGGCGATGCGCAAGGCGCTGCAGGTGCTACCCGGCGTGCAGATCGTCATGGCACAGCCGATTTCCGATCGCGTGGACGAGATGGTGACCGGCGTGCGTTCCGACGTGGCCATCAAGGTGTTCGGCGACGACCTGAACACGCTGCGCGAGAAGGCCGAGGCGATTGCCAAGGTGGCGCAGGGCATCCAGGGTGCGCAGGACATGCGCGTGGAGCGGATCACCGGCCAGCAGTATCTGCAGATCGCGATCGACCGCCAGGCCATTGCGCGTCACGGCCTGAACGCCGCCGACGTGCACAACGTGATCGAGACCGCCATCGGCGGCAAGGAAGCCACGGAAATCTTCGAGGGCGAGCGCCGCTTCAGCGCGGTGGTGCGCTTGCCGGACGCGTATCGCGGCAGCGTAGAGGCCATCCGCAACCTGATCGTGGCCGCCCCCAATGGCGCACAGGTGCCGCTGGAGAGCATCGCCCGCATCGATGTGACCGACGGCCCCGCGCAGATCAGCCGTGAGCTGGGCAAGCGCCGCGTGGTGGTGGGCGTGAATGTGCGCGACCGCGACTTGGGCGGCTTCGTGGCCGAGCTGCAGGCGGCCGTCGCGCAGAAGGTCAAGCTGCCCGAGGGCTACTACCTGGAGTGGGGCGGCCAGTTCCAGAACATGGAACGCGCCATGGGCCACCTGAAGGTGATCGTGCCGATCACGGTGGCGGCCATCTTCTTCCTGCTCTTCCTGCTGTTCAACTCCGTGCGCTATGCCACGCTGATCATTCTGGTGCTGCCGTTCGCCTCGGTGGGCGGGATCATCGGCCTGTTCGTCACGGGTGAATACCTCTCCGTGCCGGCATCGGTCGGCTTTGTGGCGCTATGGGGCATCGCCGTGCTCAACGGCGTGGTGCTGGTCAGCACGATCCGCAGTCTGCGCGAGCAGGGCATGTCGGTGGAGGAATCCGTGCGGCTGGGTTCGCGCATGCGCTTCCGCCCCGTGATGATGACGGCCACCGTGGCCATGCTGGGCCTGATCCCGTTCCTGTTTGCCACGGGGCCGGGTTCGGAAGTGCAACGGCCGCTGGCCATCGTGGTGATCGGCGGTCTGCTGACCTGCACGCTGCTGACGCTGGTGATGCTGCCCACGCTGTACAAATGGTTTGATGAGGAGTCGAAGGCATGAAGGAAATCCGCATTGTAGTGCGCCCGCAACTGCTGGAACGCATGCATGAAGCGCTGCGCAGTTGCCCAGGTTTTCCGGGCATGACGGTGGGTGAGGTGAATGCCTATCCGCCAGCGGCTTCACAGGCCGGCGCGCATTCCATCAAGGAAGACCTGACGGAGTTTGTGCCGCGCGTGCGCATCGAGATCATCGTTTCCGATGCGCTGGCCAGCGTGCTGTTCGAAAGCGCCGTCAAGGTGCTGGAGCACGGCCAGACTGGCGAGAGCGCCATCTGGATGACCGACGTGATTCAGGCCACCTTCCTGCATCGCACGGGTTGATGGTGGTGTGACGCGCGCATGAAAAACGGCGGACCATGTCCGCCGAACATCAGGAGCCACCCTTGCAGCGGGCCGCATCGTAAGACGCGGCCCGCTTGCTTTGGTGCTTACCGCTTGATGTCGGTCAGATGCTTCATGAGACCTTCATAGCGGAACTTGTGGATCGGCCGATCCATCGACTGCATTTCCTGCAACTGCACCGCTTGCGGACGCAGCGAGCCCGTCGGCGTCACAGCCTGGGCACGCAGCGTTGCCACCGCCGGCTGCATGTTCTGGATGCCGACGATCTGGTCATACAGCGCCTTGTCGATGATCTGCGCGTTGTACAACTGCGTCGCATCGCCGGCGATGTTGGTCGTTGTCGCCTTGTTGCTGATGGCACCGGCCTGCGCCAGCAGCGCGCTCCATAGCGTCGGGCTGTAGTTGGTCACGTAGTAGTCCAGGCCCGTCGGGTTCGCCAGCACAGCCGAGCACGTCGGCAGGGTGACCTGCGCGGTCTGCTGGTCCAGCACGACCGTTTGCGTTTGCGCCAGCCCATCGCCATAGGCGATGGTGAGCGGAATATTCCACTGATAGCCGGAATAGACGTTCTTGTTCGGGAACGCCTTCTGCGCGATCGTCAGCACGTTCTGGTTGGTGGCCGGGTTGCACTGTGCATCGATGGTGACAAGCGGCACGCCGGTCTGGCGCACAAAGCTGTCGCCCACCTTGCCGACGGGCTTGCCGCTGGCGGCTTCCAGCTCCGCCCACAGGCGCGGCGGCGTGCCGTTACCGAACTTGTACTTGTTCAGGTAGCTCTGCAGGCCACGGCGCATGGCGTCCTTGCCGATGTAGTTCTCGATCGTCTGCAGGACATGGCCGCCCTTGTTGTAGGCAAAGCGGTCGAGGAAGTCCATCGAGCCGGCATCGCTCAGGTTGTGCTGTACCGGTACGGCGGTGGGCTGCAAGTCCAACGTGTAGACGCGCTGCTTGACGGCTGCATAGTCGGCCCATGTGTTGCCCTGGAACTCGGGGTGCAGCGCGATCTTGGTGACGTTCTCGAACCAGTTGGCGAAGGACTCGTTCAGCCAGATGTCGTCCCACCAGTCCAGCGTGACGAGGTCGCCAAACCATTGGTGCGCCAGTTCATGCGACACCACGACGAACGAGCGCGCCTTGCCCATCGAGTGGACCGTTGTCGGTGCGCCATCGGGCGGCACCAGCACCTGGTCGGCAAACTCGAAGATGGCGCCCCAGTTCTCCATGCCGCCAAAGCCGGCATTCTTGTTGTTGTAGCTGTCGTTGGCGACGATGGTGTCCATCTTGTCGAACGGCAGCGGGATCTGGAAGTAGTTGTAGTAGTGGTTCAGCGCTTCCTTGGTGAACTGCATGCCGGAGACCGCCGAGTGCGCCTCGCCGGGCGGCACCCACCAGCGCAGGCGCATGCTGCTGCCGTCGAGCGGGTTGGTGAACTGGTCTTCCAGGATGTCGAACTTGCCGCCGCCGAAGAACAGCAGGTACGCCGGCATCGACGGTGTCTTGGCAAACGACACCTGCTGATAGCCATCCGGCAGCTTGGTGGCGCCCGTCTGCCTGCCGTTGGCCACGGCCTTCCAGTCGCCCGGAATCTCCGCCGTCACTTCGAAGGTGTTGCGGAAGGCCGGCTCATCCCAGCTGGGGAACCACTCGCGCGCGAAGTTCGATTCGCCCTGCGTGACGATGGCGTCGGAACTCTCACCCGTTGCCGCCTGCAGGCCCAGCTTGAAGATGCCCTCGGCCTTGGTGAAGTTGATCGTGCCCGTCCACTCCATGTGGAGCACATAGTTGCCGGGCTTGATGTCTCCGATGGGGTCGCGCAGGTCGTAGAAGGCGCCTTGCGATTGTGGAATCGGCACCAGCACGCGCGATGCACCGCCGCCCGAGGTGGGCGTGAGTGTCAGGCGCGAGGCGTCGAGCTTCAGGTCGCGCACGGCCAGCGTCACGGCGCCGGTCTGCTTGGTGACCTTGATCTCCACGTCGGCGCGGCCAGAGAAGCTGTTCAGGTCTGCGCTCGGGCGGAACCACAGCTTGTAGTTGACCGGCCTGATGTAGTCCGGCAGTTCCACCGGCGGCACCGTTGCGTCGACTGCCGGCGCTGGTGCATTCGTGTTGCCGGTATTGGTATTGCCCTGCTGCTGCGAGCCGTTTGCGTCCAGCTTGCCGCCGGCCGGCGTGAGCGCGTCATCTCCGCCGCCGCCGCACGCGGCCAGAATCAGCGCGGCCGCAGCCTGTGCCACGAGTGCCAGCTTGAACGAGCGACGTGTCCGGGCGTTGGAGGCCCGTCCGGTGTGTGTCGTGGCCGTACGACGGTGGGTTGTCGAATCCCGCATTGCATTTCTCCTGAGGTGGAAACGAATCGGCGGCCCAGGGCTCAAAAGAAAATCGGGGGGCAGGCCGCAGAATCGGGACAAGGAATTACCCGCTTCTTGCGCGGTGCAAATCACTGCCCGCGCACGGGATGCACGGATTCTGGAGGAAACGGCCTGCGAATCGAGACGAAGTTTTTTAAATCACGCGCGAGAGAATCTGCAGCGGAATTTGCAGTTTTTGGTATGCGCATCCGCAAAGCTGCGGGCGCCTTCCCGAGCGATGGGCGACTTCTGCAAGGCACGTTGAAAAAATGAAATGCATACCCCGCTTCATGAAAATATCTTAAAAATCGAAGCGGCTATTTTTACAACGTCAGATAAAGAAAAACTAAATGCGGCGCAGCGTCGGAAAATCTGGCCGGGGAACTTTCCCGGTATTCAACGAGGTGTTGCGCTGCAGCAGCTGACCGCGCATCGCCTGCATGGGGTAATCCTTCCGGATGAGACGGACGCTGTGCGCGGTTTTTCACAAAACCGGTACGCTCGCAAGGTTTGCGAAGTGTTTTCTGTTTTCCGTAGAGCGATTCATGCAATCCGCGTCCGATAGCGTCAACAGCCCGGCGGCTGTGGGTGTCAACCTGATCGACTTCTTCGATGTCACCCCCACGTCATTGTGGCTGGAGGACTACAGCGATCTGCACCGCCTCTTTGCCCAGTGGCGCGCCGCCGGCGTAACCGACCTGCAGCGCTTTCTGGAAGAGGACGTATCTCGCGTGGCGGCGTGTTCGGCCTGTATCAAGGTGCTGCGCGTGAACCGGCGCACGTTGTCCATGTACGCCGCCCCGGATACGGAAACCCTCACCGCGCGCCTGGCTGACGTGCTGCGCGACGACATGCTTGAAGCGCACGTGGGCGAACTCGTCCAGCTCTGGTCTGGCGAGCCGTGGTTCGAAAGCCGCAGCGTCAACTACACGCTTGACGGCCGCCGCCTCGACATCCTGCTCAAGGGCGTTGTCCTGCCTGACCACGATCAGCCGTGGGACCGCGTGCTGGTGGCCGTGGACGACATCACCGAACTCGAAGACGCCCGCCGCCGAGCCGCCGCCAGCCAGCTTTACGCGCGCGGCGTGTTCGAGCATGCACCGGTGTCGCTGTGGGTGGAGAACTTCAGCACCATCAAGATGCTGCTGGACGAAGTGCGCATGCAGGGCATCACCGATTTCCGCACGTTTACCGATGTGCATCCGGAGTTTGTCGAGCGCTGCATGCAGGAGATCCAGGTGCTCGACGTGAACGGCTTCACGCTGGAGATGTTCAAGGCGCGCAACCGCAACGACTTGCTTGGCCGCTTGCCGGAAATCTTTCGCGACGACATGCGCCCGCACTTTCGCGAGCAGTTGATCGACCTGTGGGATGGCAAGCTCTTCCAGCAGCGCGAGGTCGTCAATTACGGGCTGGATGGCAACACGCTGAACATCCACCTGCAGTTTTCGGTGTTCCCCGGCCGCGAGAAGGATTGGGACATGGTGCTGCTGGCGCTGACCGACATCACCGCGCGCAAGAAAGCCGAGTCGTACCTGGAATATCTGGGCAAGCACGACGTGCTCACCAAGCTGAAGAACCGCTCGTTCTACGTAGACGAGATCAACCGGCTGGAGCGCAAGGGCCCGTTCCCGGTCACGGTCATCATGATCGACCTGAACGACTTGAAGCGTGTGAACGACCAGCTCGGCCACGCCGCAGGCGACGCGCTGCTGCGTCGCGCCGGCGAGGTGCTCAGCAAGGCCATCGACAAACCTGCACACGCTGCGCGCATTGGCGGCGACGAGTTTGCCGTGTTGCTGCCCGGCGCCGACGCACACGCCGGTGCGGCCTTGGTGGAAAGCCTGCGCAAGTTGGTCGAACTCAACAACCAGTTCTATCCGGGCGCGGAGCTTGGGTTTTCCATGGGCTGCGCCACCTGCCACGAAGGCGGGCGTCTGGAAGAAACGCTGCGCGAGGCCGATGTCGCGATGTACGAAGACAAGCGGGTGCAGCACGAAGGCAGGCGTCTGGCATAACGGCGGAGATCTGTGCGTCGGGTGCGCTACTGCTTCTTCTCTCTTCAGGCGCCAGCCGGCGCAAAAAACCGTTCGTGCAGCTCTTCCAGGCCCAGCGTGCTGATCACCTCGTTCAGCCGCTCGGTCGGGCGGCGACGCGGCAGATCTTTGTATTGCGCGATGATCAGTTCGTTTTTCATCGAGTGTTCCCACCCGACGAGTTCCGTCACGCTGACCTGATAGCCGTGCGCTTCAAGCTGCAGGCAGCGCAGCACGTTGGTGACCTGGCTGCCGAATTCGCGCGTGTGCAGCGGGTGGCGCCAGATTTCCGTGAGCGCATTGCCGAGCGACTTGCCCTTGTTCTTGCGCAGCACGCCGGCCACCTCCGCCTGGCAGCACGGCACGAGCACGATGTATTGCGCATGCTTTTCGAGCGCAAAGCGGATCGCATCGTCCGTGGCGGTATTGCACGCATGCAGTGCGGTCACGATGTCGATCGTGGCCGGCAGCTGTTCAGACGTAATCGACTCCGCCACCGACAGGTTCAGGAACGACATCCCCTTGAAGCCCAGCCGCGCGGCAAGCTCGGTCGACTTGGCGACCAGTTCTTCGCGAGTCTCAATGCCGTAAATGTGCGAGGTGCCATCGCCCGGCTGCTCCTTGCAGAACAGGTCGTACAGGATGAAGCCGAGGTACGACTTGCCTGCGCCGTGGTCGACCAGCGTGACATGCCCCTTGGTTTGCTGCACGTCGGCCATCAGCGGTTCGATGAACTGGAACAGGTGATAGACCTGCTTGAGCTTGCGGCGGCTGTCCTGGTTCATCTTGCCGTCGCGCGTCAGGATGTGCAGTTCCTTGAGCAGCTCGATCGACTGGTTGGGGCGGATTTCGTGGGTCTTGTTGGACATCGTCAGGACAGCCTGGGCGACATGTCGCACGGAATGGGATCGGTGCGGCGGCGCGGAGAAAAACGGAAAGAGGGCGCCAGTTTACCGAAAAGCGGGGTGGGCGACGGCAAGCGCACCAAAGGGGGGATGCGCGCCCTCGTTTGCCCGCGCCCAGTCGGGATGTGACAATAGCGCCCCGCTTGTCTGCCCCGCGCGATTCGATCCGTTCCTCCCCGCATGTCCGAAACATCCAATGCCCCTCTCGTTGCCGTCATCGGCGCCGGCCCCGCCGGGCTCATGGCCGCTGAAGTCCTGTCGCGCAACGGCGTGCGTGTGGAGGTGTTCGACGCAATGCCGTCGGCCGGACGCAAATTCCTGCTGGCGGGCATCGGTGGGATGAACATCACGCATTCGGAGCCGATCGACGCGTTTCTCGGCCGCTATCGCACGCGGCGCGAGGCGCTGGCGCCGTTCATTGGCCGCTTCAGCCCCGATGCGCTGCGCGCGTGGATTCATGGGCTGGGCATCGACACGTTTGTCGGCAGTTCGGGGCGTGTCTTTCCGACCGAGATGAAGGCGGCGCCATTGCTGCGCGCATGGCTGCACCGGCTGCGCGAGGCGGGCGTGCAGCTGCACATGCGGCATCGCTGGGTGGGCTGGGCAGAACCGTCGGACCACGCGCAGGTGCTGCGCTTTGAAACCGCCGGCGTTGAACGGCTGGTGCAAGCCGATGCCGTGGTACTGGCCATGGGCGGCGGCAGCTGGCCCCGCCTGGGCTCCGACGGCGCCTGGGTGCCGTTGCTGGAGGCGCGCGGCGTGCAGGTGCAACCCTTGCAGCCCGCCAACTGCGGGTTCGACGCCGATTGGAGCGCGTATTTCCAGGAGCGTTTTGCTGGGCAGCCCGTCAAGTCGGTCGCCATCGGTTTGCGCTCGGGCGATGACGATGCGCTGCAATTCCGCCAGGGCGAGTTCGTCGTCACGCAGACCGGCATTGAAGGCAGCCTTGTCTATGCGTTGTCGGCGCCCATTCGCGATGCGCTGGCCGCAGAGGGCAGTGCGACGATCTGGCTTGATCTTGCGCCAGGCTGGAGTGCGCAACGTGTGACAGATGAACTGATGCGCCCGCGCGGCGCGCGTTCGATGTCGAGCCATCTGCAAAGCAAGCTGAATATCACGGGCGTGAAGCTCGGCTTGCTGCGCGAGTGCCTGAGCAAGGAAGCGTTTGCCGATCTGGCTCAATTGACCAAAGCCATCAAGGCGCTGCCTTTGCGGCTCATACGCACGCGACCCATCGACGAGGCGATCAGCACCGCAGGCGGCGTTGCATTTGAAGCATTGGATGCAAAGCTGATGATTGAGCGTCTGCCGGGCGTGTTCTGCGCCGGCGAGATGCTCGACTGGGAAGCGCCGACGGGCGGCTATCTGCTGACGGCGTGTTTTGCGAGCGGCGCCGCTGCGGGGCAGGGCGCGCTCGACTACCTGGCGACGATGGCGCGCTGAGTCACTGGTTTACTGGCGGGCCTTCAGGCGCCACAGCGACGTCACCTCGGCAACCCGGGCCCGATAGAGCGGGTCGTTTTCATCGGACGCCTTCGGGTGTTTCGGCTTGATGTCTTCCCGGCCCACCACCTGCAGGCCGGCCGCGTCGATCATCGCCAGCAGGGCATCGCGCGTGCGCAGGCCAAGATGCTCGGCAAAGTCCGACAGGATCAGCCAGCCCTCGCCATTCGGCTCCAGATGGGCGGTGAGGCCGTCCAGGAAGCCGCGCAGCATGCGACTGTCAGGGTCGTAGACGGCGCGCTCGATGGGCGAGCTGGGCCGTGCCGGCAGCCACGGCGGGTTGCACACAATCAGCGGCGCTCGGCCTCCGGGAAACAAATCCGCATCGACAACCTCAACCTGGGTCTGCAGACCGAGGCGCTCCACATTCTCACGTGCGCAGGCCAGCGCGCGCGGGTCCTGATCGGTGCCGATGACGCGTTTCACGCCGCGTTTGGCGAGCACCGCTGCCAGCACGCCCGTGCCCGTGCCGATATCGAACGCCAGGGTTTTCGAAGGCAACGGTGCATTCGCCACCAGCTCGATGTATTCGCCGCGCACGGGCGAGAACACGCCGTAGTGCGGGTGAATGCGCTCACCACCGAGCGCGGGAATCTCGACACCCTTCTTGCGCCACTCATGCGCGCCGATCAAGCCAAGCAGCTCACGCAGCGAGACGACGGAAGCGGTATGGCTCGTGCCGTAAGCCTCCGTGCAGGCGTCGCGCATGTCGGGGGCGCGGCGCAGCGGGATCGTGTAATCCGCATCCAGCGGAATCAGCAGCATGCCGAGCGTGCGGGCGCGCTGCGATTGCGCCTGTCGATGCAGGTTGAACGCATCGATGGGCGAGGCGGGTTCCTTGCGCGCCTTGCCAGGTTTGCGATCCGTGCGGCGGGACATGGCCTGCAGCAGTTGGCGCGCGTTCTGGAAATCGCCTTGCCAGAGCAATGCCGTGCCTTCGCACGCGAGGCGGTAGGCGGCATCGGCTGTGGTGCGATCGTCTGCGATGGCCACGCGCTTGGGCGGCGGGTTGCCGGCTTCGGAGCGCCAGACGGCGGTATGGACGGCGTCGCTGCTGGCTTCAGGGCGGTCGTCGGTCCAGGTGAGGGTGGGGTGATCGGTCACGGCAAATGGGCGAGAAAGCGGGGAGGGTGCGGTAGTGGGCGACACGATACCGCTTTTTGGGTGCGAGCCGAAGGTTAAGCGGTGATTCCGTCTCCGCAGCCGTGCCGATCACGCCATGCGCGCACGTGTGCCCGGACAAAAGGCGCGGCACTTGGCTACCCTACTTGGCTTAATTCCTTTTATCTTCGTGCTAGCTGCTGGTGGTCTCTATGCTTCTCAAAACTGTGGGGGAAATTGGCTGCGCGAGTCTTTCGTCTTTCCGGTTTCCTGCAGTTTCGAAAGTGCGCGCTACGGGGGCAGTTAAAGCAACCGGTCCAAACGCTGCATTGATAGCGAGTACAAAAATGATCAAAAGAATCTTGCTCTGTTGCCTTGTCTGCGTCGCATTTCAATCAATGAGTTCGGCGGCAGAGCCGCCCACTAGCGAGGCCGCGCAACGGCGTGCCCTGCTGATGGAAGGGCGCTATACCGAACTGGACCGGCAGATGTCTGGCCTGCAGCAGGCCTATGGACGCGGAGCGATCAGCGACGAGCAGTTGTCGGGAGCATTCAGAGCCTTCTACTACTCTGATTCGGCGATGGAAACCAAGCTCGATCAATGGGTCGCGGAGTTTCCACGTTCCTATGCGGCCTTGTTGTCGCGCGGGATCTACTACATGGCGATGGGATGGTCGCGGCGCGGAAGCAAGTATGCGCGGGACACCACCGATGAACAGTTCGCGGGAATGGGCGCGTACCAAAGCATGGCGCTACGCGATTTATCGAAGTCTGTTGAACTGGATCCAAAGCCGATCTTGTCCTATCGGGAAGGGATTGAAATCGGTAAGGCTCAAGGGATGAAAAAACACAACCGGGTGCTGCTGGAGCAGGCGCTCAGGAAGGACCCGCAAACGGTGGTGGTCAGGCGGGCCTATCTCAAGTCGCTACGTTCGAAATGGAACGGTAGCCCGGAAGAGATGGCTGCTTTTGTCGATGAGTGTCGAAAGGCAAATGTGCCGGCAGCGACGCTGAAGGAATTTTCGGCGCTGGCCATTGCGGACAGCGGTTGGGTCAAGATAGGTAAAAAAGACTTTGCGGGCGCCGAAAAGGACTACGCTCAAGCGCTTTCGCTGAACCCGGATGATCGGGATGCACTGACGCAAATGGGCCATGTCCTTATTCGCCAGCAAAAATACGAGCAGGCGCTTGGTCCATTGTCGAAGCTCATCAGCCTCGAGCCGCGTGACACATACGCGCTGTCGGCCAGAGGCTCGATTTATCACCGCATGAAGAAGTCCGACCAAGCCGCAAAAGACTACGCACAGGCCGCAGATTTGGGCGACGCCTACTCCGAAAACGAGCTGGGCAAGTTCTACTGGTTTGGGATTGCGGTGCGTCAGGACAAGGAACGCGCGCTCAAGTTGTTTCGCCAAGCTGCCGAGCAGGGCAATAAAGATGCACAGAACAATCTTGCCTGGGCCTTGACGCAGTGACGAAGAGGCGAGGCAGCCCCGTGCATTTCAGTGCGGGCGCGCTCGCATGCAGGTTTCTTGCGGTAAGTGACTTCGGTGCCACTCATGGACCCCAGTCCGACCCGGCAGGCAGTGTAAACTCCAGCCTTTTTTCGGCACTCGTAGCATGGCGCACGCCCAGCAACGCAGGGCGCTCAGCGGCCCCGCGCTGATCCGCATTCTTGCTCGCTTGACGGACGTCGACGTTTCCGCATCTGCGCAGCCCCTTTCTGACCGGTTGAGCCAATGGCTCAGCTGGACGGATGCCATCACGCTTTCGTCGGCATTGAGCGCGGCACCGCCCGCCAGTGCCTCCAGCACGCGGCCCGTCGGCCCGGACGCCGAAACCATCGGTGGCCGCGTCCGCGCGGCGTTGACGAAGTCCATCGCGTCCAGCTGTGCGCCCGATGCCAGGCCTGGGCCACGCGCGCCGATCCAGAACCCGTCGGTGCCGGTGGTGGTCGACTACGCCGATTTCCGGCAGCGCTACGTGCTGATGCAGCAGACCATGGAACTGGAGATCAGCGACCTGCGTGGCCGCCTGCGGCGCCTGCTGGCTGCCAGGACGCCCGACCTCGCGCGCCTTGCGGTGCTGGATGCCAGCATGGAGCAGGCGCTCGCGGCCCGCGAACGTTCGTTGCTGGGGGCCATTCCGTCGATGCTGGGGCCGTACTTCGAGCGCCTGCGCGCGGCCGAGCAGCAGCGGCAGGCCGAGCTGCCCGCGGAGGGCCCGGCCACCCAATCCACATCCCGCGCCTGGCTGGATGCGTTCCGCAAAGATATGCAGAGCGTGCTCCTGGCCGAGCTCGATGTTCGTTTTCAACCGGTCGACGGGTTGCTCGCAGCCCTTCGCCCCCGCTAAGCGGGACAGACACCATTCATGTCCAGACATCACCTGAATCTCATCGTTTTTTCTGTCGGGCTGGCGGCCTTGGGGTGGATTGCCGTCGGCTACCTCGTTGGCGGAAACCTGCTGGCGCTGGCCGTCACGCTCGTGATCGGTGCCGCCTATGTGGCAGGCGCGCTGGAGCTGCGCCGCTATCGGCAAGCGACGGGCACGGTCGCCCAGGCCGCGGCAGGCTTGTCCGAGACGCCGCCCAATCTGGCGGCATGGCTGGAGCAACTGCACCCGAGCTTGCGCCATGCCGTGCGCCTGCGTGTGGAAGGCGAGCGCGTGGCGCTGCCCGCGCCCGCGCTGACGCCGTATCTGGTGGGCCTGCTCGTGCTGCTTGGCATGCTCGGTACGCTGCTCGGCATGGTGGTGACGCTCAAAGGCACGGGCGCAGCGCTGGAAAGCGCGACGGATCTGCAGGCGATCCGCGCATCGCTGGCCGCCCCGATCAAGGGTTTGGGATTCTCGTTCGGCACCTCGATTGCCGGTGTGGCAACGTCGGCCATGCTGGGGTTGCTGTCGGCGCTGTGCCGGCGCGAGCGGCTGCAGGCCGTGCAAGCGCTCGACGCAAAGATCGCGACCACGCTGCGCATCTACTCGCACGCACATCAGCGTGAAGAGACGTTCAAGCTTCTGCAGCGGCAATCCGATGTGATGCCCGCGCTGGTTGATCGGCTGCAGGCGATGATGACGTCGCTGGAGCAGCAGGGCGCGGCCAGCAGCGAGCGACAGATCGCCGCCCAGCAGGCATTTCTCGACAAGGCGCAGACCGCTTACAGCCAGCTTGCGTCGTCGGTCGGTCAGTCCTTGAAGGACAGCGCAGCGGAGAGCGCACGCGTTGCCAGCGCAGCGCTGCAGCCGGTGGTGGAAACGACGATGGCGGGCCTCGCGCGGGAATCGGCCGCGCTGCAGGAGACGGTCACGCACGCGGTGCAGCGTCAACTGGATGGCCTGTCGACGCGCTTCGAGGCGACGGCGGAGGCGGTCTCCGGTATCTGGAACAACGCCCTGTCGGCGCATCAACGCTCGAGTGAGGCGCTGGTCGGTCAGGTCGGCACGTCGCTCGACCGGTTTGCTCAGACATTCGAGCAACGCTCGGCGCGGTTGCTCGATAGCGTGGCCGAGCGCCTGGATGCCGCCGCAGACGGACTGTCCGCTGCCTGGCGCGATGCGCTGGCCCGCCAGGAACACGCCCACGCCGAGCTGGCCACCCAGAACCAGCGCGCGCTGGAGGCGGCTGCCGCCACGTTCGAGCAGCACGCCGTGTCGTTGCAAGACGCGTCGCGCCAGTCGCATACGGCGCTGCAAGCCGCACTGGAAGCACGAGACGCGCAACGTCTCGCGGCCTGGACCGAGGCGCTCAGCGCAACGGGCGAGAAGCTCGGCCAGGCGTGGGAGAAAACCGGCGCCGATACGGCGAACCGTCAACAAGACATCTGCGATGCGTTGGCGCAGACAGCGCGCGATATCGCCGCGCAGCAGGACGCATCGCGCCAGTCGCATGCCGCGTTGCAAGCTGCGCTGGAAGCACGGGACGCACAACGTCTGGCTGCCTGGACCGAAGCCCTCGGCGCCATGGGCGCCAAGCTGAGCGAGGCGTGGGAAAAGGCTGGCGCCGATACGGCAAGCCGTCAGCAACAGATTTGCGACGCACTGGCCCAGACCGCACGCGACATCTCCGCGCAAACGCAGGCGCACGCCAACGACACGATCGGCGAGATTTCGCGCCTGGTCCAAGCCGCGTCGGAAGCGCCCAAGGCCGCGGCCGAAGTGGTGGCCGAGCTGCGCCAGAAGCTGTCCGACAGCGTGGTGCGCGATACCGCGATGCTGGACGAGCGTGCGCGCCTGCTGGGCACGCTGGAAACGCTGCTCGACGCGGTCAACCATGCATCGACCGAGCAGCGCACGGCGGTGGATGCGCTGGTGGCGACATCGGCGGACCTGCTGGAGCGCGTGGGCGTGCGGTTCACCGATCGGGTGGAGGCCGAGACCGGCAAGCTCGGCGCGGTGGCCGCGCAGGTGACCGGCAGCGCGGTCGAGGTGGCGAGCCTTGGCGAGGCGTTTGGTGTGGCCGTGCAGCTGTTTGGCGAGTCGAACGACAAGCTTGCAGCCCAGCTGCAGCGTATCGAAGCCGCGCTCGACAAGTCGCTCACGCGCAGCGACGAACAGCTTGCCTACTACGTGGCGCAGGCGCGCGAGGTGATCGACCTGAGCATGCTGTCTCAGAAGCAGATCCTGGAAGACCTGCAACGGCTGGGTGACCAGCGCGCGCTGGCCGGGACCGAAGCGGCATGAACGACGAGATTGACGGTGGCATCGAGGCCACAGCACCGGTCTGGGCCGCGTTTGGCGACCTGATGTCGGTGCTGCTGGGCGCGTTCGTGCTGATTCTGGTGGGCGTAATCGGCGTGCAGCTGGAGCTGTCCTCCAAGCTGGAGAACGAGGTCAAGCAGCGCGAGGCCGAGGCGCAGCGCCGCAAGACGCTGGAGCAGGCGCTGGCCGGCCCGCTGGCAGCCGGACGCGTGACGCTCGTCAACGGGCGCATCGGCATCAATGGCAATGTGCTGTTCGCGATCAACTCCGATCAGCTGCAACCCGAGGGCCGCACGCTGATGAAGAGCCTGGCGGGGCCGCTGGCCGCGTATCTCACGTCGCGTGAAGAGATCCTGATGGTGAGCGGGTTTTCCGACGACCAGCAGGTGCGTGCCGGCAATCGGCTGTTTGCCGATAACTGGGAGCTGTCCGCCAAGCGCGCGTTGACCGTGACGCGCGCATTGATCGACGAGGGCATTCCGGCGTCGAGCGTGTTTGCGGCAGCGTTTGGTTCGCAGCAGCCCGTGAGCTCCAATGCAGACGACGTCGGCCGCGCCAAGAACCGGCGTGTGGAGATCGCGCCTGTTCCCAGGCAAGCCGCTTCCAACGGTGGACGTCGTGAGCCGCATTGATGTGTCCGCGCAGGCCACGCTCGACAGCTGGCGCGCAAGCGGCGCGGATCGGCTGGACCGCGTGCGCTTTTCCTTCATCGAGGCGTTGCATCGGCGTGCGGCCGGCCAAACCGGCGAGGCGCGGCGCCTTCTCGATGCGCGGCTCGGCGAGCTGATCGCAGCCTACGCGCAACACGTCGATCGCACGACGGCAACGTCCGACGCGAGCGATGCAAAGGCACCCGCCAACAGCGCGTTGGCCGAACTGCTGCGTGACATTGCCAGCCGGCAACGCTTGGATGTCGGCAAGGCTGCAGATAGCGGTTCTGAGCCTCATCTGCGTGCATTGCCGGAATTGAAGATGCTCGAAGACGTGCGCGAAACCTGGTCCCGCGTCAGCGCCGAGAAACAGTTGCGTGACGCCCTGGACAAGGTGCCCGTGAATGCCGGTCCGCTGAATTCGAGCAGCCTGGTGCATCGGTCGCTGCTATTGATGCGCGAGGTGTCGCCCGACTATCTGCGGCAGTTTTTGTCGTATGTGGATGCGCTTTCGTGGCTGGAACGCATGAGCGGGGATGGCGCTGCCGGCGGCCAGGATGCCGCCCGCAGCAGTGGAAAGGCGGCGCGCGGCAAGGCGCGCTAGGCGTCACAGCACGAAGTCATTCTGCGAGGCGGCATCGGCCGCACGGCCTGCCGGTTCTTTCGGCCGGCAAGCACGCAAAAAAGGGAGCCGAAGCTCCCTTTTTCTTTGCGGCGGCGATCAGCTGTTGACCGCTGCGTCCTTGACCTTTTTCAAGGCGCGGACCTTGACGCGCACGGTTGCCGGTTTGGCTTCGAACCACTGGTCCACACCGGTAAACGGGTTCTTGCCGAAGCGGCGCTTGGTTGCCGGCACCTTGACCGACGTCACCTTGAACAGGCCCGGCAGCGTGAACTCACCCGCGCCCTTCTTGTGCAGCGAAGCCACGATGGTGTTCTCCAGATGGAGCAGCACCGCCTTCACCGCCTTGGCGTCGACGGCAGCTTGTTCAGCCAGATGGCTCACCAGGCTCGCCTTGGTGAACGTGTCCTTCAAGGGCTTGAGGGTCGGCGTCGTTGCAGCAGGCTTCTTTGCTGGCGCGGCCTTCTTTGCCGGCGAGGCCTTCTTTGCAGCGGTCTTGGCAGCGGTCTTGGTTTTGGTGGCCATAGTGAAAATAGATGGTTGGGTAAAGTTGACCATTCAATGGAAGCGACACCTGTGCAGCGCGCTTCGAGCAAGCATAGCAAAGGTTGACCGCCGTGGAGGCGTTATCTAGGCTGTTTTAGGGGCCAGGGAACACTTATTGCATGCGGTTTGGGGTCCATCACCCAGTTAAAGCATCCCAGGTTCAGCACAGACATGTCCCAACGAAAATCGTCGCACAGCGCGGTGAGCCCCAAAAACCGTGCGCCCATACTCGCCCGGCTGCGCCAATCGAAGATGACGCGCTCCACGCATGCGTACGTTCGCGGCAGCACCGCAAAGTTCTACGAGTGGCTGAGCGAGGTGCAGTCGCACACGTTTCCCGAGGGGCCGACCATCTGGATTTGCGGCGATTGCCATGTCGGCAACCTCGGCCCGATCGGCCATACTTCCGGCGCCGCGCGCATACAGATCCGGGATCTGGACCAGACGGTGCTGGGCAATCCCGCGCACGACCTGATCCGGCTCGGCGTCTCGTTGGCGACGGCCGCACGCGGTTCGGACCTCCCTGGCATCGTGACCGCACGCATGGTGGAAGCGCTGATGGCGGGGTACCTGCACGGCATCGACCCCGATGCAGCGTTGCGCTTGCCGCCGCGCCCTGCATCCGTGCGCACGGCCATGAAAGCGGCGACTGCACGTACGTGGAAAGAGCTGGCCAAGGAGCGGCTGAGTGACACGTCTCCATCCATTCCGCTAGGGCGCCATTTCTGGCCGCTCTCACGAGAAGAGCGGCGCGAACTGAAACATCTGGTGAGCCAGCACGAGGTGCTTGCCCTGGTGGCGCGTCTTTACGAAATGCCGGGCGAAGCCTCTGTCAGCATTGTGGATGCGGCGTACTGGGTCAAAGGGTGCAGCTCGCTCGGTCAGCGGCGTTATGCCGTCTTGCTGGCCGTCGATCAGGACCGCGGGCCGCGGTATCGGCTGATCGATATCAAGGAGGCGGGCAAGGCGGCGGCGCCCAGTGCTTCTTCAGGCGAGATGCCCCGGATCAACGGCGAGCGCGTGGTCACGGGCGCGCGCCGTCTTTCTCCTGACCTGGGCGATCGAATGGCATGGGGGCGCATGCTTGGCGGTAGCTTTTTCATGCGCGAGCTGCAACCGCAAGACCTGAAGCTGTCGGTCGACAAGCTGGAGCACAAGGACGCCACGGTCCTGGCCGCATATCTGGGCAACGTCGTCGGCCTTGCGCATGGCAGCCAGATGCCCCGGGATGTCGCGATGGCATGGCACCGTGAGTTGCGGGCGCGTCACGGACGCTCCATCGACGCGCCGTTCTGGCTCTGGTCTTCGATTGTCGATCTGCTTGGGCTGCATGAGCGCCAGTATCTCGAGCACTGTCGCGCCTGGGCAGGCTGATCTGCTGCGCTGCATCTCTCCACGGGCACAAACGCTGCTATCGAGCCTTCGGAGCCATCGCGAGGCAATGATGGAGGATGGCGCTCGGCTGCCGAAGTGCGCAGTCAAGACAGCGGCAACGTGGCGCGGTGCACATGGCGATGGGCGCGCCTATGCAAAGATGACCGCCGTGACCTTGGACGAGGATTTCGACAAACCGGCGGACGTCGTGCTGGGCCATGTTTCGCTGGCCGACTTCATTGCGGCAGCGTGGGTATGTGCGGCGCCCGCCTGACCGGGTCAGGGCGGTAGCGTCATCCCGCATCGCTATGCGATGAGATGAACGAGCAGCGCGCCGTTCAACCCAGCCACCAGCACGGCCCCAACCGTCGCCACTAGAACCAGGCCGCGCCCGGCGGCATGCTGCCCCATCAGGTCCGGCCGGCGTGCCAGCCAGATCAGCGCCGCCATGGGAAACGGCACCACCATGCTCAGAACCACCTGACTGAGCACCAGTGCCTGCGTGACATCCATGCCTGCGCCGATGACGATGAACGCCGGCACCATGGTGATCAGTCGGCGCATCCCTACGGGCAGGCGTACACGCAGGAAGCCTTGCAACACCATCTGGCCCGCCATCGTGCCGACCACGGAGCTTGAGAGCCCCGATGCGATCAGCCCGACCAGAAACAACAGCCCCGCCGATGCCCCGAACAACGGCGCCAGGGTGATATAGGCATCCTCAATGCCGGCCACCTCCGCATGTGCGCCGTGAAACGCGCCTGCTGATACCACCACCATGGCGAGGTTGATGCAGCCCGCGGCGGCCAGCGCTGCCACCACCTCGCGGTTGGAATAGCGAAGCAGTTGCGATGTCTCAGACGCACTCCGTGGGCGCACGCGCGTATTGACCAGTCCCGAATGGAGAAAGAGCGCGTGAGGCATCACCGTGGCCCCGACAATGCCAGCCGCCAACATGAACGCATCGGGCGGCAGTGCCGTGGGAACGAAGGTTTGCCGCAGCGCCGCCGCCCACGAGACAGGCAAGATCCACACTTGGATGATGTAAGAGATACCGATGACGGCCACCAGCGCGCCAATCATCAGTTCGACAGAGCGGAACCCCCGCACTTGCAGCATCAGCAAAAGATAAGTCAGCACACCCGCGAGGACCATGGCGTACAGCAAAGGTATCCCGGTCAGCAGAGCGATACCGACGGCGGCACCGACGAACTCCGCAAGGTCGGTCGCCATGGCCGCAAGCTCGCTGATGAACCACATGCCAAGCCCGGCCGGCGCGGGCAAGTGCGTGCGACAGAGCTGCGCCAGGTTCCGGCCCGTCACGATGCCCACGCGGGCAGAGAGCATCTGGAACAGCATCGCCACCAGGCTGGATGCGAGCACGACCCAAAGCAGTTGATATCCGTATCGCACGCCGGCTTCAATGCCCGTGGCGATATTGCCCGGGTCGATATACGCCACCGAAACCACCACGGCCGGCCCGACAAACGGCGTGAACGTGCGCCAACCACGTCGCCGGCCGTCCAGCGCTTCGCGCGCGTGGGCAATGACGCATCTCGATGCAGAAGAGCCGTCGGGTTCAAGCGCGAGACTGTCGTCCATGGATTCTCCAGGATAGGTGGCGCGGGGCCCTTCGCAACGCTCGTACCCGATGGCTCGCTGGCCAAGCGTGCAGCGTGCGATGGAATGGGTGTTGCGGAGAAGGGACGGGCCATGAAGGCACCCATCCTTTCCGGAGAACACCCATGTTCATGCACAACAAGCGATTGCAGTACACCGTACGGGTCAGCGAAACCGATCCTGGCTTGGCCAACCTGCTCCTGGAGCAGTTCGGTGGCCCGCAAGGCGAGCTTGCTGCCGCCATGCGCTATTTCACGCAAGCCGTGGCAGAAGAGGATGCAGGCCGCAAGGACATGCTGTACGACATCGCGACGGAGGAGCTGAGCCACCTTGAGATCATCGGCACCATCGTCGCCATGCTCAATCGCGGTGCCAAGGGGGAATTGGCGGAAGCGGTGGATGAGCAGGCGGAGCTGTATCGCAAGCTCAATGGCGCCGGTAACGACAGCCATGTGACGCAGGTGCTTTATGGTGGGGGCCCATCGTTGACCAACTCAGCAGGCGTTCCGTGGACGGCCGCCTACATCGATTCACTGGGCGAGCCGACGGCGGACCTGCGTTCGAACATTGCGGCCGAAGCCCGCGCCAAGATCATCTACGAACGGTTGATCAACGTGAGCGACGACCCCGGTGTGCGCGATGCGCTTGGCTTTCTCATGACGCGCGAGGTGGCGCACCAGAAGTCGTTCGAGAAGGCGCTCTACGCCATCAACGGCAACTTCCCCCCCGGCAAGCTGCCGCCGGTGCCGGAGTTCAGCGATGCGTATTTCAAGATGTCGCGCGGTGGTCCCATCGTGCAGGCACCGTGGAATAGCGGTACGGGTCTTGAGTTGGTCGCAGACCCCCCGATGCCTGCGGACGGCGGAGACGGCAACGCGTCGGTCAACCTGACCGATGCCGAACTGGCTGCGCTGGAGGCCATGAAGACGCGTCTGGCTTCGGACCCGGCTGTCGATCCGACCACCGGTGCGGAGCTTGGTGAAGCGAAGGGGTGATGACCGCATCCAGGCCCGGGTGCAGCGTCACTCGGGCCTGGACATTGCGTCTGCGTCAGACACCGCGCGTTTCAAGCCCGAACAAACATGGAGGCGCTCATGCATATGCGAGAACTGCTTGCGATCGCGGCGCTCACCCTTGCCGTGATTGCCATCTACTCGCTCGCCCGCGGCCTACCCGCCGGCGTGTTCGGGGCAGGCGAACAACAACGCGCGCCGATTCACTCGAGAGTCGATCCCCCGCACGAACAACGAGAAGTTGCGCCTTAGCTCGGCAGCGGCCAGACGCGGTCGTTGGCGATAGCAAAGAGCGCTTCCCCCGGCTCGGGCGGTGCGGTCCACAAACCTGTGAATTCGCCAAATGCGGGCAGCAACGCGCTGGTGGGACCAAAGCGAAAGCATGGCAGCCGGAGCCGGTCCTTTGCGCGTCCACTGATGACGACGCCCGGGTGCACGTGACCGGCAATGACGTAGCAATCGGGCACCACCTGCGGCTCATGGCATAGCGCGAAGGGGCCGATTGGCCACGGCTCTTCCACCACGTTGAAGTGCAAGCCCGCAGGCGGGTCGCCCGCATGACGGTCGTGGTTGCCGCGGACCAGCGTGCAGGCTACGTCGGCGTGCCGGGTGCGCCAGGCGACAAGGGCGTCCAGCGCTGCGTGTGCCTCGCGCGCGTGGAGGAGGTCGCCCAACCACGCGATCTGTGCGACGGGCAGCCGCGCCAGCATCGCATCCAAGCGGGCGATAGCCTGACCGGTGCTTCCGGTGGGCACCGGCACGCCGCGCGCGCGGAATGTCGCGCCCTTGCCGAAGTGCGCATCGGCCACCATCAGCATGCGTCGTGCGGGCCACCACAGCGCGCGCTCGGGCAGGAGCCATACGGTTTCGCCCGCGCACCGGATGACGAGGTCCTGAGGAGGCGTCATAGCAGTGGGAGCGGCTTCGAAGTCTTGCGTGGCCGGCGCGTGCGGCGGCTGGACTTGCCTGCTGCGTCGGGCGATTCGGTCAGGCGCAATGCGGCCTGTACATCTGTCTCGATCTCCGGCCGTGTTGCGGCATCCGGGTCGGTGGGCTCGGGACCGGCGGCGCGTTCTGCTTCGGCCAGCATGCGTGCGATCCGATCAGCGAGCTTCTCGGTTGAAAGCTGCTCGCGAAAGCGCTCCACCATCAACGGAAAACCGAACGGCGAAGGCCGCTTCAGTGCGCAAAGCTGGAGCTGCAAGCCGCGCATGCGGACGAGGGCCGCTTCGATGCGGTCGAGGTCCAGTTCCTGGCGCAGCACTTCGGTTTCGGCCTGCGACAGCAGCAAATTGCCCGGGTCGTGACGCCGAAAGACTTCATAGAACAGGCCCGAAGATGCCTGCAACTGGCGCGCGCTCTTGTGCGCACCGGGGTAGCCCTGAAACACCAGACCCGATACGCGTGCGATCTCGCGAAAGCGGCGTTGCGCCAGTTCTCCGGCGTTGAGGCTGGCCAGCACATCGTGCATCAGCGTGTGAGTGGCAAAGAGTTCGCCGCTGGCCAGCAGCGCCGGCCAGTCGATGGGCGTGGCCGACAGCAGTTCGAGGCCGTAGTCGTTGAACGCGAGTGAAAAGGTGGCCGGCGTGCGATTGGCTGCGCGCCAGCCTAGAAGGCTCGCCAGGCCCAGGTGCGCATGCCGCCCGGCAAACGGGTAGAGAAAGAGATGCCAGCCCTCGCGGGAGTGCAGCGTCTCGGCGACCAGCGTTGCCGTGGTGGGCAGCGCAGACCAGCGCGCCTGCAACTCCAGCAGCGGCCGCGCGGCCTCCATTTCGGGGCTGTCGAAGCGGGCATGTGCCGCCGCATCGAGTTGCGCCACCACCGCGTGCGAAAGCTCGTTGGATAGCGGCATGCGGCCGCCGTTCCAGCGCGGCACCGCAGCGCGTTTGCCGGTGGCGCGCCGCACATAGGCGGTCATGTCCTGCACGCGCACCAGTTCCAGCAGGCGGCCGGCAAACAGGAAGTTGTCGCCGGGGCGCAGCCGCGCAATGAAGCCTTCTTCAATCGACCCCAGTGCGCCGCCACCGGACGCGTGCCACCAGCGCACGGTCATCGTTGCATCGCTGACGATGGTGCCGATGCTCATGCGGTGTCGCCGCGCGAGCCGTGCATCGGGCACGCGCCAGATGCCGTGTTCATCGGGCATGACGCGGTGGTAGTCGGGGTAGGCTGTGAGCGAGTGGCCGCCCTGTCGCACGAAATCGAGCGCCCATTGCCACTCGTCGTCGTGCAGATCCCGGTAGGCCCAGGCGCGGCGCACTTCCTGCAGCAGCGCGTCGGGCACAAAGCCGCCGCCCAGTGCGACCGTCACCAGATGCTGGACCAATACATCCAGCGGCTTGTGTGGCGAGGTGCGGGCCTCCACCTGTCCTGACATGGCCGCAGCGCGGGCCGCAGCGCCTTCCACGAGTTCAAGGCTATGCGTGGGCACCACCGTCACGCGAGAGGGCCGGCCAGGTGCGTGGCCAGATCGCCCCGCACGCTGCAACAGCCGCGCCACACCCTTGGGTGAGCCGATCTGCAGCACGCGTTCCACCGGCAGAAAGTCCACGCCCAAATCCAGGCTTGACGTGCAGAACACCGCCTTGAGCTTGCCTTGCTTGAGCCCGGTCTCGACCCAGTCGCGCGTTGCGCGGTCCAGCGAGCCGTGATGCAACGCAATCAGCCCGGCCCATTCGGGCCGCGCATTGATGACCGCCTGATACCACAGCTCCGCCTGCGAGCGCGTATTGAGAAACACCAGCGCGGTGCCGGCGCTTTCCAACTCTTCCAACACATGCGGCAGCATCGCCATGCCCAGATGCCCGGCCCACGGAAAACGGCCTACCCCATCGGGCAGCAGCGTATCGATTTCCATGCGCTTCGGCAGGTGGCCTTGCACCAGTGTGCCGGGGGTGGGGGTTGCTGCATCGCCAAGCGCGTCCATGGCTTCCGACAGGTTGCCCAGCGTCGCGGAAAGTCCCCACACGATCAGTTCCGGCGACCACGTGCGCAGCCGGGCGAGCGCCAACTGGACTTGCACGCCTCGCTTGTTGCCAACGAGTTCGTGCCATTCATCCACGACCACCACACGCACCGAGCCCAGGGCCTCGCGCGCATCGGCGCGTGCGAGCAGCAACGACAGGCTTTCGGGTGTGGTCACAAGGGCGGTGGGCAAGCGGCGTGATTGCGCGGCGCGTTCGGCGCTGCCGGTGTCGCCGGTGCGCAAGCCGAGCGTCCAGTGCGGCGCCAATGCCTGTGCGGCTTCGGTCAATGCGCGCGTGGTGTCCGCCGCCAGCGCGCGCATGGGTGTGAGCCACAGCACCGACAACGGCGGTGCGCCGCCACGTCCGCGCACCTGCGCCAGCCGCTGCAACGCCCCGAGCCAGACCGCATAGGTTTTCCCCGCACCTGTGGTGGCATGCAGCAGGCCCGATTCGCCGCGTGCCATGGCCGACCACACGGTGCGCTGGAAGGGCATGGGCGTCCAGCCACGCGCAGCAAACCACGTATCAAGGTCGGGCAGTGCAGGTTCGTTCATGACGGCGGTAACAGGCTTTCCAGCGTCTGCAGCGTATCGGCTTCTGCGACGGGCTTGTCGTGTCGCCAGCGCAGCATACGCGGAAACCGCACCGCGATGCCGCTCTTGTGCCGCGCGCTGCGCGCAATGCCTTCAAAGCCGAGTTCGAATACCAGCGTCGGCGCCACGCTGCGCACCGGGCCAAAGCTCTCCACTGTGGTCTTGCGGATCAGCGCGTCCACCTGGCGGATCTCTGCGTCGCTCAGACCGGAGTACGCCTTGGCAAAGGGCACCAGCTTGCGCTCGGGCGCGTCGGGCGGTGCATCCCATACGGCGAAGGTGTAGTCGGTGTACAGGCTCGCGCGCCGGCCATGGCCCCGCTGCGCATAGATGAGGACAGCGTCTACCGAGAACGGATCGACCTTCCATTTCCACCAGACGCCCACATCCTTGGTGCGGCCCACGCCGTAGCGCGCATTGCGTCGCTTGAGCATCAGCCCTTCCACGCCCAGCTCACGCGAAGCTTCCCGCTGCTGCGCAAGATGCTGCCAGTCGTCGCCTTGAAGCAGCGGAGACAGCTCGAGCGCCGGATGGATGCATTCGGCAATCACGCGTTCGAGTTGCGCGCGCCGCTCGCTCTGCGTGCGCTCGCGCAGATCCTGCCCCTGCCATTCCAGCAGGTCATACGCCAGCAGCACGGCCGGCGCTTCCCGCAGCACGCGCGCATTCAGCGTCTTGCGGCCGATGCGTTGCTGGAGAAGCGCAAACGGCTGTACGCGGCCCGCATGCCACACCACGATCTCGCCGTCGAGCACGGTGCCGGACGGCAGCACCTCCGCCATGGCGGACAGTTCGGGAAAGCGTTCGGTGATGAGTTCCTCGCCGCGTGACCACAGCCATGCGCTGTCGGCGCGGCGCACGAGCTGCGCGCGGATGCCGTCCCACTTCCATTCGATTTGCCATTCAGCGGGCGCGCCGAGCAGGCTATCGAAGGCGTCCACTTCGGCCTGCAGCGGGTGCGCAAGAAAGAACGGATACGGGTGCCCGGTATCGAGCGCGTGGCCGTCGACGCTGGCATCGGCCAGCAGCGCCCGGTAGCGCTCCGCGGTGGGCGCCTGCCCGATGTCGGTATAGCCCATCAGCCGTTGCGCGACGTGCTTGGGGTCGGTGCCGCCCACCTCAGCCAGCGCGCGCGTGACCAGCAGTTTCGACACCCCCACGCGAAACGCCCCCGTGATCAGCTTCATCAACACCAGCCGCGCATGCAGCGCGAGCCCACGGCACAGTTCAGCCAGACGCGGCAGCACCACTTCGGGTGGCTGCCCGCGCAACGGCAACAGGCGGGCTTCCATCCATTCGGCCAGGCTGGCGTCATCTGCGTGATCTGCATCGGGCAGGACGAGCGCGATGGTCTCGGCCAGGTCGCCCACGGCCTGGTAGCACTCGTCAAACAGCCATTCGGGCAAGCCGGAGCTGGTCTGCGCAAAGCTGGCGAGCACGCGCACCGGCACCAGTTGGCGCGGCTTGCCGCCAGCCAGGAAGTAGACAGCCCACGCAGCGTCGGCATCGGGCGCGGTGCGCAGATAGGCCACCAGTGCGGCCAGCTTGCCGTTGCTCGATGTGGTGGCGTCGAGCTGCGCGTACAGATCGGCAAAGGCTTTCATGACGCGGGCGTGTCCTCTGGCGCGCCTGCGGTGGGCGTATCACCTGTTCCGGTGGCATCGCTTTCTTCGGCCTCGTCGCCATACTCGGTGGCGAAGGCGCGCGCATCCAGGCCGCGTTCGCACAGCCACCGCACCATGGGCGCGACCTGTCCGTGCGTGACATAGACACGCGTGGCCCCCGTGGCGTCGATGGCCTGCAGCAAGCCGGGCCAGTCGGCATGATCGGACAGCACGATGCCGCGATCGACGCCGCGCCGCCGACGTGCGCCGCGAAGCTGCATCCAGCCGCTGGCAAACGCATCGGCATAGTCACCAAAACGCCGCATCCACGACGTGCGTTGTGCGGAGGGCGGTGCCAGCACGAGGGCACGCCGCAAGTCCGCGCGTGGCACGTCGGTCGCGAGTTGCGTGGGTGGCAGCGCCACGCCCGCGTGTCGATAGGCGGCATCCAGTTGCAGCATGGCGCCGTGCGAAACGATGGGCCCAATGCCGGTATCGAGGCCAGAAAGAATGCGCTGCGCCTTGCCGAACGCGTAGCAGAACACGACGCTTGCGCGCCCCGCGTCGGCATTGCCGCGCCACCATGCGTTGAGCTGCGCAAAGATCTCGGTCTGCGGCCGCCAGTGGTAGATCGGCAGCCCGAAGGTGGATTCGGTGATGAAGGTATTGCATCGCACCGGCTCGAACGGCGTGCAGGTGCGGTCCGCCTCGACCTTGTAGTCGCCGGACACGACCCACACTTCGCCGCCGTATTCCAGCCGCACCTGCGCGGAGCCCAGTACGTGCCCCGCCGGATGAAAACTCAGCCGGACGCCGTGGTGGACGATGGATTCGCCGTACGGCAGCGTCTGCAGGGGGATATCGGCACCCAGGCGCGCGCGCAGCACGCCGGCCCCAGGGGCGGCAGCGAGGTAGTGCTGGTGCCCGACGCGGGCGTGGTCACTGTGGGCGTGCGTGATGACGGCGCGGTCAACCGGCCGCCATGGGTCAACGTAGAAGTCGCCTGCCGTGCAATACAGGCCGCTGGGCGTGGTTACGATCAGGTCCGCTGCGCTGGTCATCGATTGCTCTCATTAGATGCCCCCTCATCCGACGCCCGCGACAGCCGCCCGCGACAGCGTCAGCGCAATGGCCGCTTGCGTACGGGCTCGGTACGCATGTCGGCCGGGCCCCCGGGCCCTGCGGCGGCGGCACCTGGGCCGGCCGAATCACCACCACTAGGCTGACGCGTTCCCGCGGAAGTGTCCGCGGGCTGCGTCGCGGGCGACTTCGGTGCGGAGGCCGGCATGGTGTCCGGATACCGCGACAAGGAGTGCTTTGCCGTCTTGGGTTGAACCGCTGGAGCGGCGTCTGGCGATGCCGGGTGCGGCTCAGCCGGCTGTGCAAGCGAAAGCCCGCTGCCGGACGTCGATACCAGAAAGAATAACCAACCTGCGGCTGCTTGTTTTGCTGCTCGTAATCCCTGATGCATGCATAGGCTCCGTTGCGCTCCCGTGGAGGAAGCAGCCGGCATGCCAGGCGTGCTGGCGGGCGATTGCAGGGCGGTTGTGGAGCGGTTGTGGAGCGGTCGGGGGTCGCGGCTGAGGAGGCGGTTGGCCATTTCTTCAAGGGTGGGAAAAAGGACGGTCAGCGGCCCTGGACCTCCGAAAACCGGTGAGCGCTACTTCTCAGCTGCTGAGCGACCAATCCAGAATTTGATCTGTATCAGCCAGCGAAGGCCAGCATCGACATACCGTGGGGTCCTATTAGAAAGAGCCATCCAATAGGCTAAAAACGGGGGAGCATCATGCTTGAGCATCAACCAGACGAGGTGGTCGCCGCCGCTCTTTGGGAACTGGAGTCCTCGGTGTGCCGTGCATTACCCAGAGGAGCGCTCGTCAGGTCGGCCCGAGCCCACTGCGGCGGCTATGACGTGGCAGCGAAATGGTCGATGTCGACAGTCCGTGGAAATCGGCAGGAATGTGCGTTAGCCGTGCATTTCAGCCTGGCAGAGGCCAAAGCGTACTGCCGATTGAACCACCCAAGACGGGAGGAGATCTGTCGGCGCGTGAGCGAATGGCTGTGCGTCCAGTTGGAATTTCAGGGCGGAGAGTTGTGCGCAGACACAGGCTACGACCTGGTGCTCACCGCGCCAAACGTCTTCTTTCTCGATGAGCGAGACGCCATTCAAGTGGGCCGTGAAGACCGGGAACACGATTTTTCGCTCTATCGTGGCGCGTCATTGCCGCCACTGACGTGAGCGGAAGTTCTGTCCAACAGCGGCTGGGTTCTGTCCTGTCCGCTGCTTGACTCTCTAAACGCAGGTTCGTTGTGCGCCGTCAACGCACGGGGTTACGCAGCATCTACCTTCGAATGGCGGCCCGTCAATGTGGGCATGCGGAAATGCGGAGGCCTTATGCGCGAGTGGATCAGCGAAGCCGAGACGACTTGTCTGCGTGAACTCCAAGATGCGCTAACTGAGACGCTGCCCCGTCGCGCCGTCCTGCGACTTTAAGGCGATGAGCTAGACGGGATAGGCGTCCACGCGTGGTGGATAGTAGAAGGCCCGCAAGGCGCCAAGCAGGTCAACTCGTTTTCATTTCACCTGACGGAGTTGATGTTGCAGGCCTACTTTCACCAGTCGATCGACGCTCGTGCAAGTACGTGCGGGCGATTGAAGGATTGGGCGCACTGGGCGCTCGAAGGCGCAGAAGAGACCGACGACAACGAGATGGGCTTCGATATCTGCGCGGTGGTCCCCGGAAGCATCTTTCACCCAAGCGGCCATTTACAGCGGCCGTGACAGCTCGGTCGCAGGGCGGATAGCGCTTTGCGTCGTTGTTCACATTGGGTGGCGGGCAGAGGGCGTAACTTACAGCTGGGATGGGCGGCGGAGCCTCTGGGGCTTTTCTAGCTAGCATCGCTCCACGACGCTCCCTGATGAGAGTAGGACGTCGGCCTTCTCATGTGAGTCAAAGGTTTGCTTCTGATAGAAAAAAAGCGCCCCTGCACACGACTCGGGCGCAGACGCCTTCATCCCTCCGGAAGAGCGTCAGAAAACGCAGAGCACGCAACAATAGGGAACCATTGAATATTCTGCGTTCTTTCATTATCAGTGGATTGAAAAGAAACTTAACCACCCATTAGAGGGGAGAAGCGTACTCTCCGTTGAAAGCCACCTAGCTGAACTGGTTTCGAGTCGGGAAGTTATGCGATGGTCATCGTAAAACCACAGTGCGGCCATCGTGATTCAGTAGATTGGATTTCAAAGTGGCTGCGGTTCAATGCGTTTCAACGTCGCGCTCTTCGACTTCTGGCGCCGTGACGACTCGATTGCGCCCTGTGGCTTTTGCCAGATACAGTGCCGCGTCCGCCCGCGCCAAGGCAACCTCCAACGTATCTCCGGGCATGACGCATTCGACCCCGGCGCTGAATGTGCAGCGGACGCCTTCTGTTGGCGATCGTTCGACGGCAAGCCGCAGTTCGTTTATCAACGCCGCTGCGTCTGCCTTTTGTGCATCCACGCAAATAATCGCGAATTCCTCCCCGCCTAGACGCCCGAAAAGGTCGCTCGACCGCAGTCGTGCGGTCACAACAGATGCGACGTGTCTAAGGGTCCGATCTCCGACTGCATGGCCAAAAGCGTCGTTGACGGCTTTGAATTTGTCGATGTCCAGAATGGCGATCGATACCGGCTTGCCCTTTGCAACCGCTTCGCGAAGCACCGCGTTCGCCTTTTCGATGAAGGCTCGTCGCATCAGTGCACCGGTCAGTTCGTCGATACTCGCGAGCTGTTCCATTCTTCGCGCGAGCTGATCATGTGCAAGCATCACCATCCCGGTTGACAGGCACGGCAACGTGACAATTGCGAGCCCGAGAAACAGAACGTTCCAGGGCGAGGGATCCAGAAGAGCCATTTGCGGCACACCGAAGCCTCCAGCGACGGCCCGCGCGATATGAAATAACGCGCCCAGATAGGCGGCCGCCGCAACGAATCGATATGGGTAGCGCGCACCGTCACGCGGCGCGTGACGCAGCGCCAACGTACCCACAGCGATTCGTGAATAAGCGAGCAAAATGGAGACGAGCGCGATCTTCGCACCGAAGTTCGGCGACGCGTAAGTAAAGTACACCAACGCTGCGAAGGCGATGGCGAATGCCGCAGTTTCGTCGTGCCGTACGTAACTCATGCCGAAGAACTGCCGCATCCCCTGCACGAGCAACAGCATGGCCGTCAGCGCAATCAACGCAGCCCCAATGGTCGTGAACTGTCCTGGCTGAGTACCGGCGACCAACATCCACACCAAAGCAGTGGCCAACAGTGCGTGAGCCAAGCACCAGCGACCTATACCCATCACCCCAGTCCGAAGCAGCGAACCAAGGATGGCCACGCTCATCAGGCAAGACATGATCACAATACCTACCAGAATGAGGGGGCTGAGCATGAGATCGGGGTGGTGACAAAAAATTGGCGAAACAAGAGGAGCGAAACCGTATTCGACAACTGAGCGCAGAACGAACGAATCCGCTGGCACGCGATTCTGTTGCTAGATTTTGGGAATAGCAGTTGCGTGGCTCTCAAGCGGCCACCGCACCGTGCTGTTCCCGAGCTTGAAGGATTGCCCGCGCGACACAGTGCATCGGCCTGCTCGGCCATTGTATGAGCGGCGGCCTAACGCTCTTCTACCAGTTCTGCATTCCGCTCTGTGACCTCCTCGATCCGACCGACGGCCGTGCTGACTTGCTCGACAGGTACATGGTGTTGGGTAAGGCGATGACAGCCGGGCAAGGTCTTGGCCTCTACGTCCTCTTATCGACCAATTTGCGTGCCACTTAATACTGGTTTCAGCAATGCAAAGCGCCATGACTGAGCAAGAAAAGAGCGCCGCCTATCAGCGTGTCGGTTTAAGACGCTGCTACGGCATCGAGTGGAGCGTCGTGGGTCGACGGCGTATGCCTCGTGCTAACGGTTGTCGGGCTTGGCAGAGGGAGGTTTCTTCCCGGCCTGAAAGTAACATTCACGAGACACCCAGGCTCCAAGCGCAGCGGACGATCCTCGGCCCCATTGAGCTGGGAATCCTCCGTCGTCATGTCTTAACCGCTCGAAACGACGGCAGCCCTGCCCGGATAGGTGCGTAGCAGCGGTCTTGCAGCGCATCTCGTTAAGAGTGTGGCGCCTGCCGCGTTCCAAAAAAAATGGCCGGCGAAAGCGCCGGCCAAACGTCCTTGAACCCGGTGACAAGTCAAGGTCGATATGATCTAGCGGCGACACGTCCCTGGACGCGTCGACCTGCCTTATTGGGCTGAATTAGAAGCGGTGACGCACGCCAACCATCGCGCCAGTCTGGTTCTGACCCGGCAGCGTGTTAGCCGTGCCAGTCACGCCATAAGTTGCGTTTCCCTTGTTGTTCACATAGCCGATCAGCGCGTAGGCGTCGGTACGCTTGGACAGCGCGTAGTCCGCGTTCAGCACGAACATCCAGGAGCTGTTGCTGTCGGTACGTGCGTTCGTATAGTAGGCAGCGCCCGTCAGAGTGAACGCAGGGGTAAGTTTGTAGAGCGCGCCGAGCCAGTAAAGATTGTCGTGGCGTGCAGTGCCGGTCGTGACTTCATCGCGCAACCAGCGATAACCAGCAAACACCTTGGCATCGCCTACTGCATAAGACGCGCCAATGGCAGCGCGTTTGGCATCGAGTGCTGAGGCAGCAATGGTGCTGCCCTGGTACTGGTCATAGGCGACACCCACCGAAAGCGGACCATTTGCGTAAGCTACGCCCGCGCCATAGTTCTTGCCGACCTTGAAGCTGCCAGGGACCTCACCGCCGAGTCCGGAATTGCTGTCGCGCCCGAAGCTATAGAAACCCGTCGCAGTCAACCCGCCGAACTTACCCGTGTATTTGACTGCATTGTCGGCGCGGCCATTGAATTGGTTGTCCACCGAATTCAGCGAGTAGTTCGGTCCAACTGCCATCGGATCGTAAGCTGCGAACAGGTCGTACAGCGCGTTTTGCTGACGCCCCAGCGTGACGGCGCCGAAATCGCCCTGCAAGCCTACGTAGGCCTGGCGACCAAACAACCGACTACCCTGCGCAGATTTGCCGGTGTCGATGTCAAAGCCGCTTTCCAATACGAAGATACCCTTCAGGTTATTCCCCAGATCTTCAGCGCCACGGATGCCCCAGCGCGACCCAGATAGTCCACCAGAGGTGAGCGCGGTGACCGAGCCGTTGCTGTTGGCACCGCCTTTCACGTGGCTTTGATAGCTGACGCCGGCGTCAACAATGCCGTAAAGCGTGACATTCGACGACTGCGCAAATGCGGCGGCAGGCACGGTGCCGGCCGCGATTGTCACTGCGAGGAGAGTTTTTTTCACTGTTAGCCTCAATTGCTGTTTGAACGAATGAATCTGCGATGGGGCCTGTCGTAACCAGCTAATGAACGCGCCCCCGAACGCTAAGGCGAGATAATGCGTCAGTTATGTGACAGCAATAAGTAAACAATCCAGATGAATGGCTCTTTAATATTTCTTTTTTTGGAAATAATCGATCCGAGTATTGCGCTACTCGAAAGACAGGCTGCAGTGCGCTTGCCAGCATCAAGCCCTGCGCTCATCAACTCGATGCGCAGGTGATGCCATCCGCAGATTCCTGCATACCGCGTGGCCTGTTCGTCAGGCGCCCACCGCGCTGTCCCTGAGCTTGAAGACTGCAACCGCGCGGCGCAGTGAATCGGCCTGCTCGGCCATGGCATGCGCGGCAGCCGACGCCTCTTCCACCAATGCCGCATTCTGCTGGGTGACTTCTTCAATCTGGCCCACGGCAACGTTCACTTGATCGATACCGGTGCTTTGCTCGGCCGAAGCCGCGGAAATCTCGCCAACGATCTGCGTCACGCGATGCACCGAGGTGACGATGTCATCGATGATGGTGCCGGCTTCGTGCACCAACCGCGCCCCCGCTTCCACGCGCTCCGTGGATTGACTGATCAAGCCCTTGATTTCCTTGGCTGCCGAGGCGCTACGCTGCGCGAGCGTGCGCACCTCGCCTGCCACGACGGCAAAGCCCCGGCCCTGCTCGCCGGCACGGGCCGCTTCAACTGCAGCGTTGAGGGCCAGGATATTGGTCTGGAAAGCAATGCTGTCGATGACACCAATGATCTCGCCCACCTTCGCAGAGCTCTCAGAGATGCCTTGCATGGTCTGCACAACTTCGTTCATGACCTTGCCGCCGCGTGCTGCGGTGTCGGAAGCGTGCCCCGCGAGCGAGGAGGCCTGCACGGCGCTCTCCGAATTGCGTCGGACGGTTGTGGTCAGCTCCCCAATGTTCGCGGCGGTCTCTTCCAGCGACGCCGCCTGTTCTTCCGTACGCGACGAAAGATTCAGGTTGCCCGCAGCAATCTGTGAGCTGGCAGCGGCAACGCCTTCGGCATTCCGACGCACTTCGCTCACCACGTTGGCAAGGTTGGTTTGCATCTGCTTGAGGGCATCGAGCAATTGACCGATCTCGTCAGTGCCGCGTGAGTCAAACGGCTTGGCTAGATCGCCATGCGAAACCGCGCTGGCCACATCCGCCGCGCGGGCAAGTGGCTTCGTAATGGTGCGGCTGAATATGAAAGCGCCGGCCAGCCCCAGCCCGAATGCCACGAGCATCAGTGCGGAGCTGACGACCAATGCGGTGTGCGCGGCTTCAGCCGTTTTGGCTGATACGGCGATGCTTTCCTTCGCGATCTCTTGAGCCGCTTCATCCAGCAGGCGTGCTGGCTCGCGATCGACCCCGGCTACGACCTTGTCGCCAACGGTAGGGTCGAACGAGGCGGCGACGAACATATCGTGGCCCTTTCGGTAGCCGACGCCCATGGCGACATGCGCTTCGGCAAATTGCTTGATCAGGTCTCGACTCTTGCCAGGTGGAAGCGAATCCTGCAGCGCCTTTGCCTGATCAGAAACAGCCTGCTCACCTTTCAGGAAGGCCGCCCAATATTTGTCCAGCTTGACTGGGTCTTCACCACGCAGAAGCGTGTCCTTCCACTCCTGCACTTGCGTTTTGAAGGTAACGAGCATTTTCGTCACCGCCCGCTCATCGGCGACGCGGGCCTGCACGGTGGTGTTGTATTCAACGATGGAGTGGTTGAGCGAAGCGATTCCGTAGATTGCTCCGGAGAACATCAGCAGCAGCGCAATACCAAAGGCGAGGGGCAGTTTGATCGACAGTTTCATGATGACGGGTAAGACGAGTTCGGCGAGACCTGGTCCTCGCCTGGACGTCTTCTTATCGGCCAATCTGCGTGCCACTTAAGATGAATTTTTGCAGTGCACTATTGCTGCGAAAATATGTGCGCCGTCTACCACCCTGCCGCTGTTGAAGCGCGACGCGCCTGCGCCGTGTCCTCTATATTTACGGTTGATAGGTGTCAAGGCCAGTGCCGAGGACTCGTCTACAGTGGGCTGATAGTCTGGTGGCCAACGTCTCCGGCTTGGCTCCTACCTCTCAATGGAGTGATGAGACTGCATGTGTGTGTCAGCAAGCCGCGCATCGATTCAATTGGGAGATTGGGCTGCTCGCTGCGACCGGTGCTCTGATCTCAATGGGCAATTCTGATGGTCAACTCCGCCGCATCATCTCCTTTGCATGCCGAAGCACAGGCCCTGTCGATGCTCTCTCGGCTGGCCACGCCTGAGATCGCAATCGTCGAGCACTGGGCACCAGAGTATCTACGGAGCAACGACCCCGAGATCGGTCATCGGATGAGAGTCGCCATCCGTAGACTGCGGGCGCTGTTGTGGGCCTATCGGGACCTGCTTCCAAAGGCGCTGGCCGATGACTGGCGATGCAGGCTAGCCGATGTTGCGGCTCAAATTGGGCCGCCGAGGAACTGGGACATCATCGTCAACGTGCTGTTGCGCGCTGCCGTTCCGCCGAGCCAGCCCTCTGCCTTGATCTTGCTGGAGGCGTTGGAAGACATCAGGCAGCGCGCGCGTGCCGAGAGCCGCGTTACCTTCGAAGGCATCGGGCCTGAGAAGCTGATGGCTGACTTTAGAGAAGCGATTGGCAACGCAACGCAGGCACAGCCAGAGACCAGCGAGACGCTCGGAAAGTTTGCGCCCGCCAGTATTGCAGCGGCGTCCAGGCGGGTGAATCGAGCGCTTCGTCGCGCGTCGAATGGTGGCTTGCAGGAATTGCATCAGACGCGTATCCAAATCAAGCGACTGCGTTACCTGCTTGAGTTCTTCTCGCCCGTGTTGGGAAAGAAGGACATCAAACGAATTCGCCGACTGGAACAGCTTCAAGACGCTTTAGGAGAGCTGAACGACGTGGTTGTCGGGGCAACCTACATCTCCCAAGTCCCCGTCAGGCCGGAGTACGCGACAGCCCACGAACTGTTTGTGCAATGGCTTAGAAAGGAGAAGAAGGCCCGACGTCGTGCTGCTATTGCCGCATTAGGGTGTCTCCCTTGCGAGCGCTGAGGTTCTACTTGGAGCCCCGGTCGGGGAGGTGCAGTCACTTATCCACAGAAGCAGTGGGCAAGATCCGGTCCGAGCTTTGTCAGGAGGCGTCGGGCCTCAGCCTGATCGGTGTGTTCAAATTTTTTGCCCGTCGGAAACTATATATACTGTTTCAGTACACATCAGAAAAGGGGGCACCAGATGGAACTCGAAATGGCAAAGCAAGCGGCAGTGGCTGAGAACGCATCGTCCAGTGCGACAGCAAAGACTGGCCGAACCAAATCTGAAGCGAGCGCAGGCGCGCGAGCAACCAAACAAAGCTCGGCCAAGCCGGCGGCATTGCCAACCGGGCAAGAGAAGAACCAGAAGAAGACAAAGCGTGCTGCCAGTGTGGCTACCCCAGCGGGAGAGATGGCACCGGAGAAGCCGAAGAAAACCAAGGTTGTGCGGGACAGTTTCACGATGCCGGAAGCAGACTATCGAATGCTCGCCGAGATCAAGGAGAGGTGTCTCGCAGGTGGTAGGAAGGTCAAGAAGAGCGAACTCTTGCGCGCTGGAATCAACCTATTGGCCGCGATGCCGGCGAATCGTCTGCTCGCCGTCGTAGCGAAACTAGAGTCTGTGAAGACGGGCCGACCAGCAAAGGATTGATGGTGCGGTATTCACGCTGACGACGATCTGCCAATCAGCGCTTGTATGGACCGGCATACGCGAACTGCCCCCTTGCCCCCTACAGGCGCGAACCTACAGCGGACCCCTGAACACCGAATCGGCAAAAAAAAACGCAGCCATCTTGGCTGCGCACGAGGAGGAAAAAAGGCCCGACCTATCTTCTTTGAATTAAGTTACATGAAAGCAATGACAAAAATGTCATACATGTAATGTAAGTCTTCGACAATTGCCTTGCAGCCGTCGCCTGCCGTCAATATCAAGACAGCGATGAATACTTGGGGGCGCCGGAATGCAGCAGTGGGCAATTCAGCAGTTCAGGGGCTGCTCAATACAGGTGCTGGCCGTGCTCGGCAGGGGCTCTGGATTCAGATACGCATACACAGGGTTTATCTGCGCACCACGGGACGGTGCCATGTCCTATCCGCAGATGCAGCGGCTCCATCGTGTGTCCGCCGATCTTGATTCGGCCGATGCAGCGATCGCCGCAGGCATGCGCGAGGGTCGTGCGATTGCCGAGCGGTGCTTCCCGGCGTTCCTTGAGGGGAGCAGACGGAGGGGCAGACGCCCATCTGACAGCTTGGCGCATGCCCTCAGCCACCGAGGGCATCTCGCCGTAGCCTTTTTGGCCAGCCCGATGTCGATCGCGACGGCATCGCGGGAAAGATCAGCGCGCGGCGCTGTACACGTCGCTGCCAAAGCCCTGCAGGCCGTTCATGCCGGCATAGCCAAGATGCGATAACCCGAAAACGTCCTCGATGCTCTTGAGCAGGGCATAGTGGTTGTAGGGCGTATTGCTGACCGTGCCCGGCTTGACGAAGGGGGAGAGCACCACCGCGCCGACGCGGCCACCGCCAGGGCCGGTCAGGCCCGGCGCGACCGAGTTTGGCCCGGTCGGCTCACCGCAGCAGGCCGAGGTGTCATTCGTATCCGCTTCGTCGAACGTGATGATCAGCAGGCCATCGGACTGGAACGCCGGTGAGTTGATGATCTGCGGCACCCAGGCCTGCAGGAACCGGTTGACCGCCGGCAGTCCGCCTGCGCTCTTGCCGTCCGCGCAGGTGGGCTCGTCGTGACCATCGTTGCACAGGTTTGGCACGATGAAGGAGAACGCGGGCGTGGTTGCAACGCTGTTCAGATCGGTGGCCAGCGAATCAAGCCGCACCACATGACTGTCGCAATACGACTGGTTGTCGATCACGGAGTGGAAATACATGAACGGGTTGTGGCGCGTCGCGTATCCGTCCGTCGCGATGGCGGACTGCGTGCCGTCCTTGCCATTGAGGGCAGGGTGGGAGCAGGTCGATCTGCCGTCGCGCGTCAGATCGTTGCCCATGTCTTCCATATAGCCGCGCCAAGCCAACCCTTTGGCATCCAGTTGGCTGGCGATCGTGCCGATGGCGGCAGGGTAGACACAGCCGGTTCCAGTCACCTGCCCGTTGGCATCGGGGCTCATGGTGCCCAACCAGTCGGTGTAGTACTGGCAGTCAGCCTGGGTCTGCGCATTGGGTGCCTGACCGCTGATCATGGTCAGGTAGTTATCGTTGCTGTTATGGCCGGTACCGTAGTACTGAGTCAGCAACGCGCCTTGGCTCGTCAGCGTGTTTGCGAGGTAAGGCGCTTGGCTCCCAGAGCCGAAAGTCTGGGTATAGCCTTTGTTCTCCAGCACGATGACGAACACATGGCCGATCCGGCTTGCGGTTGGCGTCACTGGGGCCTGCGCGGGTGGCGAGACTGGAGCCGGCGACACTGCTGCCGAAGGCCCACCTGTCGAGTTGGCTGCATCGCTCGCGCCGCCGCAGCCCGTCAGCAGGCAGGCGAGGAAGGTTGCGAGGATGCCGCTGGTCAGCCAGTTCAATTTGGAAAGTCGCATGATGGCCATGATTCAAGGAAGAGGAAAGCCCAACGAGGTGGCGATCGTGCGAAGGGAGCTGATGCCAGGAACGCCGCTGATGCCGGGGACGCTGCCGGTGATGGAGCCGGAGCACACGCCCCCGAACGGACCTTGCGGGACCGAGTAAGCCGGCGCAGACAGGTTTGGCTGAGCGACGAAGTCGAGCGCGTAGGCGATCGAATTGGTGTCCGGCAGCCCGCCACGCCCGCCGAGGGCGTTCAGCCCGAAGCGCCAGGTTAGCAACTGATGGATTGAACTCGGGTCGAGCGGCCAATGACTGACGTGCCCACGCTTGACCCGGGGCCCGATCAGCACCATCGGCACACGGAAGCCGAGGTAGCCGTCGTTGCCCAACTGTGTCTCTGCGGCAGACACCGGGCGCTTGAACGGCGGCACGTGGTCGAAGAAGCCGCCCCACTCGTCGTAGGTGATGATCAGCAGCGTTTTTTGCCAACCTGGACCATTACGCACGGCATCATAGATTTGATTGAGAAAGACCTGTCCGTTGCGGATATCCGAGTTCGGGTGATCATCGGCCGATACGCCTTGCGGGTTCTCCCCGGTAAAGCGCGGATCGACGTATGAGAATGCAGGTAGGGTGCCGGCTGCGGCGTCCGTCAAAAACGTTGCGAACGGTTTGGAGGTATTGAGATACTTGGCGCCAAACAGCGCCGTGAACGGCACGTCGCTGAAGTAATAGTTGGCCGACACGCCCTTTTCGGCAAAGCGATCGAAGATCGTCGGGAGCGAACAGGTTGCATTGGAGTTGTGTAACCGGTCAGTCTCGCCACACATCAAGTAAAACCGGTTCGGATACGTCTCCGCCAGAATGCCGCAGTGGTAGCTGTCGCATACCGTCCAATCGCGAGCGGCGGATCCGAAGAAAGACAAATCCTCGGCCTGGTAGTAGCCGATGGGAAACAGGTCGCCAGGCGTCTTGTTTGTGTCGGCCGTGAGCAACCATCCGTCCATCTTCCCGCCATTGAGCTGGGTGCGCGCTCCCTCGTAGCTGTGATCCGGATCGGCAAAGCCGCAGCCCTGGAAACCATACTTGGGATCAGTCGCGAGGCGGAACGAATTCTGCGGATTGCCAAAGGCGTCGATGAACTGGAGTCCAGCCTGCTTTCCGTTAGCGCCGGGCAGCCAGCCCAGATAGTGGTCGAACGATCGGTTTTCCATCACCACCAGCACGACGTGGTCGATACCCGACTGCGCAGGACCGGGCAAGACCGGTGGCACCAACTGGGTTGGCACGGGCGCGCTGCCCGTAGATGAGGCGCCACCTGAATCCCCCGAGAGGCTGCCATCGCCGCCTCCGCCACATGCAGACAAGCCGGCACCGGCGAGCGTTGCGGCCGCCGCACCAAGCAATCGGCGGCGCGTCTGGAAACGCGCCGTTGAAATCTTCTGAGTCACGCTACTTCTCCTGCTTATTTATCGCCCTGAGGGCATCCCTAGAACGCGCGGACAGTAGCAGTGGTGCTCGGACCATCATGTGACAGGATCGCGAAGTAGAGTCGTGGCTCTTATTCAAACGGTCTGGATGCGGCGTGTGGTGCACACGTCGTCAAGACGGCTTCGAGATTAGGTGCGGGTATGCAACGCCTGGCGGACGGGCACGGGATAAAAATCTGGCAACGGCAGCGGAAGCGCAGTTGGAGGCGAGCGAGTTGTCAGCTCACCCGCTATCACAGAGGAAACGCTAGTCGATGAACACAGTCCGGTTCTTGCCAGAGGTCTTCGCGCGATACATCGCACTATCTGCGCGACGCATGATGGCGGGGATGTCGAGTGGGGCGTCTCGCGTGTCGGCTGAAAACAGGTAGACGCCGATGCTGGCCGACACAGAAACCGGATGCCCATCAACGGTTTGAATCGCATTCAGTACCGATTGGACTTCATCTGCAATGGCTTGCGCGTCTGTCTTGGTATCAAGGTCGCGCGCCAGAATCACAAACTCGTCGCCTCCCAAGCGGGAGAGCGTATCGCCACGGCGCATCCGAGCTTGCAAGGCATGGGCAAAGCGTTGCAGCAGCAAGTCTCCTACTCCGTGCCCATATGCATCGTTGACTTGTTTGAACCCGTCCAAATCAATGAGCAACAGAGCCGTTCGGTACGCTTCCCCGTCTTGAGCAGAAAGGACGCGTGCGACGGCCTTCTCAAGGCTCTTGCGATTGCTCAGACCCGTCAAAGGGTCGGTAGCGGCTCGCTTCTCGAGCCTGTTGACCAGCACTGACAAGTAGATCGAGGTTGCGGTAACCCCAAAGGCGATGCCCAGCGCGGCGGAAAAATTCTCTTGCCACCACGGTGCCCATCGCATGAGCATGACAATGCCAGCAAGCGCGACAGTACAGGAGAGTGCCAACATGCGCTTGCCATGGCGACACCCTGCGCCTACCAAAAACCAGAAGAAGGCCCAGAGCATGGGCAATGCAATCCGGTCTCCTGCGGCAAGTATCATCACCACCGACGCCTGGTCCATGACGGTGGTCGCCACTAAGCGCGTGCGCGATGGGGCGGACACTGTGTTGACAGCCAAATACGTACCGACGCTGAATACGGCATAAAAAAGACATACCAATAGGGTTCGGTATGCCTCAGGCGTTGGTTGGATGAGTGCAACGACTGTATAGGCCAGGAAGGGGAACGGGCCTAGATAGACCCGCAACAGCGCTTGCTCATACTCCGGCAGCCTTTCAACGGTGCTCAAACGCCGGGCTCCGCTTACGCCAAGTAAAGCTACCCATCTCATATGAATTCCCAAACCACAACCTTTCTTGTTTTGGCCGAATGTAGTTGATGCGCAGGCGCTTCGGTTCATCTGCCAACGTAGTTAATTGGTGGGGTTGCGCGACCGCGCAAACCAAATCGAACCGTTGATTACCGACGTTGGTGGATGTAGGGCGCCCCCCCTCTCAGGGGGGCACATATATATTGACGTCGTTCATCTACGTTACGGTACATCACTGGCTCAAGCATCGCGGCATGCCTACATTGCTAGCGCTTCCTCAGATCGCTGGGCACGCCGGACGAGTACTTGCCAAAGTACTGACGCCGCTCTGAAGAACTGGTCCCCACCGGCCGACACTTGCAAACAAGTGACCATGCTGTCTCATCGCACAGCGCAGCGCGCCCCGCGTCGAACCTTGGTCTGGGACGATATTCGTGGTCAACTGGAGCGCTGGCGGCAGCATATGCGACGCCGGGGCGAGCAGAGCGTGGAAAAAGCCCGAGATGCGATTGATGCCGCATGCCAGGAAATCCTCAGCGAAGGGGAGCGATCAATTTTCGCGAAATAAGAAAGCGTGTCCGCAAGAGGCGCTTGGCAGCGTTAGAGGGGTTATCACCTTGCTGCAGGAAGCGCGGGATCGTATGGAGGCGGACTGAAGGTCGCCGAAGCGTAACCGCGATGAAAAAAGCCGACGCGCAAACGTCGGCTTTTTTTGCCCATCGGTTTTGCGACCGTTTGAAGACCCGCCCGTTAAGGTGCGCCGTGCCGATAAAGCATAACGTGGCCGACGAATAAAGCATAACGTGGCCGGCTGCACAGGGGCTTAGTCTGGCTTGGCGCTAGGCCATAAAGCACAACTTGGCCCAACGGGGCGGAATAAGGCATAACCTGTCCAAACGGATTTCTTCCCGTTGAGGCCCGCGCAATGCGGGTCTTGGGACGTTGTAGCAGAGCGTCCCGAGTCGCGAGTTCGTCATTGGACCGTCTACCTACTGATGATGACGACGCATGCTGCTGCTCGGCTCAGGCGGTAGGGCATAGAGCCACGGGCAGGGCTGAAATCTTTGGCCCTAATGGAACTGCCTCCGACCTTCCAATGAATTAAGCTTCGGGTCGTAGGAATGTGCCGAACGGCCTACTTCGGCGTTCTCTAATAGACAGCGACGTTATCTATTAGACAGCAGGTTGATCCAACGTACAACGCCGGTAGCAGGATGCAGGGGCTCGCACCTATATTCGCCGTCGACAACCGCCAGAAGTCCGGCCGTTTCGACTCGTTTTACTTCGACACAGATAACTTGGGACGCCATCCGCATCGCACCCGAACTTGCTGTGTCGCTCATGGCTGGTCTCCCGTGATAGCGCTGTTGCGTGGATGATCCTGACGCCCACGGGGGACGGTCAGGTATTTGAGACTGAGGAAAGCATAACAAATCACCGTAGCGGTCAGGCCAAGCAGGATGTAACTGGTTCTGGGCAATAGCAGGGCAAGCCCGGTCAACACAAACACGACCAGGGTGTTGACGACCAACTGGCGCCGCAACTCAGGACGCTCCATGAAATAGGCGTACTGCTTGCCAATGAAAAAGCAGACCGTGCCGATGACCAACAGTATCCGGAAATCGGTTACCTGCATGTCGTCCAGGATCGCATGCCGGATCAGGCTCGCCAGGATCGACAGGCCGATGAAAACAAAAAGATGCGAATACGCGACCGAATGACCGGTCGCGAGCTTCTGTCTGGACAACAGGTGAAAACTGTCAAAGTAGACCCACCAGATGCTGGATATCGTCACGAAGCCGGTGGCGGCGGTCATCAGCCTCACCACAGTCCAGCTAATATTGGCCAGTCCCGCCGACAGGCTGATAACGGACTCTCCCAGTAAGATGAGCGTGAGCAGGCCCACACGCTCGATCAGGTGTTCGGTATGCACTGGGATACCCTGGAGATGACGGGGCAAAAAAAAGAGGAACGCAACCAGATCGAACAGTATTCCAAGGTAAAACACGACATATCGCTGTGGCGCCGGGAACAGGATCGAAGCGAGGCTGATGGTGGCGCCAGCGAGGGTCACCCACCCAACTGCCGTTGTGAGATGCACGCTTTCCTTATGCCGTTGCTTCGATACGAAATACATCATGGCGATGATGTATTTCGAACAAGCGTAGCAGACGATGATGGCCTCAAAGCTGGCCAGGAATCGTTGGTCGATCAAGCCTGAGATGATAATCATCAGGAACATGATGAACAGGGTTGCGAGCCGATGCTTCCGGTCATCCGCGTCGAACCGGTTGGCATACATCGTGTGGCTGACCCAAATCCACCACAAGGGTATGAAAGCGAGGACGTATTGCCAGAACTGGGGTGGGTCAAGATGACCCTCGTGCGTGTGGTTCAGGATATTCGTTACGTCACCGATCGCCACCACAAAAATCAGGTCGAAGAACAACTCGAGCCAGGTGGCACGGCGATTGAGTTCAAAATATTTTGTGTTCTGCATTTTGGGCCTAACAAGTAATGCTAGCGCACCAATCTTCAGTGGTTGTTGAGGTACTGCCGCAGATACTCGACGGTGCGGCTTTCCTTCGCGCGCACGATCTCCACTGGTGTGCCGCTCGCCACGATCTTGCCGCCGGCGTCGCCGGCGCCCGGGCCGACGTCGATAACCCAGTCGCTCTGCGCGGCCACCCGCATGTCGTGTTCGACCACCACGACGGTATTGCCGGCATCCACGAGTCCCTGGAGTTGCACCATGAGCAGGTCCACGTCGGCGGGATGCAGGCCGGTGGTCGGCTCGTCGAGGATATACAGCGTGTCGGAGCGCTGCGCGCGTTGCAGTTCGGTGGCGAGTTTGATGCGCTGGGCTTCGCCGCCGGACAGTTCGGTGGCCGGCTGGCCGAGCCGCAGATAGCCCAGGCCGATGTCGCGCAGCACGTTCAACGCGCGCATCACGCTGGCTTCGTCGGCGAAGAAGTCGCAGGCGGCGTCGACGGTCAGGCGGAGCACCTCGGCGATGTTTTTATCGCGCCACGTGACTTCCAGCGTCTGCGCGTTGTAGCGCGTGCCGTGACATGTCGAGCAGGGCGCGTAGACGCTCGGTAGAAATAGCAGTTCGACGCTGACAAAGCCTTCGCCTTCACAAGTCGGGCAACGGCCTTGCGCCACGTTGAACGAAAAGCGGCCCGCGCTGTAGCGGCGCTTGCGGGCGAGCGGCGTGTCGGCGAACAGCTTGCGCACATGGTCGAACAGGCCCGTGTAAGTGGCAAGGTTGGAACGCGGCGTGCGGCCGATCGGTTTCTGATCGACGCGCACGAGTCGCCGCACGGTGTCCATCCCTTCGGTGATGCGGCCTCCGGTCGGCACGGCGGTGGCGGCGAACAACGGGTCCTGCTCGTCGTTGTCCGGGTTTTCGAAGGCGCGTCCAAGGTGGCTAGCGACCAGCTCGGGCAGTGCCTGGCTCACGAGGCTCGATTTGCCCGAGCCCGACACGCCTGTGACGGCAGTCAGACAGCCGAGCGGAAACGCGGCATCGAGCCCGAGCAGATTGTTGCGCGTGATGCCGGCGAGCCGCAGCCAGCCGGTAGGTTTACGCGGCATACGTTCGACTGGCGCCGGTGGCGCGAACAGATGCCGGCGCGTTTGCGACGCCTCCACCTTCGCGAGTCCGGCGGGCGGCCCGCTATAGACCACATAGCCGCCGGCCTCACCCGCTGCGGGGCCGACGTCGACCAGCCAGTCGGCGCGCCGCATCATCTGCAGATCGTGTTCGACGACAAACAGCGAATTGCCCGCCGCCTTCAATCCCTGCAGCGCGCTGAAGAGTGCTTCGCTATCGGCGGGATGCAGACCGGCTGATGGCTCATCGAGCACGTACACGACGCCGAACAACTGCGACGATAACTGCGTGGCGAGTCGCAGGCGCTGCGTTTCGCCGGATGACAGCGTGGGCGTGCTGCGCTCCAACGCGAGATAGCCCAGGCCCAGATCGACCAGCGTCGTCAGGCGCTCTAGAAGTTCGGCTGCGATACGCTGGGCAGCGACGCGCTTCTCCTCGGACAGGTTGGGCGTGCGCCTCACGTCGGGCGAGGCTTTGTGCGCGGAACCGCCTGCGGCGACCCGCTTTTCGACGGCATCGCGCATGGCGCTCCTGCTGAGCACGCTGCCTCTGGCGGCGTCTTTGACCGAATGAGCGGCATCCGGCTCGGGCCATTTTCCGCGCGCGATCGGTTCGAGCATCTCGGCAAGTCTGGCGAGCGGCAACTGAGCAAAATCGCCGATATCGAGCCCGGCGAACTTCACCGACAGCGCTTCCTTCTTGAGCCGCTTGCCATGGCAGGTCGGACAGACGCTGCCGACCATGAATTGCGACACGCGTTTTTTCATCAGCGCGCTTTGCGTGTTCGCGAACGTGTGCAGCACATAGCGGCGCGCACCGGAGAATGTCCCTTGATAGCTCGGTTCGTCCTTGCGCTTTAGCGCGGCGCGGGTTTCTTTCGGCGTGAGGCCGGCGTAGACGGGCACGGTCGGCTGTTCGTCGGTGAAGAGAATCCAGTCGCGGACTTTCTTCGGCAAATCGCGCCACGGTTTATCGACGTCGTAGCCGAGCGTCACCAGAATGTCGCGCAGATTTTGTCCGTGCCAGGCCGGCGGCCATGCAGCGATTGCGCGCTCGCGAATGGTCAGCGAGTCGTCCGGCACCATGGATTTTTCCGTAACCTCGTACACGCGGCCGAGTCCATGGCAAGTCGGACAGGCGCCTTGCACCGTGTTTGGCGAGAAATCCTCGGCGAACAGCATGGGTTGCTTTGGCGGATAGTCGCCAGTGCGCGAATAGAGCATGCGCACGAGACTCGACAGCGTGGTCACGCTGCCAACCGACGAGCGCGCGCTCGGCGTGCCTCGCTGCTGCTGCAACGCGACCGCGGGCGGCAGGCCTTCGATCGCGTCCACTTCGGGCACGCCGACCTGTTCGATCAGGCGCCGGGCATACGGCGCGACCGATTCGAAATAGCGCCGCTGCGCTTCGGCGTACAACGTGCCAAATGCCAGCGACGATTTTCCCGATCCCGACACGCCGGTGAAGACGACTAGCGCATCACGCGGAATCTGCACGTCGATGTTTTTCAGATTGTGTTCGCGAGCGCCGCGCACGCACACGAAGCCGGTGAAAGCGGGTGCGTCGGATTGCGCCGGCGTCGAGCGAGCTTCGTTGCGGATGGCGTCCATATCGATGAGTAACGAATAAGCATGGCTCGGCGAATCGAGCGAAAACTAATGAAGGCGCTCGGCACAGGCTATTCGGGCTCGAAGGTTGTTGAGCAACGAGGGCGGGGATGGCCGCTGCGGCGAGCATTGTCGGGGCATCCTCACCGCTTCAATTAAACCCGAAGCGCCAGCATGACAGCGGCACATTTCCCCAGACAGCCGAGACTGTAAAGAGCCATCCCTAAAGATTCAAACATGATGTGCGAGACCAGCATGAGGATGCCTGCAACGAATTCCGCACTGTGTCATATCGAAGAGCATGTGTTCTTCAAGGGAAGATTGCATGACGCGGCTCCTCCATTCTTTTTAGACAATCAGGGGGACCAGCCAGGGCTGACACGGACAGCAACAGAAAGCCCCATGACATGATCAAACGATCGTCGTTCGCGCTTCTACCAGCCAGCGACGCCGATTTTCTGAAAAGATTCCCTGTGCGATCAAAGCAAAGTGCTTGGTGCGCGCCGGTTCAGGTTCGGCTCGGGCGCATGTATCACGTCCTTCGATTGGTTTCGGGTTTCGGATCTGCTGGCCCACTCTCCTTTTGCATGACTCACTCCTTCAACTCCGGCGACGTATCAAGCCATGCTCAGCCTCGAGAGCAGCGCTTTTGCCGCTGCTTCCGACGAGGCGGGATTCTGTCCAGTAATCAGGCTTGCCGCGACGACCACATATGATTGCCAATCCGGCCCCTTCGAATACTTGCCTCCATTCTTCTTCAACATGTCCTCGACGAGGAATGGCACCACTTCCGTAAGACCGACGGCCGCTTCTTCTGAATTGGCAAAGCCGGTTACGGGTTTATCGCGCACGAGCGGAGAGCCATCGGGCGCCTTTGCATGACGGAGCACACCGGGTGCATGGCAAACGGCGGCGACCGGCTTTCCCGCCGCATACATGGTTTCGATCAATGAGATCGACTGCGGATCTTCTGCCAGATCCCAGAGCGGTCCGTGTCCGCCGGGATAGAACAAGGCATCATAGTCCGCGGCCGAGACAGTTGAGAGCTTCGCTGTATTTGCCAGGGCCGCTTGCACTTCGTTATCGTTCTTGAAACGCCGGGTTGCTTCGGTTTGCGAATCCGGATCGTCGCTCTTGGGGTCGAGAGGCGGCTGGCCGCCTTTTGGCGAAGCGAGCGTCATCTCGACGCCTGCGTCCTTGAACACGAAATAAGGCGCGGCAAACTCTTCGAGCCAGAATCCGGTTTTCCGGCCCGTATCGCCGAGCTGGTCGTGTGAAGTCAGTACCACCAGAATCTTCATGACAACCTCGCGAGTCCGTTCAATTCACGTTGCAACGAGCCGAAGAGCGGTGTCGTCGACCCAAGTCATTCTGGCAGTATAGGCGGCTGTCAGGAGCGCTGAGGGTGTTGCCGGTTTTTGTGCTGTGTTCTTCCCCGCCCCTTGACCACGTCGGCGTCGAACGGTCGGAGTTCGCCTGAACATGTCGATTCCAGTTCCGCCAGTATCGAATTCCTAAGCTCCGCATAACGCGACCAATCGGTAACCTGAAAGAGGCAAGGTCGCGGTGACCCAACGCAAGTACGGATGGCATCTACCGTATGGGCGCCTCTGCCATCGAATTTAGGAATTGCGAACTGTAGATACGAGGCCGTGCTTAGTGCTGTCCCCCGTACGGATTCTCGCAACAGCCCTCACTTTCCAGCCGTGTTGAACATTCGGATGGAGAAAGGAATTTCATGTCATCACCGCGAACTGCCGTTCAGCGTCTACCGAAGCTGAAACCGCGTGCGCAACGGAAGTTCGGTATTGCGATTTTCGTCCCGAAAATTCACTTCGACCGCCCAAGTCACTGCAGGGTCCAGGGGCGCGAAGAATGTCGCTGTAGGTGAAGTTGCCGCTTAGGTTGAGCGGTGGGAGCGACTGGGCTATGAGCCTGATGAGGCCAAGCCGCAAACCTAGGCTCAGTTGAGGTGAGTCTGAGTGAGTGGCAACGTCCTTGTGCCCTCTTGACGAGGGCGACCGTAAGGGGCCCCGTAAAGCGTAGAGGTGGGAACTTCAATAGTTTTCGCCCGCCCTCGGCAGACGAAAGAAACCTCATCTCCGATTTGACCGCAGCTGAGTTCCCTGGCCGAGAGGAAGTCGTCGAGCAACTTGAGCAGTACGTTGTGCGACCGATTGATGAGGATGCCCGCCCATTTGAGTATCGCTTCGCAGGCCGGATTGTCACTTCCCAAGTTGTTGAGGGGCGACTTGGCGGGCTGGTCGCCGGCGACTGTTGAATCCCGGCAGGTGACGATGCTGTTCGCGCCAGTGCCAGCGTGCCCCACGGCGGACGTTGGACTGGGACCAGATTCGCGCGGAACTGACCGCGATGGGTAATTCGTTGACGCCGGTGAGTGTGGCAGAGGCGGCGCGGCGCCTCGATGTCGACGTGCGCCAGCTATATCAGAACGCCAACACGGAGGCTCGCATCCTGGCCGAGCGCTGGCGGCGACAGTTGCGGCGCCGCGGAGAACAGAGCCTGGACAATGCGCGAGAGGCTATTGATGTCGCATGTCAGGACATCGTTAGCCAAGGTAAAGCAATCAATCTTCGAGAGGTGAGGGAGCGTGTCCCTCAAGAGGTGCTCGGCAGCGTCAGGGGAGTCATCAGCTTGCTCCAGGACGCCAAAGGACGCATCGAAGCAGACTGAGCGCCTCCAAACCAAAGAAGAAGCCGGCCACGCGGCCGGCTTTTTTACGTCCATCATTCCCGCTGCGAGCGGGAAAAGCTATTTAACTTAGCGCCGATTTTCGATAAATGTGGCCCAGCGGGTAAACAACCATAACCTGTCCAGACGGCCACTTTATGCTTAACGGCACATTTGTTGTCCCTCAATAAACCATCAGATGGTGGGACGTACAGCAGTCACATAACTCCTGCAAAGCCCCACCGTTAAGCCATTCTCTCAAGTTCGCCGTTTGGAGTTGCCCCCAGTGTTGCCCCCACGGCCGTAAATAAGCTCGTAAATGTCAGATACGCGCCACACTGTGGTGCGGGGGCCTAACTTGGTGGGCTGTGGGAAACGGCCTTCTTTCACGCCGGTCCACCAGGTGGAAGAGCATACGGGGATGATTGCTGGCACGGGCGGGTCGGCTTTTCGGTCTCCGATGATCTGCTTGAGGCGCAGATAGCCGTCGGCGGGCAGGTCGAGCAATCTAACTTGCCGGGTCATGCATTGGCTCCTTTTGCTTTGGGGCGGTCTTGCGTGAACACCCAACACTTGACCGTTTCCGGCCGCTTGGGCGCGAGCAAGTTCTCGCGGTTGAATTGCGCGTTGATGGCGCTGTTGACGGATCGGATATCGATGAACTTCCTGTGACGTGATGTCTTGAGCACGCGCTTGAGGTCGGCCAACGGCGGAAGGTGCACGCGCCGCTCTGCCGCGATGTGTTCCAGGTGCTGCAGGTTGATCGCGATGACATCGCCTGTACGCGCGTGGTTGAGAATCGGCCGGTCATCGTCGTCGGACTCGATGTAGTCAAAGACTTCCCAGAACTGCTGTACCAATGCGTGATCGGCACTGATCGCCTGCTGGCGCGCAGCAGCCATGCGGCCCAGCTCGTCCAGGGCGGCGGCGTGCTGCTCGTCGGTGAGCGGCAGCACGTGGCGCATGCTGTCGACCATGGCCATGATTTGCGCGTGGTTCTTGGCGATACGCACGGTCTTGATGTCGGGCCGGGCCATCAAGGCCTGCTCGTGCACGGACACGCGGGCGGCGAAGGTTTCCAGCACTTTGGACTCGGCCATGACGGTGGCCAGCAGGAACGCCGACACATCCTCCACGGGAATGCGCTCCAGCGCTTCGGCTGCAGCGCGCGTTGCCGGCGTCTGTGCAGAGCGGTCGCAGTAGATGTGGACGATCCGCTGCAGCACGGCGTCGCTGGCGCTGACTTCGGCGTTTTGGCTGATGACGATGGCGCCACGAAAGGGCGGCTCGTAGGTTTCATTGCCGCCGTTCTTCATGCCACGCGCGCGGGTGCTGCGGCCGTTGTAGGCGGTCTTCAGCTCGTCCCAATCGAAGCCGCGTTGCTTGGCGCCTTCGTCGCCGCGGTCGCCCTCGATGAGCACCACGGGCAGGTTGGCCACCTGGGCGAAGTTGCGGGCCCGAGCGGCGAGCGACGACTTGCTCGGGTCGAAGCCTTCGTAGTCGCGCCGGCCGCAGAGCTTCCACAGAAACTCAATGAGCGTGGTCTTGCCGGCACCGGGCTCGCCCAGAGGTGTTTCATTTCCCACCCCCTTGCGGCCGGCCGCACTCGCCGTGGCCCTGACGCGCGCACTCGCAAAACATGCCGACCTCGCCCAGCGTGGCCACGGCATCCATGTACTTGCGCGTGACCAGCACATAGCCGCACACGCCAACCAGCGTATCCAGCTTGTCGATCAGCACGCCTTGCTCGCCGCTCAGGAAGCGGCTCATGGCGCCTTTGTCCCAGCCCATCGTCTGCTGCACGTCTTGCCGGGTGGGGCCAGAGAGCTTGCGGCGCAGGGCGTGTTCTATTCGGTGTTGGGTGTGCATGATCAATCCTCGACAACGGAAGTTGCGTGCCGTTGCGGCACGGCTTGCATAAGCTTGTTGGGGCTCGGCTGGGCCAGCGCGCTGAGGATGAGAACGCGGCCCATGTTGCCGAGGGACCGACCTTCAGTGGCGGCGCGCGCTTTGAACTTCAGAAGCTCCTCGGGCCGAAGGCGGATATAGACGGGCTTGTCAGTCACGACGCCAATTGGCGCGCGACGTTTCGCGACATTTCCACGGGGCATGGTCGATATACTCGTGAAAGAGAATCTTGCATATGAAATTCGATGATACGCAGAAATCTGCGCATATGACTCATGGGTAGCAGAACTTTGCATTTTGGGGAAAGGCTCGCTGAAGAGCGATTGCGCCTGGGCCTATCACAGGCCCAGATGGCTGCGCTCGGCGGGGTCGCGCTGAGGACTTACTCAAACTACGAGACGGGAACAAGCGAACCGGGCGTAAGAATCCTGGCCAACTGGCATGAAGCGGGAGCCGACGCGCTGTATTTGGTTACGGGGCGACACGTATCGACGTTTCTGTCCCCCGAGGAAGACGTGTTGATCGCCGGCATTCGGAGACTCGATGCGCGCGGGCGCGCAGGTGTCCTTGCATTGATCGGTGGACTGTCGGTCGGCGCCACTGAGGCCCAGCCAGTGAAGGCGGGCAAGCGCTCTCAGATCATTGTTGGTGGGTCGAACAACGTGCAGGTCGGCGCCGTACGGAAGCCGGTCAAGAGAAAGACAAAGCGGGATGCCGAATAGCCTCTACGTTCCCCTCAATCAGTTGCCGGACACGCTTGCAGAGCTGCAATCGATTGTGGGCGCATCGCTTGCCGAGTTCGGTCTACCGCCTGCTGCCGTCGCTTTTGACAGGGATGGAGCGGATGCCACGCTCTTGCAGGCGTTCGTCCAGGTTTCAGGAGAACGCCTAGAACATGCGTGCTGGCTGTCCTTCACTGAGCAGGCAGGCCGGCGCGAGGTGAGCGAGGGCCGCCCGTTCATGGTTGGCGTTCAAACGCGTGACTCGTGGTTTTTCGCGGGCATTGTCGCGCTGGGGCTGTGTCGGTACGCCAGCAGCCTGGTGTTTGACGATGCAGGGGTGTTGGGTGAGTCTGAAACCTACTCGCCGGACGCGCTTCACGCCGCGTTGACTACCCTGAGCGCCAAGGATCAGTCGCATCAAGCCAGGCGCGTGGCCTGTGACCTGGCTCTTGACCAAGACTTGTACGCATGCGGAGTCGTGGACGCAGAGATATTTGACTTGCTCGATTTGGCGTACTGGTACGACTCTGCTGCAACGGTCGGATGGGTCGAGCAAAGGTTGCGCGTGCTGGCTGCGCGTCTTGATCGCGGTGAAGGTCTGTCGTTACTGGACCCGGCAACCGGATGTCAGGTTCCGGTGAGCGCCCGTGCCGAGTTCAAACGATGGGCAGAGCAGCATTTCCCGGTGCTGGGGAAGATGATCCGTGCGGAGTGATTCCATGGCAGATCAAATCCGGTTTCGTGTTCGGCCCGTGTATCACGGTAGCGATCTGCTGGTCGAGATCTGTGACGACCATCGAGTTGCTGGTTTTCCAAACGTTGCAGCGGTCCTGCAGGAGGCGCTCGACGCGGTGCAGGAGCGCCATCCTGAGAACCTCGACGATCCAGAGGTTGCCCTCTCGCAAGATCGCTATTTCGGTTACTGGAAGTATGCCGGCGGCCGGTACGAGATTGACGACGATATCTGGGGCCTCTTCGTGTCGGCCCCCGTCGACAATAGGGCCGTCATTGCAGATGTTGAAAGGGCGTTGCTGGCGAGTGGCAAGTTCGTCAAGGAAGAGGTTGATTTTGGGTTGTACAAGTAGCGTCGCCGCTCCACCGCACGAATATGAAATGGACCCCCGCCCCGCAAGGCGATAACCCTGCGCCTCAGTGGCTTAAGACAGCGTCACACTGGCTTACCGAGCCTCCGTGGTGCTATTGGCCCTCCCTGCGCTGGTATTCCTCGTGATGCAAATTTTCCGACTGCCTAATGAACTGGAGCCGCTTCGGCTCCTTAAGTTCTGCGTGCTGGATTGCGGAGTCATGGCGGTTACACACGCATGGAGAATTTGGCTGTTGCGGTTGCCTGTCCCGATCCGCTTCTCGGCGCCCGTGCCGTATGGCTACCCGGGGTGGCGGACCATTCTCCGATCGCAACTTGTTTCCGGGTGCGTGCTTTTGGCGTTTGGTTTGGCGCTTTTCTTCCTTTGAGCCGAATCTGTTCCAGCGCGGCGCTGTCGATGGCGTTGTGCCATTGCGTGCACTGGAAGTGAACGCGACACTGACTTGCCTCCTTTCGTCGAAGACTCTACGCAGCAATGGCTTAGCGCACTAAAGACCTCTATGCTCCTGAACAGTTAAATTGAGAGCGGCGATATATATGCATAGATATTTTCTGTCGTTGACTATATTTGCATCTTGCCTGGGCATGTCTGCCAGTGCTCACGAAGTGAACGGCAAGTCGGCCGAAAAAAAGCAACATACGACCTCTGGGGCGCGAGCCACCGCCCCCGGCGAGGCGACGCTCTCCTCTCGCCCGGAGCCTATAGCCGACTTGATGGCGAAGTTGCTCAGATTGACGGACTCTGCCGATGGGCGTGTAACAAAGTCCCAAGTGGAAGATGAATTCGCCGTCAAATTTCCAGCGCCATTGAAGATAAAGAATGACCACCAAAACAGAAATGCGCGCGGTGGGTGGTGGTATTACGTCCACCCGAACGGGGACTCGCATCTAAATTTAGGACTTGCCGAAGGACCAGGAAAGTATTCTTGGTTCATCTTTTCTTTTGATGCGGAAATCGAGTCAATGGAATTTGGAAAATATAAGAAGTCTCCAAGTCCGTGCATTACCGATGAAATTTTCTTCCCCGTTCTTGAGCGTCAGGGGTGGCGACGTACTGAGACGTATGACTACGGAGTGGAGGGCGTCTGGCTAGGGCGCTTTCGATACAAAAAAGGAAATCTAGGTCGTCTAGATTTGGTGGTCTCACCGTCCCCGCTCCCTTCCTTACATCCATCCAGCGACAAACCTTCCTCTGGTCATTGCCTTGAAGAACTTACTATGGAGAGAGAGCGGGAGGGGCGGGAATAAGGCTCACAACCCCTAGCGCCAGAGACATGCAGAATAGGATGTGGGGCTATTCCTTAGACCGCTTGCGCAAATAGATTCCCATCTGCTCCTGGGTGACAGGCATGGTGCGCGAGAACGCTGAAGGGTCTTCGCAGACCTCTTTGTATGGGCTACTACCGGAATTGGTCGTAGGCCAGGCACACATCGAAGTGCCTGCCCCTCCCCAGCCCATCAGGGTCTCGAATATGGTCACGCTCGCAACAGAGGGGCCGCCAAAGCAGTCATCGCCGAAGGTCACATCCTTCAGGATTTCCTCGCCATCCTTGGAGAGGTTCAATTTGATTGGCGGTTGCTCGCCGCACATCCCGGGAGAATAAGGGGCTTGCTGTTTCGTTGTGAGACGGTATGTGACGTCTCCTACTTTGCACTCGTAGTGAAGATCCGAGGGTACGTAAAAGCCATGTTGTCTCCAGATGGCCTTCCGCTCTTCCATGCGCTTGTCATCGTATTGAGCGTCGGACCAAGCACTGCTGCCGTCGAGTCCAACCCATTCGAAGCGGAAGAAGCGTGCATCTGGGTTGCAGGCAATTCTGACGAAGTCTTGTGTCCAGTCCGCCATTGCCGGTTTGGCGGATAGCGTGAGCAGGATGGCCAGGAAGGCAACGCGTGCGAACTGTGACATAGCACCTGTCGTTGTTATCAATCAGGGTCGAGGCGCCGCCTCGCAACTCGTTGCGGGAAGGTGGGGCTGAGCGGTCTGCATCTTCAACACAGCATCATTCGGAAACCAATTATCTTCGCGCAAAGGCTGTGTAACGTGCCAAACGATGGTGTCTCCATCCTTGATCAAAGTTGCTTGGCCTATTTCGCTTGTGCGCGCGCTTTTGAACGTCAGGGTCACCACATTGCCTGTGGCAGTGCCTGCCACTGAAGGCCCAGGCCCGGCCAAGTCGCCTTCGTCGACTCTGTTGCCAAGTTGACCCGTCGCAAGGTGGTAGCCGCAAATTCGCCGCCCTTGCTGCCGGAGGCTCAGGCGGAATTCGTCGCGCGAGCCTTGCTTGCAGCGCTCCGCGTATATGCCGGTGGCGGTTTCGCAGGGGTACGTGAACGCCCATTCACCGTCAAATGGTGCCGGCGCGTTCTGCCCCCACACAGGCGCAGCAGCGAATATCGCCCCAACAAGTGCTGGTAGAAGCTTGGTGCCAGGCATCGTCGCTGCTCCCCCTGTTGTTGGTTTTTTGCCGTGTGGCTGTCTACGCTGTATGGACCTGTGCCCAATATCTCGCCAGTCTGCCACGGTCACCCAGAGCGCTGCGCGCAATTGCGCATCTGTCAAGGAGCCTAAGGAAGTGACTCCATACCGCCGCTCGCATAGTTCCATTGTGGCTGCGCGCAACCCACCCCGAATACCCCACATCCGCATGATCTCCCGAATCATGCCGGTACGCGGCAGGCTGTCACCACGGGCGCAGGATAACCAGCCGTCCAGGTAAGATCGAGCCGCCCAATACTGCTCGTGCGACAATGTAATGACCCAGTGAAACCTGCACAGGTTAGGCGGCTAAAGCGAATGCCTCAGCCGGGGTCTTCATCTTCAGCGCTTGGTGGGGCCGTCGGTGGTTGTAGAACTGAATCCAGTCGGCGATCGCACG